>CAVTUP010000003.1:0-190162 GCA_963737915.1 uncultured Acidobacteriaceae bacterium | reverse complement strand
TCAGGCTTGATCGGGCATCGAGCATGCGATCGCCGATGTAAACGGTCCATGTGCCAAGCGCGATGAGGAGCGGAACCCAGGAGGGCAGATGCACTCGCGCGGACCGTGCGAAAGCGAGTGTCCAGACAACAGCGACGGTTGGTGCGTCGAGGCTCGCTAAGTGCCAGAGGCGGATGACTGCAGGCGCTTCGACGAGGCGACGGGCTTGACGAAGTTGTGCGGGGGCTTGGTTTTCTCGCCTGCGGATTGGCCAGGGGAGGTGGCACTTTCTTCATTGTAGACGGGCAGAAGCGGGCGGGCTGGTGGTGCGCGCTTCTGGGGGTGGAAGATCGCTCAACCCTTCGCGAGGGTATCTTTCACGAGAGATTGGAGTTTTGAGTTGACGTTGTCGGCTTTGACGAAGAACGGGGTGCGGTGGCATTGCAGAACCAACTCACGTTTTTCGGGCGAGCAGTTCCAGGAAACCTCGACACCGAATTTGGTGACGGTTCCGGTATTGCCGCTGAGGTCGATGCCTGCGGCCCTGGCTTGGTCAATCAATCGGCTGTATTGTTCAGGCGCAATATTCGAAAAGACTTGCGGTTCGGATTCTGCCACGGCGGCCTCCGGAGTTTCCGGGCTGCAGCGCGGAGTCCTGCGTTGCCTCCCAGAAACGGATGTGAAGCTGTCTCGACTGTAGCAAGCGGGAAGGAAATTTGTGCAAGGTGGGGAAGCTTACATGCCCGCCCGGGATTTAAATCTGGAGACAATGCAATTACAGATTATTGACATCCGTCATGCAGCGTTGCGAATACCCTCGCTGTGGGCTTTCTGAGGTTCCCCGTAGGAAGCCCAACCGCTGCTCCCAGGTTTGTCGGCTGCACGGCTACTGCTCAAGGCGGGGCCTAACCATTCGGAGGCCAGTAATGAAGAAGTTCCCCATTTTCCCCATTGCAGCATCGTTGGCCATGTCGGTTGCAACCTTTGCGAACGCCCAGCACTATACGCAGGTTAATCTCGTTTCGAATCGAGTTGGAAAAGCCCCTGTCACAGACAAGTTTCTCGTAAATCCCTGGGGCATGTCGCGGGCGGCCGGGAGTCCGTGGTGGGTCGCGGATAATGGCTCAGGGTTCAGCAGCCTCTACGGAGGTGCGGGAACGGTCATTCCGCTCGATGTCTCGATTCCTCGATCAAACCCAACCAATGGGCCGTTCAAGGCCGGGACGCCGACCGGCACCATCTCCAACCAAAGCACGACGGACTTTCTGCTGGCACCGGGGAAACCCGCGGCCTTTCTGTTTGCGACTATTGACGGCACGATCTCAGGATGGAACCCAACGGTCGGTGTGGCTACCGGCGCCAACCCGCCTTCTCTGCATTCTGTGATCACGGTGAAGACCACGGATGGCTCGGTCTTTACCGGACTCACGAGCGCCACAATCAACGGGAAGCGGTATCTCTACGCGGCCAACTTCTCGAAGGGAAGAGTGGATGTGTGGGACAACGCCTTTCACAAGGTGAATCTGCCGGCGATTCAGGGAAGCAACGGGAACGATCTTGGCAAACCATTCACTGATGCTCGACTTCCCGCCAACTATGTACCCTTTAACGTGCAGAATATCGGCAACGACATTGTTGTCACCTATGCGCTGCACGAGGATGGCAACCCGATCGAGACAGACGGGCCTGGCTTAGGCAGGGTGGATATCTATTCTTCCAATGGTCTGCTGTTGCGGAGCCTGGAAAGTGGCCCGTGGCTCAATGCGCCATGGGGCGTGGCTCTTGCTCCGTTGGATTTTGGCGTGTTCAGCCACAATTTGCTGATCGGTCAGTTTGCGGGTGCCGGATCTTCACAGAACAGCGGGACGATTGCCGCATTTGACGTCGCGAGCGGGAAGTTTCTTGGGCAGATGAAAAATGTTGCAGGAGCGACGCTGGCTATTAACGGGCTGTGGGCGATCGCCCCGGGGAATGGGGCATCTCCAAATAACTACGACACAAGGGGCACGCCGCCTCCGGTTTTTTCGCAGCTTTACTTTACGGCCGGTCCTAACGGTGGGGCAGACGGCTTGTTTGGTTACCTGGGACCTGTGGCGAGTGAACTGAACGGGGGAAATAATCAGTAACCGAAAGGTTGCACAACGTTTGCAGTAACAAAGCCCAGAGATCAAAGTCGACTCTGGGCTTTGTGTTGCGCAGCCAGTCTGCGTGCCGGCTGGTCTGTTCCCCGGCGAGGTGGCTTGATCCATGGTCGACTGGTGTTTCACAAAACCTCGTAATTATCTGCAAATTTCCACAGAAATATTTATTTTGACCGGGGGTACCCCTCAGCAAGCGATCTTGATGACCGGGGTCTCCGGCCCGGGCTGTCATACAGCGGAAGCTTGTCTGCCGAAGAACAACCGCAGATCTTTCGACTCCGTTTCACTCCGCTCAAGATGACAACTATGTTTCTGTTTCGGGGAAGCGAGGGGAGGTAAGGGCTGAAGCCCGTACCCTTCCTGTTCCTCTCAGGTGGCCTGTAAACAGGGCGATCGTGCGGTTGGGTGTTTCACAAAACCGCATAATGATCTGCAAATTTCCACAGAAATATTTATTTTGACCGGGGGGGTGGTACTCCTCTCCAAGCGATCTCGGTGATCTCTGATGCCGGGGCCGTCCCGACTTGGGCTCTCCTATATTTATCGTGCGCCATTCGGGGCTAATTATCTGCAAAGTGGAACGGATTTATTTTGAAGCGGTGCAGTGCGAAGTCAGTCGTCAGCTGGCGAATCGCCATGGATGGAACCCATTGCCAGCAATGACAGCGAGAACCGCCCCGGTAGGCAATCCAGTCAGAACTCACGGATTTGGCGTTATCTCCGCCGAGGTTAGCGGAATCCCGAAGGGGCGGTGAGCAGCCCAGAATCGTCTCACTTAAGCGAACATTTGGCTAACACCCGATTTTCCATTGGGAACTCTTCAACGCAATGACAACGAACTGCCGTTCTGCTAGATGGTTGCGCGGTCATAACTGGTCGGACCGACCAAGGAGAAATCGTTGTGGGCGAGTCGTGGCCCAACCGGAAATTGCTCTTTCGCCAACACCACGCGCACCACTCTTGTCCAAGACAGCGATTCTGTAGATCCGCGCAGTTGATTTCAGAGGACATGGAGATCTTCCCTCGCCGATAGTGGCAGGTTCTGTCGATGAGTCGCTCTGGGAAGATTTCTATCTGTTCGGCATCCTGCTGTCCAAGTAGTTGGCATGTAAGTGCTGAGCTATTGGATTATCTGACTTTTATTCTTTCGCTGCTGTCCAAGTCTTTCACCACGTCATCGGCATCGGTAACTGTTCGCAGAGTTGCCGTGCGGCTGGCGGTCCTTCCAGAGGAGTATCGAGCCATGCCCACATGTCTCTGAAGATGAACAGCTGTTGGCGAAGCAGAGCGGCCAGATTGGAGAGCGACCAACCGAAGCTGGATTTCATCTGCAGGTACTTCAGGATCAGCATGGCGATCAACGCCGTCCATATCTGCGTCTTGACTGCATTGGCGCTGGTGCCGAGGAACGACTTCACTTTTGCGGTTTGCTTCAGTGCCTTGAAAAACAGTTCTATTTGCCAGCGGTCCTTATAGATCGCAGCCACCGTCGAGGCTGCCAGGTGGAGCAGGTTGGTGAAGAAGACCAGGATCTCTTCCTTGTCCGCGTTCCAGTACTCGATTCGCCGGAACAGCACCGGCGTCTCGCTATGCCTGCGCAAAGAAGGCACAGAGATGATCTGGTCACTGATCACGTTACCCTTTTCTGGAACCGCACACTCCTCAACGGTCGTGTAGACCGTGTTGGTCTTCATCCGCGTAACGAAGTAGACCCCGTCCTTCGTCAACTCGCCGAACCACACATAATCGTTATAGCCGCGGTCGACGGCCAGGATCGTACCCGCTTTCAGGCGCAAGTCCCGCGCTACGTTCAACTCGCAGTACTTTCCCTCCGTCACCACCGCGAACGTGGGCAGGTAGCCGTCGTGGTCCAGCAACAGATGCAGCTTGATCGCGCCCTTCTGTTGCGTATATTTGGCCCAGTCGAACATGGTCGCCAAAAGCTCGATGACGCTGCCGTCCAGAATCATCAGCTTGTTTTTGAAACGGAATTTGCGACGGCTGTGCGCCGCCGTTTCCAACTGACACTTTTCCAGCAACTGCATGAAAATCGACTCGTACAGTTCCCAGGGACGGTTGGCATTGGCATACGCCAGGGTCGATTTCTTCGGCGTGGCACTGATGCCCAGATGCTTCAGCGGAGATTCACAACTGGCCAGGCCCATGCATACTTCGCGCAACGAGTTCAAATGCCCCAACTGGCAAAACAGCATGGCTACAAATTGCTCCCAACTGCTGAAGCCTTTGGCATTGCGCTCCGCCTGGTGGTGCTTGACTGCACGAGCAAACTCCCCACGAGAAAACAGTTGCAAAAGCTGCGAGTACACACTGCATACTTGAAGCATGGCTGATCCTTTCTTCTTTGAATGTGGTCCTGTCTGGGAACCCACTTCAGAGTAACTGGGGATCAGCCTCTTCTAACATTTCTCGGGTCAAAACAGATATCCGCTGTTTTGGACAGCAATGCACGCGCACCTATTGACTACTTGGTAATTTCCGATTAGACGGTTATCCAACCCCGAAGCACATTTTGGGGTTCGGTCCGCAGTTGATTGCGACAAGCCTCGATTGTTATTCAACCGCTTTTGATGATTTCGGATCCAATTCATTCATACATCTTGCGGTGTAACGCTTATCGCGTCACCGGGCGTGGCCACGCCTTTGATCAGCAGCCACAGCGCAAGCGCGGTTTGTGCGACGAGGGCCGGCAGCCATTGGTAGTATCCGGTCAACCGCCACGTGGAGAAACCGGCGACTTGCAGGGGCAGTACCACCGCGAGCAGCCCCGATGCGAACAGGCTCAGCCATGCGATCCAGACAGGCACCATCCGTCCGCGCAGCAGGAGATAGGAAAAGATCGTACTCCCCACCGCGAAAAAGACTGTACCGACGGGTACGCTCGGCACCGGCATTAACAGAAATGTGCGTAGCGCGTTTGTTGTAGACAGGTCCAGCGCCCCCGGCCCGGCCCCTGCCTTCGCCAGCCACACCAATCCCAGGTAGCTCTGAATACTGAGCGTGCCGAGCACGCCTTCCGCAACGCGACACACCATGCCCAGCATTGCAAGCTCATGGTCCTCGTCGCGCGTGATCCCGTATAGCGTAACAGCCAGCACGAGGGCCGAGAGGGCTTCGAGCAGCTTGATCAGGATGTCGATTCGCACTTCCGTCGCGTACTCGCCAAAGCGCGCGAGTGTCGTGGCATCGTCCGCGCCGCCGAACGCATGGTGCATCAACAGATCACCGCAAATCCCAATCGCCGCGTAGAAGAGGTAAGTGAATCCCGCAATCCTTGCGTTTGTGGTCCGCGTCATGTCAACTCCTCTGCGCTCCGACTCACTGAATCAACTTGCGGAGCCCCGCAAGGCGGTAATCCCTTCAGCAGGAGCCAGAATCCCATTGTCATCTCGAAGAAGAAGATAGGAGCTCCATAAATCTCAACCGGGATGACCTTCGCAAACTCCGGAAAGATGATGAACGAGAATGCGCACGCTCCCATCAGAAACGACGCAACCATTCCCCATCCCGCCAATGCTTTTGGAATGAAGCCGGACTTGAACCACAGATAGCAGAAGGCAGTACTTCGAAGCCCGGCGAGCACCAGGCCGACGTTATACGTATCGGCATGCGCACTGAGCGACAGTTTCGCCAGTGCCTGCAACTGGTTCGCTTCGAATCCATGTAGGTAGTCGGCGCCACTCAGTATCCGCAAAACTTCGAGATCACTGAGCGTGACGACGACGAGGATTGCCGTCTCGATCAGCCCCCAGCCCGTGGCCAGTAACGCGAGGCTTCGATTCACCGGCATGAGGACCACGCAAAGAGCCATGATCAGGACGACATCGACCACGAAAACCGTGAGATTGCTGGCGACGCCCAGACGAAAAAGCCGTTCGTGGGTCATGATGTTCTGCGCCGTTTGAGCGACGTTGTCGAAGGCGATGAGATGGCTGCGTACATAGAACTCGGCGAAGATCGCCGGTGGCAGCGCAAACAGATAAGAGAATCCCACAACTGTCGCCGCTTTACGTTGTGATTCGTCGATGGCGCCGATTGTCATTCAATCTCTCCACCGTCTCAATGCCGCCTGAATAGTAATGGGCCATCCAGGATAATATTTCTTCACAATATCCGCCTCTAATCTGAATGGATGTGCAATTTAGCTCGATTCAAGGAATTGATGTGATTGCTATTCAAACGGACCACGACTGGATAGTAGGCCGCTCAACTGCGGCTTCGCACAAGCAAACATCCGCCTGATCTGGCATCGCTGGCCGTTTGTGGCCTACACTTCCTTTTCTATTTCTTCGCCCGAGCAAGATTTGAAAATGGCCAGAAGTCGAGTAGAGGAAGTGTGGGCGGTGATTCGCCGGGCACACACGTGTGAGAGAGCGTGGCACCTAGTGCTTATTTGCTCATCTAATCTGGATCGGCAGCCTTAAAGGCGTCGCCGATATCAGTCTGATGAGCACCTCGGTTAAGAAGCTCCGAGATGATTTGATCGATGCTCATTGGTTCAGGCGTCGACCACGGTTCCTTCACTGCAGGCATATCTGGCACGCTAAGTTCTGCAGTGTATAGAGCGTTCGTCACCATCTTGATTCGAATTGCCATTGCTGTATTGTGGCACTCCGAGCCAGGGAGTAAGAAAGCGCTTTTCTGAGTTCCGGTTGCGTTGTGGTCAATTCGGAAGTTAGTACTTGGCCAGGACGCCGCGCAGAATAAAAAGCCATAGATAAACCAAACCCTCTACATGGTGGGGCGCCAAAGCGTCGCATCGCTCCGCGCTCGCGGGCAGGCGCCAAGGAACGAATCGGGACTTGCTCAGTCGGCGGCGTCGGCTTTTTTGGTTTCGGGACTGGCGGAGACCTTTGAGGAGACTTTGGCGGACTTGGGGGGCGTTGACTGGGGGATGGCGCTGGGGTCGGCCTTGCCTTCGGCAAGCTTCACGAGGAAATCCTGTGCGGAGAAGGCCGGGGAGTCTTTGAGCACTCGCGACGCACGCAGATAAGTTCCGTCAGGCTGTTGAAGGCGCGCTTTGACGGTGTCGGCGAGGTATGCGGGCAGGATTTCGTCGTGGATGCGGGCTTTGGCTGCGGGATCGCGGACGGGAAATGCGACCTCACAGCGTTCGAAGAGATTGCGCGGCATCCAATCGGCGGAACCGAGGTAGATTTCGTCGTCGCCGCCATTGGCGAAGTGGAAGATGCGCGAGTGTTCAAGGAAACGGCCGACGACGGAGCGAACGCGAATGCGGTGGGACATGCCTTTGACGCCGGGGCGCAGGATGCAGAGGCCGCGAATGATCAGGTCGATTTCAACGCCGGCATTGGAGGCTTGATACAGAGCGTCAATTACGGATGGCTCGAGGAGCGCATTCATCTTGGCGACGATGTGGGCGGGGCGGCCTGCCCTGGCGTGTTCGGTTTCGCGGCGAATGAGGCCGAGAAAACTTTCAGCCATGGTGAGTGGCGCGACGAGAAGAGGGCGGTAGTCGTCGATCTCGGCGTGTGCGGTGAGGTAGTTGAAGACCATGTGCACGCGCTCGGTGATTTGCGGATCGCAGGTGAGTACGCTGAGGTCGGTGTAGAAGCGCGCGGTGACGGGGTTGTAGTTGCCGGTGCCGAGGTGGCAGTAGCGGCGGGTTACTCCATCTTCGTCGCGGCGCACGAGCAGGGCGAGCTTGCAGTGGGTCTTGAGACCGACGACGCCGTGAAACACCTGTACGCCGGCGTCTTCCATGCTGCGTGCCCAGCGGATGTTGGACGCTTCGTCGAAGCGGGCCATGAGTTCGACAACCAGCGTTGCTTCTTTAGTGGCCGCGGCTTCAATGAGTGCGGAGAATACTGGCGAGTCCTGGCTGGTGCGATAGAGGGTCTGCTTCATGCTGACTACGGCGGGGTCTTCGGCGCCGGTTTGGATGAAGTCGACTACCGGGTCGTAGGAATCGTATGGATGATGCAGCAGGATGTCGTGCTGACGGAGTTCATCGAAGATGTTTTCTGATTTCCGACTCAGGTGGAGGGCCCTGGGAGAGAAGGGCGGGAACTTCAAGTCGGGACGATTGATGTCGCTGTAGAAGAACATTACGCGCGAGAGGTTGACGGGACCGTCATCGCGGAAGACCTGGTCTTCATCCAGTTCGAAGTTGATGCGGAGACGCTCGACGATTTCAGGATCCGCGCCGGTTTCGATTTCGAGACGAACGGAGTCTCCCTTGCGGCGGTTGTGCAGTTCGACGCGAATGGTTTCGAGCAGGGAGCGCGTCTCTTCTTCTTCGAAGTAGAGGTTGGAATTTCTGGTGACGCGGAACGCTACGCGGGCGAGCACTTCGTATCCGCGATACATGCCGGCGAGGTTTTGCGCGATCAGGTCCTGGAGGAGGAGGTAGTCGAATTTGCCGTCCTCGGTGGGAAGGCGGACAAACCTGGGAAGGGCCCTGGGCACTGTGACTACGCCGAGGACTTGAGGGCCGGAGCTCTTCCGTTTGCGCCGGAGAAGAAGGGCGAGGCAGAGCGCCTTGTTGAGGACGCGCGGAAAGGGGTGGGCGGGATCGATGGCGATGGGGGTCAGGAGGGGATCGACCTCGCGCTGGAAGTAGCTTTGGGCGTAGGCGCGGGCGTCTTCGTCCAATTCGTCCCACTCAAGGAGGCGGATGCCTTGTTTGCGCAACTCGGGAAGCAAGAGATCGTTCCAGCAGCGATATTGGGCATCGACAAAGGTGTGGATTTCGGCGGTGAGAGCGGCGAGAGATTCCTCAGGGCGCAGGCCATCGTAGCCTTGTTCGCGATAGCCGTCTTCAATGCGCTGCATGAGGCCGGCCTGGCGGATTTCGACGTATTCATCGAGATTGGAACCGGTGATGGCCAGAAACTTCACCCGCTCGAGAAGCGGATTGGAAGAGTCTTCTGCTTCTTCGAGGACGCGCCGATTGAACTGCATCCAGGAATGGTCGCGACCTGTAAAAAGCTTTAGTTTCTGCGTGGTTCTGGTCATTGATTCGTCCGAACGCCGTGTTGGCCAGTCTACAGCCTTTCCATGGGGGTCTGCATCTGGCACTGATTTCAATGGAGGAAGGTTCAACAGCAATTCCTACAGGAGAAACATGAACACGAGTTGAAGGAATGCGAATACGCAGAGTGATTGTTTTGAGTTTATTGAGGGAACTCCGGGCGCGCGCATTGACCCATTCCCCCTGACGGGTTGAGGATAGAGGTGGACCCAGTTCGCTCCATTCCCCCCGAAAAGAGAGGAACACTCCACATGACACAGGAAACGAATTTTTCGAAGGAAACTCTGATTCCTGCACAGCCGATTCCGGACGGTGCCGAGGCGTTTTCAAGGCAGGTGCATGGGTTGCTGGACGGCCAGCCAAAAGACGATGCTACGGTGACGAGGGCCCTGGAGGGCATGGACGAAATACTCGACGTGATCGCGGCGGGACTGTACAACCTGGGATCGATGCTTGTGGGCGAAGGGGAGGACAGCATCCGCCTGGTTGAGATCGCGGTTGCAAAGACGGACATGTCGGCGTGTGATGATGCGTTGCAGGCGCGCCGGAGCAGTCGCCGGGCACTCTGCACGGCGGCGATCGAGATTCTGGCGAAACGGGATGCCGAGAGCCTGGCCGCCCCCAGGAGCGTTGAGCCTGCAGTCGGGTGTATTGACGATGACGATTTGTCCGGGGCAGGAATTTCCACAGAAGAGCTGGAGGCGATGTTGTCTGGTCCAAACCGCGACAGCGTCCGGAACTGGCTCGCGAGCCTGCCGACGGAGATGCGGGTGATTTTTGTTCTGCGTGCGGTCGCGGGATTCACGGCAGACGATACGGCCTTGATGCTGTCTTGCCACGGTGGAGCGAGCGCTGCCGGGTGGACGCCGGATGCGGTGCGCGTGGTTTTCCGGCAGGGATTGTGCTCGCTGGCCTCGCAACTGATTCATTCGACCGCGAGCCGGTAATTCATCGCAGGTTTTAGGGAATTAGCGTAACGGGCGGGAGTGTATTCGCAGGTGCACCCAGGCTTTGCCTTCGGTTCGGTACACTAGATTTAGAACCTGCCTGACTCCCTGGTGCATCTATTGGAGTGCAAACATCTTCTGGCAGATTACTCTTTGCCTTGATTCGACGATTTTCGATGTCCTCAGACAACCCTACGAACTGTACGAAATACCATTTTGCCTTCGCCGCGCTGGCGCTGATTGTGTCAGCTTTGGCGCCTGTGCGCCTCGCGGCGCAGCAGTTGCCCAACCTGACTCCGAGCCAACCGTCGGCACAGCCCTCGTCGAATTTTCAAGGAAGCGTTACGGCGGGGGTGCCGACAGCGGAGACGCTGAATCTTTCTCTAGATGACGCGATTCAGCGCGGACTGAAGAACAATCTTGGCGCGATTCTGAGTAGTACGCAGGCGTCGGGAGCGCGGGCGCAACGAATGACGCAACTGCAGGCTCTGCTGCCGGATGTGGAATTCAACGGCAGAGAGGCCGTGATGCAGGTTGACCTGGCCGCGCAGGGGCTTCGCATTCCTGGATTTCCAACAATTATTGGACCTTTTGGATATACGGATCTTCGTGGAAATCTCAGCTGGGCGCTCATTGATGTTAAGTCGCTGCGCACTTACATGGCGGCGCGGCATAACTTTGTCGGGGCGCAGCTCTCGGAGCAGGACGCGCGCGACATGGTGGTGCTGACGGTGGGCAACGCCTACATGCTGGTGCTGGCCGATGAAGGCCGCGTCACCAGTGCCGCGGCGCAGGTGGCCACGGCAAAGATCTCCCTGGATCAGGCTGTCGCGAACCACGAAGCGGGGACGTCGCCGAAGATTGATGAACTGCGAGCACGGGTGGATTACCAGACTCTGCAGCAGCAGTTGATTCTCGCGCAGAATGCGCTGGAGAAGGACAGGCTGGCGCTGGCGCGGACGATTGGTTTGTCTCTGGAGCAGAAATTCGATTTGAGTGACAAGGCGCCTTACCAGGTGTTTGACCAATTCGACGTGGATGCAATGGTCAAGCAGGCTCACGCGAATCGCAAAGACCTGGCGGCCATGGTGGAACAGACCAAGGCGGCCGAAGAGCAGCGCAAGGCGGCGACAGCCGACCGGTTTCCGACACTGAAGTTTGACGGCGACTACGGAGTGATCGGCGTGAACCTGGGCTCATCGAATGGCACGGGCAGCGCTGTCGGGACATTGAGTTTTCCGCTCTTCAAGGAATATGGGCTGCGCGGCGAGGCCGAGATTGCGCAGTCGCAACTCGATACGCAGCGAGCGCAATTGAGCGATTTGAATGCGCAGGTGGATGCCGACGTGCGCGACGCGCTGCTCGACGTGGCATCCGCACAGAAGCAGGTTGAGGTCGCACGATCGAATGTGGAACTGTCGTCGGAGGCCTTAAGTGAAGCCCAACAGCGCTACGCCAACGGAGTGGACGACAACCTGGCGGTGAGCCAGGCGGCGCGGTCGGTCGCGCAAGCAAACGAGCAATATGTATCCAGCCTCTATCGGCACAATGTAGCCAAGTTAAGCCTGGCGCGTGCCCTGGGAGCGGGGCAGGATTACAGGAAATATCTGGGAGGAAAGTAAAGTGGCGGAATCAACTCCAACAGCGGTTCAAGCCCCGCCGGATGACAGTACGGAAGTTGCGCAGCCGAAGTCCGGGCGCAAAGGCATCATCATTGCCGTTGTATTGATATTGGTGCTTGCAGGCGTCGCATTCTGGTGGCACTCCACTTACACCGAGGACACGGACGATGCCCAGATCAATGGGCATCTCATCCAGGTGAGCGCGCGCATTGCCGGGCAGATCATCAATGTTGCTGTCGACGAGAATAAGAAGGTAAACAAAGGCGATCTTATTGCGGAACTTGATCCGCGGGACTATGAGGTCGCGGTAGAGAATGCCCAGGCTGCGCTTGCCAGCGCGGAAGCCAATGCTGCGGCTGCACAGGTCAACGTGCCGATTATTTCGGCGAATACAGGCAGCAATCTAAGTTCGGCGGGGGCTGACGTGAGCGCGGCATCGGCGTCGATCTCCCAGGCTGAGGCGCAACTTGCGGCGGCGCATGCGCGCGTGGCGCAGGCAGAAGCCAATAACGCAAAGGCGCAGGCTGACCTCGCACGATATAAGCCGCTGGTGGAAAAAGATGTGATCAGCAAGCAGCAGTACGATGCCGCGGTTGCAAGTGCCGATGCCGCCAAAGCGTCGGTGGCCGACGCGCACGCGAATGAACAAGCCGCAGCACAAGGCGTCCACGTTGCGAGCCAGAAGGCTGAACAGGCGCAGGCTCAACTGAAGTACGCACAGACTGGTCCACAACAAGTGGCTGCCCAGACGGCACGTGCCAAACAGGCGCAGGCACAGGTGCAGCAGGCGCAGGCGCAACTTGATCAGGCGAAGCTGAACCTGAGTTATACGAAGATTGTGGCTCCGGTCGCGGGCATCATCACGCGCAAGAGCGTGGAGATCAACCAGAATGTTTCGACGGGGCAGAATTTAATGACACTGGTTTCGCTCGAAGGGTTGTGGGTGACTGCCAACTTCAAGGAGACGCAATTGCGGCACATGGCGCCCGGTCAGGCGGTTGATATTGCTGTGGACGCAACCGGAAAGAAATATAACGGCAAGGTTACGCAGATCGGAGGCGCAACAGGGTCGGTGCTGTCGCTGTTTCCTCCGGAGAATGCAACCGGAAACTACGTGAAGGTGGTGCAGCGCGTGCCGGTGCGCATCGACTTCAACGATTTGAATGGGGAAGATCCGAATCATGTGCTGCGGCCGGGATTGTCGGTTGTACCCAAGGTGCGCGTGAAGTAAGCATTCGCTGCGGATTCGTCAGGGCTTCGAACTCCAGCACCGGTATTGAGCCGGCGCTGGAGTTTTTGTTTTCAGGCAAAGCGCTGCTGAGTCTTGCAATCTGTGCGGCGGCTCACAGCCGTATAGACTGGTTGCAACGACACGATGAAAGACGCAATCCACGTATCGAAAGAGAACTACCTCAAGGCAATTCTGGAGGCCGAGGCTGAGGGTCACCAGGTGATTCCTGCGACACTTGCGCACTGGCTCGAGGTGTCAGCGCCTGCGGTGACGATGGCGCTCAAGCGGTTGCGGCGCGATGGCTATGTAGAGGTGGGCGCGGACGGGATTGTGCGCTTGACTGCTGCGGGTACGGAGACGGCTTATCACACGGCACTGCGGCATCACCTGATCGAGCGTATGCTGAGCGAGATTTTCGGTATGGAGTGGTACGAAATACACGAGGAGG
The DNA here is from genome assembly GCA_963737915.1 of uncultured Acidobacteriaceae bacterium. Classification (GTDB taxonomy): domain Bacteria; phylum Acidobacteriota; class Terriglobia; order Terriglobales; family Acidobacteriaceae; genus Telmatobacter. The sequence continues at coordinate 176,782 of CAVTUP010000003.1, read as the reverse complement.
CGGAGCGGCTGGAGCATGCGGTTTCTCCAGCATTCGAGGCAAAGCTCAGAGAAAAGCTTGGCGAGGGCGGAGCCTGCCCACATGGAAATGCGGTTCTGCCTAAGAATCCAAATGAGCGGAAGCGGCAGGGAGAGTTGCCGCTGTCGGAAGCCAAGGAAGGCGAGAAGTATGTGGTGAGCAGCCTGCAGGAGCGAGATCCGCAACTGCTGCTTTTCCTGCATCGTATGGGTATCGGGCCGAGCCGGATGCTCAGGGTCGTTAGCCAGAACTATGACCAAACTGTTTCGATTGAGTTACCTAAGGGAACTTCGATTCTTGGTAGACCGGCGGCAGAGGCTGTGTGGCTGAGGCCGGCGGCAACCGAATAGTTAAAAATTAGAGAACATATTAACTACGATTAACATTTTATGGCATACTGAGGTTGATTCGTTGCGGGCGGCACTCCCTCTTTCCTCATGGCCACAGAACTAACAAATTATTCGGGACTCTCAGAGCCTTCGTTACCGGAGGTGCATGCAAGCGTGCGCATCTCGCGGTCGCCGCTTTATTGGAGGCGGCTGCTGGGGTTCATGGGGCCTGGGTTTCTGATTTCCGTGGGGTACATGGATCCGGGAAACTGGGCTACGGATATCGCGGGCGGATCGCGGTTCGGATACACCCTGCTGTTTGTGATCATGGCTTCAAACCTGATGGCGATTCTGCTGCAGAGTTTGTCTCTGAAGCTCGGCATCGCCACGGAGCGCGATCTTGCGCAGGCTTGCAGAGAGAGCAGCGGCCGCGCAATGAGTTTTGTGCTGTGGGTGATGGCGGAGGTGGCGATCGCTGCCTGCGACATGGCGGAGGTGATCGGATCGGCGATTGCGCTGCAACTGCTGTTTCATATTCCGCTGTTCTATGGCGTGCTGATCACGGGCCTGGATGTGCTTTTGATTTTGTTGCTGCAACGCTGGGGCTTCCGTTACATTGAGGCGCTGGTGATCGCGCTAATCGGAACCATCGTGGCGTTGTTTGGCATTCAGATGGTTCTGTCGCGGCCCGAATATTGGCCTGTGTTTACCAATCTGTTAATTCCGTCGAAGGAAATCGTTTCGAATCCGGGCATGCTTTATATCGCCATCGGCATCCTGGGAGCGACGGTGATGCCGCACAACCTTTACCTGCATTCGTCGATTGTGCAGAGCCGGCGGTACAAGCGAACACCGGAAGGGAAGAGAGAGGCCATTCAGATGGCCAGTATCGATTCGGCGCTGGCGCTGACGGTGGCACTGTTTGTGAATGCGGCGATTCTGATTGTGGCGGCGGCGGTCTTTCATCGCAGCGGACACTTTGAAGTTGCGGCGATTGAGGATGCCTATAAGCTGCTGAGCCCGCTGGTGGGTGCGGCGGGGGCGAGCACGCTGTTTGCGATTGCTCTGCTGGCTTCAGGGCAGAACTCGTCGATCACCGGAACGCTGGCGGGACAGGTGGTGATGGAAGGCTTCATTCACCTGAAGCTTTCTCCGTGGCTGCGGAGGCTTATCACGCGATCGATCGCGATTATTCCTACGATTATTGTGGTGGCCGTCAACGGCGAGAAGGGAACAGAGAAGCTTCTGCTGCTGAGCCAGGTGATTTTGTCACTGCAACTGAGTTTTGCCGTAGTTCCGCTGGTGATGTTTACAGGGAATCGCAAAAAGATGGGCGAGTTCGTGAATCCGCCATGGGTCAAGGTTTTGTCATGGGCGGTCGCTTCGCTGATTGTGGCGTTGAATGGATGGTTCCTGGTGCTGATGATTAAAGGCAGTTAGACAAGATCGAAGTCATTTCACGCCAAAGAAAAGAATCTTTGCTCCCGGCTTTTCGAAGTGAGCCTCAATCGCGGCTCGACCGGAGGCGTCGAAGTGGATGGTCACGCCATCGCTGTTCCAATGCTGAGTTACGGCCTTGTGGCTTGTGACGTATTGGTAATTGCCCGGATGGGTGGCGAAGATGACGACCGCGCCTTTGCCAGTGGATGACGAGATTTTTTCATGGATCTCGGGACTGCCGGAGATGAGTCCTGTGACTACAGGGTCACTTTCCGTGATGTCATTGCGTACTTGTTTGTACCGGGCAAGTGAGCTTCCGATGAAATCAATCCCATCGTCGGAGACATTCAAGAGGTCTCCCCAGATTCCATTTTGGCCAAGAATCAGCGATGCGACATTTACCTCCTGCCATTGGCGGGGATCGTCGGGGAAGTAGTGCGTGAGGAAGAGGACGGACGGGATCCACTTATCGAAGGTCAATGGAGAGCGTGTAATCCATGTTCGCGCTGGTCCCTGATTGAAGAAGAGATTCCAGTTGGATTTCTCGAGGTCGATCGGAACATCGTAGTTCTGGTAGTACGGTCCGTTGTTGATCAGGAAGAATTTTCCGGAGGAGAGGAAGGCCAGCCCAAAGGCACGGCCGCCCTCGGTGACGTCGAAGTCGACAATCGTGCCAGGAACGGCGGCTGCGACCTTTTCGGCAACGTGGCTCATGGATTGAACGAGCTGAAAAGCGTAGGAGTCTGCGCTCTGCTGCTGCGTATTGTTTTCGCCGCCGTGATTGTGGTGGGGATCGTTGCAGCCATACTGACTGATCGCATCCCACTTGAAATAACTCACGCCCACCTCTTTTGCCAATCGAATGAGTTCATCGGCGAAATAGTCGGCGTATCCACTGACCATGCACATCTCATAGCTTTTCTCGGTCTCCCATATCTCGCGGGGTTCGCCGATTTTGCCATTCCATGACATGCGCCACTCAGGATGTTCGCGGACGGCCTTGCTCGAGACTGCCGCTGAGGTCGGGCCGAACCACAGGCCCAGTTTCATTCCATAGGCATCGAGGCGGGCTTTTACATTTTTCAATTGATTCGGAAAGCGCGCGGTGCTGACGGCCCAGTCGCCGGTCTTCTCGTACCATCCTGTGTCGAGGACAAAGACGTCGATTCCCATCCGGTGTGCGACTTCAATTTCTTTGAGGATGTGGTCTTCGTTCATCGAGGCAAGATAGGGCTTACCGTTGAGCCATTTATTTCGTTCCTGAAAGTTCCAGGTGTTGTAGAAGATGTAGGGCTGGCGTGTGGTGGGGTTCAGCGACATGGAATGCAGCACGAAGCGTCGGTAGGCTGACGCCAGTTGATCGATTGGTCCTTCGACTGCTGCCGACTGCATCCAGAGCGACTCATAACTGTGGGAGGAGTCAATGACCTGGCCGGGAAGATAGTTGCCCTTGACGGCCGTGAGTCGAACTGTGCGATCAGCTGCGAGCTGATATTGCAGGAAGGCGTCGGGGGCCTGGGATCCATGCTCGTACGCGATGAGGAAACTGCGGGTTCCGTTGCTGGCGGCAAGGATCGGTCCCATGAATGAGGAACCGTCCGCGAAGTATCTTTCACCGATTTTGGTTTCGTTGAGCGTGTAGCTGTGGGTCAATTCCGCAAAGTTGGAGAGCGAGACTTCTTGAGCCTCGGGGAACTGCGCAAGAGAAGTCTTGAAGTATGTGAGCCGATCTTTTCCGGAGACTGCGGTGAGTTTTCTCGGGCGGTCCGACGTCAGCGCGTAGCGAAAACGAATCACGGGCGTCTCTTCGTTCACCTGGAACTGAATTCTCAATTTGAGTTGCGAATCGGAACGGAGTGCGGCTTCAAAAGAATATTGGGTTGCACCATTCGCGAGCTTGACTGGATTCCCGATCGCGGCGAAGGGTCCAGTTTCAGCCGGCGTTTCGTTGCCATCGATGGAAAAGGTGGGAGGGGCGAAGGAATAAGAAGCTGTTCCATTCAGCGTACCGAAGTTCCAAAGGCATCCCGGACCGCAGGCGAGGGCGATCTGCACCTGGCTGTTGCGGATATCGGCGGATTGAGCCGGCGATGTTTGCGGGTAAATCTGCGATGGCACGGCGGCAAGGGCAAAAGCGCAGGCCGCAAGTGCAAATTTCCCGATTCGTTCGATCATCGCGTGTCTCCGGTGGCTTCAGGGTTTGTATTGTCGGCCCAATGACGCAGTTTATCTGACCACGTCGTTTTGTCCATTGGTTCACTGCCGATGGTGTCTGAATTGTATGGGGGATGCGCGGTCGAGATCGCGAACCAAGAATCAACCTTCGAAAAGGGGGAAAGGACTCCAAAGTAACGCGTTCGAAAATGGTTTGGATGATCTAACATTCGTTTGATGAAAGTTTTGTCAGCAACAGAGATGCAGGCTTGCGATCGAGTCACGACTGAGCAGTTAGGGGTGACGTCGCTCGACTTGATGCGATCGGCTTCGGCTGCGGTCTCGGCGTTCGCGATTGAGCAGTTTCCGAAAGCGCGACGGGTGACAGTGCTCTGCGGCAAAGGCAATAACGGGGGCGACGGAATGATGACGGCGCGGCTGCTGGCCAAAGCCGGGCTCGAAGTGACGACGTTGCTGCTGTGTTCGCATTATGAGTTGAAGGGCGATGCCGCCACCGCGTGGCGTGAGCTCGGTATTTCTACGCACCGTCTTATTTCCGAAGTGGAAAAGGCGGCAGATCTCAAAGGGCACACCGGCGCGCTCGATACAGATCTCATTGTTGATGCGGTGCTGGGCACCGGGTTCAGGCCGCCATTGAATGGACTAGCGCTCGCGGCGCTGGAGTGGGTATTGGCCACCTCGGCGCCATTTCTTTCGATTGATTTGCCCTCGGGATGGCCCGCCGACGAGACCAGTGTCACGATTTCAGAGCCGGTGTTTCCTTCGGACGCGGTCATTACATTCACGGCTCCGAAGGCGGCGCATGTGTTTGGACAATTAACCAGGAGCCCTAATCAGCCGGTTGTAGTGGCCACGATTGGATCGCCGGATGAAGCGGTCCATTCGGTTGGCAGGCTGACATGGGCGGGGGCTTCGCACGCATTGATTGAGAAACCGCGTGCCGGGGACTCGAATAAGGGCAGGTTTGGTCACGTGCTTGTGATGGGTGGTTCGCTGGGAAAGTCCGGGGCGCCGGCAATGAGTTCGCTGGCCGCGTTGCGAGCGGGTGCGGGCCTGGTGACGGCGGCGGTTCCTGAGACAGTTGTTGGGCATGTGGCTGGGTTTGCGCCGGAATTGATGACGGAGCCGCTTGAGGCCAGCACGACCGGAGAAGTGGAGGCGGCGGGAGTAACAGCGCCGCAGTTCGCGGAATTGATCGCCGGGAAGACTGTGATTGCGATTGGCCCGGGGCTCGGACAGGGCGCTGGCGCAGTCAAGCTGGTCGAGTCAGTTTTGTCGGAAACAGATTTGCCCGTGGTGGTGGATGCCGATGCGCTGAATATCCTTGCCGCGAATTTGCCGATGTTTGAGAGGCTGGTTGAGCAAGCACGGGGCGGCCGGACGTTTGTGTTGACGCCGCACCCGGGCGAGATGGCGCGATTGACGGGAATGACCGTGGCGGAAATTCAGACCAACCGGCTGGTAACAGCGCGCGAGTTTGCTCGCGACCACGGCCTGACGCTGGTGCTCAAGGGTTCCCGCACTTTGATTGCTCATCCGGATGGAAGCGTGGCGGTGAATACGACGGGCAATCCTGCAATGGCAAAGGGCGGCACGGGCGACCTGCTGACGGGAATGATTGCAGGGTTGATGGCGCAGTATCCGACTGAGATTGCACCTGCGGTCGAGGTTGCAGTGTATCTGCATGGAATGTCTGCGGACTTTGCGGTGCGGGAGTGGGACGAACATACACTGCTTGCCACCGACACTCTGCCTTACTTTTCGCGGGCGTTTCGGTTTCGGCCTTTCCGCTTTCAAAAGGGCGCCCCGAGAGGGTATGTTTGGTTGCAGGGGCTGCCGGCTCCAGCGGTGCCGGCGACGCGCTCCCCAGAGGCAGCAGAATGAGCAAGGAAGCCCCAATCGCCGAGGGTCGAATTCACGAGTTTGTTACGCAGAGCGGAGCGGACACAGTTGAGGTGGGCCGCAAGCTGGCGCGACTGCTGGCTCCTCCGCAACTCCTGGTGCTTCGTGGCGACCTTGGGACCGGCAAGACAACGCTGGTGAAGGGGATTGCGCAAGCGCTCGACGCGGCAGAACCCGATGAGGTTACCAGTCCCACATTTACCCTGCTGCATGAGTATGACGGAGCGCTCGATGGAAAGCCTGTGAAGCTTTTCCACCTTGACGTTTACCGTATTGAAGGCGAAAGGCAGTTGGAAACGCTGGGGTTGGATGAGCTGCTGACACCAGATGCGCTGGTGCTGGTGGAGTGGGGCGAAAAGTTCAAGAGCATTCGTAAGAAGGCGACGGGCGAGATAGCCATTGCTTCAGCGGGCGGAGATGCGCGCAAGATTACTGTGACGCTGAAGGAATAGTCCGCGAAGCTGTCGAGATTACGAATAATTGCTTACTGCTGTGATTCCCCAGTCTAATGATTTGAGAGTGGTTGATTTCCGCTTTTCGCGCTGGATATTCTGGCGCAAGGAGGCCCATGATGCGTTTCGCTAGCCCGGGATCAAGTTTTTCACTGCTTCTGATGTGTACCGCGCTTTTGGCTGGCCAACTTCAAGGTCAGAGTTCGAAGACGGCTCCCAAAGTGCTGCCGGGGCGACAGCAGACTTCCATTGATCCTAACGCCCAGCCGGAGAATGGCGGCGTCGAAGTGATTAACGGGTCGACGCGTTGGATTGAGAGACTGGACGCGCCGGAAGCCGGTTCGACGGGGAGAACTCCTTATGTGCCCTCGGTGAACAAGGTGGATGTGATTACCGGGTCGTCGAAGCAGTCGCAGCTCTTTCTCGGGGAACAGTCCGGGGAGATGCAGGCGGGAAAGAGGACGGCTGGGCATTCCTCGGCGAAGGGCGAGGGGGTTGAGCCGGCGCCCCGAGTTGAGATTATCAACGGAACGCAGTTCGAGACGAGGAGTTTCGAAGGGATTGCGGAGGAGCCGTCTTTAGAAGAGAGGGAGCGGCAAAGGCGCGAGCGCGTGGTGGTTCACGTTGAATCCGTCGAATCGGCGAAAAAGCTGAAGGGCGCGATTCCGGTTGTGACCGCGGTTGTGACCAGCGAGTCGGAGCGTGGGAACCTGTCGCCGGTCGTTGTTCTGGTGGCGTCAAGCGAGTCAAAGATTGTGGGGCGGTCCGTCGGAGAAGTGCCGCCGGTGGTTTGGGTTGCTCCAAACCCACCCAAGCGGCCACCCTACCACCCGGCGCCTTCGGGTCCGCAATAGGGTTGTGAGAATCGGAAGTTGAGATCGGAGCCCTGCGTCGTGGTTTCTCACATGGAAAGCGAAGAGGTCTGCTGCGGAGGGTGTGCTGCGAGTCCGGTGCTGCCGCGACAGGTGGCCTGGCTTCAATGGATCACGCTGGCATGGATGGCACTGGAGTGCGGCGGATCGCTCTGGGCGGCGGCGCGAGCACATAGCGCAGCTCTACTCGCGTTCGGATCGGACAGCCTTGTTGAGATGATGTCTGCGACAGTGGTGCTGCTGCAGTTCCTGCCCAGGTTTCCTTTGAAGAAAGCGCATGCCGATCGTGCTGCGGCGATTTTGCTGTTTGTGCTTGCCGGCGTGGTGGTGTGTATCGCGGTGCTGGCGCGGAATTTGCGGGTGGAAACGAGTTGGCTGGGCATTGCGGTGACGGCGCTTGCGCTGGTGGTGATGCCTGTATTGGCGTGGATGAAGCGACGGCAGGCACGCGCCATGAACAATCGCGCACTGGCGGCCGACGCGACCCAGTCCGCGACGTGCGCCTACCTTGCGGGTGTTACGCTGGCGGGGCTGGCGATCAATGCTCTCTGGCATGTTTCGTGGGTAGATACGTTGGCGGCGTTGGCAGCGGTTCCGATTCTGGTGGTTGAGGGGCGGCGCGCGTGGCGTGGCGAAGGCTGCGGATGCTGAGGCCATTGGTCACGAAACTCTTCCTCATTCGTCCCACTACGGAGTAACCTTCAAAGGCATTGGAATCTTGCATAGGAGCTTATCGATGAAGAGGCTTGTCTTTCTTGCAGCGGCAGTGTTCAGTGTTTGTGGGTCGATTACAACTCCGGCAGAGCAGCCGCCGATTATTGATCGTGCATTGTTCTTCGGTGAGATTCAAATTGCCGGTGCGCAGATATCGCCGGATGGGCAGTATGTCTCGTTTCTGAAGCCTTACAAGGGCACGCGCAATATCTGGGTGAAGAAGGCGAGCGAGCCATTCAGCGCGGCGCGGCCGATGAGCGCGGAGGCTACGCGGCCGATCAGGCAGTATTTCTGGAGCCGCGATGCCAAGTACATTCTGTATTCACAGGATGCGGGCGGCGATGAGAATTTCAATGTTTATGCGATCGATCCGACCAAGCCGGCGGACGCGACGACAGGTGTGCCACCGACGCGCGCGCTGACAAGCCTGAAGGGCGTACGGACGTTGATTTACGCAGTGCCAAGGGCCAAGCCAAACATTCTCTACATTGGCCTGAACGATCGCGACAAGCAATGGCACGACCTTTATGAGTTGACGATCTCGACCGGCGAGAAGAAACTGCTGCGCAAAAACACAGAAAGGATTTCCGGGTGGGATTTTGATCATGACGGGAACCTGAGGATCGCGGAACGTACGAACCAGGTGGGCGATACGGAGATTCTGCGCGTTGACGCGGATGGGTTCAAGCAGATCTACAGTTGTTCCGTGCTCGAGGGCTGCGGGGTGGAGGACTTTGACGCCGCGAACAAGATGGTCTATCTGAATACCAACAAAGGTGAGCTGAATCTGGCGAACTGGAGATGATGGATCCTGCGACGGGCAGCACGACGAAGTATGAAAGCGATCCGGAAAACCGCGTGGATATCGAAGGGCTGGATCTCTCCACCGTTGACTACCATGTTTATTTCACGCGGTACGAGGATGATCGCTCGCGGCTGTATTTCAAAGACAAGGAATTTGAGAAGGAGTATCACTGGCTGGAGTCGAAGCTACCGGGCAAAGAGATCAATTTTGGAGCGCGATCGAAGGACGAGAATGTCTGGATCGTCAGCGCGTCGAGCGACACGGAGCCCGGCGAGACTTATCTCTGGAATCGCAAGGCAAAGACGCTGGATTTGCAGTATCGGATACGCGAGGAGTTGCCGCGAGAGTCGTTATCGGAGCGGAAGCCGTATCACTTCAAATCGTCGGATGGGCTGGAGATTTCGGCTTATCTGACGTTGCCGAAGGGACTGCCCGCGAAGAATCTTCCCCTGGTGGTGTTTCCGCATGGCGGGCCGTGGGCTCGCGACAACTTTGGATACGATACGTTCGCGCAGTTTCTGTCGAATCGCGGGTACGCGGTGTTGCAGCCGAATTTTCGCGGGTCAACGGGATACGGCAAGAAGTTTTTGAATGCGGGCAATGGCGAGTGGGGCCGCAAGATGCAGGACGACCTGACATGGGGAGTCAAAGCACTAGTGGCGGACGGGACCGTTGATGTGAAGCGGGTCGGCATTGCAGGCGGATCGTATGGAGGGTATGCGACGCTGGCGGGAGTGGCTTTCACTCCGGATGTGTACGCGGGGGCGGTGGCGATTGTAGCGCCGTCGAATCTGATTACGTTGCTCGATGCGATTCCGCCGTACTGGGAGGCGGGGCGGAAGCAGATGTATGCGCGGATGGCTGATCCGACGACGCCGGACGGGAAGGCGCTGCTGATTGCAGAGTCTCCGCTGACGCAGGCGAAGGCGATTGTGACGCCGCTGCTGGTGGTGCAAGGGAAGAATGATCCTAGGGTGAATATTCGCGAGAGCAACCAGATTGTGGCGGCGGTGCGCGATAACGGGAAGCCGGTGGAATACCTGGTGGCTCCGGATGAAGGGCACGGGTTCGCGCGGCCGATCAACAACCTCGCGATGGTGACGGCGATGGAGGGATTCCTGGTGAAGTACCTCGGCGGACGCGATCAGAAGGAAGTGCCGGCGGATGTTGAGGCGAAGCTGAAGGAGATTACGGTCGATCCGAAGACGGTAAGTGGAGATGTGAAGCTGACTGGGGCGCTGGCTGCTCCGGCGAAGTAAGAGGGGCACTCTTGGGCGGAGCGCCTGTGTGTGGCTCCGACGCTGCTTGAGTTACTACTGGCATGGTCCGCCGCCCCGGATGGCCCGCCATCCATTCAGAACGGCTCTCAACTTTAAGTTTCGCCTCCACGCTCTAGAATCGTTACGTAGTAGTTGGGGCTTACTTCCGAGTCGAGCGCGCCCACTGGCGCCATACCCTGGCCGGATGCAAGGCAATCATCCATCAGCACCTGGACATGACGCTGACGCTCATGATCGCGGGGCATCGCACCGGACATTACAGCGCGGAAGGAAAGCTTTTGACGCCGCTGAGTAAAAAACAAATCAAGGCCGTGGAAAAGACGTTGAGAGGAAAAGTTCCTTTCCCTCTCAACTTGCAAATCCCGCACACTACGCGGGATTCGCACTTTCCCACCGCCTCTACGGCTACTAATTTATGAAACCGGACATTTCACTTGCTACGAAAAGCGGACATTTCTACTTGCTAACGACACTTCCGAATTGCCCACCATCCGCTCATGACTTCAACACTGAAGTACATTGAATGTGAAAAGCATTCAGCGTCGAAACCAACTCAGTGGATTCCACCAGTAGCGGGCATTTAGCCTCTCCACATGCCACCACCCGCTAAAGTGAGCTGAATAGCTCTTTCCTCGGACATCCAGAATGGAGACGTCACAAGTGTAGGGACTCTGAGTGGCTTCCGGAAGCGCACCAGGCCTGCTAGATTGCAGGTCATATTTCAATGTCAGCGTAGCGGACTGCACCAGCGAGCGATCCGATCCTGAACTTGCTACGAGGTCCCAGAACATCTTCGAGTACCAGCGCGGCAATTCAGAAATAGGATCACGCAGTAAAGCGGCTGGTTGGCCCTCCCCTGTCATGAAGTCGATGGTGAGAATATCTAGCTCGGTTTCCCGTGCAAGTCTCAGAATGTGCCCCATCGAGTAGTCATCGACAGAGTAGTTCGTCAGGCTGGTGAAGGGAATGGCCGACATTGTGCGCGACACCCTTTAGGACTTTGAATCGCGGCATGTGATCAATATGATCCTATCAGTCGAGTAGAGCATTAAGGGCGAATCACCTATTATTCGGAAGTAGCCCTGAAATCAGGATTACTACTGGCATGGTCCGCCGCCTACCTTCCCGAAGGTGTAGAGGTAAGCACAGGAGGTGTTCCATGGAGATTCGCACGATTGGTGTCGATTTAGGGAAGACAGTGTTTCACTTTGTAGCCGTCAACGCACGTGGCGAAGTTGTGGTTCGCAGGAAGGGCTCGCGGACTCAGCTGCTGCGCTTTACCGCGAACCTTCCTCAGTGCCTGATCGGCATGGAGGCCTGCGGAGGATCTCATTTTCTCGGCCGTGCATTGCGGGAACAAGGCCATGATGTGCGCCTGATGCCGGCGCAGTATGTGAAGCCATACGTAAAGACGAACAAGAACGATTACATTGATGCCGAAGCGTGCGCCGAGGCAGTAACCCGCCCGACGATGCGTTTTGTGCCGATCAAGACCGACGATCAGCTCGACCTGCAGTCGCTGCACCGCGTGCGTGAGCGGTGGGTTGTGCGCCGCACCGCGGTGATCAACCAGATGCGCGGGATGCTGCTGGAGCGCGGTATCACCATCCGCAAGGGACGCCATTATATTGAGGAGTCTCTGCCCAGTATCCTGGAGGACGCGGACAACAAGCTGTCAGGCGCATTGCGCGTACTTCTGACCCAGCTGCGGATGGAGATGCAGTACCTGCACGGGCAGATCGAGGAAACCGACAAGCTGATCGCGCGCATCTGTGGCGAACTTGAACAGTGCAGGCGCCTGGTCGCGATCCCCGGAATCGGACCGATCACAGCCACGGCCACAGTGGCAGCCATCGGCAACGGTGCAGCTTTCAAGAAGGGGCGCGGATTTTCTGCCTGGCTGGGAGTGGTGCCTGGCGAGCACTCCACCGGAGGCAAGCAAAAGCTGACCGGCACCAGCAGACGAGGAAACAAATACCTGCGCAAGCTCTTCGTGCAGGGAGCGCACACTGTGCTGCTGCAGAAAACCAAGCAATCTTCCGGCTTGAGTATGTGGCTGGTCAATCTCACCGCACGCAAGCGCCCGCAGGTGGCAACAGTGGCGCTAGCTAACAAGATGGCGCGCATGGCCTGGGTACTGCTTGCCAAAGGAGAGGCTTATCGCCCGCCAACAGCACCACAAGTAATCGCAGCCTGATGGCCTGCACATGACGCCTGGCACAAGCGCCAGGCTTGGAAATCGCTCAAGCGATTCCCACATCTGCAGTCCAACGGCGACTAATCTGAGTTTTGAGATTCCTGCCAGGTTTGCTGGCGAAACATGAGATGGCACAACGGTCGATCCCGGCGCTCTCGAGAACCTGTACTCGGAAAATGCCTTAAAAGGCAGCGTTACTAAAAAGGACGAGGGCGCAGCGCATTCCATTCAGGCCAGGAGATCGCTACTCCGACAAAGGCCGAATACATTCGCGCAGACCAATTCTGTCATCTTCATCTTTCGCTTGCAAAACGGCGGCGGACCATACATTCCGAGTTGGCCACCATAGTCGAAGAACAGTTTCACCCGGTACTGTTCGGCCAAATTCCCTTGAACGCTTGAATGAAATCCGACGCCCGGCTGCGAACGACTTCCCACGCAGGGTCGGCAAGAACTTTCCTTGCTTCGAAGTCCTGTAGTGGGGTCGCGCTAGAGTACCGATCCAATTCATCACGGAACTCAATCGCAGCCTTGACTTGTGCGGGCGAGAATGACTCTGCGAACTGTTCGATGAAACCATCGAGTACGCAATCGTCGAGCGTACAAATCGCCTCGTCGGGTGTTTCCCAAGCTAGAGCGTCATCCGCCAACCATCTGGTTTCCTGATATTGACGATTCGAGATTATCTGGGCCGCCTCCAAGAGGTTTGCAATCCAACGTTCGGGCGGGATTTGCGGTGTTTTCATCGCACTTTCAATTTACCGAACGGACCTTGCGCCCGAATCACCGCCTACACGGAAATAGCGCGGGTTCCGGGCGCAGGAACTCCCCAGAAACAACCGCAGATCCCTCCACTGCGGTCGGGATGACAAGCGCGCTTGGAGTTGTTGATACGAAACTGGAGTTGTTGATACGAAACGAATCGTCGAAAAATGATTTAGAAGCCCATGATGTTGTAGCCGCAGTCTACGTAGAGGATTTCGCCGGTGATGGCGGCGGAGAGGTCGCTGGCAAGGAAGAGGGCGGCCCCGCCGACCTCAAGCTGATCGACGTTGCGGTGGAGTGGGGCGCGTTCGGCGTGGGAGCGCATCATTTCACTGAGGTCACCGACGCCGCGAGCCGCGAGGGTCTTGATGGGGCCGGCTGAGATGGCGTTGACGCGGATGTTTTTGGGGCCGAGGTTCCAGGCGAGATAGCGCGTCGTGCATTCGAGGCCGGACTTGGCGACGGCCATTACGTTGTAATTCGGGACGACTTTTTCGGCTGCGTAGTAGCTCATGGTCATGATGCTGCCACCGTCGGTCATGAGGGGGGCTGCGCCGCGGGTGACAGCGATGAGGGAGTAGACACTCACGTCCATTGCGACGCGGAAGCCATCGCGGCTGGTGTTGATGAACTCGCCGCGGAGTTCGTTTGCGGGCGCGAAGGCGACGGCGTGGACGACGATGTCGAGTTTGGTGTATTTCTCCTTGAGCTTCGCGAAAAGCGCGTCGATTTCTTCATCGACCGAGACGTCGCACTGGAAACCGGAGGCGCCGGGAAGATCCTTGATGAGGTCTTCGGCTTCGAGCTTCATGCGTTCGTTCTGATAACAGATGGCCAGGGTCGCGCCGGCCGCGTGCAGCTTTTGGGCAATGCCCCAGGCGATGGAACGCTTGTTGGCCAACCCGAAGACAACGGCCGTCTTACCTGCCAAATCGATCATGCTTTTCCTGTTCCTCCACAGCCCGTGTTCAGTTTGGGAAGGTGACGGGCCAACCGTTTCATAGGATATCAGCCGGCCGCTCGAATCGTGGGATATGCAGGCGGGGCGGTGACATGTCAGAGGGTGCTAACATGGCGTCTTCCTCGAAGAAGAACCATCAAGGAGGTTCCTGCCAATGCCACCCAACCTCAGTTATGTCATTAAATTCGTCGCCGATATGGATCGGGCCGTGACATTCTATCGCGACAGTGTTGGCTTGCCGCTCAAGTTCCAGTCTCCGGAATGGAGCGAGTTTTCTACGGGCGAAACCGTTCTCGCACTGCATCAGGCATCTGAGAAGAATCCTGCCGGGAAGATGGAACTGGGGTTCAACGTTCCTGATCTTCAGCAATTTCACACGGAGATGACGGGCAAGGGCGTGGAGTTTCCCATGTCTCCGCGAAAACAGGACTACGGAGGGATGCTTGCGCAGTTCATGGATTCCGAGGGTTCTCACGTGAGCGTCAGCGGGGGTTGAGTTTAGCCGCCGAGGTCCACGAGTTCGACTTTGCCGACGGGACGTCCGAGGAAGCGGGAGCCGAGGCGCTCAAACTTCTCGACGGAGTCGGTGGCGAAGCAATGGATCTCAGTGGCCTCGGATTCGTCGATGACGCCGCGGGGTTGGGCGCGACCGTTGAAGAGGCGGGCAGCGGCTTCGGCGGCTGCCTCGGCGGAGTCGATGACTTTCATTCCATGCGGAACGGCTTGCTCGATGAGCGGCCTTAACAGAGGGTAGTGAGTGCAGCCGAGGACGAGGGTGTCGGGATTCAGGCCTGCGGCATTTGCAGCTGTGGTCAGTTCATCGAGATAGATGCGGATGACTTCGGCGGTGACAGGGTGGCTGATCCATCCCTCTTCGACCAGTGGAACGAGCAGGGGGCAGGCCTTCTCGAGTGCGCGGAGCCCCTGGGCCTGGCACGCGGCGGCATAGGCGTGGCTTTGCACTGTGGCATCGGTGGCGATGACGAGTACGTCTCCAGTTTTTGATGCTGCACGGGCGGCGGTGGCGCCGGGCTCAATCACTCCGAGGACAGGAACGGGAACCGCATCTTGAATGGCATCGAGGGCGAGGGCGCTGGCGGTGTTGCAGGCTATGACGAGGAATTCGGCGCCCTGTTCGCGGACTAGAAACTGTGCGCTTTCGACAGCGTAGCGCGCGATGGTGCGGCGCGATTTGGAGCCGTAAGGCAGGCGCGCAGTGTCGCCGATGAAGGCGAAGCGGGCGCGGGGCAGACGAGGCAGGAGAGACTGGAGGACGGTCAGGCCGCCGAATCCGGAATCGAAGACGCCAATTGTGGGTGGGCCTTGCGCGGAAATGCTCACGGTTTATTTCCCTCGGTGGGCACAGCCTCGTCTGTCAGATAGGTTCGGGTCAGGTCGGCATGACCCGCGAGGGTGGGACGGGTTTGACCATCGACCAGGAATCGGACTTGCGTGACATTGGGCAGGTTGGCGCGGAGCGTTCCGCAGATGGAGAGGACGGTCAGAGTCTCAGTTTCGATGCCGGAGGGGTGGCTGGCTGCGAAGGTGCCTGTCAGATTGACAACTGCCACCTGAGCATTTGGATCCGGGGAGCTTTTGCCTGCAGGCAGGAGGAAGACCTGGGCTACAGAGGTTGCTCCGCCGCCGACGGGGTGGACGGCGTCGGGAGCGGCGTAGAGATCAAGCAGTTTACCGAGCACAGCCCGGGCGCGGGCTCCGGGATCGGCTGGAAGAGGCAGAGAACGGACTTGCGGTATGAGCGCGTTTTCGGCGTCGTTGGCCGCTACCAGAGTGGCTTGTTCGGCCGGGGCAACCTCGGGGGCCTGAGTGGGCGCTGAAGCCTGGCCGGCGAGTAACCGTCGGTGTGCGCGCTGGCGCAGTTGCCACAGGAGGACTCCCATGGCAAGGGACGCGATCAGCAGAATGACAAAGAGAATCTTCTGGTAGCGCGGAATCACGGCTGTCGAGCCTCCGTTCGCCACTGGACAATCGCTGCGGCAAGCGCCAGAGCCACGCGCGCCTGATAATCGGGATTGTCGGGTTCCGAGAGGATCTTGTTGTCTTCGCCGCGCTCCGGCGCAATCTCAACCGCGAGGGCAGGGCAGGTCATGCTATCGACGGCGGGCAGGGCGGTACGGCCGAGGGTCACATTGAAACCGGCGTGAGCAAGAGCCGAGTTGAGAATGCCTGCAAGCGCGAGGCTGCCAGTTACGGAGGCGGCCTGTGCGGTCTTCCATGCGGTGAACCGGGCTGGTTGCGCGGGCGGCAGGGAAGAAGCGAAGAGATGAATGCCGGAGCCGCTCTCAGTGGCATGGAGGCTCAGGCAGGCTCCTGCCTTGGCGTGATTGGCGATCTCCGCTCGTTTGTCGAGGTCTACCGACGAGTCGGATTCGCGGGTGGTGACCACCTGGATGCCTCGCGCGGACAAAAGGGAGCGAAGCCTGACGTTGAGGGAGAGATTGACGGCTTTTTCTAACTGGCCGCTGTCGAGGTGTGCTCCGGTGTCGGCGCCTCCGTGAGCTGCATCGAGGACCACGACGAAGCGAGGGGCCGGAGGTGGGGGTGCCTGGGGTGCTGGAGACGGCACGGGCGGCTGTTGTGCAGCGCAGGGCAGGGCTAGTGCCAGCGCCGTGCCCAAAAAGAGTGTTTTCCGCCATGCCGAATTCATCGTTGTTAGCCTACATTACTTACGCCGGTAAACTATTCATTGCACAACCGGAGTGCTCAAGCTGCCGCTCGTCGCGCTCGCGTGATGAATGGAGAAAGTCAGATTCTCATTCTGCGATCCAGTTCCTCATCCTGACGCTCCAGAATTCCCAGTTTGACTCGCGAGAGCAGCTTCGGGTCGGGAGCGACATCCAGTCCAAGGCTCTTCAACCCACGCAGGATGCGATAGGCTTCGGGCGGCTCGATGCTTCCCCGGAAGATAGACTTCTTTCTGCCATTGACATAGAACCTAATCCCGTAGACGATTCCTCTGTTGGAACTGAATACCTTGAGGCGAAATCCCGATACATCCAATGCGTCGTAAGTGTGGGTTACCCAGCGCCCCGTAAAGGAATACCAGGGAATTCTTGTGGTGGTGACCTGGTTGCGATCACAGATGAGAACTGCACCCGCAGGACGAAGCAATCGGATACCCATCAGCAAAAACACACCAAAGGCAGCAGTGGATATCAGTAACCCGTTGAAATCGAGCACGGAGTAGTGATGCGCCAGCCGCCACCAGTTGCTATATCCAAGAGAATCTTGCGACAGCCACGTTCGATAACTCCCCCAGGCCGCCAGGCCAATCATCAAGGCGCTTAGCAGGATGCAATTTCGTTTGGGGCCGAATGGCAAATTACACCGTGCCTCCAGAGAGTCGCCGGTGACCTTGATCTCGTATTTCTGCCGTCCGTAATATCGTTCGCGCATAAGAGTTCAGCACGGCGAGCGTTCTGCGCCTACTCCAACGCGTAGATGGCCAGGCCGCTGAGGAGCTTGGGGAAGAAGTCGGTGGACTTCTGCGGCATGACCGAACCGGCAAATGCCACTTCTCGCAATTGCTCCATGGTGACAGGGTTGGTAAGGAAGGCTACGTCGGCTTCTCCGCGGCGCACCTGGTCCACTGCTTCGCCAGCGTCGCGCAGATAGCGAACGTTCGTTTGTTCGCGTACCTTTTCTTCGTCCAGTCCTAGCAGGTGGTCAAGGAGAATTCGGTGCAAGAGGGTCAGGTCGAGCTGGCGCTGATTTTCCGGCAAAGCTGCGAGCATGGGGGCACAGGTCTCGGGTTTCGAGCGGAGCAAATAGCTTTCTTTGCCGATGATTGCCACAAAGGCTGTGCCTCGTTGCGCACCCAATGTTTGCATGTTGGTGGTGGCATCCGCCTCGGGAAGCCTTTCGACGGTGAAGAACTCCGCGGTCTCTGCTAGGAACGCTGCGCAATCCAATTCTTCCAGGCTGTGGACCACGCGATGCGTGGGAAGAATAACGAGGCCATCCGAATCCATGTTGACGAAGGTCATCATGACGGCGGATTCGGGGAATGCGGGATGGGGCAACTCGTGGGCGTCGTGCTCAGCCCTGACAGGCGAGGCGGGCGTATGTTCCTTGGAGTAATTCAAGGCCGTCTCGTAGCGATGGTGGCCGTCGGCGATGATGAGCTTCTTATCGGCCATGGTTGAGGTGAGCAGACGAATTGCGGCCGGATCGTTGACGCGCCAGAGACGATGGAGCACGCCGTACTCATCGGTTATTTCGGCGTCTGCAGGGCCGCTGCCTTCGTAAAGGATTTTTTCCACGCTGCCGGCGGGATCGGAGTAGAGCATGAAAATCTGGCCGAAGTGAGCATGGGTGGCCTTGAGCAAGTTAAGGCGATCGCTTTTCGGCTTGGAAAGCGTCTGCTCATGACGGAAGACGACCTGCTCTGCGTACTCGTGAAGCTTGCCAAGTGCGATGAATCCGCGGCGCTCTTTCACCTCGTCGGTGCCCGGTACCTTGAAGCGTTGGGAGTAGGCAAAGATGCAGGGGTCCTTTTCCTGAACCAGGACGCCTTTCTGTCTCCAGGAGCTGAAGTCGCGCGCGGCGCGGGAATACACACTTTCGCCTCGTTCGGCATCGAAGAGCTCAGGGAGCCCGAGGATGATGCGTACCAGGTTGTAGGGGCTGCGCTGGTAGTAGGCCTGCTGCATCGCGGGCGAGATCTTGTCGTAGGGCTGGGTGACCACATCGTCCAGTCGAACGGCTGAAGGGTTGTAACGCCACGCTCGGAACGGATAAATGCTGGCCATGCGGAAGGTCTTGCTCCCTGTTGAAAGGACGGAATTTGCGCGCAAAAGTCGGCTGGGCCTCAATGCGTGCGCTGGCTTGATTGTAACCCAGTGTTGGCGCTGGATTGGATGTCAGGGCGATGGAAACGGCGGGTTATCTAGCGACAAACGGATGACATTGCGGTGACGCCATCCGTCAACTAAGCGTGCTAATATCGCCTTCAATCTCAGGTATACCGGGCATGAGAATGTATTTAGATCGGCGAGCGGCGTTAGCAGGCAAGCTTGGCAAGTCCGTAGGGTGCGCTCTCGGAGTATTGGTGTGCATTTTGGCATCAGCGGTGGGTGCGACCCGGAGCTGGGGGCAGGATGATCCGCTGAACAAAGTGCACGTGCCGCCGCCCTCCTCGACTGCGCCGGCAACGGGAGCACCCACGGGTGTGGAAGCGGTTCCGGCAACGGGTAAGGCCGCGACAAAGGCGCGCCCTGGCGGCTTAATCCGCATGAACGTGGACATGGTGCTTATTCCGATTACCATTACAGACCCCATGAACCGGTTGGTGACCGGTCTCGAGCAGGAAGACTTTCAGATATACGAGAACAACGGGCAGCAGAAAATTCGCAGCTTCGCCAGCGAAGACGCGCCGGTTTCGATCGGGATCATCTTCGATTTGTCAGGTTCGATGAATTCAAAGCTGATTCGCGCCCGGGAGTCAATTTTGCAATTTGTGAAGACGGCGAACCCGGAGGATGAATTTTTCGTCATCGGATTCAACGACAGGCCTGAACTGATTGAGGACTTTACCAGTTCGGTGGAAGATATCCAGGCGCGACTCGCCACAGTGCGCAGCGGCCATCGCACGGCCTTGCTGGATGCGATCTATTACGGAGTCGCGAAGATGAAGGATGCGCGGCACGAACGCAAGGCGCTGCTGGTGGTGTCGGACGGCGGGGATAACCGCTCCCGCTACACCGAGGGCGAGGTGCGGTCGCAGGTGCGCGAGTCTGACGTCGAGATTTATTCCATCGGGATTTTTGATCCGTATGCCGCTACTCCCGAGGAACGGACGGGCCCAATGCTGTTGAATGAACTATGTGAGCAAACGGGTGGCAGGCTCTTTCGGGTGGACGATCTGTCAGAGATGGGCGACATCGCGGAGAAGATTTCCACCGAATTACGGAATCAATATGTGATCGGTTATACGCCCAAGGACCTCTCCCGTGACGGTAAGTGGCGTAAAGTGAAGGTGAAGCTCAATCCTCCTTCCGGATTGCCTCCACTGACGGTTCATGCTCGTACCGGCTACTATGCGCCTTTGCAATAATACGGTTCTCTCAAT
Organism: uncultured Acidobacteriaceae bacterium; assembly: GCA_963737915.1. GTDB lineage: Bacteria > Acidobacteriota > Terriglobia > Terriglobales > Acidobacteriaceae > Telmatobacter. Next base: position 156,781 of record CAVTUP010000003.1, on the reverse strand, counting down.
TCTTTTCTCGGCAACGGCACTTTCGCTTGGCGCTCAACAGGCGCCGAAGCCGTCGGTACCGACTGTGCCCGCTTCGCAGTCTCCGTCGCTCACGGTGGATCGCGACCCGGTGCGTTCGCCCGATCCCGACCAACCCCCGACGTTGAACGGCCAGCCTTTGCACAAGGAGGGTGGCGAGGGATACGTCCTTCACACGGACGTGGAGGAAGTGATTCTGAACGCGACGGTTCTGGAGGGGAGCAAGCTGGTTCAGGACCTGAAAAAAGAGAACTTTCAGGTATTTGAAGACGGCACGAAGCAGAGCATTATCAGCTTCCAACATACGGATCTGCCGGTTTCTATCGCGCTCGTGGTGGATAACTCGGGGTCAATGTCGAAGAAGCGGCCTGCTGTGAACAAGAGCGCGCTGGACCTGGTGGAGGTTTCAAACCCTGAGGATGAGGCCTTTGTAGTGAATTTCTCTGACGAGGCGTTTATCGACCAGGAGTTTACCTCTAATTTGAACAGGCTTCGCGAGGGGCTGAGTCACATTGAATCTCGGGGAGGCACGGCGCTCTATGATGCGGTGGTTGCCTCAGCGGACAAGCTGGTTGCGGATGCGAAGCGGCCGAAGCAGGTGTTGGTTATTATTACCGATGGTGAGGACAACGCTTCGACGCTGACGCTGGAACAGACGATCCGGCGCGTTCAGCAACTCTCGGGACCGGTTATCTATTCAATTGGGCTTTTGTTTGGAGATGAGATGAGCCGCGCCGAGGTGAGGCATGCGCGGAGAGCGCTGGAAATGCTGTCTACAGAGACGGGCGGCATTGCCTTTTTTCCTAAATCGCTCGAGCAGGTTGACGAAGTGGCAGCGGAAGTTGCGCGTGATATTCGAAGCCAATACACGATTGGGTATCACTCCACTAAGACGGCTGCCGACACTGGTTTTCGCCGCGTACAGGTCACGGCAGAGGCACAGGGCAAGAGCAAACTCAACGTGCGTACGCGGACGGGGTATTTTCCGGCGGTCCGTGTGGCGAAGAAGTCCACGGCGGGCAAACGGTAGACGTGGCTCAATGAGCTAAACTTTCTCCCATGGCAGTCGACACTCTCACGCACCCCACCCGGATTGCAGCCGATATCACTCAACTTGTTGGCCATACGCCGATGCTGCGCTTGACCCGCATCGCGCCGGAGCCAGTGGCGGGTGTGTTTGCGAAGCTCGAATTTCTCAATCCAGGGGGCAGCATTAAGGATCGCGCCGCGCTGGGGATGATTCTGGATGCTGAAGCGCGGGGGTTGTTGCGGCGTGGCTCGACCATTGTTGAAGCCACGGCGGGGAACACCGGCGTGGGTCTTGCGTTGATCGGCGTAAACCGCGGTTATGCGGTGAAGTTGTTTGTTCCAGAGGGATTTGCCGAAGAGAAATGCATTCTGATGCGGGGATTCGGGGCGGAGGTAGTGCGGACGCCCGAGGTAGAGGGGATGGCCGGGGCTATTCGTCTTGCCGACGCAACGGCTGCGGCGATTCCAGGGGCGTTCATGGCTGGGCAGTTTACGAACCAGGCAAATCCGCAGTTTCACCACGACACCACGGCGGTTGAGATCTGGGACCAGATGGACGGGCTGGTGGATGGGTTTGTTGCGGGTGTCGGAACCGGTGGGACCTTTTCAGGAGTCGCGCAGTTTTTGAAGGAGCGTAATCCGGCGGTGATTACCGTTGCGGTGGAGACTGAAGGGTCGATTCTGCAAGGCGGCGCTCCGGGGAAGCATCGCGTCGAAGGCATTGGCGTTTCATTTGTGCCGGAAACGTTTCATCGCGCGGTGTGCGACCGGGTGGCGATGGTGACGGATGACGATGCTTTCGCGATGGTGAAGCGCCTGGCGGCGGAAGAGGGCCTGGTTGCTGGTTCGAGCTCAGGCGCGGCAGTGCATGCGTCGTTGGAACTGGCGCGCGAACTAGGGCCAGGCAAGCGCGTTGCGACAATCATTCCCGATTCCGCGGAGCGGTATTTGTCGAAGAAGATTTTTGAGGGCGGTATCTAGATTAGTTTTTCTCGCCTTGATTGACGGACCAATCGCACCGGTTTCGCTCGCGAAACCAGTGCGAAAGTAAGTGCTTGCACAGTAGGTGTATTTCTAATCGAACTATCTATGCGTTCACGGTGGACGTGCTGCACCCGGCGTGGCCACATTGGCAAGCGATTTCAACCTTGTCCGCGATTCCCTCGCAATGGGCGCTACAGTACTTTTCCTTGTCTGGCGGAATACAGGTGCACGTTGGGTTAGCGCACTTTTTTGTGTCGGCCATTTTATTCTCCTTTTTGTGTAAATCGTGCGATTGCCCGGTTTTGGGGCTTGCTTTACGATGCCCTTCGACTCGAAAGGGATGTTAGTCGCGACGGCGGGCGAATCCAGGGGACGCGGAGGATGCTCGAGCGTGCGGGACTACGGGCGACGGGTACGAACATTTCCCTGGACGTTCTCAGGATGCCCAACCAAAACCCTGCAATTCGCATCTGAAAAGCCTAGACCGAGCCTCGCGCGCGCCGGCGGAAGTGTGGGCAATTTCGGAGCCCGCCGCATTCTGGATTTGATGAAATCGCAAGAAGGCCAGGAGAGTCCGTGAGAACGATTCAGTTACGTCACACCGGTATTTTTCTTCTTTCCATTTTGCAGTTTGCTTTCGCTGGAATATCGCGAGGGCAAAATATCTCGGTCACACCCCAATTGATTAACTATCCAAATCAAGGGGTGGGGACAACCAGCGGTGCCGCTGCGGTCACGCTTTTAAATAATCAGTCTGGCACGCTCTCGATTTCGAACATTCAAATAACCGCTCCGTTTTCACAAATAAATAATTGCGGCACGAGCCTCGCGCCCAACCAGAAATGCACATTCAATGTGACGTTCAGCCCCACGGCACGACAGTTTTACACGGGCACTTTGACGATCACGGATTCGGCGAGTAATTCGCCTCAGACCGTCACGCTTACAGGGAATGGAGTTATTCCTGTAACGTTTTCGTCTGCGCAATTGAATTTCGCGAATCAAGCTGCCGGAACAACAAGTGCTGCGCGAAACATTTCGCTCACGAATAACCTGTCAACGACGTTGGCTATTTCGAGCATTCAGGCATCTGCCCCGTTCGCGCAGACAAATAATTGCGGAGCGACCCTCGGGCCGGGCGCCTCGTGCACGTTGAGCATGACTTTCAGCCCTGCCGCAGTGCAGTCGTACACGGGGAGTATCACAGTTACTGATAGCGATCCGAGTTCGCCGCAATCGGTGGCGCTGTCGGGCTCGGGAATCGCTCCGGCGACTTATACGCCGAAGCTGATTCCTTTCCCGAACCAACCTATCAACTCGACGAGCACTGCCTCCGTTGTGACGTTTACGAATAATCAGGCAACAGCGATAAGCATTGCGGGGATTGCGACGTCAGCTCCCTTTGCGCAGACGAACAACTGCGGAACGTCGCTAGGGGTAGGCGCGTCGTGCACTGTCAATGTGACGTTCACTCCGACGGCGGTGAAGTACTATTCGTCGAGCCTGACGATCACGGATAATACGGCGACCTCGCCGCATGTGGTTTCCGTGACCGGAAATGGATATCTGCCGGTGAAGTTTTCGCCACTGGTTATTTCGTTCCCGCAGCAGGCCACGGGGACTACGAGCTCGGGCTACAGCGTGAGCCTGACGAACGCGCAACCCGGACCTCTGAGCATTTCGAGCATTCAGGCTGCGGCTCCGTTTGCACAGACAAACAACTGCGGAACATCATTGCCGGGTGGGCAGAGCTGCACGGTGACGGTGAAATTCAGCCCGACGAATGTGCAGTATTACAGTGGGAACCTGACGATTACCGATGACGCGACGAATTCGCCGCAGGTGATTGGACTGGGGGGTAATGGAGTTGTTCCGGTAGCAACTTTGCCCAAAGTGGGCGGACTCTATTTCAACCATCAGATTGTGAACACGCCGAGCACGCCACAGCCAGTGACGCTCACGAATAACTTGTCGACTGCGCTTGTGTTTTCTGGAATGACTTCGTCTGCGGTGTTCCCATTCACGTCCAATTGCGGCGATGGACATGGCGGCGGAACGCTTGCTGGCGGGCGGGTCCTGCACTATCCAGATTTCGTTTAATCCGCAAGCGGTCACTTCGTACACAGCGAATTTGATGATCTCGGAGAGCGCACCTGGGAGCCCAGTTGTGATTCCGCTTCAAGGCGCCGGCATTGCTGGTAAACAAGGGCCGATGATCACGGTCAAGCCTCCTACTGCGTGCATTCTTCCCAACGCGACGGAGCAGTTCACTGCCCACGTCACCGGTATGAGCGACACGTCGGTGAAGTGGTATGTGAACAACATTCTGAATGGCAATTCGACGGTGGGAACCATTACGAGCTCTGGACTCTATACCGCTCCATCGACGGCGAAGAGCTATTCGATCAAAGCGGTCAGCCAAAGTTCCTCGGTGTCAGGATCAACAAGCGTCAGCGTAACCACGACGCCGTCATTCGGAATCTACCCATTCGTTGCATCGATTCCGGTGGGTGGACAACAGAAGTTCGAGGCGCAAGCTTGCCAGGTGCCGGATACAACGAATGTGAGCTTCACGGTAGACAACATTCCAGGCGGCAATGGAACTGTTGGAACGGTCTCGAGCACTGGTGTATATACGGCCCCAGCGACTGCGGGTAAGCACACTGTCCGGGTGACTGACGCAGCGTTAAACAAGACGAGCGGCGGAGTTGTTACGGTGTTTTCCGCCGTCACGGCGGACTTCGGATCGCGCGGAAACAACACTGCTGCGGTTCCTGCAGACATGTTTGGCTATGGGCGAGGGGAGTCGCTGCGGACGACGGACGATAGAAACCTGCTGACTGCGGCTGGTGTCACGGTTTCGCGCATGTCGGCGCAGATCTACAACGTTTTCAAGAATGGCCCGACACCGGATTGGACGAAGATCGATCCGCTGGTCGCGACTGTTCAAGCTTCAGGGCAGAAGGCAATTTTGCAATTCAACCAGTCGCCGCCATGGCTCATTCCAACGACGGGTTCGTGCAGCGGCAATGCTTACGCTGCGCCGACAAATATCAGCCAATGGGCGCAAATTGCCGCGCAGTACGTGACGCACATGAGCAACACTTTCCCAGGCGTTGTTCAAGACTATGAGATCTGGAACGAGCCGAACGCCACGGGCATGTGCAGCACTGCGGATCATTTGAAGACGTACATGGCCATCTACGCTGCGGCTGCGCCGGCGATGAAAGCGGCAGTGCCGGCTGGAACACCTTCGATCCGGATCGGCGGTCCTGTGCTGTCGGGATATTCGCAGTTGTGGCTCTCGACGCTGCTGAATGATCCAACAACGTCGCAGTATGTGGATTTCATCAGCTACCACCAGTATTTCTTCGGAGCTTCGCAGATGCAGGCGCAATGGGATGCACATACCGGCGATATTTCGCTATACGAAGCGACCCAGGACCCGAGCATTGGTGCGGCCGGGGTTTACGGAAGAGTAGTTGCACAGGCCGCAGCAGGCAAGCAGGCAGGGTGGCGCTCAGACTCCCATTTACATCACCGAGTACAACACGAATTGGGCGTTCTACGAGGATTGCTGCCGTAACGATCCGACTTATGGGCCATTGTGGAACGCGCTGTATGTTACGGACCTTCTGAACTCCGTGTATACCAGCGGTGTTACGCACGTTCCAAATAACATCGACTACTTTGCGGGTTCGGCTTATCCGTGGTTCTGCATGATCGGGGTGCAGAATAGCGATTCGGATTGTCTGTATTCGGTGGGCGCGGTTCCGGTGCCTTATCCGCAGTACTATGCATATCAACTGATTGCATCGCCGCAGTATCTCGGCTTGTCGGCGGGTGGATACATGGCCAAGTCGATCTCGACGCCGACGGGTGGTGGCGGATTGGCTACGACCGCGTTCTACACGGCGAGCAAAGATGCGATTGTGATCACGAATCCGACATCGACACCGTATACACAAATCACCGTGACGTTTGCGAATCCCGGGCTGTCGGGGACGCAGGGAACGCTCTACAAAATTACCAATGGGTCGCAGGTGGACACTTCGCCCATCTCGTTCTCTGTGCAGGGAACGAGTGTGACGACAACAATCAATGTGCCGCCTTACTCGGTACAGGCGGTGTCGTTGCCTTAAGAGTCGAGGGCTCCTCGACAGGAGCGCTGGCGTTGCCACGAGCGGCATCGTCAGCACGTTGCGTGGTGCTTGAGATGCGAGTCGGCCGGAGATGCCAGGCACTCGAGGCGCGCCCAAATCTTTGGGATAAGCCGGAGCTTGTATTCTAGAGCCAGTATTCAGGAGCTCGAAGCCAGGCATGTCCAAACAAAAATATTCGACTTTAGCCGTTCACGCAGGGCAACACCCTGACCCGCTGACGGGCGCGGTGAATGTGCCCGTATACCTTTCCTCCACATTTGAGTTGACAGGCATCGGCAGCGACAAGGGCTGGGACTACTCGCGTGCCGGGAATCCGACGCGCGATCGGCTTGAAATGGCGTTGGCTGCGCTCGAAGGCGGCACATCGGGTCATGCGTTCGCGAGCGGAATGGCCGCGATCTACGCGCTGGTAGCGACGCTGCATGCGGGCGATCACCTGATTTGTTCGCACAATGTGTATGGGGGAACTGCGCGGCTGTTCAATTTGATCGTGCAGCATTATGGGATCGAGATTCAGTATGTCGACACGGGGGATCTGGACGCGGTTGCGGCTGCGATCAAGCCGAATACCAAACTCATGCATGTCGAGACGCCGACGAATCCGCTGATGTCGCTGACGGATATTGCGGCAGTCTGCGAGATCGCACATGCGAAGGGTGTTGAAGTCAGCGTAGACAACACGTTCATGTCGCCGGCGCTGCAGAGTCCCCTGGCACTGGGTGCGGACATCGTGATGCACTCGACGACGAAGTTTCTCAATGGCCATTCGGATGGTCTGGGCGGGGCGCTGATTGGATCAAAGCCTGAACACAAAGAGAAATTCTGGCTGGTGCAGAAGGCGGCGGGCGGAATTTTGTCGCCGTTCGAGTGCTTTCTGGTGCTGCGGGGCATCAAGACTCTGCCGCTACGGATGAAGGCGCATGAGGAGAATGGGCGCGCGGTGGCGGAGTTTCTGTCGACGCAGAAGAAGTTGACGCGGCTGGCTTATCCGGGACTGAAGAGTCATCCGCAACATGCACTGGCTGTGAAGCAGCAGCGAGGTTTTGGATCGATGCTGAGTTTCGATCTTGGGACGCGGGATGCTGCGGGGCGATTCCTAGGAGCATTGAAGCTGTTTTTGAATGCCGAGTCCTTGGGCGGAGTGGAGTCGCTGGCTTCACATTCGGCGACGACGACGCACGCGGCGCTGAGCGATGCGGATCGAAATTCGCTGGGGATCACGGAAGGGCTGGTTCGGCTCTCTGTTGGTATTGAGGACAAAGAAGATTTGATTGAAGATTTGGAGCAGGCGCTGGCGGCGGTGTGAAAGGCAGCTACTAGCTATTAGCTGGGTTGCTCATCTGAGAGGCGATTCTCTAGTGGTCAAACCTGATTCTGCACTCCGTCAGTTGATCGAGAGCATTCTTGCCGGTGATGGCGAAGGTGTTTCGCGTCTTCTGACGGCATCGCCGCAGTTGGCGCGCGCTACGTTTCAACAAGGAGCGACGCGACAGTCGGAAGAGCCATTCTTCGTCGATCAGATAGGGCGGTATATCTACGCGGGAGATACCGCGCTGCACATTGCTGCTGCGGCGTATCAAACGGAGATCGTTCGCAGGCTAGTGGCGGCAGGTGCGGATGTTCGTGCACGGAATCGGCGGGGCCAAGAGGCGTTGCATGCAGCGGCGAATGGAGTTCCGGGCTCTAGTGGATGGAATCCGTCTGCGCAGGTGGCGACGATCTTGGCTCTGATTGAGGCGGGCGCGGACCCAAATGCGTTTGATAAGAGCGGGGTGTCACCGCTTCACAAGGCTGTCAGGACGCGTTGTGCTGAGGCGGTGCGGACGCTGATCGATTATGGTGCGGATCCGGCGCTTGCGAATAAGAATGGTTCCACGCCGATGCTGCTTGCGACGCAGAATACCGGGCGGGGTGGAACGGGCTCGGAGGAGGCGAAGGCTCAGCAGCAAGAGATTTTGCGCCTGCTGGAAGGGCGTGCACCGGTGAAGTGACGTCGTACGTGAGCGTGCTTTCCCACTCATGCGCAAAGGGCGCGCATGAATGGGGCACCTGCCGGAGAGGGCACCTTCGATCTTTGACCTGTTCACGATTTAGGCTTGGTTCGTGCTTTCCCAGGTCTGAGAATCCAGTCCTGGGGCACCCAGGTTTTTGGGCGACGGAAGAAGGAGCAACTGCAGATCCTTCGACTCCCGTTGGTCGCTCAGGATTACAAATTCAGCCTGGGCCTGTGGGGCGAATTAAGTGGGGAACTGTGGGTCCTTTTAGTGGCCCATGGGGGCGGCGGCGGCTTTCTTGGGGCGCTTCATGATGAAGGGTATCGGTACGAGAATCGCGGTTAGCGCGACCATGACCCAGATTGCGTCAACGTATGCAAGCAGGCGCGCTTGAATCTGCGCCATGCCGTAGATCTGTGCTCCAGCGCGTTGCATGGCATCGGGCATTGCCGCGCCGCGGTGGACCCATCCTCCGGCGAGGCCTGAGCGCAACGAGTCGAAAGCGGGGTTCCCTCCGGCGGCGTGGGGAGTGAGCATCGCAAGGTGCTTCTGGCTCAGGCGAGCGAGCAGCGTGGTGACAAAGCTGATGCCGACACTACCTCCCAGGTTGCGCATGAGCGCGGTGAGGCCGCTCACCTCGTTGTATTTCTCCTGCGGGATTCCGGAGTAGCAGAGCGTATTGATCGGAATGAACAGGAACGGAAGGCCGAGAGCGATGAAGACGCGCCAACTGACCGCCATGCCGAAGCTGACATTGAGATTGATGGTGGTCATTCGCCAAAGGCCGAAGGTTGTAATGACGAATCCCATGGCGACCAGTTTGCGCGGATCGAATTTTGGCGCAAGTGCGCCTGCGACAGGGAAGAGGAACATGAGCACCAGGCCGCCCGAGGAAACGGCCATGCCGGCCTGGCGGGCGGAGTAGCCCATGATTTCCTGGAGAAACTGCGGGATCAGCACAGTGGAGGAGTAAAGCGAGACGCCCACCATGAACATGACCAGTTGGGTGGTGCCTACGTTTCGTCGCGCGAATAATCGCAGATCGAGGATGGGGTGCTCGATGGAGAGTTCGCGCCAGAAGAAGAGCGCGAGGCCGATGGTCGCGGTCACAGCGAGGGTCACGATGAAGCGGGAACTGAACCAGTCGTCTTCCTGGCCTTTGTCGAGCATGATCTGCAAGGCGCCGATGGCGACGATGAGCAGTCCGAGGCCCCAATAATCGACGCCTTCGCGGCGCTTGCGAATTTCAGCGAGATAGGGTGGGTCCTCGACGACGCGGTTGGTGAGGTAGAGCGACAGGATGCCGACCGGAATATTGAGGAAGAAAATCCAGCGCCAACTGTAGTTGTCCACGATCCAGCCGCCCACGGTGGGTCCGAGTACCGGAGCCATGACGACAGCGACACCGTACATGGCGAAGGCCATGCTGCGCTTCTGGGGTGGGAAGGTGTCGGCGAGGATAGATTGCTCGCTGGGCTGAAGGCCTCCCCCGGCTGCTCCCTGAAGGACTCGGCAGAAGACGAGGGTGCCGAGCGTGGGGGCAATTCCGCAAAAGAGGGAGGCGAGGGTGAACAGGAAAACGCAGCTCATGTAGAAGCGCTTGCGGCCCATCCGGTTGGCGATCCAGCCGCTGATGGGGAGCACCATTGCGTTGGCGACGAGGTAGCTGGTAAGAACCCACGTAGCCTCGTCGGGGCTGGCGGAGAGGGAGCCGCCAATGTGGAGCATCGCAACGTTGGCGATGGAGGTGTCGAGGGCCTCCATGAACGTGGCCAAGGTGACTGTGATGGCGATGAACCAGGGGTTCGCGCGAGGCCGCCACGTTTCGTGGAATGTGAGTGTCGCTGCGGCCACTGCTTGCTCCTTCCTTTTCCGGCGCCCGGGGCAGCCGCATTTCTCAGGTGACGTTTCAACAGATTACCGGATTTCGTCCCGTGTGGAAGAGCCGCTGGGGGCTATGTCATTCTTAGGGCTATGCCAGAGAGTCAGAGAATTGCGCAAGGCGGCAGCGAGGAGACGGGCTGGGTTCTCGGGGTGGATACCTGCGGGCCAACCGGATCAGTGGCTCTGGCGCTGCTGGATGGGGCAAAGTTGCAGATTCTGGGGCAGACAGAGCTGGCAGGACGCACTTATTCGGCGACACTGGTTGCCGCAGTGGGCGAACTGCTTGAGCAGCACGGCCTCGTCCTTGGGGCAATTTGCGCAATCGTGGCGGTGAATGGGCCGGGGAGTTTCACCGGGGTTCGCGTCGGTTTGAGCGCTGTGAAGGGATTGGCTGAGCCGGCCGGAATTCCGGTGGCTATTGTGTCGAGGCTCGCGGTACTTGCAAACAAGGCCAAGGTTGCGAGTTCGGCGCTGGATGCACACAGGCATGAGGTCTTCTTGCGTGTGGGGCGGGAGGGCGCGGAAACGCGTGAATTGCTGGCGGGAGCAGGGGAACTTGCGGCGATCGCGCCACCTGCGCGGATTGCCTTTTGCGACGACGCTGCAGGGGAACTACTTGGCGCGGCGTGGCCGGGCACGGAGCTACTGCACTTTGAAGCGCCCAACGCAACCGATGCGATGGAATTGGCGATACCGCTGATTCGGGCAGCAGAATTCGTCGATCTCGCACTTCTGGACGGGCATTATCTTCGCCGGTCTGATGCTGAGATTTTCGGCGAGCCTGTGGGGCCAAAGCGCGCATGACTTCGCATGAACAGTATGTGCGGATTCGTCGCATGGAAGCGACGGATCTGGACCGGGTGATGGAGATTGCCGACAGCACAAAGAATGCGCCAAATTGGAGGCGTGAGGCTTACCTTGCGGCCATTGACCCTGCAGCCTCTCCGAGGCGTGTGGCGCTGGTAGCCGAAACTTCGAGTGATCTGGCGGGCTTTGCTATAGCGAGTCTTACTCTCCCCGAGGCTGAACTTGAGGCGATTGTGACCGCGGTGCCCTTTCAAAGGCGCGGCGTTGCGCGGAATCTCGTAGATTTTGTCGTGAAATACTTGCGCGCCGAAGGAGTGAGCGAGGTCCTGTTAGAAGTACGAGCATCGAATCTTCAAGCCCTGGCTTTCTATCGGGCAGTTGGCTTCGTTGAATCCGGTAAGCGTCCCCGGTATTACGCTGAACCAGTTGAGGATGCGATTCTCATGAGGCTGGAGCTTGGCCTGATCTGAAAGTTGACCACAGGCGGTTCATCGATGGGTGGACATGTGATGTACGTCACTCGTGTTGGGCGAAAACCGGGATATCCACAGGCGCCGAATCTCTTCTTGCTTCTTCCCCCTTGCCGTTTGCTCTTCGAGGGACTATATGTATTGCTTTAGCAGACCGGAGGTGCTTGATGGATGAGATAAATGACGCCACGCTGAGCGAAGAAATCGGTCGCCTGCACGCCGAACATCGTCGCTACGCTCAGCGGTTGGAGGAGTTGATTCAGAAGCCTTACCTCTCAGCAGATGAACAGCTCGAAGAAGTTCGGCTAAAGAAGCTGAAACTTCACGCCAAGGATCTGATTTTCGCGCTCGAACATCGAGCCGCCGTAGTGGCGTAGCGTTTTCAGACGTTTGGCGGGTCACAGACGATGGTTGGAACGGCTGCCCGGCCGTTCGCAAGGACGGCTACGCGTCCTGTGCGGTTCCTGTCGCAATTCAACCGTATAATCGTTAGGGACAATGGTTCGTGACGGTTACATCTACGGGTTGAGTTTGCTGGCGGTGGCTGCAGCGCTGGCGTGGGCTACGGGGAGCTGGTTTTGGAGTCTTATTCCCATCCTCCTGGCGGCGTTCTTTTTGTGGTTCTTTCGCGATCCTCAGCGCGCGATTCCGGCAGGCGAGGGACTAGTCGTTTCTCCGGCAGACGGCCTGGTAACGGAGACGGTTTCGATCGATACTCCCGACGGTCCCCGGCAGCGAATCAGCATTTTCCTGAACGTTTTCGATGTGCATGTAAATCGGACGCCAATTAGCGGCGTAATTACAGGCGTTCGCTATCAAAAAGGCCTCTATCTCAACGCGATGAATCCAACTTGCGCGGAGCGCAATGAGCAAAACATTGTGACGGTGCGCGGAGAAGGCATTGAGATTGTGTTCAAGCAGATTGCCGGTCTGATCGCTCGACGCATCGTATTCAACTATCGCGAGGGCGATAGGGTGGAGCGTGGGCAGCGCGTGGGTCTCATCAAATTTGGATCGCGAACCGACATAGTTCTTCCTGCCGATGCAGTTATCCGCGTGAAGACGGGGCAAAGGGTAAAAGGCGGTTCCTCTGTGCTGGCGGCTATGCCAACGGGAGGCCGCGCTTGAATTCCCAAGATGCGGCTATCGCCAAAGCCAAGAAGAAAGCCCGTCTGCGTCGAGGCATGTTCTTGCTTCCTTCGCTGTTCACAGCGATGAATATTGGCGCCGGATATTTCTCGATTACCCAGACCCTTGAAGCCGTCAGCAACAACGCGAATGCGGCACACTATCTGGACTGGGCGGCGATCGCCATCCTGCTCGCGATCCCGTTCGATTCGCTCGATGGTCGCATCGCGCGCATGACGAACACATGCAGCGATTTCGGTAAGGAGTTGGATTCGCTTGCTGATGTCATCACGTTTGGTGTAGCCCCCAGTCTGCTGGCATTCGTGTGGGGATTTCACTTCCTTGGCGAAACCATCAATCCGCAGTTGCGGGAAAATCTCGTACATGCCGGCGGTTTCCTGTGTTTCCTTTACGTCATAAGCGGAGCTTCGAGGCTGGCACGATTCAACATCAGCCACGATCCACTTCCGCGCAATCCCGGACGGCCGGACCGCAAATACTTCGTTGGAATGCCAATTCCAGCAGCGGCGGGTTTGTTGGCAGCAACGGTGCATTTCGAGTCGGGAATTCCGGTTCCGGCCTGGTGGGTTGCAATTATCTGGCTTGCCGTTGTGGGCTTGAGCGGATTCCTGATGGTCAGCACCTGGCGATTCTGGTCGGGCAAGGAGATCAACCTCGGCCGCCGGCATCCATTCCAACTTCTGCTACTGCTGGCCATTGTGCTGTATGTCATGATCAGGTACTCGCAGGTAGTGCTTTTCGCGATGGCGCTGATCTACACATTCTCAGGCATCTGGGCACGCGCCGCTTATTCATGGTCGCGCCGCAGGCGAAAAGGGCAACCGAGGGATTCTCAAAAACTTTCTGATGCACATACGCAGGACGTAGATCCGCTACGGCCCGCTTAGATTTCCGCAGAATACGAAGGAATGCTTGTGTACAAGATTGCTATCGCTGGAGCCTCAAGCCTGTTGGGCAAAGAGTTGAAAGATGCGCTGTCAGATTCGTCTCTTGCCGCGGAGAGCGTAACGCTGCTTGACGAAGATGAAGGGCTTGGCCAACTGGACCAGGTGGGAGACGAGATCACTTTTGTGCAACCGATTGGTGCAGACGCTTTCGAGCGAATGGACTTTACATTCTTTTGCGGTTCGGAAGATCTGACTCGGAAGCACTGGCGCGAAGCCCTGCGTGCCGGTTCAACGGTGCTTGATTTGTCTGGTGCGCTGGACCAGGAAGCGGGCGTGCTGGTTCGTTCTCCCTGGGTTAGCGCGGAGGAAGTATCCGCTGATCTGTTTACGCCTGCGGTTGTTCCGGCGCATCCGGCTGCATTGGCTTTGGCACTTTTGATGGAGCGACTGCAGCAGGCTGCGGCGGTGCGGAGTGCGGCAGCGACGGTGCTGCTACCGGCGAGCGAATTTGGCCGCGGGGGCATGGACGAACTTCATCAGCAGACGGTTAGCCTGCTTAGCTTTCAAACAATTCCGCGTGCCATTTATGACTCCCAGGCAGCGTATAACCTGCTTTCTGGATTGGGAGAGAATGCAACGATCAGCCTGAGCGGGATCGAGGCGCGAATTCGACGGCAATACGCAGCGCTTGCGGGAAGACGGTTGCCAATACTGGCGCTACAGGTGGTTGCGGCACCTGTGTTCCACGGACACAGTTTCTCAATTGCTGTGGAACTGGAGCGCCCGGTGGATATTTCGAAACTGGAAGACGCTCTTAGTGGCGAGCATGTAGACCTGGTGCTGGAAGATACGGATTCTCCGGCCAATCTCGCGGCTACGGGACAGAATGATGTGCTGGTTCGCCTGCGACTGGAACCGGGTGCTCGCAATGCAAATGAATCTGCACGTTTGTGGCTCTGGGCGGCTTCAGACAACCTGCGACTTTACGCGCAAAACGCAGTGGAATGCGCTTTGGATTTACGCCGACTTCGGCCACAAGGGACAGTGCAGTAGGCTTTGCCCGTTCCGTTTCAAGGTTTTCGTCGCATTGGTTTCACTGCTGCCTGCAACGACTCCACTGCTGCTCGATAAAGCTGTCGGTCATTCCGGCGATGTAGTCGGCGACTGTACGCGCCAAGCCTTCTGTTGGGATCTGCACCTGGTGATCCAGAGGAAGCAGGCTGGGATCGGCGATCAGGGCCTGAAAGAGTTCCGACACGACGGTGGTGGCGTGGAGATGCGCGTCTTCCATGCCAGCGGAGTTGTAGAAGTTGGCATAGAGAAATCTCTTTGCTTCGGCACGAGCAGTTTCCATCGGCTGGCTGAGCGCAACAAGCCTTTCCGGGGCGAGGCGAACTTGATGAAGCGTCGTCGCGCCCAGGTCTGCCACCCTCCTGCGCACCTCTTCGATAAGATCCGTGACCAATGCATCGAGAACGTGGTTCAGTGTTTCATAGATCGCGATCTTGACTGGAGCAGCCGGGTATTCGGTGCGCACGTTTTCATAGAAACGGCTGAAGAGGGGCACACTGTCCCGGACATCGTCGAGGTTGAGAATGCCTGAGTCCAGTCCGTCGTCGAAGTCAGCGGTGAGGTATGCGATTTCGTCGGCGAGGTCGATAAGCTGGGCTTCGAGAGGCGGACGCATGTCGAGAAGATACTCAGCCAACTCCGGGTGATCCGCGGCAGTGTAGTCGCGCGAGTGCTTGATTATGCCTTCTCTCACGCCCAGCGTCAGGTTAAGGCCGCGGTGAGCTGCGTATCGCTCTTCAAACCAGGTGACGATGCGAAGGGCGTGCAGATTATGGTCAAAGCCAAGGCCGTATGCCTGGAGCTCATGGTGAAGCGCCTTCTCTCCTGCGTGGCCGAAAGGTGGATGACCGATGTCGTGGGCGAGCGCAAGGGTCTCTGCAAGCTCGGCATTGAGACCGAGCGCATCGGCAAGGGTGCGGGCGATCTGTGCAACCTCAAGCGTATGCGTGAGCCGGCTGCGGAAGTGATCGCCGGGGGGATCTGCGGGCAGGCGCGTGAACACCTGCGTCTTGCCGGCCAGACGCCGAAAAGCGCGCGCGTGCAGTATGCGGGCGCCGTCGCGTGCAAAGGGGCTGCGGTATGGGTGAGGCGACTCGGAATATGCGCGGTGGGCGAGATCGCCGTTGCCATCTACTGCAATTGCCGAGGGGAGTTTGCCGGGCGCTTTGGGATCTGAATTCATCTGGAAAGTTGATCGCAATTCAGGTCTGGTTATACCGCATGGGGGCGCGCGGCGTAATTTGACCCATGAGCGAGGGTAAATCCGAGTATCCCGCGACGGGCGTGTTCTGAGTCACCATTCCCTTTGATGTGAGATGCTATAACTTCTTTCGTGCGGCAGAGATTGGACAACGCCAACGCAACGGGAGTACCATCCTGCCGACTTTTCGAAAGCGCGCCGGCACGCCGTTAATTGCGTGAGGCGCCTGTAAAATTTGATCTCTGGACCGGAGGCAAGCATGAAAACAATGAGTCGAGTTGGATTGGCCGTACTGGCGGTTTTGGTGGCATTTACCTCAGGCTGCGACAGGCATGACAAGAAAAAAGAGGTTTTCTACCTGGTAGGAGTCAACATGGCGCTGCCATATTGGCAGACGGGCGCCAAGGGATTCAACCTGGCCGCAACGCAATACAAAGTTACGGCTAAGGTTGTTGGCCCCGACAACTACGATCCGCAGGCGGAATTGGCAGAGATGCAGAAGGCGGTGGCAGCCAAGCCGGCGGGAATTCTGATCACCGTGGCCGACGAAGGCGTACTCGGGCCAGCAATCGATGCGGCAGTGGGCGCGGGCATTCCTGTTATCACAATCGATTCAGACGCCAGAGGCAGTAAGAGACTCTTCTTCATCGGGACCAATAATCTTGAAGCGGGGCGTTTGGGAGGTCACCGCGTAATCGAGAGGCTGGGCGGGACCGGAAACGTTGTGTTCTTCACCATCTCGGGTCAGCCGAACATGGAAGAGCGGCTGAAAGGTTTCAAAGACGTACTTGGCACCCGTCCCAATGTTCACATCGTCGACGTGGTGGACATCAAGAGCGACGCTCGCGCGGCCTTTGACAAGACGCAGGAATTGATGGCTTTGACCGGGCCCAAGAAGATCGATGCCTTCGTTTGCCTGGAGTCCGCGTCTGGCAAGATGGTTTCCGATGCTGTTAAACGGACCAACGCAGGCGACCGACTGGTCGTTGCCTGGGATGTGAACCAGGACACACTGGACGGAATCAAAGGTGGAACCATCAACGCAACGGTGGCACAGAAACCATTCACAATGGGATACATAGGATTGAAGGCACTGGATGAGATATTCCATTCGCCTCCGACGTCGCTCGGGAAGGACTATAGTTCAGACGCTTTCTCGCCGTTTCCAGAGTTTGTGGACACAGGCACTTCGCTGGTGGACAAGAATAACGTCGATGCCTACATCGAAACAGCGGCGGCTCATCAGTAAAGTTTTGAACTGAGATATACCGGGAAACTGTGCCGGCCTGTATTTGAGGCCTGCGGAACAACCATGACGGCGGTCTTCTGAATAGACGAAGACCGCCGTCACTTTTTTGTTCGAATATCTGAAGGAGAAAAGACGAACACGAAGTATCGGTCAGAGCTAACCGGTCACGTTATGCGCAGTCCAATGGAACGTGGGAAATCGGCAACAGTATTGCTCAAATGGGCCCTTGACGAGGGCTCGGAATGGGTCCAACATATGCTACGTCGCGGCTGCTAAGTTTTCGCTTGGGTCCTATTAACGAAGACATTCTTTCTAATGGCTGACCGCACGTTCGACCGGGACCATGGGCAAATCTCATCCAACGCATTGAGGGGTGAGCTATGGTGGTCAAAACGCAAGTCAACGGGACCGGGGTCACCGGACTTCACGTGGGCGCGAAAAATGTGCGTCGGTATTTTCCCAAGAACGTAGACACAATCGAGTTGCAACTGGATCATTTGAAGATTCAGTGCGGATTGTCTCCGGAGTTCTGGCGCGGTGAGCCGGACATCCACGATCGCAGGCTCTGCGAGTGGCTCGATTTCAAGGTCTTTCATCGGGTAAGCGGACGAACCTGCTTGCTCCTGGCAATGACTCCAGCGGGCAAGAACAGCTTCATTGTGCAATCAACAGCTCTGGACGAAAATGTGCAGCAAGCGAACGAGATCAATATGCAGCTTGAACGTGAAGCCGCAGCAGCGTCGCACGGGACGATTTCAACGACCATTCGGCTTGTCTTTCGTCCAACGAACGCAGATTGTGAGTTATTGATGAGAGGAATACTGGTATGAAGAGGGACCTGGAGGCTCAAGCAATCGAGGCCCTGAAAGCAGTGCTGCAAGATGTGTCTGTGATCAAACTGAGGGAAATCCGAACAAAATCGGGGGGCCGTAGAGGCGGGCAGAATATCACTGCGGACATTGACATCTACGGTCACCATCGCGTTCTGGTTTGCAAGGTGAAGGAAAGCAGCGAGATCGTTCGCGTGAAGCGCGGTCTGCAGGAGTTGCGTACCCTGACCAAAAATCATGACGAAGAGATGACACCAATCTTTATTGCGCCGGTGTTGTCTGATGAAGCGCAAACGCTTTGCCGGGAGAAGGACTCCAGCTTTTTAGATCTTGCAGGAAATGCACGCCTCATGCTGAGCGAAGTTTTCATCGTTAAACACTCGATGCCACACCACAAATCAGCATCCGCCTTCGGCTGAATCCTTGCCCACCAGCGAAACGACCCGCTTTGCTATCGCATAGCGCGAGTCGGGGTTCCTCAGCCTACGGCGGCAAACAACAAGGGCGGCCATTCATCATGGGCCGCCCTTGTTGTGTTTAAGCTGATTCCTTGTTGTGCGTGGAATTACTATTCGGGCTTTGGCTGTCCGACGTTGGTTTCCTGCTTCGCCAATTTGACGCGAGCAGTTTTCAAGCTTACGCTGCACTTTTGCGACTTCGGCTGGTTCAACATCGGGAGGAGCTGACTTGGAATACTGAGTGAGCGACAACTCCCATTGCGCGGCAGCAAGGCGTATGCGGCCTGTCTTTTCGTAGAGATCACCAAGGTGGTCATGAACGGTGGGATCTGTCTGATCGCGCTCAACAGCTTGTCGCAAATTTTCCTCGGCCAACTCATACTGGCCCATCTTGAAATAGGCCCAGCCAAGCGAATCAAGATAAGCGCCGTTCATAGGCTCTAGTTGCACAGCCTTGCGAATCATCTTGAGCGCTTCAGGCAGCCTGTTTCCCTTATCGGCCAGCATGTAGCCGAGGTAGTTGAGCACCATGGCATTAGACGGGTCGATTTCCAAAGCCTGGCGGAAATATTGCTCGGCCGGCTCGAAGTGCTTTTGCCTCTCGGCGAGTGACCCCTTCAGGAAGAGCACATAGAGGGTGTCCTCTTTTTTGGTGGTGAGGGCACTGGCCTTATTCAGTGCCTCTTCCGCATCCTTCCAGCGACGAATACGAATATCCATCTGACCGATGGCCATCCACACATCGCGGTCTTTGGGCGAATTGTCGAGCAGGCTCCTGGCAAGCGCCAAGCCCTCGTCTTCCTTACCTTCGTCGACGAGTTCGCCTGCCAGAAGCAGTTTCAGCTCGCGGTTCTTTGGATTTGCTTCGACGGCTTTGCGTGAAACAGCAATCGCCTTATCAAACATCTTGGCATCGCGATAGGTGTCAACCTGTCCTTGATAGCCGCGCAAAGCTGTATCGCCGCCCAGATCAATCATCTTTTGATAGGTTGCGATTGCCTGATCGATCTTGTTCTGCTCGTGGTAGACGGAGCCGAGGCGCTCAAGAAAGATTGCGCGATTGTTTTTTTCTTCTGCCGTGTAGGCACCGTTGGCATGCGATGTCAGTTCCACCATGTGCTCGTAGATCTGGGTGGATTCGTCGTAACGGCCGAGAACATCGAGCAGCAATCCTTCGTTGTAGCCGGCTTCGAGGGAATCAGGGTCTTTCTTGACGGCCTTGCGAATTGTGGCCAGAGCTTCTTCATACTTGCCCTGACGGCGCTGAATTTCGCTGATGTGAACAATGGTGCTTGCGTCTTCAGGATCGGCCTCGGCCAGTTGCTTGTACTCTTTCAGGGCTTCATCGAGCTGATTGTCGTTGAGCAGAGCCTGCGCGAGTGCACCCATTGTGCGCGCATCATCGGGATCCATGTCGGCGGCGCGCTTGTAAGCTGCGATGGCGTCTTTGGTGCGCTTCAACTGGTCGTAGGTCGCACCCAGCGCGAACTCCATCTTCGGAGTGCGATCTGCTGCGGGGACAGCTTCGATGACTCTTGCAGCATGGGCGAGATCGCCATTTTCAGCATAAACACGGGAGAGGTTCAGAACTACATCTTCAGAATCGGGCTCAAGATCCTGCGCAACCTTGAACTGTTCTTCGGCTTTCTCTGGCTGGTGTTTGACTGTGTAGAGCTGACCGAGCACCATCCTGTCTTCCACGCTTCTCGGGTCAAGGGAAATGATTTTTTCGAATTCTGCGATGGCCTGATCGAGCGTGTTACCGCTTGGCGAGGAGGAGGAGACAGAATTTTGCGCTTCGCTCAACTGGCGCAGGTAGAGGCGTCCGAGCAATCTGTGGGCTTCGACATCGTTGGGAGAAGTCTTGAGCAAACCGCGAGCTGTGGCTTCTGCCTCGCGCGCCTGACCGGTTCTGAAGTACAGGTTCGCCAACTCATCGTTGAGCTGCGGAGATCCGGGGTCTGCGCTAAGCGCGGTCTTGTACTCCTCGACGGCATGCCGCATGTACTCGGGGCGTCCCGAGGCGATGGCCTGTTCTTCGTAAATATGGGCCAATGCGGAATGGAAGTACGCCTGAGAGCGATCGACTTTGGGTGCAGTAGCTTCGCCAGTGGTCTTGGCCGGTTCGGGTTGGGATGAAGGTGCCGGGCCTGGCTTTGCCGGTGCGGTTTGAGCACCGGCGCCAAGAACCGGCAGGGCAACCAAAGACGCGGCTGCCAGGGACAGCCAAAGTGGCGATGATAGTTCTTTTATTTTCATGATCCTCGGGGATCCAAAGCGTTTTAGAGTCAGCCGGTCGATTACAGTCCTCTCCTGAACGCTGAGTGTCGATGTGCAGCCAGCCGTCGAACATGCCTACTGTTAAAGACGATTTTACCCGCGATTGGTCGCAGCGGATAGGCCGTTTGCATGGATTTAGCACCAGTGAGTAGTCGAAAATGTGACCGCTGACGCTTCCGGCTGCAATACCCCTGTTTGAATTATCAGGATTGCTCAGCCCCAGGCAACCCTCCATGCTCTCGGAGCGAATTCAATTGGCGACGAAGGATCTCGACCTGGCGCTCCAGTCGCTCGAGCTGTCGTTCCCCGGGATGATTCTGTGCCGGAACTGGGGGGTGTAACTCCCACAGAATGGGTTCCGGCCAGAGGAATGAGTCTGCATTTGGGCTGGGGACTGTTTGCTGCTCGAGCCATTCGAGGCGACGGTCGAGGAGATGCAGGCGGCTCTGCACCTCGAGTGACTGCTTCCACTCCCATTCGCCGTCGAGGGTCGTGAGCGTGGTTACGCTTTGCGCGAATCGGCGCAGATACGTCACGAACGCGGTGGCAAATTGGGCGAACGGCAGACGGCGCGGCCAACTTTCGGCCAGCAGCCTCTCAAGGGACTCGTCTGTGTCGTTGTGGGCCAGTCCTGTTGCGCGTCGGAAATTCGCAAGCGAGCGCGTGGAGCGAGACCGGTTTCGCCACGCTTCACCCAACTGAGCCAGGTAGCTGCGATCGGCCGCGAGGCTGGCACGCAAAAACTGTGGAGCGCGCTCTCGTTCGTAGACGGGAAAGAGAAAGATCATGGCGAGCACTGCGATGATGGCGCCGGCAATGGTGTTCAAGGTTCGCACCACGGCGAGTTGCCAAACGCCGGAGTAGGGCAGCCACGCGAGCACAAATGCCGGAGTGAGGAAGAAGGCGAAAGCCGCGTAGCTTACCGGCAGAATCGCAAGAGCAAGCAGCACCAGCGGAAAGAGCACAGCTGCCTTGACTAGTTGAGAGTGAAGGGCGAGGGCC
This sequence comes from uncultured Acidobacteriaceae bacterium, assembly GCA_963737915.1. Classification (GTDB taxonomy): domain Bacteria; phylum Acidobacteriota; class Terriglobia; order Terriglobales; family Acidobacteriaceae; genus Telmatobacter. The sequence continues at coordinate 135,305 of CAVTUP010000003.1, read as the reverse complement.
AGCAGTGCCGCAAGGATGCCGCCTGCAACCGTGCCGCCGATGCGTTCCAGTCCCCTGCGCAACGTACCGGAAACATGTGGCTGCAGCACGATGAGGGATGTAAGCAGCAGCCAGTAGCCGTGGTCGATTCGGAAAAGAAAAATCAAAGTAACGTCGATGCCGCACACGAGGGCGACGCGTGCGGCGTGGCGCAGGGCGAGTGACTTGCGCGTGAAATTGGCGCGAAGAAGTTCCAGCTTCCAGCCCTGGCGCAACTCGCCGAGTCGCTCGTAGACATATCCAAAATGACCGGCGGATGCAGCGGGCATGTTCGTTGATGAATCTGGAGTTTTGCCCAGACGCAGCAGGGAGGCACTTTCAATAGCACCCTCGAGCAGGGAAGCAGCCTCCGCAACCTGGGCGAGCAGGAAGCGGTCGTCGGCGTTTGAGTTGTCGAGACAGCTTCCCAATTTTCGCGGCAGTTCTTCCATTTCGGCTTGTTTGGATTGTGCTGCTGCGAGGGACACTCGGCGACGACGAACGAGCATCGATGCTATCCACGACTCAGTCGATCGCAATTCATCGAGACCGGACATGCCGCGATCGAAGCACGGCGAACTTCCAGCAGCGGCTTGATGCTCCAGGTGTTCGGCTAACGCGACGGTGCGTGCAATGAGCAAGTCGGCATGCTCCAGCAAGACCACTAGCTGGCGGCCGCGAACGGAGTCAGCCTGGCGCTCTGCGCGGATGTTGGCCACGGCTTGCCATCCACGTTCCACAGCGCTGCGAATGCGGTATTGATGGTGTTGAGCGAGCCGATGCCACAACTCAGGTTTGGCATGGCCGGACTTTTCACGGCTGGCCAAATCGGCGATTGATCTGAGAAAGGAGGCGAGTTCGCTGTAACAGTCGCCGACAGCAGCGCGGGCAGGGCGGTAGGCGTCGAGAGGCCACAAGAAAAGAGAGAGCAATGCCGCCCATACTCCACCAACGAACAGAGTGATCGCCCATCCGAGTGCCGTGGGCCATCCCGCCTCAGGCGCGCCGATGCCGCAGATAAAGATCACCTGCACGAGGAGTCCGGCGGAAGAGAGCGGCGGGCCGAGTACCGCGATGTAACTCCACAGGAAGCAGAAGGCCACGGTGACGGGCAGTGCCCAGTTGAGACTCCTGCCGACAATGCATCCCAGAAAGAGGCCAATGGCGCCACCGAAAGACAGAGTCGCCAGGCTACTCAATCGTGAACGGTAGGGACCGCCTGTATCGGCGAGGATGGCCTCGAACCCACCCAGGGCAGCCCAGCCCATGTTGTGGAAACCTGCGAGTTCACCAACGACAAGGGGCGTGCAAAGGGCAACAGCGGCGCGGAGGCCGCGCAGCCAATCCATTTGGCGGAGCAACGCAGCCGATTTGGAGAGCAGGCGCGCGGGGAGGGTGGGCGTCATAGGTCGGGCGTCCAACGAAGAGTCAATGGCGGAAGTGCCGAATGCCGGTGAAGACCATCGCCAGGCCGAGTCTGTCGGCAGCGGCGATGACGTCGTCATCCTTTACGGACCCACCGGGCTGAATCACCGCAGTTGCGCCCGCGGTGGCCACCGCTTCAAGGCCGTCGGGGAAGGGAAAGAAGGCATCGGAGGCGGCGACGGTGCCCTTGAGAGGCAACACAGCCTTCTGCGCGCCGAAGCGCGCTGCATCGACACGGCTCATCTGGCCAGCGCCCATTCCCACGGTCTGGCCATCGCGCGCGTAAACGATGGCATTTGATTTGACGTGCTTGCAGACGCGCCAGGCGAAGATCAGGCTGCGCAGTTCTTCGGCTGTGGGCGGACGCCAGGTAACGACCTTCAGTTCGTCCTCTGTGACGCGGCCAGTGTCGGCGTCCTGCAGAAGCAAGCCGCCGGAAACCTGCTTGACGACAGGGCGCGGCGGAGCGGAACGGACTTCGACAAGGCGCAAATTCTTTTTCGCGGCGAAGCGTTCGCGTGCTTCCGGGCTAAAAGCTGGAGCCGCGATGGCTTCGACGAAGAGCTTGGCAATCTCAGCGGCGGCGTCGCCGTCCACGGTGCGATTGATCCCGATGACTCCACCGAAAGCGGAGACCGGGTCGCATGCGAGTGCTTTCTCATATGCCTCGAGAATGGACTTGCCGGTGGCGGCACCGCAGGGGTTGGTGTGTTTGACGATGATTGCGGCGGGCTCGTCGAACTCCTGTGCCAGTTCCCAACATGCGTCGAGGTCGACGAGGTTGTTAAAGCTCAGTTCCTTACCCTGGAGTTGGGTCGCGCCTGCGATGCCCAGGCCCGTACCGTCGGAGTAGAGAGCAGCGCGCTGATGAGGATTTTCGCCATAGCGCAGCGATTGTGCCAGGGGGAAGTTAATGCGCAGGGTTGAGGGGAAGGCGTTCGCGTCAGGTGAAGCGGGATTCTCGGGAACGGGAGCTTGTGCGATCTGATCGAGGGTGTTGGCGATCGCGGTGTCGTAGGCAGAGGTGGTTGCAAAAGCCTGCCGCGCCAGTTTCCAGCGAGTTTCGCGGCTGAGGGCGGCGCTGTTGGCGCTCTTCATCTCCTGGATCAATGCAGGATAGTCGGAGACGCGGGTCACGATGGCGACGTCTTCGAAGTTTTTTGCGGCGGAACGCACCATGGAAGGTCCGCCGATGTCGATGTTTTCGATCAGGTGGCCAAAGGCTACTCCTGGCTGCGCGGCTGTCTGCTCGAAGGCGTAGAGGTTCACGACGACCATGTCGATTGGCTGGATGTCGTGGGCGGCAACTGCGGCTTCGTGGTCGGCATTGCCGCGAATGTAGAGCAGACCGCCGTGCACGCGAGGATGGAGAGTCTTCACGCGGCCGTCAAGCATCTCAGGAAAGCCGGTGAGATCGCTGATGTCCTTGACGGCGAGGCCAGCTTCGCGAAGGGCACGGGCGGTTCCACCTGTTGAGATCAACTCGACGCCAAAACCTGCCAGGACTTTTGCGAACTCCACGAGTCCGGATTTGTCGGTCACGCTGAGCAGCGCTCGCCGAATCGGTTTGGGCGTATCTGTAGATGGACTCAAAGTTCTGCTCCTTGCGGTCTGCAAAATTGGCAGCCGAATGATCACGGCCATCAGCGAAGAAGACCAAAGAACAGACTACATCGAAAGACTCAGTCGGACTTGCTCGGGGAGTTCGTGTTGCTCGAAGGGGATGACTCAGCCGCGGCTGGCGCTCTTGAAATGAATTACATTGATGCTATGGGAAGTTACAATCCCGTTCCCCCATTTCGATTACAAAGACTCGACCGTGGGGGACCCGGTTTGGATCCGGAGGTCCTTCCGCCGGGATCCGGCTACATTCCGCCCCAGCCGCAAGAACAGCGCAGGACGCGCTCTTCGTGGGCAGCTTCGCCGGCGACTTACCTACTGTTGGGAATCAACTGTGCGGTCTTTCTGGCGATGACTCTGCAGGGAGTCAAGCCGATGAACCCGATGCCTGAGCAACTGCTCCACTGGGGAGCCGATAATGCGGGTGCGGTACTGCTGAACGGCGAGTGGTGGCGCATCGTAACCGCAATGTTTGTGCACGTGGGAATTCTTCACCTGGCCACGAATATGTGGTGCTTGTGGAACCTCGGATTGCTGGCGGAGCCATTGATGGGCTCGATTGGCGTGTTCGCGGTTTACATTCTCACCGGTGCAGCCGGGAACCTGCTCTCAACGGTGGTGAACTGGTTCTTATATCGCGGCTGGGAGAGCCCTTATGCGCTGTTTGGACCCGTGGGCGCCGGAGCTTCCGGAGCAGTTTTTGGCATCGCGGGTGCTCTGATTGTGTTGCTGAAGTCTCAGCGGCTGCCCGTGCCGCCGATGGAGTTGAAAAAGCTGCGTAGATCCGTGATTTACTTCGCGGCAATCAATCTGGTGATTGGATTCTCGATCAGCGGAGGGACCCGCTTTTTCGGAACCGGCATCATGATCGACAATATGGCGCATCTGGGCGGCTTCGCCTGCGGCCTGGTCTTCGCGGCGCCCATGATTCCGAGACTCGGGTCGCCGAAGCCGGTTTTCGAATCGCGCTTGCGCATTGCGGTGGGAATGGTCGTGGGATTGCTTGTGCTGTTCGCGTTCTTTCTTGCCCAGTTACCGAAATAGTTGCCGCGGCCCGGCCCCGATTGTGCAAAGGCTTCGCACCATATCTGGTCATAGTCAGGTGAGGGAATCATCTTTCTTGCTGGTGGCATTTGAGATATGCCCGAATGGTCATCGCGGCCCGCCCGTTTTCACATGCCTCGAATCTATGTTATTTTCTGTCCATCGCGCTGACCCAGGCGAGCGGACAGTCCAGAGGGACCTTAAGGCATCGCGACGCAAAGCTCGCGTAACCTTCGAATACCAACGGCAGCTACGGTTCGATCGCGTCGACCACACCGCACGCTGGCAACGAATTGCCAGAGCACGACTCGTTTCGAGTGACGTACGACCCCGTTTCCCGATCGGGGGATTGCAAGCGATCACAAGATCTCCGCAAGAAATCGTTCTGAGTTAATCCAAATCCGATTCAAGCAGTTGGCTTCATGATGAGCAATTTCCAGTCATTCAGGGAACGCCCGTAGTTCCGGGCCGCGCTCGCGCCAGGTGGACGATACGCCACTGGGCACGCAGCGCGGATAGGTTCCCCTAATAGAAAGGAATGGACTTTGTCGATGGATAAATCTGGTGGATTACTTGCGACAGAAGCGGGCAGCTCTCTCAAGCAAGACGGACCGGCGGGGGCGGTTGTCTTTCTGGTTGCACTTCCGTTGTGCCTGGGCATCTCTTTGGCGTCTGGCGCGCCGATGTTTGCGGGAATCATCGCCGGAATCGTCGGTGGAATCGTGGTGGGTGCGCTCTCTGGTTCGCACGTGAGCGTGAGTGGCCCTGCTGCCGGCCTGACGGTCATCGTGCTCTCGGCAATCCAGGAAGTCGGTTCCTACAAGGGTTTCCTGGTTGCCGTCGTGATCTCCGGGGCACTGCAACTCATCTTTGGGATTCTCAAATTTGGCATCATCGCCGACTACGTTCCGAACTCTGTGATTAAAGGCATGCTCGCGGGTATCGGGATTCTGATTATTCTGAAACAGATTCCGCACGCGCTGGGAAGAGACAACGACTACGAGGGCGACTTTCGCTTCCTTGAAGTCGGCGGGAACAACACATTGAGCGATATCGCCAAAGCCGTGGCCAGCGCGTCCATGGGAGCCCTTCTCATCTTCACCGCTGGTGTGGTGGTGCTCTTGCTGTGGGATAAGCTCGCGAAGAAATCCCGAATCTTTCAGCTCATTCCTGGGCCTCTCGCGGTGGTTGTGCTTGGCATTGGACTTAATCAACTCTTTGGCAACCTCGCGCCCGCAATGCGCCTGACCCCTGAGCACCTTGTGACCCTTCCTCCAGTGACGAGCGTGACTGATTTCCTCAATCAATTCACATTCCCTGACTTCTCTGTAATCGCAAACCAAGCGGTGTGGAAAGCCGCGGGGACTATTGCCGCGGTGGGGAGCCTGGAGACCTTGCTTTCCCTGGAAGCAGCGGACCGGCTTGATCCATACAAACGAATGTCGTCGTCGAACCGGGAGCTGCGAGCGCAGGGGATCGGCAACATCGTCTGTGGGCTGATCGGCGGGCTGCCCGTCACGTCTGTGGTCGTGCGGACGGCAGCGAACGTCGATGCCGGGGCCCGCACACGGCTAAGTGCCATCATCCACGGCGCTCTTCTATTAACGGCCGTAATCGCGCTTCCCAAGGTCCTGAGCCTCACCCCGCTGGCGTGCCTCTCGACGATCCTTATCCTTGTAGGATTCAAACTCACCAAGCCGAAACTCTATCGCACCGTGTACTCGCAGGGGTTTGACCAGTTTGTTCCGTTCATCGTTACCGTGCTCGCCGTGGTCTTCACCGATCTGCTCACCGGCGTAATCGTGGGAGTTGTTTGCGGGGTGTTCTTTGTCATCCGCACCAATCACCACGACGCCATCACGGTGGTCAATCAGGACTTGAACTACCTGTTCCGCTTCACAAAGGACGCCAGTTTCATTAACAAGAACGAATTCCGCCGCAAGCTGCGCGAGTTACCTGACGGCGCGCATGTGGCGATCGATGGTACGCGTGCCTTATTCATTGACCACGACATCATGGAGATCGTCACGGACTTTCAGCAACTGGCCCCCTACAAAAATATTCACGTCGAATTGAAGCATTGGGAGACCTACCAGCCAAAAGGAGAAAAACATGGAGCCTCACAAACGGTTGCTGCTGGCAAATAAGGCGTGGGTCGAGGAAAAGCTGAGGATCCGCCCCGATTTCTTTGCGCGGCAGGCGGAGACGCAAAGCCCCGAGTTCCTGTGGATAGGTTGCTCCGACTCCCGCGTGCCGGCCGAGGAAATTACCGGAACGGAAGCTGGCGAACTCTTCGTACATCGCAACATCGCCAACATGGTGGTTCACACAGACTTCAACATGTTGAGTGTGCTGCAATACGCCGTCGAGGTTCTGAAGGTGAAACACGTGATCGTGTGCGGACATTACCACTGCGGCGGTGTCAAGAACGCCATGAAGAGGCATGATTTCGGCCTGATCAACAAGTGGCTCAGGCACCTCAAGGATGTATACCGGATCTACCAGGACCACATTGAATCCATCGCCGACCCCCAGGCGCGGTGGGACCGGCTGGTTGAGATCAATGTGACGGAGCAGGTGCAGAATCTCGCGAAGACGTCCATCGTCCAGCGTGCGTGGCGCGACGACCAGCGTCCCACCTTGCACGGCTGGGTGTATGACCTTCGCACAGGGTATCTAAAGGAACTCGCCGAAATGCCTCCGGGCGCCAAGATCGACGATATCTATCGCTTTGACTGGAATGAGTAAGACGAATTCGGGATGGTCGTGGGATTGCTTGTGCTGTTCGCGTTCTTTCTTGCCGCAGTTGCCGAAGTAGACGGCGCAGCGTCCGCGATCACCCGGTTTGTGCGAAAATTTCAAACAGAACGCCGCTCGTCTCATTCCACTCCCTGGAGGATGACTATGAAGCGCCGCGAATTTCTGATGCAAGCTGCCGTCACCGCTGCCGCAGTGGCCTCCACAAGCAAACTTAAAGCAGGCAGTCGAACCGCCTCAAATCCCATTGCGAAGCGCACACTCGGCAAGACTGGTGAACAACTCTCGATCATTGCATTTGGCGGAATCGTTGTGATGAACGAGGATCCTGGTGCCTCATCGAACATCGTGGCCGAGGCAGTGGATCGCGGCATCAACTATTTCGACGTTGCGCCGAGTTACGGGAACGCCCAGGAGCGGCTTGGTCCCGCGCTGGCACCGTATCGCAAGAACTGCTTTCTGGCCTGCAAGACCGAGGGCCGAATGAAGGACGACTCACGCGCTCAGCTCGAGGAGTCCCTGCGACTGCTGAAAACGGATCACGTCGATCTGTACCAGTTCCATGCGCTCACGAAGATGACGGACCTGGACAAAGTGCTGGGGCCGGGCGGCGCGATGGAAACCATGGAAGCTGCGAAGAAGGAAGGCAAGATACGGTACATAGGCTTCTCGGTGCATTCGGCCGAGACTGCGGTTGCGGCGATGGATCGCTACAACTTCGACACTATTCTTTTCCCGCTCAACTGGGTGCTTTATACGCAGGCGGGCTTCGGGCCACAGATTTTGAAGAAGGCGCAGGAGAAGAAGATGGGCATCCTGGCGCTGAAGGGCATGGCCAAGACTGTCTGGTCGGCGGATCAGAAAGAAAATCATCCGGAGCCCAAGTGCTGGTATCAGCCGGCAGCTTTTCCTGATGAGGCGTCTCTTGGCTTGCGGTGGACCCTGGGACACGAGATTACTGCTGCGATTCCGCCGGGCGACGAGCGTTATTTCAGGTTAGCGATGGATGTGGCGCAGAACTATAAACCGCTGGAGTCGCATGAAGAGCAAGCCCTGCTTGCAGGCGGACATGGCGTCGAGCCGATCTTCCACTTAGGGAACGACGTTTAGAGACTGGAAAGCGGAACCGGCAGATTTGGTCCGACTTCGATGGGAGCTGGCTGAGTCTCTACCGCACCGCGGTGGAGGCAAACTTCTTGACCATCGCGAGGAGTAGCTTGCGGTCGCTCTCGTTCAGATTCGTGGAATAGCGACGGATCTGGGTGAGGAAGCGCAATTCTTCGTCGTTCAGGTGCTGCTCATTGATGTGCCGTCCCAGCGAGTCGTCGGCGAAGAACTGGGCGATGGGAAGATCGAGCGCCAGCGCAATTTTGGAAAGCGTGTCGAGCGAAGGAACCGTGTGGCCGTTCTCTACCCGGGACAGGTAACAGCGCAGCAGGCCGGTCTTCTTTTCGATATCCCCTTGCGAAAGCCCCTTTTGAAGACGGTGGGAGCGGATGGTGGTGCCGATCTTGATCACGGAAGACTCTTTCCGCTGCCCGTCGAGTTTACTTGCACGGTAGCTACCAATGAGTTATTGGCATGAGAGTAAACATGCATCGCACCTGAATGCAAGCAGAATTCTGCGGAGGGAAACACCGGAGTTACCTTGACGAGGGGTCGTTGTGTGCGCAACGGCCCATCGAGTGTGCAGAGCGGGGCGACTTTGCAGGCGTGTTCCAAGAACGTACTGATGCGACGAAGCACTTGAGAGGATTACGTTTCGCCGAAGGGCATCGGAATTCAGAGAAACTTCGCGAGGTAGGCCAGTCCTTCGACGGGATTGTCATTGTATTGTGCACAGGGGACGAATCCCATCTGAAGGTAAAGGTGGTGGGCGGCGGCCATGGCGGCTGGAGCAGTGTCGAGGTAGAGGGCTTTTCGGTGGGCCGCTGCGGCGCGATCGAGTACGGCCGTTGTGAGAACACGTCCGAGGCCGAATCCGCGCGCAAGAGGGCGCACCCAAAGGCGCTTAAGTTCCCAGGCGTCTGGCGCAACCGTCGCGGGCAATGCGCGCCAGGCAACGAATCCCGCAGGCTCATCGGCTATTCGCGCCATCAGGCAGCCGCCGCCCTGTTCGTGGTAACTCAGAGGCACCCGGTCGGCTTCCTTCTCAAGGGAGCCAAAGCAAAAGCGAGCGGCGCCGGGCTGGGCTATGACGAAGCGGCCATATTCAAGCAGCAACTCTTTTGCCTGGGCGATGGCCGCCGTTGAGGCGTTTGCGGTGAGCTCTTCGATTTGCAGGTTGTTGGGCGCTGAATTCGGAGAAGTCATGAACCGAGTTTATGATGACCCGCCGGATGCGGGAATCGTAAACCTTCAGGGGTTGACCTACGTCTCTTTCAATACAGGCGCGAGATGAACGGGAGCATGAATGGGGCTGCGGGCGATACGAAGCGCGGTTGCAGTGGGATTCCTTATAGCCGGGGGGCTTGGTACCCTGGCCCAGACTCCAACTCCGCCGCAACCCGTTAATCCAAGTGCTCCTGCTGCCAACGCTGAAGCATCACAAGGTGTGGCCGGGGGCAAGCTGCAGGGCCATGCGAAGAGCGGGGCGACACCATTGCCCGGCGTCACCGTGACGGCTCAGAACACCCTGACGGGCAAGCGTTATTCAACAACGACCGACATCAATGGCGCATGGTCGATGTCCATTCCTCAGAATGGGCGCTATGTGATTCGCACGCAGTTTGCCGCCTTCGCGGTGAGCGCAAAAGAAGCTGTGCTGAACGCGACCAGCCGCGAGCAGACGGTGGATTTCGAACTGATGCTGGCATCGCGCGCAGCTCAGCAGGTCCAGCAACAGGACGCTCAAACCGAGCAAGTCTCACAAGCCATCCGCCAACTCGCAGGCAATGGCGCACAAAGCTTGAGCTTGCTGAATTCTCTGACGGCTGGAACCGATACGCAGACTGGTTCAGCGGGAGCGAGCGGAGCGGCACTGCCTTCGATCGCGGGCAATTCCGACTTCAGCGATCAATCGGTCGCCATCAGCGGGCAATCGGGATCTGTTAGCCCGATGGCTGGCGTGGATATGGATCGATTGCGGGATGCGTTTGAAACTATGCGGGCGCAGAACGGCGGGCAGGACGGTCAAGGGATCACGGTGTTCAGCGGAGGACCCGGGAACGGCGGCTTCATAGGCGGCGGTCCGGGAGGCTTTGGAGGCGGCGGCGGGTTTGGAGGGTTTGGCGGCGGAAGGATGAATTTCCGCAACTTCAATCCTGGTCAGCCGCATGGGGCAATCTTCTGGATGGGGAGCAATTCGGCACTGAATGCACAACCCTATAGCCTGCGCGGACAGCCCCAGGAACAGCCGGCATCCGGCACCAATCGTTTCGGCATCACCTTCATCAGTGCGCCGTATATTCCCGGTTTAACCAAGCCCAGTGGAAAAGACACGGTGTTTCTCACGCTGTCGGGGTCGCGGAATTCAAATCCGTTTGATGAATATGCAACCGTTCCCACGGATGCGCAGAGGGCGGGCGACTTCTCTGCGGCGGGACTGCCGACGATCTACGATCCAACGACATTTCAGCAATTCACCTCGAACGGAATCGCGAACGTGATTCCGAGTGGGCGCATCTCGCCTGAAGCTGTCGCGCTGTTGAACTATTTTCCTGAACCTAACTTGACTGGGTCGGCGCAGAACTACCATCTGCTTACCACAGTGCAATCCAACTCGACCCAGGCTGGGGTCCGTTATATGCGTGGCCTGGGATCGAATGCGACTCCTTTCGGAGCCTTCGGCCGAGGTGGTGGTGGTGGCGGAGGAGGCGGAAGAAGAAATGCCCAGCAGAATCAAGGCCTGCGGCAGAGCATTAATCTCAACTACAACTGGAGTCACACAGCATCAGACATCGTGAATCTGTTTCCGCAACTGGGTGGAAAGAGCAAATCTGATTCAAACTCTCTACAGGCTGGCTACACGCTTGGGTATCACCACCTGACGAACATCTTTAACGTCAGTTGGAATCGCAGCGACAGCCAGACGACCAATTTTTTCACGAACGGGACTGATATCGCGACGGAGATTGGCGTACTCGGGCCCGACAATACACCGTTGAACAGCAGTCCGTTGAACTATGGACTGCCGAGCGTGCAACTGAGCAGCATAACTGGTTTGTCACAAACGCAGCCCAACTTTTCGCTGTTGCAGACAATCTCGGTGACCGAGACACTGAGTTGGATTCATGGAAAGCACAACCTGCGATTTGGCGGTGACTATCGCCGCGTGCACAATGATTTTCTTTCGAGCACAAATGCTACCGGCCGATTCACTTTTACGGGGCTGTTCACGCAGGATGGTAGCGGCAATCAAAACACAGGGTCGTCGGTGGCGGACTTTCTGCTGGGCCTGCCGCAGGAGACCACGCTCGATACTGCGCTGAACAAAAGCTACCTGCGCGCCAACGTGATCGACGGGTATGCGCAGGACGATTGGCGGGTGCTGCCTAGTCTGACGCTGAATTTTGGACTGCGCTACGAGTTTTTCGCACCCTACACCGAAAAGTACGGCCGTCTTGCGTTCGTTGATACGAACCCTGACGCGGGGTTCACCGGGCAGTCGCAGGTAGAGGCTGGTGGGACAGGTTCGTTCAGCGGCAAGTTGCCAGACTCGCTGGTTTTTCCGTTTACGAAAGCACTCGCGCCGAGAGTGGGTGTGGCCTTGCGACTGCCGAAGCAAGCAGTTCTACGTGCGGGCTTTGGAATGAATTACACAGTCGGGCAGTATGCCGGCTTCGGCAGAACCATGGCGCACGAGCCCCCGTTTGCAGATGAGCAGACAAATGAGGCGTTGAACGATCAAAACCAGGCGGCTTCAGACTGTGCTCGCACGTCGCCCTCGACTTGTCTCACGCTTGCTCAGGGTTTTCCAGGCCCGGCGACTATGGGGAACTACTCGCTGGATCCGCACTACCATCTGCCCTATGTAGAGGTGTGGAATCTCGATGTGCAGAAGACGCTGCGGTGGGGAATCGTAATGAATCTGGGTTACAACGGATCGAAGGGCAATCACCTGGACATTACGAGTGCGCCGCGGGCAACGCCCAGCAGCCCCAATACGAATCCAACTAATCTGATCTTCAACTACGAGCAGGCCGCTGCGTATTCGAATTTCAATGCAGCCACTCTGCGTGTGAATAAGCGGCTCTCGAATGGGATTGCGCTTGGAGCGAACTATCAATATTCGCACTCGATCGATAATGCGGGCGCGCTTGGGGGAATTTCTACAGTGGTGGCTCAGAACTGGCAGGACCTGTCAGCCGAGGAAGGGAACTCGAGCCTCGATGTGCGGCAGAAGGTCACAGGAACATATCTGTATGAGCTTCCCTTTGGCAAGGACAAGACCTGGCTGACGACCGGAACAAGTTCCCACATCTTTGAAGGGCTTTCGGTCTCGGGCAATTTCATCTTTGCGACCGGCACGCCGCTCACGCCTAATTTTGCTGCGGCTGTGGCCGACGTGGCACGTGGCACGGCAGGCACGCTTCGTCCAGATCGTGTTGCGGGGAGTTCGGTGACTGAAGGGGGAGGCTCTTCTGTGCGCTGGTTCAACACCGGCGCGTTTATTGCGCCGGCAGGCATGTACGGGTCGGCTTCGCGAAATTCGATTCCGGGGCCGGGGACGGTGCAGAACAACATGTCGCTCTCGAAGACGTTGGGCCTGGGAGACATACGGAGCATGGAAATTCGCGCGACGCTCAATAACGTTTTCAATACGGTGCAGTATTCCGGTGTGGACACGAATGTAACTTCGCCTACATTTGGCCAGGTGGTGTCAACGGCACCGATGCGTTCGTTTCAATTTACGTCGCGGTTCCGGTTCTAGGAAAGGTATTGATGCGGAGTTGGATGCAAAAGACGGTTGCGGTTCTGGCAGCGCTCGCGTTGGCGATGCCGAGCCTGCAGCCTGGCTACGCGCAACGGCCCGATGCGCCACAGAGCGGGCAGGCTGGTTCCGATCAAAGCGGCTTTGTGCTCAAGGCAAACGCGGAGCTGGTGCTGACTAACGTCGTAGTGCGTGACTCGAAGACTGGCGAAGTGGTGAGGGGGCTGGGTCAAAGCGATTTCCAGATTCTAGAGAATGGAAAGAAGCAGCAGATTTCGAGCTTCGATTTTCAAAGCGTGGATATGGCCACACCTTTGAATGAGGCGACCGTCAGTGGGCTTGCCGCGGGCGTGAACGGAAATGGCGGCAAGGCCGCTATCGTCGCGAGACCAGAAGATCTGCGCAATCATCGGCTGATCGTGATGTTCTTCGACTTGACTTCGATGCAGCCGGAAGATCTTGATCGCAGCGTTACGGCGGCGCGAGATTTTCTGACCAACAAGATGCAGGCCGCAGACCTGGTGGCCCTGGTTTCGCTTGGCGATACGCTTAAGGTCGACCAGGACTTCACTGCAGACAAGCGAGTGCTGGCGAACACGGTTGGCATTTACAACGGCACCGAGGGGCAAGGCTTTGCCGAAGGGGCGAATGCGAATACGAACCAGGTTGAGGACACGACCGGCTACACGCCTGATGAGAGTGAATACAACGATGTGAATACGGACCGCGAACTGTTTGCGCTTCGGGCGATTGCCAAGTCTCTTGAAAAGATTACGGAGAAGAAGTCTTTGCTTTATTTCTCTGGTGGAATTTCACGGGACGGGATTGAGAATCAGTCTTCGCTCCGTGCCGCGACAAATGCGGCTGTGCGCGCCAACCTGGCTATCTACAGCGTGGACACGCGGGGACTGCAGGCCATTTCTCCTCTGGGCGATGCCTCGACCGGAAGCGTGCGTGGATCGGGCGCATTTAACGGCGCTGCTCTTTCCAGCAATATGAGTGCGAACTTCGCTACGCAGGAAGTGATGGCTACGCTCAGCTCCGACACAGGAGGTAAGGCATTTTTCGACTCCAATGACTTTGCGCCAGCGTTTGCGCAGGTGCAGCGCGACACTTCGGCCTACTATGCAATTGGATTTCATTCTTCCAATCCGTCTCGCGATGGAAAGTATCGCAAGCTGACAATCAAGATCAATCGTCCCGGCGTAAAGCTCGAGTACCGTCCCGGCTACTATGCGCCTGCGGATTTCAAGCACTCGGGCCGCGAAGATCGTGAGCGCGAGCTAGAAGAGCAACTGGCAAGTGACTTGCCGGCCACCGATATGGCTGTGTATCTCGACGCGATGTATTTCCGGCTCGACGAGAATCGATTCTTCGTGCCAGTGTCGCTGATTGTGCCGGGGTCGCAAATTCCATTTGTTGTGGGTGGCGACAAGGACAAGGCGACGCTCGACATTGCAGGTGAAGTGATCGACGAGGTCAAACGTCCCATTGGTAATGCACGCGAAACGGTGAAGCTGAAGCTGGATTCTTCGCTTCAGGCTAAGCAAAAGAATATCCAATATACGACCAGCTTCAATCTGCCTTCGGGCAAGTATCATCTCAAGTTTGTGGTTCGTGAAAACCAGACCGGGCGCATGGGTTCGTTTGAAACGGACATCACACTGCCTGAGATGAAGAAGCAGTCGCTCCGGATCAGTTCGATTGTGCTGGCATCTCTGCGTCAGCCAAGCAAGAAGGAGTCCCCGCTTGTGCGCGGAGGCCAGGAATATGTGCCCAACATCAGCCACGTCTTTCGTCAAAACCAGCACCTCTATCTGCTCTATGAGATCTACGGACCTGCACGGCTGAAGGCTGTTCAAAACCAACCTAAAGGGACCAAGGCGGGTATCGATCTTTTGAGCAGCCTGGAACTGATTCAGGGTTCCACCAAGGTCTATGAGACGCCTTTGGTGGAGGCGAAAGCGGTGAATGTGGAGGGGCGCGACGCCGTGGCGATCGAACTGGACGTGCCGCTGGTTGGCCTGAAGCCAGGTCCGTACCTTTGCCAGCTAAACGTGATTGATGACGCAGGCGGCAGTTTCGCGTTTCCGCGTTTTGCAGTCCTGGTGCGTGAGCCGGTAGCGGCGCCACCTGGTTCGGAACCGACGGCAACGAGCGGTAGTGGCGCGGGATATTCCGGGCAGAATTGATGGAGCCAACATCCTGCGGCAACCTCTTGCAGTTCCGCGTATTCTGATGCGGTGAGGGCTCTATGGAGAGCGGGGAAGTTGGCAGGGTAGCAGTTGTCACGGGAGCAACGGGCGGCATCGGTGCCGCTGTGGCGAAGGCGCTCTCCACTGCTGGGTATTCTCTCGTGCTTACTGCCCCATCGCTGGAGAAACTCAGCGCTCTCGCGACTCAGTTAGAGGGACCGTGCACCGTCGTGGCTGGAAATCTGAGCGATGAGTCGATTCCGGAGACGCTACTGAATGCGGCGCTCGATAGATTTGGCCGCTGCGATATTTGCTTCAACAACGGCACACTCTATGAAGGGGGGCTGATCGAGACTATCGAAATCGAGCGGCTCTGCAATATGGTGCGCGTGAATGTCGAAGGTACATTTCGTATCGCATACGTGTTTTTGAAGCATTTTGTTTCGGAAGAAAGCGGCCACCTGGTGAACATTTCGAGCGGTGTGGGGAGCAGGGCGCGTCCCACTGTTTATGCCGCGACACAGTGCGCCATTGAAATGCTCTCCGATGCGCTGGCTGCAGAAGTGGATTCAACCGCGGTTCATGTGTCCTGCATTCAACCGGGGCTGGTGAAGACGGGACTTCACTCGCGCTGGGAGATTGCTCCAGGTGGGGCGACGGGAGTAGCAGAGCCATTGGAACCTGAAGATTTCGCGCGCATGGTGTTGTTCATCCTGGAGCATCCGGGTGCTGCACTTGAACCGTCAGCAAACGACTCCATGGCGGAGTAAGCGCCCTGCGAATTGCTCAGGCTGGCTTGCTGTCCTCTGTATCCTTTTCGCGATACGGGCAATGCCGGCAGCCGGAGTTGCAGCAATAACCGCGTTTCAGATGATAGGCCTCGGTGAACACCATGTACGGCCCGTCGAAGTAGTAGTCCTCGTCTTCTAGCGGCGCTGCAATGGGGGCAATGTCTGGCCGTGTCGGGTCCATCGCACTATTCTCTCAAAATCAAAGTTGAGTTGCTGGTGTTTCACAAAACCCCGTAATTATCTGCAAATTTCCACAGATATATTTATTTTTGACCGGGGGGTGGTACCCCTCACTGCGGTCGATCTTCTTCCCGGCCTGGGCCCCTGCTGCGGCGAAAATTTTCAGCTGAAGAACAGCTGCAGATCTTTCGACTCCGTTTCACTACGCTCAAGATCACAGTTGCGTTTCTGTTTCGGGAAAAGATGCTATGTACGTTCGGTTAGGTGTTTCACAAAACTGCGTAATTATCGGCAAACTTCCACAGGAATATTTATTTTTGACCGGGGGGTGGTACCCCCGAATCCAAGAGATCTCGGCGATCTCAGATGCCGGGGCCGTCCGGCCTGGGCTTTCCTATATTTATCGTGCGCCATTCGGGGTTAATTATCTGCAAAGCGGAAGGATTTATTTTGAAGCGGTGCGGGGCGAGGCGTTGAGGCCGTTTGGGGCGGCAGGGTTTCAGGTTTACGGCAGTTGTAAACAGCAACTGCAGTCGAGCATGGAACGGTGTCCCACCCGAAACCATGAAAATGCAACGGCGGATCCCTCCACTCCGTCCGCCACGACGGACGCTGGTCGGGATGACACCTCTGTGGGAGCGTGAGATTGGGGGAGGCCGTGAATTTTCAGGGCAGATCCTTCTACTGCGCTGCGCTTGCTCAGGACGACAGCGGAGAGCGCGTTGAGACAACGTACACGGCTATGAGGAATACATTTGCTGTGATAGAAGCGAGAATCGCTTATCCGGCTGAGCTATGGGCAATCCGGCCGGAACCCCCAATTGGCGCTACCCCGGCTGGGCAGTCAGAGCGCCCGCAGCGTGTCAGCAGATTTAGACTAGTCCGCGACGACGCCTAGCCAGGCGAAGAGAACTCCTTGTAGAATCGCGTGCGCAGCGCAGATGGTCTACCGAGGGACTTCATGAATAACAAAGAGCGTAAACACAAGAAAGCTGTCCAGAAGATTGAAGTTGCTGTCAAGAAGGCCCTGGACAAAGGAGTCAGCAAAAAAGTTGTTGAAGACACGGTTGGACGGGCAATCGTTAATGCCACGGAGAAAGGTGCGGCGAAGAAAGCGAGCGTTGAGAAAACACCGGCCAGAAAGACTCCCGCGAAAAAGGCGGTCGCTAAAAAAACTCCCGCGAAGAAGGCAGCTGTCAAGAAAACTCCCGCGAAGAAGGCAGTCGCCAGGAAAACTGCCGCGAAGACGGCAGCTGTCAAGAAGGCTCCCGTGAAAAGGGCGGTCGCTAAGAAAACTCCGGCGAAGAGGGCAGCTATCAAGAAGGCTCCTGTGAAAAATGCGGTCGTTGAGAAAACTGCCGCGAAGAAGACGGTTGTCAAGAAAACTCCCTTGAAAGAGACGGTCGCCAAGAGAACTCCCGCGAAGAAGGAGGTGGCTAAGGTCGCACCGGCGGAGATGGCAGTTGGCGGGGAGGCTCCCGCGGAGATGGCGGTCGACAAGACGATTTGAAAGCTGAATTCCTGGACGTTATCGCTTAGTTGGTGAGATGTTGACCCCTGTTGCACCAAGTGTTCAGATCGGACGGCCAGACGACAGAAGGGCGGCGCAAGTGTCCCGATTCCAGGCCCGGCTCGCGGGCGTCTTTTATCTGCTCACCATCGTTGTCGGTGTGTTCTCGGCCTTCGTTCCGTCCAAACCGCTGAGCGATGCCGGCAATCTCATCGGCACGGCTTTCTACATCGTCGTCACAGTTCTTCTGTACCTGATTCTGAAACCGGTGAACCCGGCGCTCTCGCTGATTGCCGGTCTGATCAGCCTTGCGGGTTGCACGGTGGGCGCTCTCGAAGCGCTGCATCGCTCGCCTTTCTCATTTAAGGGCATCGTGATCTTCGGTTTCTATTGCCTGCTGCTCGGTTACCTCATTTTTCGTTCGCGCTTTTTCCCGCGCTGGCTCGGCCCTCTCGTCGCCCTGGCTGGCCTTGGCTGGCTCACCTTCCTGTGGCCGTCACTCGCCAAACATCTGGGGCTCGCTCCTATGCTCGCGGGGCTTATCGGGGAGGGTTCGCTCACGGTCTGTCTGCTCTTATCCCACGGCAGGAAGCAGCCGGTTTAGAACGAAGTCGCTACGGCGAAACGATCCCCAAAACGGGTCCAATATAGCGGCATTTTGTAACTTTTTTTCCGAGTCGTAAGACACTCGGAACGGCGCGACGATTTCGCGTTGAGTTTCGCGCTTACGTTCGAATGCACGGCATAAGTATCTAGGCGCCGATGCGACTTAAGGGGCGATGAAAGATTCGGAGCATGATCAGTACGGCAATTGACATCACGACATTGAAGATCACCTGCCCCCAAGCAACGGCCTTACTCGGTTCGCCGGCAAACCTGACAACCTCAACAGAAAACCATCCGAGAAATGGCAAAAACAAAAGCACTCCGAAAGTGTTGAAGCACAGGTTCGCCACGGCTACGCGACGGGCCGTCTTTTGCATCTTGATGCTGGCAACCAGGGCGGTAGCGGTTGTTCCAATATTCGCACCAATCACAATAGGAATCGCCGCCGATCCCGCCAAGATGTCTTGCTGCACGAGCAGAATGCAAACTCCTGTCGTGATGCTGCTGGACTGAACCAAAGCGGTGATGATCGCACCCGCCAGCACGCCCATGAGAGGTGTGCTGGAACGGCCGAGTATCTCCGCGAAGACCGGATTTTGCGCCAGGGGCTTCAGCGTCGCGCTTACCACATCAAGACTGAAAAAGATAAATCCGAAGTAGAAGGCAGCTTTGCCAAGCATCTTGAAGCGAGTGGGAAGCGCGCCCAGCACCGTGCCGAAGATGATGAAGAATGGCCCGATTCCTGTTAGCTTGAGCGAAACCAGCCATGCCGTTGACGTCGTTCCAATATTCGCTCCGAGTAGAACGCCTAAACTGGAGCGGAATGTCATCGTTCCGGCATCCACAAATGCCACGACCAGTGAACTGACGGCACTACTGGATTGAACTATCGCGGTTGCCACTGTCCCCAACAGGACTGCCCGCCAGCGGCTTTCTGTGAGCCGGCTGAGCCATTTCTTTAAAGTCTCTCCGCCGACGGTCTGAATTTCCCGGCTAAAGGCTTCGAGGCCGTATAGAAACAACACGATTGCTGACACAGCCGCCAGCAGGATCCGCAGATTTGACACCAGTTCCTGCCTTTCACCGATGGCAATGCAGCTTGCCCCTCAAATCAAAAGCCATCACCACGGGCAAGAAAATCATGCTGCCCGCTTTTGCGCACAGTGCACGCAGCTACAATTTCGACGGTGTCCTGTCTCAGAGGAAACTCATGCAGCATGGATTGTACTCTGCGTTCGCAATTGATAAATCGGCTTCCACCACCAATCGGAAATCGCTAATTCTCAGGAGACTGCGGCAGGAGCGTTATCGCCGACGCGACCTCGCGCAGACTCTTTGCGTCCTGCGGCTGGAACAAGTGAGCCCACGCGACCGAGCCCCCAGGGTGGCATTCCGCTATAGACCGCTTCGTAGTTGCCTGCGCGAACGAGGTAGGTTTCGTGCCAGATGCCGACGTCACCGCGACTCCTGCCCATACGTTGGTTGAATGCGACCCATGCAGGCCAGTGGTGATGATCGTGGTTCCGGGCGTAGGTTTCAAGGTGCTCGAAGGATCGCCAGTATTGCACGAGCAGGAGGCCGCCCTGGATGTGGCCCAGGAAACCGCTCTCGGGATGTTTTTCGAGCTCCTTGAGCATGCGGGGCATGGCGAGAAATACCGGCAGCCATTTATGGATTTTCCAGAGTTTGTTGACTCGCATGCCGATGACGAAGACAACGAAGTCGCCCTCGAATTCAGCGGACATTCGTGCGGGAATGACATCAGCCATGGGACGACCTCGAGGCTCAAGAATGATTCGTGGGATTTGTATCACATACCGGCGAACTCTTATAAGAGGGAATTTCAGAGAGCTTTGCCGGTTGTTATGAGTTAATTCATCGAGGGCAGGACCGTCAATAGATCCGAATCAGGCTCGACGGTCCGATGGACTCACCCGGACACTATACTGATTGTCGAGTGGGTGTACGAGTTCCCATCGATGGCAACGTAGTGGCTCGTAGCGGCCAGCGCGAAGGCCTGCCTATGCGCTAAGAGATATGCGTCGGCACTTTTGTTCCGTAGGCAAGGGACGCATACCAGTCGCCGCGGCCTTGCGGTGTCAATGAGAAGCGAAAGATTCCTTTGACTCGGGAGCCTTTGGGGCGGCAGTGCTTCAGGTTTTAGCAGTTGTTAACCGCAACTGCAGTCGAGCAAGGAACGGTGTTCCATCCGAAACCATGAAAATGCAACTGCGGATCCCTCCACTCCGTCCGCCACGGCGGACTCCGGTCGGGATGACACCGCGTTAAGACAGAGCAGAGTGTCTTCTGGAAGCTGTGGGGGAATAGCGGGCCAACTCGAAAGGCGGCGGGCCATGCCATTGGCAAGCCAAAGTTTCGCGCAGCCTAATGTGCCGATCAGGCGCAAAGGCACTACTTACGATTGGCGCAGGACGCGCCTGTAAAACGATAGGCTGCGCTCGCGGTTAGAATCGGTTTATGACTTTGACTGCACAGGATCGCGCGCGCCGCATCAAGATCATTCTCTTTGACGTGGATGGAGTGCTGACGGACGGGACCATATGGCTCGTGCCGGCTCCGAGCCCATCCTCTAGCAGTGCCGAGACTCAGGCTCATCTCTCCCGGCATAACGACCACGTCGGATTCGGCGTTCAATCGTCCACGATGATGGAGGCCAAAGGATATAGCGCTCATGATGGGACAGCCATATCGCTGGCTCGGCTCGGCGGCATGAAGTGCGGCGTGATCACGAAGCGCGTAAGTGAGACCGTAGCTACGCGAGCCCGCGATTTGAAACTCGAGTACGTGTACATGGGCCAGGCGTTCAAGATGCAAGCTGTGCGCGAGATCATGGAAAAGGAAGGCGTAACTCTCGACGAGATTGCCTACGTGGGAGACGACGTGATTGACCTGCCGGTAATGCGCGAATGTGGATTTGCAGTAGCGGTGGCAAACGCACGCGAGCAGGTAAAAGCTGAGGCACATTACGTTACTCCGAATGCGGGGGGATATGGCGCAGGGCGCGATGCCGTGGAGTTCATTCTCGAAGCGAAGGGGTTGCTCAACCAGGTCATCGAAGAATATATCGATGAGCGCAATCCGATTTCGCCGACCATGGATATCGGAAAAGGCCTGGACTAGCGCGGCTGCAAGCATGGATTATTCACACGCTCAGCGCCTGAATAAAACTCATTTCGTCCGGGCATCCGGCTCGTCATGTTCGTGCATCTTATTGCCTATCTGTGGTTTGCGCAGCAAGTAATGATTACTCGGGTAACGGCTGCTTTGTGGAAGGCTGCACCTGAGTTTTCCAAGTCGGTTTCCCGCTGCGAAGAGGTCGAAGATCATGCACGATACACAAGCAAGCATTCTCTTTGTGGACGACGAACCCTGCATGCGCGAGATGGTGGCGATGCTGCTGAACGAAGAAGGCTACGAAGTTTTGACCGCTGTTGATGGTTTAGACGCACTCGCTCAGCTTCGCTCTGTTACTCCGGATCTGATTATTTCCGATCTAAATATGCCGCGCATGTCAGGCGTTGAGTTTCTGTCCGTCGTGCGTCGCCGGTTTCCTGCGATTCCGGTGATTGCGATGAGCGGCGCCTATGATCATGGGGATGCCTTGCCCGCGGGAGTTATGGCTGACGCGTTTTATCCGAAGAGCCGTTGCCATCCCGACGAACTAATGCGGACTGTCGCCGAACTCATCGCCACTCCAATTGCGCGCGCGACGAATTATCGGCCTTGCCGCCCGCCTGCCGTGCAGACGAGCCGTATCGTGAGGAATCATGACGGGACCTCGACCATCATGCTGACGTGTCCTGAATGCCTGCGAGCATTTGCCAACGGGGAGATTCAGGAGGAAGGGCACGGGACGCAGGTAGCCGAGTGCAAGTTTTGCTCGACGCCAGTTCACTACATGGTGGGTGTTTCTCGAGAGCCCACACTGCAAATGCCGCCACACTCGTACGGGGGTGTGAGTGAGCCTGCAGTATTAAATTAGCTGGGAGCGGTGATCGCTCATAGGTTGATACATCGGGCGAAGTACTGACACGGAGTTTAGATATTTATAGAACCTCTGCTTTTGCCGGTTCGGCGGACGTTAACCTTTGCCTGTTGGTTGACCCGAGCAATACGAAGAGAAGGAAGGCGGCCACAACCGCTGCGACTGCGTTGCCAGACAGCACGGTCGGATATCCATATCGTACAAGGAGACTGCCGGTGATCGCAGCTGCTCCCGCCTGACTCAGTGCGCCGACGATATTTTGTATGGCAGATGCCTTGCTGCGTTCGCTCTCAGGCAGGCGAGTCATGAGCATGCTGTAGAAGCCGGGACCGCTCATGTACTGTGCGCCGGTGTAGCCCAGGTAGCACACGACGGCCATGGGAATGCTCTGAGATTGGCCGAGTGCAAAGACTGCAACTCCTGTCGCGATCTGCGTGCACATGATTCCTGCAATGGTTCCGAACTGCCTGTACAGAATCGGAGCAAGCAATACCGCAAAAACTTGTGTGAACTGCGAACCCGAGAAGATCAGCCCGACGCTTCTAAGCGGCATTTTCAGGTGCTGCTGAAGAAAGATTGCGGCAAAAGGCATGAACGATCCGGTAACGAGGCTCCAAAATGCGAACGCCGGAAGGAATCTGAGCAGGACAGGGTGGATGAGCCTGGGACGTACGGTTTCGATGTTCTCTACCGGGCCGAGACGCAGCTTGGTTATCGGCCAGATACCGAGCATCGCGACTCCACACGCGAGCAGCAAAACTGGTCGCATGCTATCCGCAAGGTGGTTTGCACCGCCTGTCGTTCTTATAAGTGCCGGAAGATAGCCGCCTACGATTCCAGCGAGCGTTCCTGTTCCAATTCCAGTGGCGATTAGAATGCTGAATGCTGAAACGCGGTTGTTCTCGGTGGTCAGCTTTGCTGCTACAGGGGAGAAGCAGACAGGCCAGCAACAAAGGGCTACGCCCGCAAGAAAGGCCAGGCCCAACTGGGCTTGCGTAGAGAGGATCAAGGTTCGCAGTGCAAAGATGGGAGGGGCCGCGCAAAAGCAAAGAAGAAGCACTTTTTGCAAACCAAGCCGCTTCACCAGCATGCTGACTGGAATTGTTCCGGCGACGTTGCCCAAGGTCAGAGCGCCCGTGATAAGGCCAATGATCTTCTCATTGAAATGAAGATTGGCGAGAAACAGGTTAAAGAGAAAGAAATAAAGGCCGAGCGAAAAATCGAAAAAGAATGCTGCCGTAAAGAATATCCAGAAGCCGTTGCTCAAGCGTTCCGCGGGCAGTAGAGACCGCGCATAGGACGCCAATCGAAAGCGGAAACCATGATGCGCGTTTTCCGGAATGTTGGAGCCTGGATCCACTACATTCCCTCTTCTGCAAGGCGAGCAAGGCGATCAACCGCCCAGTCCAGGTCGGAATATCGCAGTTCCAGCGCACCCGAATTTAGAAGATTGTCGATCATCCCGCTCTGGATTTTTCTAACGCTTGGCAAACCGAACAATACCTGAAGCATGGAGTATTTCGCGACCTCGGTTGGGAAACGAACCAGTTCCTGGCGCCTCGCGTTGCGTCTGTTGAGAAATACGACGTGATTGATATGAGATGTGGGCGAGACAGCGATGTTGCGAAGGGGAGAGGTGTTCAATTCAATGGAGGGCTTGCCCACCTGCGCCCGCTGCATTATTTCCCTTCCCTTCAATTCTGCAAACAGCTCGACTGCAGAAGGGCGAAACCGCATCTGATTGCAGTTGCCAACGACGAGCCGATCCGTTCTGTTATTCACAAGATAACTTCCATCGTCTGTAATGTAAGTCCATCCTGCGCGCGCGCAGGCGTAGGCGAGCGAGGACTTGCCCGCCCCGGAGTCTCCGCATAGCAGGATGCCGGTGCCCTCGAGCTCCACGCACGCAGCGTGAACAGCGGTCGTGTGAGATGAGGAGAGATGAGACTGTGCCATCCCTTCAAGGAAAAAGTAGCGCAAGTAACTGCGATGGGCTACAGCTGCCGTGGTCAACGAGATCGTTGAAAACGATTGCGAGAGGTCAGAGATCGCGAAGTTTTCACCGTCAGCAATACTCGAGTGAAGATGCTCCTGGACTCTGGATGTTGGTGTAGGCGGGCATTCCGAGTTACGGCTCTCGCGCACGCCGACCTTCATTCGGATGGGCGGAGTGTCAAACAGCTTGACGAAACCCTGCCAACTGGCAGCGGCCGCTGTTAGCACTTCCTCGCTGTTGGTTTCGATTTCCAAGGGAAATCCCAGCGGATAGAAACGTTCTCGCAGAGGCATGCTGGCTCGCGCAAGCATGGGATCGCCGAGGACGACAGGTTCGGAACGGGCGCATGCAGCTTGTATCTGTTCGATCGACTGCATGGGATAACCGACTTCTGCCGCCAATTCAAGGGCTCGGATGCTCATCACCGGGTCTCGATTCAGAATTGATATTTCAGTGCAAGTTGGATGATTCGTGGATTTGTGGCCGTCGAGGTGATGACGCCGAAGGAGGGCCCAGAACTTACATTGCTGTTCGGATTGCTGAAGTTTGCGGTATTCGTCAGATTGAAAAACTCGGCCCGTACGTGGATGCTGTGGGACTCCGCAAAGGGAAACCCGCGCTCGATTGCCAAGTCAATGTTTCTCTGGGCCGGACCGCGGACCAAACCTTCGCCACTGTTGCCAAAGTCGGTGTCTGCAGGATTTGTTCCATATGGCGCTTCGGGAGCGGAGGTGAAGGCGTCGGAATTTAGATATCGCCCCACGACGCGAGTGTATAGCGAACCCGATGTCGCCGGCTTAGCAAGACCGCTGAGCTGTGCACGATTTTCAAATGGGTAATTGCCATACACAGCTCCGGCGCTGTCGTCGAGTATTGTGATGGGCGTGCCACTCTGGGCCACAACGAGGCCGGAGATCTGCCAATCGCGGAGCGGGTACCGCAGAAGAGTTGGCATGTGGCTGCTGATCGGCGGAGTGTAGACGAAGCTGACAACGGCTCGATTTGTGCGGTCGAAATCGGTTGGACCATATGCCTGGCCGAAATTGTTCTGGTCGTTCGTAACCAGATGCGTCTCGAATAATCCGCTGCCCGAAGAGCCACTCGTCTGGTCGAGGTTCCGTGACCAGGTGTAGCTGGCGAGGAACTGAAGGCCGTGGCTCAATCGTTTCGTGAGGCTTGTCTGGAGCGAGTTGTAATTGATATTGAACGAAGATTCGCATAGAAGAGAGCCCGGACTGACGCCGACATATGGCAAACGCTGAATCACATTCGCCGCTGAATTCGTCGTCTCCCCGTTCAGTGGGTTTGTTGGACTTGCCAGTTGGGCCTGGTTGAATTCCGTGCACCCCGCAACGTGAAGCGATCTTGTGCCGACATAGCCCAATTCGAGGAGGTAATCGCGACCGAGCGCGATCTGGGCATTGAGGTTGTACTCCTGCGTATAGGGGTCCGTCATGGTTCGGGAGACTGCCGCGATGCTTGGACCGCCTCCAGGTATGCGGGGCGACCAGGTTGGATAACTCGAGTTGCTGGGCAAGAGCGGGACAAAAGGTTGCTGGAGAGTGGCGCCGCCATTCGATGATCCGGCAAAGAACTGAAATGTGGAGAATGGCTCCTGCGCGAGCAGGCTTTCAGAAAGGCCGGCCGAGAGCCTATTGAAATAGATGCCATAGCCGCCACGCAGCACGACGGTTGGCCGATCCGCGATGCGCCACGCGAAGCCGAAGCGCGGAGAAACATCGTGGTACACGGTAGGGAAAAGCCCGGGAATTGAAGAACGGATCACGCCATCGGGCACTTCTCCGGAAAAATTGGACGGAACGACAAAACCACTGAGCGTTCCGTCCGGAGGAGCTGTGCGGGTGGCGATTGTTGGATCAAACGTTACGAGTCTTCCATTGATGTCAGAGGGGGCCCCAAAGATCTCATAGCGCAACCCGGCATTGAGTGTGAGCGATGGCCTGACTTTTACATCATCCTGAAAGAAGGCGGCGAAATCGGTGTATCGTTCATCTTTTCGGAACAGGCCGGAACTTCCATTACTGAGGGACACATTACTGCTTCCACTGGGACTGCCGTTCTGCGCCGCGCTTTGACCAAGCAGGAAATCGTTGAAGGTTCTGATGTCAAGAAGCCCATCGGCAGCGAACAGCGCTTCTACGTCAACCTGATGCCGCTTTACCTCCGCTCCAATGCGCATGGTGTGATTGCCATGTGTCGCTGCAACCGTGTCCTGCCAAATGAAACTGTTTGTCACTTGCCACTGCGATGGCGTACCGGCATCACCGACAGTGAAGAGGCCATCGATCGTAATTCCAGGGGCGACAATCGTGCCGCCGGACTCTCCTGTCGGCGATTGGGTTCCCAGATCCGCAGCGAGAATCGGGTTGGCAACCGCGGAGATTCCATCGAAGCGCATGTAGCCAAATCTCGCGATGTTGACGACTTGAGGGGTGAAGACGTGCGTGTCTGCCAACACGAGCATTGTGTTCTGGTCAAGTTCGTTGGTCCCCCAGCCGGGAACGTTTGCCGCGTTGGGCGAGAACGGTTGAGCAGTTGGAGCGCGAGAGTAGAAGAATCTTCCAGACAGCAGGTTTGTGGCCGAGAATGAGTGGTCAATATTTCCGGTGTACTGGTCTTCGTTATAGGATGCCGGGGTGGCAAACGTGGACACGCCAATAGGGATCTGGGTTGGATCAGTGACCGGAAGATTTACCTGAGGACTGGGCACCGCATATTGCCCATTTGCGAATTTGAAGTTGAGCAACGCGAGCGCGACGGGATTGATATTCGAACCATCGCATGCAATTTGTGTTCCGCCGGCCGACGTCGGGTATGCGCAGAACTGAGCGCCGAGAGTGGCGGCCGAACGGTCAGAGGTGAGTTGAGGCAGAGTAGCCGTGACCTGGCCGCCTTCGCCGTTGCTGGAGCGAAGACCCTGATAAGCGGCAAAGAAGAAGGTCTTGTTGCGCCAGATCGGGCCGCCAACAGCGCCTCCAAATTGATTTTGCTTGAGGGTCGGGCGAGGTTGGTCGGTCAACTTTGAAAAGAAATTGTTGGCATTGAAGATATCGTTGCGCAGAAACTCCCACGCAGTGCCATGGAACTTGTTGGTTCCCGATCTGCTGACCACGTCAACGTTGGCCCCTGTGCCCCTGCCGTAGCTTGCATCGTAGTTGCCGGTCTGGACTTTGAATTCCTCAATTGTGTCAGGCGCCGGAGCGGCCACTCCTACTTCGTCGCCATCGCCGGCGGCGGAGTTTTGGGCCAGATTATTTGCGTCGATTCCGTTGAACTGAATATTGTTGGATGTGGTCTTGCTTCCGTTGGCGGTGACATTTTGAGTGCCGCGTCCAAGCGCGGCTGCATTGGGTAACTCGACTACCACTCCGGGCGAAAGCGAAAGAATCTGTGTGTAATTGCGGTTTGAAAGAGGGAGGGCCTCGATTGTTTCCTGGTCGACCGCGCGGCCGAGAGAGGAGCTCTCAGTCTGAGCCATTTCTGTACTCGGCGCGACCTGGACAGTTTCGCCAACATGGGCGATCGAGAGATGGAACTCGATAACGTTGGTTTCGCTGACCACAACATCGACTGATCTGGCGGTTTTCGGTTCGAAACCGGGAGCAGTCGCGATCACCGCATAGGGTCCGGGAGTGAGTAGCGCGACGGAGAAGACACCCGCCGCGGTGGTCGATGCCGATCTCGCGATATTCGTAGACTCACTAACGACGCTGACATGAGCATCCTGAATCGTGCGGCCGGACGGGTCGTAGACGGTACCCCTGATTGCGCCTGTGCCCGGTGCTTGTCCCAGGGCCGCTCCAACCAAGGCAGGAAGCATCATTGCCAGTGCGATGAATTTGCGACGTAAACAAGAAAATCTCATCACATTACCTCATCTGTAGATGTTGGGCCGCGACGATTGGTCCGCAAAAGGAGCAGGGCTCAGGGATTGAGGAAGCGCAGAATATCTCGTTCGTCTTGCTGACTCAGCGACGCTCGAACGCGCATGTGCCTGACGATTGTACCCGAAATGTGGGAAGGGAACCCCTCGGGTGCCTCGTGGCAGCGCGAGCAATTCTGCTGGAATTTCCGCTCGCCGTCTCCCTCTTGCGTGGCTCGAGTGTTTGAGCTCTTTGCGCTTTGCGGGCTTACGGGCGGCTTTGCGGTCGGTTTGCTGTCTTGCGAAAAGAGCGGCATGGCTGCAACGCAGAGAAGTCCGAGTGCCAGACGTTTCCATTGATTCATCATTTGCCCTTCCATGTCGGGAACAGAAAGCGGTACACGATGCCAGTCTGCCAGATATTGCGATCGCCCGTCGAAGAAAGCTGACGCGAATAACTGGTGTTGATTCTGATTTCGTGCGGGAAGTGGTAGTCGAGGCCGGCGTCTATGCGGTTCGTGTCCGCAGCGGGAAGACCGTCTGTGGGGTCGGGGCTATTGCGAAATGTCTGTTGCCAGCGGAATACCGGCTCCAGCCTTCCAATCGGAGAATCGGGGCCCCCAAACCGCGAGAGACGATAGTCCGTTTCCAGCCAATAGCCCTGGGAATGGGCGCCATGCGCATACTCGGAGCGAAGCTTGAATCCCGTGTCCGCCGGTTCCCACCAAAGGTCAGCGCCGAGAAAGTTGCTGTGCGTACCTTGAAGCACGCGGCCGTAGGACGTTCCCAACTCAAGGCGCTTCTCAGGAAAGTAAACGCCTGCCCTGCCGCCAGTCGAACGTTGGGAATTGAATTGTGAGTTCGTGCTGGCAGCCGAAAAATACGCCGCATAGTCAACGGAGAACTTGGAATTGGAAACGGCAGAGCCGCGGAGCATGCCGCCCACCGACGATCCTGTGCCCATCGTTCCCAGGGAAAAGATCAGGGGAGCATCGGTGAAGTTGCCGATCCAGATAGGAGTGAGGCGCTCATTGTAAGTGCCAAAAGGAGTGAGGAACTCGCCACCAACGACCGTGACGTGCCGGGTTGCGAGGTAATCCAATTGCAGGTAGGTGAGGCCGAGAAACCAGGAGCTGTCATATCCCGACCCGGTTTTGGGCGAGAACAAATCGGCGATTGAAGCCTTGCTCTCGACCAGAAGGTGCGGTCCGAGGGGAGCAGCGATCAGCGGTGTCACTATCGGTATGTAGGTCGTGTTCCCGCCATTCGTGATCGTGATGAAGCCGAGACCGCCCGAGATCAGCGGGGTATTCTGGCCGGCTGCAGGCTGCGCCGCGGTCAGTGCACCGATCATGAGAGCTGATGCGAGGGTGAGACGCGATTTTCGTGCGAGGAGGTTCCAGTAGTGCCTCATGACCTCAAGCTATCGCCGAAGAGATCTCGAGGTGTCAGCAAGTCGTCTTCTCTTTGTAAGCGGAATGTCACCGCGAGCATACCGCAATGCGGTCGAGCGCTGACCGGAGGAAGTTTCCGGGCGCAGAGTGAAGCGAATTGCGATGCGTAAGTGCTCTTTTTGGACTGCGACAAAATCATGACAATCCTCTGACACATGTATGACACACCACCCACAAGGGCTCATTAGGGTAGACGAAGTACGTTGCCATTCCCCGAGGATCTCCCTGATCGGTATGGGTTTTCTCAAACAAAAACCTGAACGTGAACCCATCCGCTGGAACAGCGCTCGAATTTTGAAGAGGAACTATGCAGAAGGGTCTCATCCTAATTGCCGCGATGTTCGGCATGTTGTTTTCAACTGCGGCCATCAATCCCGTATTGGCAACACCGTCAACGCCAAAGCGAGTTGAAGTAACCGCAAAGAAATTCTCCTTTGAGCCAGCTGAGATAACGGTCCAGAAAGGGCAGGCTGTGGATCTGGTGGTGAAAAGCGCCGACGTTGCCCACGGGCTCAGAATTCGCGAACTCAATTTGGACATCAAGGTCAACAAGGGAGCGACGGCCGACGCGCATTTTACCGCTGACAAGACCGGTACTTTTGTGGGTCATTGCTCAGTCTTTTGCGGTTCAGGGCACGGGAAAATGACGCTCACGATCCACGTGGTGGAGTAGGCATGTTTCGCACTGTGTGGATTGTGTCGTTCTTCGCTTTGCTTGCGCTCGGCGGCTGTAAGGCCACCAAGCCCAACGCCGTGGAAGTGCGCATGTTGAATGGCGCAAAGCACCGCATGCTTGTGGGCAACAAAAAGGAAAAGAATCCCCTTACCGCATCTGCGCAAACAATTGCCGACGGAAAGGAAGCCTTTTCACATTACTGCGTCGTGTGTCATGGAAATGACGGTCAAAACACCGGCGTGCCGTTCGCGGACAGCATGTCTCCGCCGGTGCCGTCGCTCGCCTCGACTGAGGTGCAGAGCTATACAGACGGGCAGTTGAAGTGGGTCATCGATTACGGAATCTGGCCATCAGGGATGCCGGGCTCCAAAGGCACGCTGAGTGATGAGGAGATTTGGTCCATCGTCATTTTTCTTCGTCACCTGCCACCTGCGGGAAGCCTGGGTGAGCCGGAGATGTACAGCCACTGAGTTTTGATGAGTGATGCGAAGGTACGTATCGAAATGAGAAGAGCGAGTCGCTCGTATCGTTTGAAGGAGACGGTCATGGCGGCCTTCTGGGAGGCTGCGCCAAGCATTCGCGCGCGCCTAGGCGAATTCTCTGTTCGCGATTGGCAAGATGCGATGTTCTGGCTTACTGTGAGTGGCCTCGCTCTCTATTTTTTGGATCGGCTCACTTTCCTTGGCCTTGAAGAGTGCCTGCCCTCATCTATTTTGGCCAGGCTTCGGCAGAACCTCGCCGACAATCGCGAGCGCACAGTGTCGCTTTTTGGCGAAGCAATAGCACTGAATCAGGAACTGGGGAAACTCAATATCTCCTTCTCATTTCTGAAGGGCATTACTCTAACGCCGGAGTCAGTGCCCGACGCCACATTTCGTTGCCAGACCGATCTTGATTTGCTCATCCGCGAATCGGATTCAGCGGCTGTGTTTGCGGTGCTGGGAAAGCGCGGATATAGACTCTTCGCCACAAGCGGACAGACTTATGAATTCAAGGCCGGCCCGTATGGAACGGGAACTTTGCACGACATCTACAAGGCGCGAAGAGATCGTTCGTTGGATCTTCACTTGCTGGGCGAAATGTCGAATGGCACGAAGATCACTGCGGATCGATTGACGAGGGCCCAGCCCCGATCCATTCAGGGAGCGGTGTTGCCGGCGCTCTCTGCTCCGGATATTTTTGTGCAGCAGGCCGCCCATCTCTTCAAACACTTGTGCAGCGAACATACGCGTGCATTCTGGGTTCTGGAGTTCTGGCGCCATGTAATAGCGCGACGCGATGATGTTGCATTTTGGCGGTCTGTTCGGTTGATTGCTGCCTCAGAACCGCAAGCAGAAATTGCGATTGGCGCGGCAACCATGTTGGCTTCGCT
This sequence comes from uncultured Acidobacteriaceae bacterium, assembly GCA_963737915.1. Taxonomy (GTDB): domain Bacteria; phylum Acidobacteriota; class Terriglobia; order Terriglobales; family Acidobacteriaceae; genus Telmatobacter. The sequence continues at coordinate 103,900 of CAVTUP010000003.1, read as the reverse complement.
GATCTTCGGGCCGTTTGCCCCTGCAGAGCTGACGTCCTGGTCCATGGATCGGCTCCCGCCAGGAATTTGCCTGTGGATACAACTCTATGGTCGTCACATCCTGCTTTCAGATTCGCCTCGCAGCAAGCTTTATCTGCTGCTGCGGGAACAATTGGTTCCGAGCGATGTGAAAGTAGCGCGGAAGAGGCTGATCTTCCCAATTCATCTGCCGCCACGCGTCACACGTGGGGAATCGGGAGAATCAATCTTTTCCCGTCTCAGTCGCTATCGCGCACAGGCGAAGTTCGCGCTTATCAGGCTCTGGTTTCACCTCGCCGAAGGGTTGAGGTTTGCAATTGAATCTCTGCGTTGGCAACGACGCCTCATGGGTGTTACGCAATGAAAGTCCTGTCGAGCACCTGGTACCCATCGGTCTCACGCACTCACGCGATTCTTACTTCTATATGCCTTCTAGCGATTCTCTGGCCTGCGAGAGGTTTGGGTGCACAGACCCTGCCTGACCCGCGTCCCACATCGCCCGCGGAAAATGCTAACGCTGGTCGAAACACAAATCCAGACGATGGCAATCCCTTTGCGAGCGTCTCTCGTGTGTCGTTATCGGCGAATCAGATCATTGCTCTTCTTCAAGACCGACCTCAAATCACGATTGAACTGAAGTCGTTGCTTGCCGAGACGCAACAGCAACAGCAGGGACCGCAAGTGCAGCCTGACGATATTACGGACGAGATGTTGTATAGCCAGATCAATTCGAGCAAGGAGCTGCGGGAGAACATCACAGTCTTTCTTCGCGCACGCGGCTACATCTCCGATGCGGATCTTCAACGCGAAATGATGGATGCCCGGGACGACGCCGCCCAATCTTATGCATCTCAGTCGCCAAACACTGCCCCCGGGCGCTGGCCGATCGACCGGACTGACAACTCAATCTCCACAGAGCGGGACTGCGCTTCAGGGCGACTTGACGCCTAATGACGGTTCCTCGGCAGGATCTGATCGTCTTTCGGGAAGCGAGATGGGCTCGTGGACTAACCAGCAAGAGCGCGCAAAAGCGGAGCGCAACATTACGGAGGAGCCGCAGGTGCTGCGCCAGCCCGCTCCGTACAACCTGATGTCACTTCGGGATCTTTACACGCAGATACCCGATTCACCGGAAAAACTGAAGCGCTTCGGTTCCGATGTATTTCTCAATCGCAACGCGACCGGGATCGGGCCGGTCGATTGGTTCAGCGCGCGAGATGGCACTCGATGTGCCCGTTGGACCTGACTACGTCGTGGGTCCCGGGGATGGCGTCACTGTCAGCATGTGGGGCGGAGTCTCGCAGAGCTTTGCGCGGGTGATTGCAGCTGGATGGGCACATCTCCCTTCCCGAAGCTGGAGATGTTCAGGTTGCGGGCCTGACCCTGGAACGCGCACAGGCGGTCATTCAAAGCGCTCTGAAACGTCAGTACCGCGACGTGCAGGTTTCTGTAACGCTCTCTCGTTTGCGGACGATTCGGATTTACGTAGTGGGCGATGTGCAACGCCCCGGCGCGTATGACGTCAGTTCGCTTTCCTCTCCGTTGAATGTGCTCTACGCCGCAGGAGGCCCGACCGCCGTTGGCTCGTTGCGCACTCTCGAACACTATCGCGAGAAGCAACTCATCGGGAAAGTTGATCTCTACGACTTTCTGCTGCACGGGATTCGCGATGGAGAAGATCGACTGCAGGGAGGGGATACGCTGATCATCCCGGCTTCGGGTCCGCAAGTGGCTGTTTGGGGCGCGGTCAGACGGCCGGCAATCTACGAGTTGAAAGGGGAGACCACTCTTGCTGGGCTTCTGGATGATGCAGGCGGGATGACCGTTGCTGCGTCACTCGGACACATTGCGGTCGAGCGCATCGATGCCAATCAGCACCGCGAGACGATCACGTTTGACCTCCCATCGACGGGCGATGCTGACAAAGCACGTGCAGCGCTTGCAGCCTTTAACGTCAAGGATGGCGATCGCATCCATATCGCTCCGATCGCGCCCTATAGCGAGCGTGTGATCTATCTCGAGGGCCACGTGGTTCGTCCGGGTCGGCACCCTTACCGCGAGGGGATGCACCTGAGCGATGTGCTTAAAAGCTATCAAGACCTGTTGCCGGAGCCCGCGGCGCAGGGGGAGATTATTCGCCTGGTGCCGCCGGACCTGCATGCGCAAACCATTGAATTCGATGTGCCAGAGGCACTGATCGGCAACAGCAATCTCAGCTTGCAGCCGTTCGACACGATTCGGATCCTGGGCCGCTATGAAGTGGACGCACCGAAAGTAGATGTGCGAGGAGAGGTGCTGCGTCCAGGGTCCTATCCGCTCTCCGAAGGGATGACGGCGTCGCAACTGGTTCGCATGGCGGGCGGATTTAAACGGGATGCTCTTTTGGATCGTGCAGATCTCATGAGCTACCGGGTTATCAACGGCACAAAGGTTGAAAGCCAGCGCACGGATGTTCGCATCGGCGATGCGGTTCGGAGGGCAGACAGCACAGCAGATTCTGAACTGAAGGCAGGCGATGTGCTCACGATTCACCAGATCACAGGATGGAATGACATTGGCGCATCCATCACTGTCGAAGGCGAGGTGGCGCATCCCGGCAGCTATGGTTTTCAAGATGGCGAGCATCTGAGCGATGTGCTGCGACGCGCGGGCGGGTTTCGGGAGACTGCGTATCCGGCTGGTGCGATTCTCACCCGCGATCAGGTGCGAGAACTAGAGGAGAAGAGCCGCGTTGAGCTGATCCATCAAATTGAAACCGCCTCCCAGGCGGCCCGTCTCATCGGCAAACATCGGCTCGACCGATCAAGCGGCGCAGAATCAATTGATACAGCAGCAGCAGGAGCAGATTCTCGCTCGCCTTCGCAGTCAACCGGCGACAGGACGACTTGTCATTCGGATTACTGCTGACATCGACGAATGGGCGGGAACTCCCGCGGACATTGAAGTGCGCAGGGGTGACGTGCTTCGAGTTCCCAAGAGGCCGGGCTTCGTGTTGGTCAGCGGGCAGGTTTATAACGCGTCTGCAATCACGTTTGTACCTGGAAAATCTGCGGGATGGTATCTGCAGCATGCCGGTGGTACGACGGGCGTGGCAAACCGCAAAGAAATCTTTGTCATTCGCGCAAACGGATCTGTTGTGGGCCGGGGCAGCAGCGAATGGTACGGCCCTGACGTTCTCTCAACTCGACTTGAACCCGGCGATGTGGTGGTCGTGCCGCAAAAGATCATTGGCGCATCGATGTTCTGGCGGAACCTTCTTACTACCGCTCAACTCGCATCGTCGATTGCCATCACAGCTGCCCTTGCGGGGCTTTAGGCGCCACCGCATATCTTCAGAGGATTTCGCATGCAAGCAGAAGAACTCGAGACAATCCGATCTGCAGCCTCTGATGCGAACGCTCCCAATTGGGTGGTAAACGCCGCTGTACTGTGGGAGCGCCGCCGCATGCTGATGCGTGTCGCTACCGCTGCATTGGTAGTTAGCATCGTGGTTGTTTTGCTAATCCCCAAGCGCTACGAATCGACTGCGCGCATCATGCCGCCGGAAAACACGGGCGCCAGCGCCGCGCTTTTCGCGGCCATGGCTGGTCGTGGGCTTGGTGAACTCGGAAGCCTGAGCGGTCTCGCCGGTAGTTTGCTCGGCGCACGCCCCTCAAGCGCGCTGTTTGAAGATTTGTTGCGCAGTTCCACGATCAGCAGCGATCTTATCGATCGCTTTCAACTCCAGCGCATATACGGCAAGAAGTACCGCATCGACGCAGCAAAGAAGCTGGCTAGCCACACCACTATCGTTGACGACAAGAAGAGCGGCGTTATCTCCATCACGGTTCAAGACTCTGACCCACGCCGAGCGCGGGATCTGGCTCAAGGTTATCTGGATGAATTGAACCTCATCGTGAACCATACAAACACGTCTTCTGCACACCAAGAGCGCGTGTTTATCGAACATCGTCTGGAGGGCGTGCAAGCGGACCTGGAACGCGCTCAACTGGAGATGAGCGAGTTTTCGAGCACGCATACGACCATTGACATCAAGGAGCAGACGCGCGCCACGGTTGAGGCAGCAGCAAAGCTACAGGCTCAATTGATCATCGAGCAGTCAGAGCTCGATTCCGTCAAACAGATCTATGGAGACAGCAATGTTCGCGTTCGCGCGGCGCGCGCGCGAATGGCAGAGCTACAACACGAGCTAGACAAGATGAGTGGAACTTCGGCGCCGCTGCAATCTGACAGCGACCCAAACAAGTCCGAACTTGCCCGCGTGGACGAGAGCTACCCGTCGCTCCGACAGATTCCACGACTCGCGGTTCCCTATGCAGACATTTACCGCCGAGTGCGCGTGCGTGAGGCTGTGTACGAAATGCTCACGCAGCAATATGAGGTGGCGCGAATTCAGGAAGCGAAGGAGATTCCGGTCGTGCGCGTAATCGATGCGCCCGGTATTCCAGAAAAGAAATCATTTCCACCTCGGGCGCTGTTGGCGCTGTTGATGACAGCCTTTATTGTCGTGGCGGCGGCCTTCCAGATTCTATTGCGCCTTCGCTGGGCGCAGGTGAGGGAAACGGATCCGCGCAAAGCGCTCTCGCGACAGATCGCCTTCGATCTGCGCAGCCAGGTTCTACGCTCGATGCGCCGTGAGGAAGGGATGAAATGATCTCTTCGCTCACCATCGATCGGAGTGATACGAGCAGTCGGGTAGGTGTGTTTCCCGCGATCATCGGCTTTTACTTCTCGTTTCGCCTCTTTTCGGTGCTTCTGTCTGTTCGCCTATTCGGCGCCGATCCTCTCGCTGGTGTTGGCGCGAGTCTCGCAATCAACTTTCTTCTCGCGGGTGCGGTGGCATTCAACTCACTCGGGCCAGGATTGCGAACGTTTGCATCGTTCTCAGCGGCGTCAAGCTTTCGGTGGGTACTTGTTTTTCTGGGCTTTTCCGGCTTGAGCCTGGTGTGGAGCAGCACTGCATCGATGCCGGCCGCGATGCTCTACTGGTGCGCCATGGCATGCGATACCGCGCTTGTTGTGATGTTGCTGCGGTTAGGGCCGATTGATGAGACAGCCGACGCCCTGATGAGGGGATATGTCTGGGGGGCCTGCGCGATAGCCGCTATCGCGTGGATGCTGCCTGCGCAATCGGATCTTCGGCTTGGCGACGAGGAATTTCTTGGCCCCAACCAGATTGGCTATGCCTGTGCCTTTGCGTTCTATTTCGCACAATACCTGATTCGCAGAAAGGAGAAAGGCTGGACTATCCCGGCGGCATTTCTCGCGATCACTCTTCTTCGAAGTCTGAGCAAGACGACGATCATCGCCTTCGTGGCGGGCCAGGCGTTGCTCCTTGTCCTTGACCGTTCGATAAGCCGTAAGAAGAAAATGTTCTTTGTCTGCGCCGCGGTTATTGCGGTTGGGGTCTTCTGGGGTTTGCTCGCGAATTACTACGACGTCTATACCAACGCCGGAAATCAATCGGAGACCTTGACGGGCCGCATTGGAATCTGGGCATACATCCTCAATGAGGCCCTTCAACGACCTTGGATTGGGCATGGCTTTCATTCTGTCTGGAAAGTGATTCCCCCCTTTGGCGTCTTCGAGGCAAGACACGCGCACAACGAGGTCCTGCAGCAGTTTTATGCATACGGAATAGCCGGGATCTGCATCCTGATTGGTCTCTATGCGGCTGTCTTTCGGGAGATTCGGAGACTTGCGCAAAGCTCATTGAAGACGTTCTTGCTTGGGATGTTTCTTTTCATTCTCGTCAGGGGATTGGCAGACACCGAGGTGTTCGACCTTTCGTTGCCTTTATGGTCGATCGTCCTCATAGGATCCATTATTCACGCTGAAGGGAAGCCATTCGAGGCGACAAGTATGACGTTCCGGCCTGGACCTGAGGCATCCGACTCGATCGTGCGCTCGCGCACTCCGGAAGGCCGGACATTATGAGAATTGTTGTCGCTGCCGTCTCCTCAAACACCTTCATGTCAGGTGTATCCCGGCATGCTGCAAACATCGTGAGATGCCTGCTTACGCGATCAGAGGTGTCGGCGGTTCACATTCTTGTGGCGCCGTGGGAATACAAGCACATTTGCGAAGCCGTATCGCGCAAGGATTCCAGGCTTCGCATCCATTCCGTTTCGTTGCGACCAGGCACCATTCAGAGGAACCTCTGGTACTACTCGCATCTGCCCGCCCTGGCAAAGCAGCTTGAAGCGGATGTGGTTCATATCTCCTATCCGTCGCCGGTACAGAAAGGCGCCTTCCACTGTCCGACAGTGGTTTCTCTCCATGACTTATATCCGTATGACATACCAGCAAACTTTGGATTTCCCAAGGTAGTGTTTAACCGGATTGTGCTGCAGCAATGTTTGCGTTCAGTGGATGCAATCGCATGCGTTTCGGAGAGTACGCTGCAGAACCTCGAGCTGAGAATGCCTCAGGTTTCGAAAAAGGCGCGCACGATCAATAACTGCGTGGAACCTGCTGCCACCGCTGTGAAGCCGGCGCTTTTCGAAGCCTCGAAACGAGATGCATTTCTGCTATGCGTGGCTCAACATCGGCGCAACAAAAACCTCGACCTTGTACTGGAGATCTTCAAACAACTTCGATCCAAAGGAATCATTGACTCTGCAAAGCGTCTCTTGCTGGTCGGGATGCCTGGGCCGGAGACTGCGCGCATTCACAGATCTATCAGGGAAGGAAATCTTACCCGACAAGTAATGCTCGTGAGCGGCATCTCTGACTCCGAGATGCAGTGGTGTTACCGGAATTGCGATCTGCTGCTTGCGCCCTCAATCATTGAGGGATTCGGCTTGCCTGTTGCGGAAGCACTGCTCGCAGGATGCCGGGTGGTCTGTTCGGACATCCCGCCTTTCCGTGAAGTGGGCGGCGAGCACTGCCGCTACGTGGGGCTGGGTCCAAATGCGGTTCGGGACTTTGCCATAGCAATCGGCGAGGGTTTGCGGGGTCGGCGACCGTCCCCCGTGCCGCTTCCACAGTTGTCTGCCTCGGTCATTGCGGAGCAGTATATGCGGCTCTATCGGGCCCTCACAGCAGCTTCAATATCTCCGGCCGAACCGTCAGTATTTGATGGCCCTGCCGCCTCCGACAGCAGTACTTCTGGGGCACTTGAAACTCGGCGTACACCGCAGAGACCGGGCGCGGCCCGAACCTGGTAAGGATTTGCCATATGTTTGTCATTTGTAACTTGTTTGTCATTTGTAATTGCTGGCTTGTTATGTCTATGGGTAGGGGAGCAAAATGAACGCTATGGTAGGTGAGAAGGAATTGGAGCTGTACGGGCGCGAGGAATCGGTCCCAAAGGCCGAACTCGGCACCATTTTGGTGATTGAAGATGACCCGCGCATGCAGAAGGTATTGAGGCGGATCTTCGCCGAGGAAAACTACTCGATCGAGGTAGCCGGGGACGGTCAAACGGGGCTCGACTTGTTCCGAACGCACCGCCCGGTTGCCGTGGTCCTCGACCTCATTCTCCCTCAGATATCTGGCAGGGAACTGTGCCAGACCATGAAGTCCATCTCGGCGGAGACTCCGGTGATTGTCTTGAGTGCGATCACTGAAGTCGTGGACAAAGTCCTCTTGCTCGAACTTGGGGCCGATGACTATGTTACGAAACCATTCAGCCCTCGCGAATTGATGGCGCGAGTGCAGGCTGCTATTCGGCGCCGTCGCCGGCCCGTTCAACCGGCGGTCTATCGGTTCAGCGACTGCGAATTGGATTTTGAGAAGATGACTGCTCGCCGCGCAGGATCCTCTGTCGTGCTTACGTCGCATGAATTCAAGCTGCTCAAGTTTTTCACTGAGAACGCGGAGCGGGTGCTAAGCCGGGAGTTATTGCTCAATGAAGTGTGGGGATACAACTCTTATCCGACGACTCGTACCGTGGATAATCAGATTCTTAAATTGCGACAGAAGCTCGAGCCTGATCCGGCCAATCCCCGGCATCTGCTTACAATTTACGGAGCAGGATACAAGTTTGTCCCGTAGAACGTCCGTGAACACACGAGCGGGGTCAGAATCGGGTCAGGGGTGCGCGCATGCGTGAGAACAGAGGGATTCGGACCCGCATGCTGCTTGTTGCGGCGACTGCACTCATTGTCGCGGGCGCCACGTTCTGCAGCCTTCTGATCGTCCGGCATCAGTTGCAGGCTCAGGTCACGAGCAATCTCGCTTCAGATCTGACGCATTCGGTCACCACGTTTCAAAACCTTCAAGTGCAGCGCTTGAATGCGCTGGACCGTGAGAATGCTCTGCTCGCGGATCTGCCCAGTCTCAAGGCGCTGATGACCACCAGCGACAAAAGGACGATTGAAGACGCCGGCGTTGAGTTCTGGACGATCGGCGGCAACGAACTTTTTGCGCTCGCCGATAATCAGGGGCAGGTGATGGCGGCCTACACAAAGGACCAGCATGCCGACACAACGCTCCATACCGGCATCCATAGCCTGATTCGGTCACCTTCAACTCGTTATTTAGTAAGCGCAGGGCACCTTTACGCCTGCTCTGTTCGGCCTCTCTATTTCGGCAGAGAAAGAGAAGGGACTCTTCTTGGATACGTCGTCAGCGGTTTTGCAGTTGATCGGGATATTCTCGGGAAGATCAGCCAGGCTACAGCCGCCGATGCCGCATTTATCAGTGAGGGGCACGCGCTTGCCAGTACGCTCGAATTGCCCGTCCTTAATGAACTAGCCGGGAGGTCTATTTCCTCTTCACATGGCCCGAGCGCGCCGGTTTCGCTGGAACTCGGGAGGGAACGGTTTATTGCGGCGGTAGAAGACCTTTCTCCGAGTTCGACGGCTCCGTTGCAACTTGTTGTGTTGAAGTCTCTCGATCAAGCCCAGCAATCCATCAGGCAAATCGATCGGCTGGTGATTATCGCGGGGCTGCTGGCTCTAATTTTGGGCACTCTCTTGATGGCGGCCCTATCCAGAGCTGTGACGCGTCCCCTTGAGGATCTGGCAACAGGCGTACATGCATTCGGTGTCGGCGACAGTTCTCATCTTTTGCCTGACGACGGCACTCGTGAGGTGCGAGAACTGAGCATGGCTTTCGCCAGAATGCGTGGCGAAATACTTCGCGCGAACCAGGCCTTGCTTGAGGCAGAGCGTCTGGCCACAATAGGCCGCATGGCCAGTTCCGTTTCGCACGATCTTCGTCATTACCTGGCAAGCGTCTATGCAAATGCTGAGTTCCTTGCTTCCTCACCTCTTACAGAGGCGGAACGCAGTGAAATTCTGTCGGACATTCGTACGGCCGTCCATGGTACAACGGAACTCATCGAATCTATGCTCATTTTCAGCAGGACTGGAGCTGCAATTCGCCATGCGCACGAGTTGATCGCAACATTGCTAGAGCGCGCGATGACCTTGATCCGCGCTCATCCTGACGCAGCCGGCGTAACGCTGATTGCCAAATCTTGCGATCCCGTGGAAACAACGGCGGTGGTCGACGGAAAACAAATCGAAAGAGCCATCTACAACCTGCTGCTGAATGCATGCCAATCGGCGCGAGCCTCTGCCGGTAGAGGTTGCGTGGCGGCAAGGCTAGAGGCTACAGACGGACTGATAACGATTGAGATTGAAGATAATGGCGCTGGAGTTCCCGAGAATATCCGCGGCAGTCTGTTTCAACCTTTCGTGAGCGAAGGTAAACAGAAAGGATCGGGTCTCGGGCTTACTTTGGCCCATTGCATAGCCGCGGAACATGGTGGCGAGGTCACACTGATCGCCAGTCAGCCAGGAGAGACGATCTTCAGGATGACAATCGCGCGGGGTCTTCTTCAACAAACTGCATCGGAAGGTGCCAACCAAAAAAGGTGGGCAACGGGATGAAACAGTGTTGCGCATCTCAGAGGGCTCGGCCCTCGATTTTGCAAATCGCATCGCGCGGAGTACTGGGCTTCGCAGGATTCTCATATGTGGTAGGCGGCGTCTACCTGAACGCGCAAGCCGCGACGAACGAGAGTCTGGAGAAGCAGGTGCAGCAACTGACCGAGGCTATGACTCGCACCCAGGCCCAACTTGAACAATCGCAGCGCGAGTTGCAGCAAATTCGAGACCAGCTTGCGGCGGTTCAACAGGAGATGGCACGTCATGACTCCGCTTCCGCGTCTTCTTCGGCGGCACAACTTTCTGCCGCGGTGGAGGAGATTCGCGAACAGCAGGCGGTGCAGGAGTCGCAGATCGCCACTCACGAGCAAAGCAAGGTCGAAAGCGAATCGAAATATCCCATAAAACTCAACGGTCTCGTATTGTTGAACGGATTTGTCAACACGCGACAGGTCGATATGCCCGCTACGCCTACCGTTGTGATGTCGGGTTCTGGAAGTACCGGCGCCTCAATCAGGCAGACGGTGCTTGGCGTGGACGCTCGTGGACCCCATTTGTTTAATGCTCGCAGCCACGCTGATGTGAGTGTGGACTTCTATGGGAGCGAGCTAGCAAGCAACGACGGCTCCGCCAGTGCGTACGCGGGGGGACTGCTACGCCTGCGAACCGCACACGCTGCCCTGCAATGGGAACATACCGAAGCGTCCGTTTCTCTTGATCATCCGATCATTAATCCAAATTCGCCCACGTCATTGACGGCAGTGGCGATTCCCGGTCTGGCGTGGTCGGGCAATTTATGGACATGGAATCCTCAAGTGGGAATCTCGCACGACATTTCCCTGTCCTCCGCTCAGCACCTGCGCGCGCAAGCTGCTCTCATCGACATTGCGAATCCACCCGCGATCTACAATGTCGGTCTTGGAATAGCAACCCCGAATTATCTTCCGCCTTCGACCGCGGAACGGAGCCGTTGGCCTGGCGTGGAAGGCCGGATAGCATTGGTGGGAGCCCAACAGGACAACAGTCTCCAAATTGGCGTGGGTGGTCTCTTTGCACCGCATCGCACGCTGGGCGGGACAAATTTTGATTCGTGGGCTGCGACACTGGACTACTTCGTGCCGTTCGCGAAGCACATGGTGCTGAGTGGCAACGTGTATCGCGGGTTGGCGCTGGGCGGATTGGGCGGCGGGGCCTACAAAGATTACGTGTTCTTCCTCGATCCGAATTATCCCTTCACGTATTACTTCCGCGCCCTCGATGATGTGGGCGGCTGGGCACAGTTGAAGGCACATGCAGGCGATCATTTCGACTTCAACTTCGCTTTCGGCACGGACCAGGTGTTCGCGTCGCAGCTCAGGCCATATGCAGGAGATTCAACGGCTCTCTACTTGAACCTTGCTCGAAACCAGACCTATACAGGGAATGTGATCTACACTCCGAGTGCGTATCTTTTGTTTTCACTTGAATACCGGCACCTGGCGAGCTCGCCTGTGAACGGCTCGACCAATACGGGCGATGTTATCGGAATCGCGACTGGGTACCGATTCTGATGGAACGATTGCCGCTTATTCGGTCGTTGATTTGCGCGCTCAGCATGGCATTGTCTCTGGGTTATGCTCAGACCGCTTCGTCGTCAGACGTACGATTACAGCTTGCGTTTTCAAAACAGGACGGCAGACATTCCACGCCTCCAGCGGTGCTGTGGCTTAAACCGATTCAGCAAACTCCAACCGCGCCATTCCTGCCGGAGAAGCGATATTCGCTGCTGCAAAAGAATCGGATGTTTACACCGCATCTGCTTGTCATTCCAGTAGGTAGCGTGGTGTCTTTCCCCAATGCAGACCCATTTTTCCATAATGTCTTTTCTCTATTCGACGGAAAGCGGTTTGATCTTGGCCTTTACGAAGCCGGATCGACCAAGGCGGTGACTTTCTCACGAGAAGGCGTCTCCTATATCTTCTGCAATATTCATCCGGAGATGAGCGCGGTGGTACTGGCGCTCTCAACGCATCTCTATGCAGTCGTCGATGCCAAGGGCGCATTTCAACTCCCCGATGTGCCTGCAGGCGAATATGAGCTGCACCTTTGGATTGAAGGGGTGGCGCAACCGGCACTCAACAAGATGGTTCGACGCGTTCACCTGGCATCCGGCTCAGAGAATCTGGGTGTGCTTTCCGTAGAGGGATTGCAGCGCAGCCCAGCGAGTCATCCAAACATGTATGGCCAGCCCTACGACAAGGATGCAAAGCGTCCCTATTGATGTGCGATCAAGCCTCGTTTGATTGCACGGTTTCTCCGGCGCACAAATCACGCTTGCTCTCGCTGACATGGCGCGCCTCTCTCCGATTAGCGCTTCTCATGCGTGACTCGGGAAATGTTCGAAATCCCGTAAACTGCAATGCAATTCGCCAGACAAATGCGGGATTGTTGCGAAGATAACGCCACCATAAATGTCGCGGATCCTGGACCAAGCGATGCAACCACTGCAGGCCAGCCCGCTTGATCCATTCGGCGCAATCCTTGATCCGACCCGTATGAAAGTCAAAAGCGGCTCCTACGCCGAACATCAGAGTGGTGTCAAGCATTGGAAGATATTTGCGCATGAAGATCTCTTGCTTCGGCGTGCTGACACCAACCCAAATGATGTCGGGCTTCAGCTCGCGAATCCTCGCAACCAGGTCCTCTTCTTCAGACGGAGTCAGATCGCGAAAAGGCGGCGTATAAGTACCAACGATCCGCGTCGAGGGGAAACGTCGTGACAGGGTCGCCGAAAGTTCTTCTGCGACGCCTTCCTTTCCGCCGAGGAGAAAGTGTGTACAACAGGCGAATTCGTCGCGGCGAAAGATCTCAAGCATGAGATCAGGTCCAGTGACACGCCGCATCCAATCAAGGCCCTGCAAACGGCCCACCCACACCGTCGGTGTCCCGTCTGGAACAGTGATCATTGAGTCGGCATAGACGCCCGCAAGAATCGGATTGCGCTGTGCCTCCATAATTCCGTGCACGCCTACCATGCAGATGTAGCCTTTGGTTCGCTCTAAAAGGGCGTTGTAAATCCGCCTGATCGTCCTCTCCATGTCAAGCGCTTCAACCTGGACACCGAGCAGGTTCGCATAATGCCGACTTGTTTCGTGGTTTACCAATGCGATCTGTTCGTTCTTCGTAGCGGCCTGCGAGTTTACATACATGCTGATTTGCCCACCCCTGGGCATACGTCGTGAAACCGCGGACCGAGTCACGCTTCTTCACTTGCAGGAAGACCGATTGCGATTTCAGGACGCAATGCGGATCCACTTCGGAGGGCGAGGATCAAGGGAACGTAGATCAAGAGAGTGATGAATCCATACAGCAGGCGTGCCTCTGCAATGCCGCTCATTCCACTGCGAGGTAGCAGAAAGACAACCAGCAACAGCATCGGGGCACCGGCAGCCACGTTGATCCAGGTAGCAATCTGTACGCGACCGAGCGCCATCATGGCGTAATACCCCGTAACATTCAGGCCAAGCAGAGCGGAACTCCACGCAATAATCGGAAGCAACGAGGCGCCGCTCTGTGCGATTGCCTCGCCTCCCCATGCCAATAAAACGCGATTGCCAATCAGAAGCAGGCCGAAAGTGGTCAACAGCACGAATGCCATATTGGCAACGAGCGCGAGCACGACGGCCTTGCGCAGGGTCGCGGCAGTTGCCGAAACGCGCTGTCCTGAGAGGTATGGGAAAAGAAAATGCAGCCCCGAGGCAGTAAAGCCGTAGATGGGCTGAGCTAATTGCGCGCAAAGCGCATAGGAAGCAACTGCGGCAGCTCCCAGGGCAGCGCCACCGATCAACCTGTCAACCTGGCTAAACAGCACCCCCGACACTGCGAGCAACCAACTGAAGATTCCGAATTTTAAAAGAGCCCTGGTTGTTTGTGGATCAAAGCTCGGCGACAAGGTAGTCGCGCGCAGAAGGGTTTTGAGACGACGCAATTGGAAAAATAAACCGATCCCAGTCAGGACAGCCGTTGCCGCCAGAATACTGATCACGCCATTGCTGGTGAGCGCGAGCAGAGCGGCAGCAGCCAGGGAGAGTAATCGCGCTGCCACACTGATTTGAACGGCGGCACCGTAGCGTTCGAAGGCTCTTTGCGTACTGATGCAGACACTTTCAACAGCACGCGCGAACGTAATCAGCCCGGCAATGCGAAGGCACCACAAACAAGTTGTTCGAAGATCGACGCTGGCCGCAGCCACGTGGTTTGCGAGGTAAGGCGCGGTTATCCAGGCCACGATGGCCATTACCGAGCCCAGAACTAAATGGATTCCCATCGTGCTGCGCACCGTGCGAACCAGAGAGTTCAAATCGCCGGTAGTGCGCCCCGTTGCGACATGCTGTATGTTGGCATCTCCAAAACCGGACGCGATGATGGAGCCGGTGTTTACGGCGGCGGTCGCCACCGCCCATATGCCATATTGCGCGATTCCGAGATTCCGCAACATGATTGGGGCGACGAGCAGCATTCCGATCGGGTAGGCTGCGTAATCCAGTACGCCGAAGGCCGCATTTGACAGGTGAGCCCTCATGGTTCACCTCGCCTCTGTGCAATCTGAGAGCCTATGCACGAGTGCTCGTTCCCGGCGCGGTTTCCTTGAGATCCGAGATTTGCGACCTGCGCAGTGGTGCACGCCATCCCTACACGCTAGAGGGACTATGCAAGACGAGTGTCAAGTGGCCGTCAGTCGATTGTCATTTATTTGTCAGGCGGAATTGATGGATGTGCAGCGTAAAACCCGCGCCAATCGTGGAGAAACATCGGGCGGCTATCGCGAGCCTGGGCCGAATCGCGCGGAGGTGGCGGACCCGTTGAGGCGATTAACACCTTTCCATTCGCTCTGAGCGTGCTCGTGGAAGCAATGAAATGACTAACTAGTGACAATTTCTTGACAAAGGAGCAAGTAGGCGCCCTCTAGGGTTGTAGGGCATTGAAGCGGCGAATTGTTCCGCCTGGTACCGAGCTGGCCGGGGGCCAATCTGAACAGTTGCAAAGGAGTCACATGGTGAACATGAAAATACGCGCACTTACCCAAAGCGTGAGCATTGGAGTTATCAGCGTGCTCTCGCTTTCAACCGCGCTCTCCGCACAGCAACATTACAAGCAAACGAATCTGGTGTCGGATACCGGTGTCGGCGGCACCCAACAGGACAGCCACCTCGTCAATGCCTGGGGCATGTCCCGCAGTTCTACCAGCCCGTGGTGGGTTTCAGACAACGGCATGGGAGTTTCAACACTCTACATGGGGACCGGCACGGCCGTTCCGCTAGTGGTAACAATTCCGCCTGGGAACAGCTCCAACGACACTGGAACGCCGACGGGTCAGATTTTCAACGGCACTACGGATTTTCAACTCGCACCCAATAAGCCTGCGGTCTTCCTGTTCGCTACCGAAGATGGGACCATCTCGGGCTGGAATCCCGGGGTGCTGCCCACAACGGCAAAGATCATGGTGAACACGAAGGGCGCGTCAGTGTTCAAGGGACTTGCCGTGGCCACGATCAACGATTCATCCGCAGGTGCGACGAACTATCTCTACGCCGCTGACTTTGGCACAGGTGATGTAAAGGTCTACGACGCAAACTTCCACGAGGTCCATCTGAAGCACAACGCGTTCGCAGATGAACGTCACCATGGATATGCCCCTTTCAATGTCCAGAACATCGGCGGGAACCTTTATGTAGCGTTTGCCAAGAAGGGACAGGGTATCGATGAAGTCCATGGACCGGGCTTTGGGTTTGTGGATGTATTCTCGCCCGCCGGCCGGCTTCTGCTTCGACTTGAATCCGGCAAATGGTTCAACGCTCCGTGGGGTTTGGCGCAGGCGCCGAATGACTTTGGGGCATACAGTCACAATATCCTCGTTGGTCAATTCGGAAGCGGCGAGATCCTTGCTTTCGATCCCATAACCGGCGACTTCAAGGGACGCCTGCTGGACGCAACCAATAAGCCCATCACGATCGATGGTCTCTGGGCTATCTCATTTGGCGGCGGTGGCACCTCGGGCCCGTCAACAAGCCTGTTCTTCACCGCTGGGCCGAACGACGAGAACAACGGCCTCTTCGGCGCAATCACGGCAGTTGAGAATGTTCTCGGGGGAGACCACTAGTCGAGTGACTGAATCAGGCGTCAGAGGATTCAAGCAGAAGAGGTACGGGCGGGTGCCCGTACCTCTTCTCCTTTCCGGATTACTTCTATGCTTGTGGCTGGTCTATTTGGATTTCTTTGCCGGCTGCTTTGCGATGATGAGGCTGGCGATCTTGTTATAGGTCGCATCGGGAACGATTCCCTTGGTCTTCAATTGAGTCTTATTGTCGTATGGCCTGCCGGCGATGATTTTCTGTGCGTAAGCGTCGCCGATTCCAGGGAGAGCCTTGAGTTGATCCGCGGTAGCAGAGTTGATGTCCACCGGAGTCGACGCCGGTGATGCAGATGTCTGGCTGCTGGATGGTGCGGCTGCGGCGGGCTTAACCGCGGGCTTGGATTGCGCGGCCACGATTGGGAGAACATTGAATAGCGCGCAGGCAGTCAGTCCCAGGATGATAGAAGCGAAACGACGAGTCTTGGTCTTCATGTAAATCTCCTTTCAGGCCTTCTAAAGGTATCAGATGCATGGTTGAGCCCTCGCGCTCGCGCTTCGCGGGGGTTCGTCACCCGTCCGGCTTTGAGGCCGGTGCCGCAGAGTACAATTTCTGCGGCAACACCAATACCAATCCAGAAGAGACGAAATGAGACGAATCTCGGTTTTCCTGTTGTCTTTCTTAGTTCTTGGCACGATCAACGTCTGCGCACAAGATGGCAGCCCGACGGTTCCCGATTGGGAGAATCCACGAGTATTCGGCATCAACAAAGAGCCGGCGCGCGCTTCATTCACGCCATTTTTGGACGAGTCAGCGGCGATGAGCGAGGGCAACGCTTCGAGTCTTGTCGAGTCTCTCAACGGGACGTGGAAGTTTCATTGGGTGAAGAGCCCGGATCTTCGCCCTGCGGACTTCTATAAGCCGGAGTTCGATGTCAGTTCATGGAAAGACATTCCCGTTCCGTCGAACTGGGAGATGCAAGGGTACGGGACGCCGATCTACACCAACATCACCTATCCCTTCAAGAGGGATGCTCCGCGGGTGACGGGAACTCCGGACGACCACTCGTGGACGGCCTACGGCCAGCGTGATCCCGTTGGCTCTTATCGGCGCGAGTTTACGATTCCGGACGCGTGGAACGGGCGCGAGACTTACCTCCTGTTCCATGGCGTGAACTCCGCTTTCTACGTTTGGATCAACGGAGAAAAGGTCGGATACAGCCAGGACACGCGCATGACCTCCGAGTTCAATATCACCAAATATCTGAAGCCCGGCAAAAACATGATTGCGGTTGAGGTATATCGGTGGTCGGACGGCAGCTACATTGAGGACCAGGATTTCTGGCGAATGAGCGGTATCTTTCGCGACGTGACGCTCGTCTCTCGCAATTCGTTGCACGTTCGAGATTTTCAGGTCCAGACGCCATTCGATGGTGCTTACCAGAACTCCACTTTCAAGTTGCGGGTGAGCGTCCAGAATGTCGGCAGCAAAAATGCGGCTGCGTCGGTTGAGGCAAAGCTTCTTGATGCCGAGGGTAAACCCGTATTCACCACGGCAAAAAAAATGAGCGCGACTACAGGTAAAGACGCTGAAATTGAGCTGCAGCAAGCTGTCAAAAGTCCAAACAAATGGTCTGCTGAAATTCCCTATCTCTACAAATTGATCCTTACGCTCAAAACCGCCAAAGGTAGCGTCATTGAAGTAATTCCATGGAACGTCGGCTTCAAACAGTCTGAGATCAAAGGGAATCAGATCCTGTTTAACGGCAAGAAGCTGATGATCAAAGGAGTGAATCGCCACGAATTCGACCCCGATACCGGCCAGGTCGTCACCCGCGAAATGATGATCAAAGACATCAAGATCATGAAGCAGAACAACATCAATGCGGTGCGAACCTGCCATTATCCGAACGTGACTGAGTGGTACGACCTCGCCGATAAATATGGCCTCTACATTCTTGATGAAGCGAACGTCGAGTCTCACGGATACGGCTCGGGCGAGAAGCAACGAATCTCCGATGGAGAGGACTATCGGGCTGCAATCGTCGATCGCATGAACCGCACAATTGAGCGCGATAAGAACCACGCTTCGGTGATCGGGTTCTCAATGGGCAATGAAGCAGGATGGGGCTCGAACTTCGTTGCCGCGAAGGAATGGGCGAATCTGCATCATCCGGAGTTCTTCATTATTTATGAACCGGCCAACAGCGTGCATGGCGATGCACTTTCACCGATGTATGCAAAGCCGCAGAACATCGCTGAGTATTACAAACGCTATGGCAACGGCCGGCCATTCTTTGAAATCGAGTACGCGCATGCGATGGGGAACAGCACCGGAAACTTTCAGCAGTATTGGGACCTTTTCGAATCCGAACCGTGGGCGCATGGCGGGTTCATCTGGGATTGGGTCGATCAGGGAATCAGGAAGAAGGGAAGTAACGGGAAGGAATTCTGGGCGTACGGCGGCGACTTCGGCGACAAGCCCAACGACGACAACTTCTGCACGAATGGCCTTGTGTTGCCGGACCGCACCGTGCATCCCGGTTTGAGCGAGGTCAAGAAATCCTACTCCAGCATTAAGGTTGAGCCCGTCGACCTCGTGAATGGCAAAGTGCGAATTCGCAACAAGTACAACTTTCTTGACTTGAGCTTTCTTCACGCAACGTGGGTGCTGGAAGAAAACGGAAAACAAATACAGAGTGGCGACGTAGCACTTGGCGATGTGCAGCCAGGGACAACGAAGGAAGTCACCTTGGACCTTAAGCAGCCGAATGCCGACAGTGGAGCGGAATATTTCCTGACTGTAATCTTCACTCTGGCGAAGGATGAATCGTGGGCTGCAAAAGGGCACGTCGTTAGCTGGGATCAATTCGAGGTTCCGTTTAAGGCGCCACAGACGCCATCCCGCAAGGCTGACAATCTGCCCGGTATCCAACTTGCGGAAGTTCCAGACGCGCTTGTCATCTCGAATGAGAATTTCTCTGTCGGAATTTCCAAGAGCTCAGGCACCATTGCCTCGTATAACGTTGGCGGACGGGAACTGCTGACCGCGCCTTTGGAACCGAATTACTGGCGTGCTCCAACGGACAACGACCGCGGAAACGGGATGTCAAAAAGGCAGGGAATCTGGCAGATTGCAGGTCCCGACCGCAGAACGACGAGCGTAAAGGGCGAACAGGTATCTCCCAATGTCGTCCGGGTGACCTCTGTTTCAACATTGCCGGCAGGGAATTCAACTCAGAGCTACGTTTACACCGTTTATGGCGACGGGTCGGTTGAAGTGGAAAGTACGTTCAAACCCGGTGACAGTGCTCTTCCGGATCTGCCTCGCGTTGGCATGCAGATGCGCGTGACTGGCGCTCTTCAAAACGTGGAGTGGTATGGGCGCGGTCCGCAGGAAAACTACTGGGATCGCAATCTCGGTGCTGCGGTCGGCATCTACAAGGACAAAGTCGATAATCTGTGGTTCCCGTATATCGAGCCACAGGAGACGGGCAATCGCACCGACATTCGATGGGTCTCATTTACTGACGATCAAGGATTCGGGCTGAAGGCGAGTGGTCTTCCGCTGTTGAACTTCAGTGCGTGGCCCTTCCGTATGTCGGAACTGCAACACGAGAAGGCGCCTGCCAATGTGGGGCACAAACATCCTTCCGAGATTGTCCATTCAGACGACATTACGGTGAATCTTGATTATCGGCAGATGGGCGTGGGTGGGGATGATAGCTGGGGTGCCCCGATCCACAAAGAGTTCTCGTTGCCCGCGACCCAGTATGACTACAAGTTCCGGCTGGAACCGATCTCAGGTCGCTGAGCATCTCTTGCTTTGCCGCAAGGCAGAATCTCCTGCCTTGCGGCTCGCCAGATTTTCTGCGAGGGGATGTCAGTCGATCTCGACTATTCGATTAGGCTTGCACGGAGTATCCTTTGTTCATGCTTCCCCTGAGCATGCTGTTTTCCTGCCTACAATTGTTTGTCGTGGCTGCCGTGATCCTCGGCGTCGGGCAGGAAGCCTTTGCGTCTAGCGAGCAGGTCGAACGCACACTCGTTATTGATGGATTGGGGCACGGAAAGGCGGACCTCGACGGTCTGTGGCAATTTCGAATCGGAGACGATCGCAATTGGGCTCAGCCTTCATTCGACGATTCCGGATGGGAGGCGCTCAGCCCGGACGCGCCATGGGGTGCGCAGGGCCATCCTTCCTATGCGGGAATTGCATGGTACCGGCGCCATCTGAAGATTGTCCCTGCACCCAATACGGACGGGAGATTTCGGATCCTTATTCCGAATGCTGAAGACTCCTACGAGGTGTATTGGAACGGAAGTCTGATCGGGCAATACGGCAAGCTGCCGCCTCACCCCGTCTGGTTTTACAGTGTCTTTCCCCGATCCTTTCCGCTCTACGGTGACACGTCAGGCGTGCTGGCGATTCGCGTCTGGAAGGCCCCCCGGGACATCTTCTCGCCGGCAGAGTCCGGAGGGCTCGCTTTAACTCCGAGCGTGGGCGATACGGACACGATTTCCCTTTACGAACGAACGATCACCTGGCAGTACATTCAGCTTGAGCTGTTCGAGTATTCCCTGGTGCTGTTGCGCTTGTTCATTGCCGTGTTGTGCGTCGTGCTCTGGAGCCATAACCGGCGGGAGAAGTTCTTCATCTGGGTCGGCATATTCACGATAGCGCCGGTGGCTCTGCATATATTGCAGGGCATGTTCCTGATCCCGTTCCCGTACGGGTTGGCGCGCTGCATCAACCAGCCTCTCTATGTAGTTTCAAACATCTCGTTGTGGTTTCTTCTCATCTGGTTGCTGCAACTGAATGAGAGACCGAAGGTGGTTCGGTGGACGAGGGTCTTCGCGTGGCTGAGCGTCATTGCGGGAGCCGCAGACGGAGTGCTCGCGCTTGTGTGGGGCTCAGCAGCGACCGGGATGAAGTGGGCTGACTGCTTCCTCGCCAGCGTCATTTTGCTTTTCGAGGTTGTGCCGTTTTTTCTGATTGCGATTGGGCTGCGCAACCGGCTGGGTGTATCCCGATGGGCGGTGGCACTGACCGCCTTCATATTGCAGGCCATTCATTCGATTGCGGACATAAGCGCGTTTGGCCAGCGTTTCACGCATTGGACGTTGTTCACGGCTCTCGTCGATACGCCTCTCTTCACAATTCGGGGAGTGGACTTTCAATTTGAAAAGGTAACTTCGCTCGCGCTGTTCGCGTCAATCCTTTTTGCTGTTTATCACTACGTTCTGGAGCAGCAGGCGCGAAACGCAGCACTCGAGCAGGAGATGCAGAGCGCAAGAGAGATTCAACAGGTTCTTATTCCCGAGGTGCTGCCATCGCTGGAAGGGTATGGCATTACTAGTGCGTATACACCGGCACAAGAGGTGGGCGGGGACTTCTTTCAGATTCTCGCGAATCCTGACGGCTCGACAATTGTTGCCCTGGGCGATGTAAGCGGCAAGGGCCTGAAAGCGGCAATGAACGTCGCAACGATCGTGGGTGTCATTCGCGCCGAGGCAACAAACACTTCAAGCCCCGGGGAGATACTGGGTACGCTAAACAGGTGTCTCACTGGTCGCATGCAGGGAGGGTTTGCCACAAGCATCGTCTTTCGGCTCGACTCGAATGGTGAGGCTACGATAGCGAACGCAGGTCACTTACCAATCTTTCTCAATGGCAAAGAGTTTTCTCTGGAACCTTCTCTTCCCCTGGGATTGGTGGGTGGGACCATCTACGACGAAGTTACGGTGCGCCTGCAGCCGGGAGATCAACTAAGTCTCTATACAGATGGCTTGCTGGAGGCGCGGAATCCGAGCGGTGAACTCTTCGGATTTGAGCGTCTTCGGACTTTGTTTGCAGGCCGGCCTACCGCGCAGGAAGCAAGTCAGGCTGCTGTCGAGTTCGGTCAGGATGACGACATCACCATACTCACGCTCACAAGGCTGGCGGCGGGAGAAGAATCAACCACCCAAATCGTCGCGCCAATTCTGGATGATGTTCCGACGCGATCTGAGGCGTCGATTGCGAAAAGATGATTAGCGGTGTTGTTGAATTGTTTTCAGAATGAAACAAGGGTCTGCCGAGAATGGGCAGACCCTTGCCGTTGTTGCGTGACCTCTGAACTATCGTGCTACCTGGACCGTGATGGACGTGCTGCCGGTTGCGTAGTTCGTTCCTCCGCTATACGTGGCAGTGATTACGTCGTTGCCTTTTGGAAGAGAAGAAACCAGCACGGAAGTGCTTGCCTTGCCCGCAGCATTCACGGGCACGATTGCGATGACGTTCGTGCCGTTCTTAAACGTCACCGAGCCGGTGGCATTGGGCGGACCTGCGCTCGATGATTGAACCGAAGCCGACAAGGTCAGGGTCCCTCCGGTTACATACCAGGCCGAGGGAGTGAACTGCACAACAACGGGGGCCGGAGTTACCGTGAAATTCTGGACCTTCGGGCCGGCTGCAGCGTAGTTTGTCTGGGCCGGGTAACTCACGGTCAGGCTGTGATTCCCGACAGGAGGCTTTGGCAAGATAATATTCACCGCACCGGAAACAAGCGAAAGAGGGGTTGGCGCGTTTCCGTCGTAAACGTAGGTGATGGATCCGAGCGGAGCCCCCGCATTCGAACTGGCGTTGACGACGCACTGGAAATTCGCCCCATAGGGATAGGGCGTGTTCCAGCAGGCGAGCGCCAGAACGACAGGAACAGGCAGCACGTTCAATGTGACAGGCGCTGAAGTTCCGGCGACGTTAAAGCGATCTCCGGAATAGACAGCGGATAGAGTATGCGTTCCTGCGGGAAGATTCTTCAAGTAGTAGTAGGCAGCACCGCTACTGAGATTGAGCGTTACGAGAACGGCCCCTTTATCAACGATCTTCACTGTGCCTGTGGGCACATGGCCATTGATGTTTGATAGTTGGACCGTGAGGTTAGTTCCAAGCGGATAAGTCACTGTACTCGGCGACAGACTGAAATGAATCTGACTGTCAACTTCGTCGACCTGGTAAGTCACCGACTGCGATTTCTGGTTACCTGCCGCATCCTTCGCGAGGACGGTGAACGTTTGCGATCCAGACCCGGAAGTAGGCACTGTGGCCGTTAATGTTCCTGTGTCGGCAATGCCGGAGCCATACGTCTGGCTGCCGCATCGAACGATTCCAGAGCGATCATCCGTGCATTTGTAGGTGGCGGTCACCATCTGACCCTGGTAGTAGGGTCCTGCGGGCGACAACGTTGGACCGGATGGGACTTCGGGCAGAACGGTATCTACGTTGATGGGGAAGGTATAGAAGCTTGTTATCCAGCTGCCGGAGTTATCCTTGGCGAATTTCAACTCCTGCGTGCCTGCGCAATCCTGAGCAAAATAGTGCAGCAGATAGTTTCCGTCTTCAAGACCGGTCAGCGACTGCACGGGCGGAGTAAACACTGTGGCGGGCGGATTATCGGGGCATTGCGCGGTGTTTGCGAGAACGGTGTCGGTCGCAATCGCTGCGCCAGGTACGGGTATGGTGTTGGCAGCCGAGATCCCGTAAGTGATGCTTCGAATGGGCGAAGCAACGAAGTTCGCAGCTCCAGGCAAACCGGTACCAGTCAGATTTGGCGGCTGACTCGATAGCTTGAAGTACGGACTAGGGTTGTTCGTCCAGTTTCCAGGCCCCAAGGAGACGGGGGTGGTGCCTGAGCTGTCGGTCACAG
The DNA here is from genome assembly GCA_963737915.1 of uncultured Acidobacteriaceae bacterium. Taxonomy (GTDB): domain Bacteria; phylum Acidobacteriota; class Terriglobia; order Terriglobales; family Acidobacteriaceae; genus Telmatobacter. The sequence continues at coordinate 80,246 of CAVTUP010000003.1, read as the reverse complement.
TGACACTAGTAAGGTCTTCAGGCACTTTGGCGATGGAGATGAAGGTCGAGTTTGGCCGAGTGGTCTGGGATTTGCCGGTGTAAAGCCCCGGGCCGGTGAAGCTGACAAGCAGGTTCTGCGGGCAAGCAAGGTCCTGCAAGGACGAAGCGGGGTCGAAAGTGCATGAACCCTGATCCCATCCCTCGCTCGCCATCAGGAATCCCATTCCTTCGTGGAATGTCGGACCTCCGGGAGTTGGAATGTCGTTCAGATCGAAAGCGGGTCCGTCGAAGACATCGCGAAGCTCCTCGTTGGACAGAGTTGAAGACGGACATTGCGCTCCCGTTGCCGTATTGCCAGTGCCTATGGTGCACGTTAACGTGTAAAGCTTGCAGGCAGGCTGGCCATCGAGCAATTCGCCGTTGTGTACGAGGCAAATGGAGGTTGCGAAAGATGTTCCGCTCACTTTGGAGCGGATAGGCGGTCAGAGGCTCAAGGGCCGAATCTCCGACCTGGGGATTGACGCCATTTTGATCGATCGTCAGCGATCCGGCGGACTGGGCTCCGGTCAAGTCGTATTCGAAGCCGATCATCTTATCGTTGCCTGTATTAAAGGTGAAGTCCTGATTGAGCTGCTCTGTAGTCGGGTTTGTCGCTGGAATCGTATTCCCCGAAATCAACGCAGGGCCCGTGACCCCTCCCGCTGTGCAATTTGTATTGAGATACAGGCTTGAATTTGCGACGTAACCACCTTCATCTACGAGGTCAATTTTGACCTGCTGCGCACCGGGTCTAAGTAAAGAACTGATATCGATCGGAGGCACTCCGCCGGTGGCGACCAACGAGTCGGGCGATTGTCCGGTGAGGGTGCCTGCACTCGCAGGATCCTGGTAGGCGGAGGTAAAGCAATTCTCAAATGGGCCCTGGGAAGAGCCATTCACGCCGCCCTTGCAAACGTTCACGGCGCCACTGCCGTTGGTCAGATTCGTAATGTCAATGTTGTTATCGACCAGCACTTTGCCGGAACTATTTGCCGGGGATGTACTCGCTGCGGAGGAGAGAAACGCAACTGGAGTATCGGGGCAGGAGAGGTTGAGGGTATTTGTGTTGAAGATGACCTGGCTCTCACCATAGCCAGCTCCTGATTGGGACGCGCGTACGTTGAGAGGAGAGAAGAGCTGGCTGGAATTTTGGGCTCTGACGTGTGATGCGGAGGTGAAAATACCAACAACGAGCATCAGGGAAAGGGGAAGAGAAGAGAACTTCATTTTTCTTAGCGACCTCCGCGTCGTCTTTGACCGTGCGCAAGAAACTTCGTCCCCGATACTGTCATGGGCAGACAGAACTTGAACACGGATCGAGTGGGTGAATCTGGGGAAAGGGCATAGTCCCTCAGAATTGGGCTGAGAGCGAAGCTACTGCAAGTCTGCAGGAAGGCTCCGAAGGTGTCAACTTGCGTTCTGCATTGGTATGCATCAGAATCTCGCCACGGCAACGATGGCCAAAATGATCGCTGCGGCATCCTCAATCAGCGCCGCTGGAAAATCCTTGCCAAACGCCTTTGCCAGCCGCCCTCGAAAGGCCGCACCACCATACGTTCCCAAAACTGCTCCGATTGCCCCTGCGAGCAGGCCAAGTATCAGGGATCCAGAAGCTGCGCCGACAGTGGCACCAACCAGTGCCCCGCTAAGAATCCGTCCGATAAACTGCGGTGGCACCTTGCGACTTGCGGTGTTCGGCAGTTTATCGTTGATTAATTCTCCGATTGCCAAGACCGTAAAGATAATGGGCGTGTATTTAAATCCCATAAATGCCATTGGACTTCCGGCCACCGCAAACGTCCCCAAGCGGGCCGCCCAGCTTGCGACCGCTGGTGAAGTCATGGTTCGCAATCCTGACACGATTCCGAGCACCAATGCCACAACGATGAACATGCGACCCCCCTTCCGATTCCTGCGGTTTGACCTGCTTCCAGAGCGGGTAGCATCGAGCAAGAGTTCTTTGCGCCCGGACCCCTATGATATCGCTACTTCTCAAGTTTCAAACTTCTAGAACTGCGTTGAATGTCGTGCCGTTTGCGATGGCGGACGGCCTCGATCGCCGTGCAAGCAGGAAAGAAAAAGTCACTTCGGTGTAAACTCATCATCAGGCTTTCCCCGATGGCAAAAGACGCTTACCAAGCAAGAACGGACTCTTGGGTGTCAACCGAGGCTCTCGTTCGTGCGGTCGAGCAATTCGGAATCGCAATCGGAGAAGTCTCCGTGGATGGACGATGGCTTGCGCCGGGGCAAAGGCTGAGTGAGATGCTCGGTCTTTCTCCTGCGGAGCTTGAAGAACGATCCGTTTCGGAAGATCTTGGTGCAGACCTGATGTCAGGTGCCCGCTGGCAACGTCTGCTCAATGGCACGCCTTCCTCCTTTTCGATGGAATTGAAGCATACGTCAAGCGCCCGCGGCAGCATATGGATAAACTGCGTGTTTTGTCTTGTGCCGGAAGAGGCTGACAGGCCTCGCCGAGTGCTGGTTCTATTGGATGAGATATCGGATCGCAAGAAGGTTGAGGAGGAACGCAAAGAACTATCCAATCGATTCATTCGGGCTCAGGAGACTGAACGGACGCGCATTGCACGCGAACTTCATGATGACATTGGCCAGAGGCTTGCAATTTTGCGAATACAGATGCTGCGAGCTGGCCGAGCCGTATCCGACATGCCGGACAAGACACATCCATCCATTCCTCAGCTTGCCGAGAATGTGAAGGAGATCGCAAACAGGATTACCGAGATTTCCCATCAACTGCACTCTTCCCACTTGGAATATATAGGGCTTAAATCGGCTGTTGAGAACGCTTGCCGGGAGTTTGAAGCTGAATATCGAACCAGGGTCAAGTACACGTCCGAAAGACTGGATGCAAAGGTTGACGGCATCATCGGACTTTGTTGCCTGCGAGTGGTGCAGGAGGCTCTGCATAACATTGGAAAACACAGTTCCGCGAAAAATGTGGAGGTAAGCCTGTCCACTTCCCAGGACCATCTCGGGCTTCTTGTGACCGATGACGGTGCGGGGTTTGATCTGGAGCAGGCTCGTTTTGCTTCGGGTCTTGGCCTGATCAGCATGCGCGAGCGAGTGCACATGGTGGGTGGTCAGTTTGAAATCACTTCGGTTCGAGGGAAAGGAACGCGAGTCCGGGCTTCTGTTCCGCTCGCAGGCCCCGCGAAGTCAGAGCTCGATGGCGCTCAGTGAGTCGGGCACCGCATCCCGAAAATGCGCCTGACAGTGGTCGAGCTTTTCAGGGCCCTTCCCAGTCGAGGGAATAAACATCCTGCGTTCCGGTGTCGCGGAGCATCAGGGGCATGTCTTCCGGATCGAGTCCCAGCCAAAACCCCCACCAGCCCGTTGGCATAAAGCCCTTGAGATCGGCAACCTGCTCGAGTTTGCGGTCGGTGATCCGGATCCTGAAAGCTGCGGGGTTCGCCGGGTAGTGCAGGAAATAGACGTACTGTCCATCCTTTGACCAGTTGGGAAAGTCGACCGCTGTTTCGACCAGGTCAGACCACTTGCCGGTTTCGAAATCGAACAGCACCATCTTCAAACCGGTCTTGGTCATGGCAACTACGTATCGTCCATTCGGCGACCAGCGGGGCGAGGTGTAACCGGCCGATCCTGGAATCAAAGAAACGTGGTGTGTTCGCAGGTCGAGCAACTGGAGCGTCGGTATAGCATCTGATGCAACTTCCTCAAACAGTATCTGATTGCCTTCCGGCGACCAGTTCGGTTCTCTCGTTGCTGAATCCAAAGGCAGCAGTGGTTCCGGCGGGCCTCCGCTCGCAGACACCATATATATTGCATCGTGTTTCCCTGCGTTATAACCCCAGAACGCGATCTGCTTCCCGTCGGGCGACCATCGAGGGTTGAGGGGATAGATTGGCGGGTCGGTAAGTCGTATTCGCTCACTTCCGTCGATCCTGCTTCGCCAAAGAGCTCCTTCCGGATAGGTGACGAACGCGACCCATTGTCCGTCCTTTGAAAATGAAGTGCATTCGGCAGACAAGCCGGAGAGAAATGGCAGGAATTGACCAAGCTTCCGATCGTAGCGGGAAAGCGTGCCGTGCGATGTGCGGCCAACCACGAAAAGCTTCTTGCCATCCTTGCTGGGCAGGGGAGATGCCAGGGGCATTGGACTTGAGGTCAACTGCACCGGCGCGCCGACCCCCGCTCCGAAGAGTCCGGACTTCTCAGGCAGCGCCCAAATCTGGCCGCCAGCCTGGAAGATGAAATACCTTCCGTCCGACGTCCATTTGCCATCGGAGTCGCTCGATGGAGAATGCCAGCCGGGAAGCAGAGCGTGAAGGTGCTTTCCCTCTGCCGTTACCTCCCAAAGGGAACGATTTGCCCCAGCCAGATCCTGCCATGTGAATCGAAGCCTGGTTCCATCCGGTGAGAATTGGGGCCCGCTGATAATGCCTTTCATTGACGCTAGTTTTCGTGTGCTCGTCTTGTCGCGAATATACAAATCACCGCGAACGCAATAGGCCAGCGTGGCACCATCGGGAGACCAGGTCGCGTCGGTTGCCAGAATACTCCCAATTCGGCGGTTCGGACCGTTGAGTATCGGCAACCGCCACAGGTTGCCGGGGTATTCAATTTCAATGCCCGGACGCCCTATCGCAAGCAACTCGGTGCCATCGGGTGATAACCCGACAGGAGATGTGTACGGGTCGGGCACCGAAATCCTGACCGGTTCACCGCCGGCGACGGACATCTGCGCGATTCCTGGTGAAGTCAAATATCCAACGCCTAAATAAAGCCTCGCCCCGTCTGTGCCGGCCAGAAACTTAGCCTCGCCGTCATGCGAGAGCTGCGTGTAGTTTGAAACCCTCGGAACCGGGGTGGGGCGCGCCCAGTAATAGACCACAAGTACAGCGGTGGCGGCCGCCAGCATCGCTCCAAGGTATCCTATCCAGTTCTTACGCGGGGCCGGCACAATCGACTCGGTCTGGCCGCTCGTGAACGTGGATCTGTTGACGCCGTTAGAGGAATTCTCGAACTTCGACGATGTTGAAAATGCTGGCTTCGATGCCTCTGTTTGAATGCCCACGTCTGCATTCGAATCTCGCTGCAGCCTTTTCAAGTCGTCGCGAATTTCCCCCGCATGCTGATAGCGTCGCTCGCGGTTTTTTTCGAGACAATGGTTGATGATCTGGGCTAGTCCATGGGGAACATCGGGATTCAACTGCGCCGGCGTGACTGGAACCTCCTGAACAACGGAGATTAGAAGCTCCCCCGTCGTATCCCCTGAGAAGGGCGACCGGCCGGTGCACATTTCGTAGAGCATGATGCCGAACGAAAAGAGATCGGAGCGAAGATCGAGGGGTTTGCCCAACGCCTGTTCGGGCGACATGTAAGCCGCCGTGCCCAGTGCCGCCCCCAGGCCATCGGTGAACTGGTCTTGCAATGATTGGAGCGGTGCCGGGCCACCGGCCAGATCTTTTGAAGGCACCATTTTCGCCAGACCGAAATCCAAAATCTTGGCTGTTCCTCGTTTCGTTACGAAGACGTTAGCGGGCTTGATGTCGCGATGAATGATTCCTTTTTCGTGTGCCGCATCGAGGGCATCCGTTATATCGATCGCGAGCCTCAGGAGCGTTTCAAGAGGAAGGGGCTCGTTTTGAATCAGGTTCTTGAGCGTTTCGCCATCCAAAAGTTCCATAGCGATAAATACGCGGCCGTTCGCTTCGGCGATTTCGTAAATTGTGCAGATATTGGGATGATTCAAGGCTGAAGCAGCGCGCGCCTCGCGGCGAAACCGCTCCACCGCTACGCTATCGTTCACGAAGTTGTCCGGCAGGAACTTGAGCGCAACATACCGGCCAAGGACTGTGTCCTCGGCCTTGTAAACAACACCCATGCCACCGCCGCCGATCTTCTCGAGACCGCGGTAATGGGAGATGCTAGTGTCGCTCATTGCTGGCCATTCAAAACAATCGAACCCCACGTCCCGCACTTATAGCCTCTAGATGATAGCAATCATGGATCAGACAGCTCAGCGGCGATTCACCGCGAAGCATCTTGAGGAATGGCGCCTTCTCCGCAAGGCCAAGAACTGCATCCGGATCCGTTGACCGGCAGGGAGTCGTTTGCAGGCGCGTGGAGGCGGGCGCTATCGTTGCTGAGATATGCGGCGCCACCACGAGATCGGAATGCGAATCATCATGCTTGCCTCTGTTGGATTCTGCATTGCGGTCAGGGCCGCTACAAATGGTCCTGAACAAGAGACATTCCAAAGTCTCCGGAAGCAGGGGTTCGAGTTGCACGAGCGTGCGCAGTTTGCCGAGGCGATTCCGTTGCTGAAGAAGGCTTATCGGCTTGAGCCAAACGACTATTTTGTGAATCTTCTACTTGGGATTGATTTGCTGCGTACCGGCAAAGCTGCGGACGCGATTCCTCGTCTGCATCTGGCGGCGCAGTTGAGGCCGAGCGAAGACATTCCCGAGGGCTATCTCGGCGAAGCGGAAGCGACCCTTGGTCACTACCCACAAGCCGCCGAGGCATACCTGGAGGCAATCGAGCGAAGTCACGGTTCTGAGGAATCTCTTGAGGCGTGGGCGGGGTTTGCGTTTGAACGGTTTCGACAAATCGGTGCAAGGCTGCGTGAATCTGAACAGGGGATCGCGGCAATTCGCCAATTGCAGGCGACAGCATCCAAGCCGGCGAATTCGTTAATTTGCCAGGGCAAGATTCCAACGCTGGAATTGAATCTTGCTGGCGCGTCGCGAAGTCGAGAGCTTAATTTGGAAGTGGAAACGGCGTACAAGCTTTCGATTTGCTATGCGATGGAAGCGGAAAAAGTAGCGTCGCGTTTGGAGGCAGCCGGGGGTGATCCCTCGGCTTTGCACCGCCTTCGCGGCGATGTGCTCCTGCGATTGAGAGACGACCCTGCCGGTGCAGTACAGGAATACAAGCAAGCCATCGTGTTGCGCCCCGGCGATCCGGCGCTCGAGGAGAGGCTCGCGGAAGCCCAGCTCTCCGCGGGTGATCCAGAAGCTGCGAAGCAGTCCGCAATGGCTGCACTGGCTCTTGACCCTCACCGCCGTGGCGCTCTGCGAACGATGGCCTCGCTGTCCATGGATACCCGCGACTACGAGCAAGCTCTACCGTGGCTTAGAAAGCTCGCCGTCGAATCTCCGGGGGATCTTGGTGTGCAGGTCGAGCTTGGAAAAGCATTGGCGCAAACTAGTCACGCCGCCGAGGCGCTTCAGAATCTCCAGTCGGCGATTGCCGCCGGATATCTGGATGAAAAAGGGGCGCTCCACTCGTTGGAAGCACGCATCCTTCGCGAGTTGGGTCGCGATGCCGAAGCAGCAAAGACAGCAGCGGAGGCGCGACGGTTGTCCGACGCTTTCCAGGCTCACAATCGAGGTGGCGCAGGCGGAAAACCAGATGCTGACCAGTAGGCGCAGTGTACTTCGCACCGTGCCGGCTCTGTTGGCCAGTTCCATGTTGGGCGGAGAGCCGTTTCGATCGTGGTCGCAGAAGACTCAACAACCATCACCCGTCACAATGCTCAACGGTGCAACTGCAGCGGACCTGAACTTTGTGCTGCGGAACGATGCAAAAGGCCGCAAATACCAGGTGGAAACACTTCCCGGCGGACTCGGCGTGATTGATTTCGATGGCGACGGCTGGCCTGATTTGTTCTGCACCAATGGTGCTTCTCTGCCGGCTCTGACAAAGACCGGGCCGGAGTATTGGAACCGGCTGTACAGGAACAACCGTGACGGATCGTTTAGTGATGTTACGGAGAAGGCCGGCCTACAGGGCGAAGGCTATTCGATGGGCGTCGCCGTTGCCGACTACAACAACGATGGTCACGAAGACCTATTTGTTGTAGGAGTTCACTCTAACTTCCTCTATCGCAACAACGGAGACGGCACTTTTACCGACGTGACGAAACAGGCGGGATTGACAGGCTTCGGCTCACTGGGCAGGCCTGCCTGGTCGGTTGGCGCGTGTTGGATTGACTACGACAATGACGGTTTCCTTGACTTGTTCGTCTCGAACTACTGCGACTGGGAACCAGGTACTGACCCAATTTGTGGCGGCATGGCAGACCAGGCACGCACATATTGTCATCCCGACCGCTACCGCGCACAAACAATGCAGTTGTTTCACAACAACCGCGACGGCACGTTTACTGAGATAACACGCAAGCAGGGCCTTCCCGATTTGCTCGGCAAAGGAATGGGGTTGGCCCTGGCCGACTTTGCCGGCGACGGGCATCCGGGCATCTTTATTGCGAACGACAATGCGCGCAATCTGCTGTTGCGCAACCGTGGCAAGGCATTCGAAGAAATCGGAATCGACGCAGGCGTGGCTTACAACGGTGACGGGCGCAACATCTCTGGAATGGGTGCCGACTTTGGCGATATTGATGGCGATGGACGACCCGACATCGTCATGACCGGCTTGAAGAACGAAACCTATGAGTTGTTTCTAAACAACGGACGAGGCGCGTTTGACGATGGCAGCGCTCGGACCGGATTGCTGAACCTGAGCCGCAGGTGGAATGGTTGGGGCTGCGGACTGGCTGATCTGGACAACGATGGCTGGCTCGATCTCTTTGTCGCGGGAGGCGGCCTGGACGTGCAGGATGCGCAGGCTAATCGCATTTTTCACAATCGCGACGGGCATTTTGAGGACGTTTCTGATCGTGTGGGCCCTGATTTCTCCCGTCCGGCGCTGCATCGCGGAATTGTATTTGCGGACTTCGACCGCGACGGACGCATCGATGCGGTGGTAAGCGCGCTTAACGCTCCGATCGAATTGTGGTGGAACCGCAGCCCAATCGACAACCCGGCGCGCCATTGGCTCCAGTTACGACTCACCGGCAAAACGAGCAACCGCTCAGCTGTCGGCGCAGAAGTGCGCTGCGTGTCAGATGGCCGACGACAGGTCCGCACGGTTTCAGGGAGCATGGGTTATGCCTCAACCAGTGATCTGACGGTGCATTTCGGGTTGGGCGAAAGCCTCCGCGCGAAGGTAGAGATTCGATGGCCCTCCGGAAGGCTGCAGTCCCTCGGTGAAGTGGCGGCCAATCAGCGCTTGACCCTGACAGAGCCAGGCGAAGGGCAATGAGTTCGTCGGAAGTGTGCCAAAGGAAACGGGTTTGACACGTTCCCGTTAGCCTCTCCGTTTTCGTGAAAAGCCGTAAAACAAAAGAAATATCGTGATCCTACATAGACTGACGTTTTATGCGCGGAATATGAGTGGTTCCTATAAGAGGCCGGTATCCTCACTTTTCCCACCAAGCCGGCAGCTGTGGAGGCATTTGGAGCCATGAAGAAAAAGTGCATAGAAGCCGCACTGCGCCTCGGCGTGACGGTTGCGATCATCATGCCGTTGGCGCTTGTGATGTCCAACCCACCAGTGCAGGCCCAGACATCGAACGCGCAACTAAGTGGTCTCGTTACAGACACGAGCGGAGCCGTTGTGGCGGGCGCAGAGATCCAGGCTGTCAATAGCGCTACCAACGTGCCGTACACAGCGGTGACAAACGGCGCAGGCATTTACGTGCTTCAAGAATTGCTTCCCGGTCCCTACAAGGTCACCGTCTCGGCGAGTGGCTTTGGCGCAGTGAGGCAAAGCGGCCTGGTGTTGAACACCGGCGCTCATCTCTCGCAGAACTTCACACTTAAGCCCGGCGCTGTTGAGCAATCCGTCACCGTCACTGCGTCCCAGACTCTCATCTCTTCGAACGAAGCCAGTTCGGCGTCGGTTCTTGATAACCAGATGATTACCGAGCTTCCACAATTGAACCGTAACGCGCTTGACCTGACCAGCACCACCCCATCCATCCAGGGCAACGGCCCACCGGTCGACCAGATCGGTACCCTGGGTAATTCGGCTTATCTCATTGCGAATACGGGCAACAGCTATTCGGTCGCGGGCGGCCAGGTGAACGGCACCAACATCAGCGTCGACGGTAACCCAGTGCAAGAGGCGGAATTCAACGCCACAAACCGTGCCATCCCCACTCCGGATTCCATTGGTGAATTCCGCGTTGAGAGCGGCGTTCTTACGGCGGACAAGGGCCGCTACGCGGGCGGAATCATTTCGATGCAAACCCAGACCGGAACAAACAATTTCCATGGACGTGCCTTCTTCTACTTTCGCAATGAGAACTTGAACAGCAATACCTGGACCGACAACTCACTCGGCAACCCGCGTCAGCCCTTCAGTCAGAAGAACTACGGTGTTGCGGGGGGCGGTCCTGTTCGTATCCCCCACGTGTACAACGGAACCGATCACACCTTCTTCTATGCCGCATGGGAAGGCGAACGGTTCTCCCAGGGACAGGAGATCATCAGCACAATCCCCACGGCGCTGAACAGGCAGGGAGATTTCTCGCAGACGGTGATCAATTACAGCGGCGGTGACCCGGTCTACGCGAACATCTACGACCCGTTCTATGGAGCCTCTTCGTCGAATCCGGCAGACTGCACCGGGCCTCTGGCCGACCAATTCGCATCTCAGGGCAACTGCTGGGTTCGCCCACAGTTTCCGGGCAACAAGATTCCCGCAACTTACGGCAGCGGTGTTTCCGGCCAGAGCAAACTGTTTGCAAACTACCTAGCGTTGTGGCCCGATCCTAATCACGAGCCCGCTGCCAACAGCGACCACATTAATAATCGCTACGACAACATCAATATCACTCGACCAACGGATAAATACTTTCTCCGGCTGGATGAAGCCTATAAAGACAAACACCACATATCCGCTACGGTCAGCCGATCAGCGCTTACCAACGATATTCCGGCACCCTTCCTGCACGCTGCCGAGTCCGTCACCACCGATGTTGACTGGAGCGGGGGTGTGCTCTACACACTAGCCGTCAACCCAAAGACAGTCGTAAACGTGCGCATCGGATTCGGCGTGACCGATCTCTATAGCAACGGCGTTTCTGGCAACGGATCGGCCCCAGATCCGAATATTGATACCTCTACGTGGCCCTTCGATCCATTCATTCTCAACAACGACGAGAAGAGCACCAATGAGATTCCGCCCGTAATCAACATCGGCAGCAACGCCGGCGGCTACACGCACGTTGGCGGAGCCGAATTCGACAGCTTCATAACCCAGACCACCAACGGCAGCGTCGCCCTGACCAGGCTCTTCGGCCGACACGCACTGAAAGTCGGCTACGAGCAGTACTTCACGCGATTCACCGAACAAGGTGGCGATAAAACGGGTGTCGCCTGGGTCAATCCCGGCGGCGGATCTAACCAGTACTGGAACCAGAACGACGGGTTCTCTGGAAGTGCGCTCGCAGAGCTGATGATGGGATCTTCAAACTACTTCAACTGGGGCAATTGGAACATCACCCCCTTCGGTTGGAATCAGGCAGCCTACGTTATGGACGACTGGAAGGTGAACTCCAAACTCAGCATCCAGATGGGCCTCCGTTGGGATCACGATGGCGCGCGCCAGGGCCGCCACGTGCCGGGCAGCCTCGTCTACGATATGGATGCGAAGAATGTCCTCACTCCCAACGGCAACTGGAACTGGGGGCAGGTAACGTCAATCGTGCCGGGGCTGGCCGCATTGGGCAATCCCGAGTGGCTGTCACAGGGCGCGACGGGCCGCGTCGCACTGATCGGAACGCCCGAGTATCCGCAGAAAAACCTGTACACAACCAACATGGTGAACCTGCAACCGCGTCTCGGCATCAACTGGGCAGTCAACGAGAAGACCGTCGTGCACCTCAGTGGTGGCACAGTCGATCAGGGTCTCAATGGCCTGGCAACGGATTGGCTCAGCTTCTACTACAACTCAAATACCTTTAATCAGGTTTCGAGCACCGATGGTCAACATTGGATCAGCGAGTTCGGAGGCGATCATGGTCTTAGCGCATTTCCCGGGTTGTCAAGTGGAGGAAATCTCGGCTGGGTCCCACCACTGACAAACAATCAGGACTACTGGTATGCGAGCTATGGTGCCTCAGGCAACTTCGACCAGACGGGCACGACGATGGAACATTTCGACACACCCACGAACTACATGTGGGGTCTTAGCATCCAGCGGCAGTTAACCCCAAACTGGGCGATCACCGCTGAATATCTCGGGGTGAAGGGCGTACATCTTCTTACGAATGTCTGGGGCTGGAGCCTTAACAACATCCCGTTGCAGTATTACAGTCTTGGAACTCACTTGAACGACCAGGTCCCGAATCCATTCTTCGGCCAGTCACTGAACTTTTCCGCAGCGCCTACAGTCTCGCTCAGCCAGTTGCTGGGCCTGTCTCCTCAATACGCTGGAACCAACTCGACGACGCCAGGCCAGGCAACGTGGGGCAAATCATTCTCCAACTTTGCGAACTTCCAAATCCAGTCGCGCGGATTCCATGGCCTCGAATTGATGGCCGCTTACTCAATTCGGAAGACCCTCACTAACACGGCGAGCACAGACATTCATCAGTTCGGCAGCACCGCCGGAGCGTTGCAGAATCCGCACGACATCATGGAAGGATACGCAGTCGCGACCTACGAGATGCCGCAGACTCTCAAGGTGAACTATTCGTATGACCTGCCCGTTGGCCGGGGGCGGATGTGGCTTTCAAATCCGCAAGGTGCCGGACAACAGATCCTCGATGCCGTCGTGGGCGGATGGTCGCTGGCCGGTATCTCCGTGTGGAGCCCGCACGGCACGCCCGTTCAGGTGCCCACGGTCAACGGCGGTAATCAGGCTCCTGGCGCCGCACTCCGATGGTCGTTCCTGAACAAAGACTTTCGCAAGTCTGGAGTCAGCTACCAGGATGCCCTCGTGGTGAATGGCGACTGGGCAAACTCGAGGGGCACAGGGGTGTTGAACGCCACCTCTTTCGCACGCACTCCGGACTTTACACTCGCCAACTCACCGGTATATTTCGCAAATCTTCGCAATCCCGGCGAGTTTACAACAGATACGAGCATTCTGAAGAGGTTCTATCTCAGTGACTCCAAGTCGCGATATTTCGAGGCGCGGCTTGAGGCGCTGAATATTCTCAACCACCCGAACTTTGGAAGCATCATCCGGGATCCCGATTCGCCAAACTTCGGCGGCATCGACGGAAAAACGGGACAGCGCGTAATGCAGATTGGCGTGCGGTTCTTCTTCTAGGTGTGACGACGAAGAGCGGCGCGGGTGGTCGGGCACGACCGCCGACACTCGCGCCACAATTCGTTCGAACTCTCTTGGACAGCATGACTTTGATGCGTTAAGAAAGCAGTTCTGCAATCATGCCAATTGTGCTCACAACTTGAGGCTCACGATGCGCAAGCACGCGATTCTTGTTTTCGTTCTTGCCGGTCCCTGCTGGGCGTGCGCCGCCTCTGCGCCCGAACCAACGGTCCTTTCGACTTCGGACGTGTCGCTGATGTTCCAAGGCGGCGACCACGCTCCCAAACTCTCTTCGCTGAGCGGCATCTCGAAGTTTCGAATCAGCAATGAAGCAATGGAACCATTGCCTGCCAGCGTCGAGATCAATGGCGCAAGTGTTCCTCTTAATTGGGAAATCAAGCGAGAACTCAGCAAGCACGACAAAAACCATGTCATGTTCGTTTACGAATCGGCCACTCCCCATCTGCGCCTCGATTGGGAATGGGAAGCGCGCGCGGGCTTTGGACCAGTGGAACACCGCATCACTGTGAAGAATCTCGGCACGAATGAACTCTGGCTTCCGCTGATCGATTCTCTCCGGATTCAATGGGTCGTCACGAATGGATCTCTACAACACTTCTATGTCGAAAAAGGAGCCAACACGCCATCTGCGCACGGAACGCATCTTGAGAACCTGAGCGATGGCTATCACTGGACAGGCAAGTCTTCGACCTACGCCTTTCCCGCGCCGGGCGAAGCGCGCGAGATTATTCCGGCGGAGTTTGTTTTCGACGCAGAGCAACCGCAGGCCGGCTGGTTCGCCGGAATAGAATTCAGCGGCAGAACGCGAATCTCTCTTGAGCGCGCCGGCAACACGGTGAGTTCCGTGCTTGGCTTGAATCCGGAGCCAGGACCTTTCCGCACCCGTCTCGAGCCCGGCGGCAGTTTCACTACCCCCACCGTTTTTATTGGCGCGTTCCAAGGGGGGCCTGATGGCGCTTCCGACCAGTTGCGACCCTGGGTTCGCGCAGTCCTTGGAAATCCCCTCACGTGGAAAGAACCGAATTATCCCTTTACCGTGAACAACAGTTGGGGCAGCGGAATGCAAGTCGACGAAAACCTGGCACTTCGCATGATCGCCGACTCGAAAGAACTCGGCCTTGAGATGTTTCATATTGATGCGGGATGGTTCCGCGGCGTGGGTGATTGGTATCCCAACCCCAAGAAGTTTCCTCGCGGATTGGCGTATATCGCGGATGCCGCGCACAAACAGGGTCTGCGCTTCGGCATCTGGGTGGACTGGACACAAGCAGCGCTCGATACCGAGCACGGCGCGTTGAACGTGCACGATCCAAAAGTGCGCGGATGGCTTGTTGCCGATACGCCGCCAAACTGGAAACCTGAGGAGTTCAAAGGACAAACCGTTGATGTCGGAGTCCCTGCCGCTCACGATTACTTTGCAAAAGAAGTAAAGCGCATGGTCAACGACTATCGCCTCGACATGCTCGAACAAGACGGCTACCTGGTTGCAAAGGGCTGCACACGCGACGACCATCCCCACGCGCCACCCGATCGCAGCACAATGAAAGTCGTCCACGATTGGGGTTCCGATTTCGTGGCCGCTTCTAATTCGACGGACGTCAGTTATCACGCCGTTCGCGCGTACTACAACATCTATGAGCAGACTCGACGCGAGCATCCAGGTCTGCTCTTCGAGATATGTAACGATGGTGGCCGAATGGTCGATTTCGGCTCTGCGGCACACGGAGACTATTTCTCCATTACCGACACCTACGATCCGCTTTCAAACCGGCGCGCTTTTTATGACACCAGCTATATGCTGCCTGCGGCCATGCTTGAGAGCTACGTCGAAAAATGGCCCACGCCCCAGCCTGAGAATTTCCTCTACATGCTGCGAAGCGGAATGATGGGGTGGCTCACCATCATGACGGACACTACCGCGTGGACAGAGCAGCAGCACAAGGTCGCGCGAGATGCCATCGCACTCTACAAGGAGAAGCTACGTCCGTTCGTGCGCGACGCGCACCTCTACCACGTGTCGGAGCGCCCGGATGGAGTGCATTGGGATGGTGTTGAGTATTGGGACTCGACCCGGAAGAGCGGCGTTGTCTATGCCTTTCGCGGCACTACTCCTGACGAAGAGTTCCAATCATTTGTGTTGCGCGGTCTCGAGCCGGAGAGACAGTATAAGCTTCACTTTCAAGATGGAACCGCTCCGGATGCCATGGCAACCGGAAAAGAGTTGATGGATCGGGGCCTGAAGGTTCACTTAGCGAAGCCCCTTAGTTCAGAGCTGGTGTTCCTAGAAGAAGCACGGAGCAATAGAAAATGAAAGCCGAGTTCGCCGACCTGGTTGCGGTTGTCACCGGGGCCGCACAGGGCATTGGCCGCGCGATCGCCGAGGAATTGAGAGCACGCGGAGCGCGCCTGATCCTGATCGACCGCAATGCAGACAGGGTTGCCGCAACCGCTGAAGCGCTGCGCGGAACGACCGTGGACGAAGTTAGTTTTCTTGTCGTCGATCTCGCTGACCCGGCGGCAATTGCGGCACTAACGGCAGAAGTCGGCAAACTGGAGCCAAAGGTCGACGTCCTGGTCAACAATGCGGGTATCGAACTCGATATGCCGTTTACGGAGATCACGGCTGCGCAATTCGATTGCGTAATCGCGGTTAACCTGCGCGCTCCGCTCTTGATGACGCAGGCCATGGCCCCTCTCTTTCCCGCAACAGGCGGCGCGATCGTGAATATCAGTTCCATTCATGCCGATCACGCCTTTCCGAATTCCGTTGCCTATGCCTGCTCCAAGGCGGGAATGATTGCCCAAACCCGCAACCTCGCGCTTGAACTGGCCCCGCGCCGCATTCGCGTCAATGCCGTTTGTCCCGGCTATATCGACACGCCGATGTGGGAGAACTGGCTCCGCGCATCGATTGATCCAGCCGCACTTGCGAGCCAAACCGAAGCGCTGCATCCCCTTGGCAGGCGCGGACTTCCTCAGGACGTTGCATCCGCGACAGCCTATTTGGCCAGCCCCCATTCCGCGTGGGTCACGGGAACAAGCCTGCTCGTCGACGGGGGGCTGACCATCCGAACACACCCGTGATAATTAGTGCGCGTTCCGGCGGAGTGCCGAAATTTCAAAGGTAGTGACAATAAAGAAATGATAGTTTTGCGCTTTAGCGGTATTCCGGCATAACTTCAAACAAGTAACATTGGCTCCCCGAATCGAGTTCCGGCGGAGGTCCGGCCTATGAAGAAGCAAAAAGTGGCCCTTAGCGAAACGCTGAAGCAGGAGTTCAAAAAGGATCTGGAGTTGTTTGAGTACTTCCTCGTACTACTCAACAGTTCCAGCCCCATTCGCAACGTCGAGCTCATGTGGGCCGAAGATTTGGAATTGTTTGATCCAGCCCAGCGCCCTCGGATGAACACCGGAGACGCGCTGGTGCAGCTCCAGCCTGCCGGAGCAGATACGCAGGGCCGCAGTTCGCCCAGCCCAAGCACGCATTTTTGCGATTTGGTCCACGGTTTCGGCGCCTACGAGGAACAGACATGCGCGCGAAGCGATAAGCCCGCCAAGGAGCGGTGCCGCACAACTGGTCGCAGTCACGTCTATCCCTGTCACGTCGGCTTGACAGATATAGCGGTTCCCGTCATCTGCGAGGGCCGCTACCTGGGCACCCTTTTCAGCGGCCAGGTTTTAACCGAGCCGCCGTCGGCAGAGGGATTTGCATTCGTTCAGGAAGCACTTGGAGAACAACCGCATATCGACATGGTCCGCCTTGGTGAGGCCTATCGACGAGTGCCCGTCGTAACCACGGCACAACTTGCGGAGATGGTACGCATGCTCGAGCTGTTCGCGCGTTACTTGAGCAATGCGTGGAAACGGCTCGAGATCATGAGCGAGTTTCAGCAAGTGAGGGAACGCGAACTGGCGCTCGACCGCCGCGAGTTGGCAGAGAAGTTTCTATCCGGTCAGATGAGCACAGCCACCACTGTCGAAGGCCCTGATTCTCTGCGAACACTTGCCAGAAATGTTGGACTGGAAAGGCTTCCCGATCGCGTTCTTGTGCTCCGCATGCAACTTGCCGAAGAGGACGTCGGAGGAAACGGGGTGGCTGAGCGTTCTTCAGCAGAAGAGATCAGCAAGCAGCTTATACTCGCGCGAGTTGCCCACACGATTGAGGACCGTTGCCTAAGCTGGCCGAACACTCTAGCCACCCTCGTGGCACCGGGAGAAATGTGCATCTTCACAACACAAAAATCGCGTACGTCGAACAACGAGCGCCAACTACTCGACGAAATCGGCCAGGCGCTCCTGCGCACAGCGCGATCGCAAGGGCTGATGACGGCTAGAATCGGCATCAGTACTCTGCATTCGCAGCCCGCGGAACTTCTGCGTGCTTATCATGAAGCCGTCTCCGCTCTCGATTCGGGACGCTCAACATTGAACTGGTTTGAAGCACTTCCGGAGCGGCAGCAACAACCAACCCACGCTCTGGCCAAAGTCCTGAAAGCGTTGCAGGCAGCAGAGCCCAGCGCGATTAATTCATCCCTCAGAGAGTTTTTGGCTGCGTCCGCTCCGGCAGGGGCAACAGCGGCTCAATTGCAGCAGGCGAGGGGACTGCTGACATGGGCCTGCGAGCACCTGGCGCGAGAACTCGGCATGATCGGCACCGGCGCGGGTTTAGTGGAAGCCGCCCGCGAGCACGCGATCCAACTCATCATGGGCGCGCCGAACTCCTTCGCAATGACGGATGCATTTCGCGCTTTCGTCGAACAGCTACGCCAATACATGGTGCAGCTTTTTAGCCAGCGCGAGCAAAAAATTGTGCGGGAGACACATCGACTCGTTCATGAGCTGGGCCCTCAAAAGGTGACCATTCAAGACATCGCAAATAACCTGAGGCTTTCGCCGGGCCACCTGGGGCGCGTGTACAGCCGCACAACGGGGCAAACGCTTGAGGAGTTTCTCATCCGGCAAAAGCTCGAAATGGGCAAGCGCCTCCTGCTCGATCCACGGCTTCACGTTTCAGAGGTGGCCGACCGTTGCGGATTCTGTAATCCCGCATATTTCGCTTCGGTCTTCAAGAAGTACATGCACTGCACGCCGCGGAATTATGCAAATCACCCGCATCGTTGGGGCAATCACGAATCAGAAGAAGGACAGAAATCGGCTGTTAGCTAAAAGGGGGATGCAATGCGCGCTTTGGTGTATACCGCTCCGCGCCAGGTGAGGTTGGAAGATTGGCCGCGGCTAGCTCCGGCGCACGGTGAGATTGAGATTGCCGTGACTGCCGCGGGCATCTGCGGATCCGACATATCGGGATTTCTCGGTCACAGCCGCCGGCGTATTCCGCCCATGGTAATGGGGCACGAGTTGGTAGGGCGTACGAGCGCCGGACAACGGGTCGTCGCCAACCCTCTCATCAATTGCGGGCGCTGCACTGCCTGCCTCGGCGGAGCGCAGAACCTGTGCTCTTCCTGGCGGTTGCTGGGCATGGACCGCACCCCCGGCTGCTATGCGGAGTATGTCTCGATTCCGGAGACGCAGGTATATCCAGTTCCAGATGAGTTCAGCGACGAGCGCGCTGTAATCGCCGAACCTTTGGCCAATATCGTTCATTTGTTTCGCATTGCTGCACCGGCACCCTTTTTTCGCATGGGCATCGTCGGCGGCGGAACCATGGGATCGCTGGCCCTGCTGACGGCAAAGCGGTTAGGCGTGAGCGAGGTACTCGTCCAGGACGTAAACGATTTGCGTCTCCAGACTTCGCGAGATATGGGCGCCACGTTGGCTGCGAATGTCTCCACGGAGGAGGGCCGAGCCGATGCCCAACGATTTGCAGGCCGTGGTCTTGACCTCGTTCTTGATGCTTCAGGAACGAGCGCCGCTCGGCAGGCCGCGTTTGACCTGAGCCGCCCCGGTGGCACGGTGGTGATGCTGGGAATGGGGCAGGAGAAAAGCGAGATCGACTTCGTTACCAGCATCCGCAAAGAGCATCGTGTCGTGATGTCGTTCGCTTACACGCCCGTTGATTTTGAGCGTTCTCTCGCACTGCTCAAGGCTGGAGAAATTGACCTCGCACCGTGGACCGTCGAGATGGCCCTGGAACAAGGACAACAAGCCTTCGACCGTATGACTACGAATCCGGGCGACACGTTGAAAATGTTGCTGCGAGTGAATTGAGGCGCCCTACCCTTCAAAGCGATAACGCTTGATCGTTTCTTCATTCAGTGTGACGCCGAGTCCCGGCCCCTGCGGTACGCGAACGTACCCGTCATCCTCCACCGGGAAATGCTCGCGGGTGGTGTGCCAGCGAAGCGGCGAGTGGCTCAACGAGAACTCAAGGGGCTCCTCGTTCGGCTGTGCGGCGAGGAAGTGCAGATTGGCGGCGATTTCGATGTTGGTCTTATAGCCGTGGGTGATGACACGCTTGCCGCGCGTGTAGGCTGCCGAGGCAATCTGCAGAATTCCAGTGAAACCACCCACCTGCGAAATGTCTGGCTGGCAGATGCTGGCGCCGCCGTAGTCCATCATTTCAATGAACTCGCGCACATGCGTCAGCCCGAGATCCCCGACACCGATGGGCAGCCCGTGACGGCTCATTTCGAGGTGACCTTCCACGTCATCCAACGGCAAAGGGGCTTCAAGAAACCAAATGTTAACCTCGCGGAAGATGGGAAACAGGCGCAAGCCTTCTTGGGCGGTGCGATACGAGAGGGCAGCATCTACGATGAGTCGCGCCTTGTCACCAGCCTCTGCGCGTGCCGCCGCCAGCAACCGCCCCGTCAAAGCGATGTCCTCAAGCCACCAGGGATCGGCGGCAAACTTGAAGTGACGCAGGTTTTTGGCTTTTCCTTCCGCGACTTGTGCTCGTACCGCTTCCGGCGTTTCCGCCATTGGATAGATGGTGCCGTATGCCGGGAGCCTGTCGCGCTTTGCGCCGCCGAGCAGTTCGTGTACCGGTTTACTTTCGATCTTGCCGCGCAGATCCCACAGCGCCAGATCTACTCCCCCGATTGCGTGCATTGTCAGGCCACGTCGGCCGACATAGTCGGTTGATTCGTACATGCGGTGCCATAGCTCCACCGGGTCAGAAGGGTCCGCACCCACTAGCACGGCGGAAAGCGATCGTGCATGATTGTGTGCCGACGGCCCACGAACAATGGCCTGGATCGCAGGAGCCATCGACTCCGTTTCTCCAATACCGCTGATTCCGGCGTCGGTATGCACTACAAGCACGCAGTCGTCGTAGGACCCGTCAAACAATTCGATCAGCGGATCCTCCGCTCGAAGGTGAATGGCTTCAATGGCTGTTATCTTCATCGCATTACTCGCAGTCTGACGGGCTGATCATAAAGCCGCGCCTCCCGGCCCGGTAAGCATCAACCCCACATAACGAAAGAATGAACCGCAAAACAAGGGCTGCGCAAGACTCCAGCCGTTGCTCATGAATCCGCATACCCGATATGCTCGGCCAGTAGATCAAAAGGCAATTTCCATGACCGAAACGCAAAGATCGAGAAGGATCCCAGTATGGCTGGCCTGGTCCATCGTAACCATCGTGCTCTGGGGAACCTGGGGCCTGGTGTCGAAGATCGCGTCGGCAGGAGTGGATGCCTATGTGAATCAATTGCTCTACACAGCCGGGCTGGCGCCTTTGATGGTCTTTGTCGCCATTACTGTTCACAAAAATCGTGGTGATGAGGGATCGAAGTCCCGCAATGCAGGTATTTTCTGGGCATTTCTCACCGGGATCCTGGGCGGAATCGGGAACATCGCGTTTTTCCAGGCAATGGTAAAGGGGGGCAAGGCTTCAGTGGTCTCTCCGGTGACCGCGCTGTTTCCCATGGTGACAGTTCTATTGGCATTGATTTTTCTGCGAGAGCGCCTAGGACGCACGCAGTGGCTAGGCTTGGCATTGGCATTCGTAGCTATTTATCTACTTAGCGCCTGAGAGCGCCGGGAGACGAGAAAATGCATCTCTGGCTCGGTTTCGCCGTCCTGGCCCTGGTGTTGTGGGGCATCACGGGCGTTACACAAAAACTCTCGACAAATCGCATCTCGAGCGAGCGCTCGTTTCTATGGTTCTGCTTTGCGATGGTGGCCTTGTCTGCGGCGGTGCTGGTGGTCGCACGCCCTCACTGGGGACTCACCCGGTTGGTCGTGCTGTGCTCCATCGCCGGAGGCGCCCTGAACGGACTCGGTGCGTGGACAAGCTTTCGAGCGCTGGAGTCGGGCGGCAAAGCCTCGGTCGTCATTTCATTAATTTCGCTTTATCCCCTGCTCACAGTCCTCCTCGCGGTTCTCTTGCTCGGCGAAAGGCTCACCACAATGCAGTCAGCAGGCGCGGTCATGGCCATCGCAGCGGCCATCCTGCTGTCGGTGGAGACCGGTCAAAAGGTCGAGGGCGTGTAACTAGTTGTCGTCACCCGGAAGAATGCGGCCGTCGGCTTCGATACCGCCGATGGAACTGAGCCCCGGCTGTATCGAGAACAGCACCGTCGTCTCGAGACTCTCACCAGGAGCCAGTACACGCGCTTGGCCGCAGTCAATCATTGACTGAATGCGGAACGGATAACCGGTCGCCGGCTCGAGCACTGCGACATTCAAATCGCGCCAGCCGCCGTAAGTTGCAAAGAGCCAGCAACTCGAAAAGACTTTAGGGTCAAAGCAAAGACCCGCTGCCAGATGGTTCGTACGATTAGTTATGCCGCACCAGCCCTGCTTGTAGTCCGTTCCATAGAAGAAGTGCACGGCCCGCGAAGATACGTCTGGCACTTGACGCAAATCGACGGCGCCGTTTCCCTGCAAAGCATGTGGCCAAGGGAAAACCGGCGGCGCTCCATCCAGTGTCCCAGGAAAGTCGAGTTCGCGACGAACAGTCATCGGCGGAAAATCGATGCGGTGGCTCGCGGAAACAGCGAACGCAGGATGAAGTTTCCACAGAAATGGCAACGTCTCTCGGCCTTTGTTCGTCAGCCGATAACGCACTTCGATAACGGCACTTTGGTCCCTCAGTCGCACCGATTTTTCTGCCAGGAAGTTCGTGATAGGCGTCGTGAATTGAAGATGGACTCCGACTCCGTCAGCATCTTTGAAGGACTGTTGTTCCCATTCTCCCGTCCACAGTTCGCCGTGATCGGGCAGTGCGTGACCATTCAACGGTCCCGCTTCGTCATTCGGAAACAGATCGTCCCAGCCACCGCACCATGTGTCGTCATAACTGGCATGCAGCGGCTGGCGCGTCGGAAGACTATGGGGCTTGTTCCACAACAATTCGGCATTGAGGGGCTTGTAGGTGATCTGCCAGATCCTCGCGCCTGCCTCGGGTAACAGCACAAGGTGCACAAGGCTGTTCTCGAGCACTGTCGTGCGCAGTCCGTTGATGGGTGGTCCCGAATTGAGTTGGAGGTCTCTCATGCTGCGAAACTTCCCCAGAGTAAATCCGACTCCTCGCATTCCTGGCGGAAAAAAGGCTGCTTTACGGTGATTAGGATTGTTTTCGCAGTATCGAAGCTTCGAGAGAAAGTCGCTGGCGGCTTCTTGCCAAATTACATATCATCGTGTCTTACTCAAGGGTTGAAGCGAGGAATGACATCAATCAGAGATGCCCATTGCTCAGGCCGACAATCTTCGCGCTCTGCGCGCCTGTGCAGCATCTTCGCGCTTGGCTTCATGGTTGCGTTATTCGCTCCGGCTTCCTCTGCACAGCCGGGGCTTAAATGCTCTGCCGGCGGCGATAGCCTCACACTCAGCACACAGTCAGTCAACAACCATCGGTTCATTGCCGCGCACGGCCGTCGCTCTCTCATTGAGGGATATGCCGCCGAAGGGTTGGAGATCTGGGCCTATCCATTCCA
The DNA here is from genome assembly GCA_963737915.1 of uncultured Acidobacteriaceae bacterium. GTDB lineage: Bacteria > Acidobacteriota > Terriglobia > Terriglobales > Acidobacteriaceae > Telmatobacter. Next base: position 57,247 of record CAVTUP010000003.1, on the reverse strand, counting down.
GATACTCGACGGCTACAGAGTGGCATTTCGGCTGAAGAGTGCGGCGGGAGAAATCGATGGGAAGCGCTTGCTTGCACGCGTTGAGTATGCCCCTGATTGCATCACCCGGATATACCGCGGCCCGGGATTTGTGGTTCGCGAAGAGCTATTCGTTCCGCTCAATCTGCCCGGCGGGATCCTCACTTATGCTGCTGAGGGGAAGCCGGTCGACATTGAAGTACATGCGACCCCGGTGATGAACCTGATGTGGCCGGCTTCCCTGAGCGGGCAAAGCATCTCATGGGATAGCGAACTTTCTGCATTCATCATGTCCGAGCCCGAACATGGGTTTACTGCGGCTTTTGGCTCGCCAAACATGGTTACTCACGACCGCACTGTGAATGGCCTGCAGCAATTGGACAGCCGAGAAATCAAGTTCACCCTTCGCCCGGACGCCACCGGGACGGCCACATTGTTTTTTGCTCTCAATCCGCGCAAACGATTCAGATCGCGGCGCCATGTTTCGAACGCTTATGCAAAATCGTGAATCCCTTCATGAAGAGGCCACCGCGCATTTCCGCGAGTTCCGAAAACATGTATTGAAAGTGCATACGCCTGACGCGAACGTAAATCGAGCCATCGAATGGTCGGAGATTGCGCTCGACCAGGCCTGGGTCTGTAATACGGATCTCGGTTGCGGTTTTGTCGCAGGGTACGGCCCGTCGCAAGGCCCCCGAAGACCGCAGTATGCATGGTTCTTTGCAGGAGACGGCATGGTCGCGGCTGATGTAGCTTTAGCTGCTGGCGATACCACTCACTCGCGTGAAGAACTTGAGTTCATTCTTCGCTATCAGGATCGAAAGTCCGGAATGATCTGGCATGAACTCTCACAGAGCGCAAGCCTCATCGACTGGACGGGCAAATACCCATACATGTTCGTTCATGTCGACGTAACTTTCCAATTCCTCGCGGCTGTGGCTCACTACGTCACAGTAACGGGAGATGCCGCCTTTGCACGCGACCATTGGCATGCTCTTGATGCCGCCTACCATTACTGTCTATCGCTGATCGACCCTGCAATCGCGCTTCCTCGCATTCCGGCCGATAAAGAAGGCGGTAACGAGCAAGACAGAATGGCGGACGACCTCGGACTTTCCGCAAGTTGGGTTCAAGCATCGTCGGCATTTGCGATGTTGGCAAACATCACTGGCCATCAGGACCTGGCAGAGGAAGCACAGCGTTCCAGCCAGCGAGCGCGCGATTCAATTCCAGTGCGTTATTGGAACTCTCGCGACTCCTTTTGGATCAGCGGCTACAGCCCGACCGGTCGTCCGATGACGGATCGGCGCAGCGGGCCAAGTTCAGCCTTAACCCTGCACCTCTTTGATGCAGACCAGAATCAAATGCTGCTCGATCGGCTTGCGTCATCCTCCTTCCAAACGGATTGGGGCACGCGAGGAGTGAGTGACGACTCCGCCTCCTATGCTCCGGATTCCTACGCCACTGGAAGCGTCTGGCCCGTCGGCACCGGCAGCGTTGCCATCGCATTCTGGTCAGAACATCGTCCGGCCGCCGCACTTGCCCTTTGGAATTCGCTCTTGAAATTGACTGCATTCGACTCTTTGGGGCATATCCATGAGGTGTTCGCAGGCAACGCCTTTCACCCGCAGAGTCAGTCCGTGCCGGAGCAGACCTGGTCCTCCGCCGGATTTCTCGACTCCACCATTCACGGGCTGCTTGGTCTTCAAGTTGACTCGCTCGCAAGTCAACTCACATTTGCTCCATCCCCTCCAGCATTCTGGAACGATCTCTCGGTCTCGAACATTCCGCTGGCCGATCGTTCTGTCTCTCTCAGCTTGCATCGGACTCACAACAGCTTGTCTCTCCAGGTTGAGAACTCCGGAGGTCCGTTTCAGTTGAAGTTCACGCCCAATCTGCCGCTGGGAGCAGAGATTCAAAACGCTCGTCTCAACGACCGTCCCATTGACGGAACGATCGGAACTTTTCCGCAGCAGACGGTCGCACAAGTTGTGTTGACGGCACCGCACGGAACCAGCAGGTTGCTGCTCACGGTTAACGGCGGCGTGTCCATCATGCCGGATAAGTACTTTCCAGAAGCAGGCCAGCCGAGTGCTGGGATTCGCATTGTTGACGGTCGACTGAGCGGGCGAAAGCTCATTATTGTTGCGGATGTTCCTATGGGCCGGTCCTCTTACTTGGACCTCCAGAGCGAGTGGAAACTCGTAATCCACGGCGGCACCTCGTTAAAGTTGATCGGTCCAGGCCTCTATCGGCTGACGTTCCGGCCCGAGTCCAATCTTTCAGGGAACTATCACCAAATAAAAGCCGAAGTAGAAATCAAGCGGTAGATACTATCGTGATTCTTGGAATTCCTCTCGCAAAGTACCCCTAACCAATTGCGCAACTTTTAGTTAGCGTCTAAAGAGCTGTGGAATTAGATCGTATCGAGATTGGTTCTTTGGCAAAGAAAAAACGAAGATGCTACGATCTCGCATGGGCTTCCCCGCCGAAATTTCCTGGGCACATCCCATCGTTGCGGAATGGTTCGTCACACGATTTTCGACAGCGACTGAACCGCAGGTGCAAGGGTGGCCGAGTGTGCTGCGCGGCAGTCCTACCCTCATTTCTGCGCCGACTGGTTCGGGAAAAACCCTGGCGGCGTTTCTCGTCTGTATCGATCGGCTATTTCGCAGGGCGATTGATGGGGCTCTTTCGCCAACGACTCAGGTCGTCTACGTTTCCCCGTTGAAGGCGCTTTCCAACGACATTCAAAAGAATCTCGAGGAGCCTCTTCGCGAAATTCAGCAACTGGCGTTCGAACGTGGTCATCTTTCGATGGAAATCCGCGCAGGCGTACGCACAGGTGACACGCTGCAAAAGGAACGTGCGGCGATGTTGCGCCACCCTCCGCACATTTTGGTCACGACACCGGAATCGCTCTATATCCTGCTCACGTCCAAGCGCAGCCGTGAGCATCTTCATTGTGTGGAGACGGTCATCGTGGATGAGATTCACGCAGTGGCCGACGACAAAAGAGGCGCTCACCTCGCACTTTCGCTCGAGCGCCTGGATGCATTGGTCTGCGGCGAAAACCGGCTTTCGCCCGGATCCTTCCTCACCGGTCTGCTTGCTCCTCCGCAACGCATCGGGCTCTCCGCCACGCAGAATCCGATCGAACTTGTTGCCAATTTTCTTACCGGGACAAGCCCTGGCCGTGAGCCAGCCACGATCGTGCAAGTTGGAAAAAGACGATTGATGGATGTGGCAATCGAAGTCCCATCTGACGAACTGACCTCGGTGACTTCACACGAAATGTGGGAAGAGATCTTCGACAAACTTGCGTCGTACACCGAGAGCCATCGATCAACGCTCGTTTTTGTAAACACAAGAAGGCTGGTGGAGCGAGTGTCTTTCGCATTGGGAGAGCGGCTTGGCATCGAGCATGTCGCGGCACACCACGGATCGCTCTCGCGAACCTTGCGCCTGGATGCGGAACGGCGCTTGAAACGAGGTGAGATCAAGATCCTGGTGGCGACAGCTTCACTCGAACTTGGAATCGATATCGGCAATGTAGATCTGGTGTGCCAGATTGCAAGCACGCGGGCCGTCTCGGTCGCACTGCAGCGCGTTGGGCGGGCAGGGCATTGGCGCGGCGCACTACCTAAAGGGCGGCTGTTCGCAACTACGCGCGATGATCTGCTGGAGCAGGCGGCGCTGATTCGGCAGATGCGTTCCGGGGAACTCGACCGGCTGGAGATTCCGCCGCAGCCTATCGATGTACTGATGCAGCAGATTGTGGCTGCGTGCGGCGCCGAGTCCTGGGACAAGGCGTCTCTTTTCGAAGTGGTGCGTCGGGCATATCCCTACCGAAACCTAACGTGGGAAGAGTTCGATGAAGTCGTAGCGATCCTCTGCAATGGAATTGAATCGAGCCGCGGTCGCTATGGCGCGTATCTCCTGCATGATGGCATCCATGGCCAGCTGCATCCCCGTCGTGGCGCTCGCATGATTGCCATTTCGAATGGCGGAGCGATTCCAGATACTGCTTTGTTCAACGTAATTCTGCAACCCGACGGCGTTCAGATTGCTACGCTCGACGAGCATTTCGCCGTCGATTCAAGTCCCGGCGACGTGATTCTGCTGGGCAACACGAGCTGGCGCGTGCAGCGCATTGAAGCCGCCGGGCAGGTTCACGTTGAAGACGCACATGGGGCACCTCCCAACGTGCCGTTCTGGACGGGAGAGGCGCCGCAGCGAACGGATGTGCTCTCGGCGGGCGTAAGCGATCTGCGCAGTCAAATATCTGAACGAACACGGGGCGTCTCGCCTCAGTTCATCTCGACGGCGCAACCCGAGGTTTCGTCAGCGATGGCGTGGTTGATGGATGAGTGCAGCGTGTGCAAGTGGGGCGCGCAGCAACTTGTCTCGTATATTGTCACCGGACGCGCAGTGCTGGGGGCAGTCCCGACCCAGACCACCATCATTGCCGAGCGCTTCTTCGATGAGGGCGGAGGAATGCAGCTAGTTCTTCATGCGCCGTTTGGAGGGCGCGTGAACAAGGCGTGGGGGCTGGTTCTTCGCAAGCGCTTTTGTCGCGGATTCAACTTTGAACTGCAGGCCGCAGCGACAGATAACGGCATAAACATTTCGCTTGCCGAACAGCACAGCTTTCCATTGTCGGATGTTTTCCAATTCCTCACGGAACTGACAACACGGTCCTTGCTCGAACAGGCTTCGCTGGCTGCGCCCGTGTTCAAGACGCGCTGGCGCTGGGCTGCGGGAAGAAGTCTCCAACTATTACGAAACTCGAAAGGGAAGCGCATTGCTCCGCAAGTTCAACGCACTCGCTCCGAAGACCTGCTGGCAAGTGTCTTCCCTCAGGCGGCGGCGTGTTTTGAAAACATCGAAGGCGACATTCAGATTCCGGACCATCCGCTGGTGCGCGAGGTGATGAGCGACGTCTTGCAGGAGGCCATGGATCTCGAAGGCCTGTTGGCCATTATCCGCGGAATTCAGGATGGGAGCATACGGTGCCTTGCGGTCGATACGCCGGTGCCGTCGCAGTTCGCCCATGAGTTGCTGAATGCAAACCCGTACGCATTTCTCGACGAAGCCGGGCTGGAAGAACGCCGGGCTCGTGCCGTGTCACTCAAGAGGGGTATCCCGGCGAGTGTGCTTGATCAGCCGGGAAAGCTGGACCCTGCGGCAATCGAGACCGTGCGCAGCGAGTGCTGGCCCGATATTCGCGACCATCACGAATTGCATGATCTGCTGATGAGCCTTGTGATTTTGCCTGTTTCGATGGCGGAGCAGGATCGGGCTCGGACATTGGGCGGCGTTTTACGAACGCCTGGTACGCGACGGGAGGGCGAATACCTTCGAACAAGAAGGGCCGCAATGCTGGTTCGCGTCGGAGCGGCAAACCCTTGTACAGGCGCTATGGTCAGGATCGGCCGATGACAAAGGTGCGCGTGACGAGGCCTTGAGGAAATGCGTTCAAGGATGGATTCAGATTCTCGGGCCAGTGACCGCCAGCCAGTTTGCCCGCGATTTATCGCTGGACGCTTCCTCTGTCTATCAGCAATTTGTCGTTTTAGAGTCGCAAGGTTTGGTGATGCGCGGGACTTTCGAATATCCCCCGGCGATTGCAGAAGTCGACATCGAATGGTGCGAGCGCCGCATCCTTCAGCGGATTCACAAACTCAGCATAGGCACGCGAAGAAAGCAAGTCGATCCGGTCTCACCGGCCGCGTTCATGCGATGGTTGCTTGGGTGGCAACATCTTGCTCCTCAGACGCAGCTTACAGGTGAAGAGGGGCTGCTCGAAGTTCTCACCAAGCTCGAAGGATTTGAGGCACCGGCCATCGAGTGGGAGAAGGCGATTCTGCCGTCGCGCGTTGCTGACTACGATCCACGCTGGCTCGATCGGCTCTGCCTGTCTGGAGCAGTCGCCTGGGGTCGGGTGTCGCCTCATCCGGCATTCAACGCGGTCAATGGTGACGGACCGCGGCGCGTGATTCCCACGAACGCAGCGCCCATCACTTTTTATCTCCGTGACTCTGCCGCGTGGCTGAATCTCACCCTGAAAGATCAAGGCGTCGAGGCTTCAAAGCTGCAACAGGCACTCACGCCCAATGCCCTGAAGACGTGGGAACTGCTGATTGAGAAAGGGGCATGCTTTGCCGAGGATGCTCAGCGGCTTTTGGGCCTGAGTTCGATAGAGACGCAATACGCTTTGTGGGAACTTGCAGCAGCCGGACTTGCAGCGGCCGATGGCTTCGATCAACTGCGCGCCATGATCGATCCCGGGCGCCGCGCTCAAGGGAACCTGTCCTACCGAAAACAGAGGAGTGCCGCCGGGCGCTGGTCGCTATTCACCAGGAACTTTCCGAATCCTGTCGACGCTCTTGAACAAGCGCGCTTCGAGGATGAAGCGGTTGAATCCGCGGCGCGCATGCTGTTGACCCGATACGGAGTCGTCTTCCGCGATCTGGTGGCGTCCGAGACAAATATTCCTCGGTGGGGCTTGTTGCTGCGAATGTTTCGTCGTCTCGAAGATCGCGGAGAAGTGCGCGGCGGCCGTTTCGTCAGTGGATTCGGCGGCGAGCAATTTGCGCTTCCCCACGTGGTAGAGAGTTTGCGGACAGCCAACAGCCGTCATGATCATCACACAGTGATGATCGCTGGTGCTGATCCAATGAACTTGATCGGGGCGATCGTTCCGGGGGAACGCGCGCATGCTGTCCCAGGAAGATCCTTCGCTTTCTCAACTGAAGAGATTGAAAAGTCCAGCGTGTCAACTCCGATGGCGAGTCGTCCTGTGCGCCAACGAACCTATCCACCGCGCCCCGCCCCGGAAGAGCCGGCCTATCAAAGCCGTCAAGTGGGCCTCTTCGGAGCAGACTAGGATTCTTGATCCTGGGAGATGTTACTCCATCCCGCTGGTGGACGGCGAAGAGTTGCGAGGGCATGTTTTGAGAAAATGTTTAAGCAAACCCTCGCCGACCAGCTAAACCGCATTGTTAATCTGTTTCAACCGGGCATAACTTCGAAGATCATGCAAGGTCGAAACGATCAAGGTTCATGACTTTGTTCCAGGCTGCGACAAAGTCATGAACAAACTTTGCTTGCGCGTCCGAACTTCCGTACACTTCGGCGAGCGCGCGAAGCTGGGCATTGGAACCAAAGACAAGATCGACGCGCGTGCCCGTCCACTTGAGTTCTCCTGTTTTGCGATCTCGTCCTTCGAACGCATCCTGGGAGTTCGAGACCGCCTTCCACTCCGTCCCCATATCGAGAAGATTGAGGAAGAAGTCGTTGGTCAGCGTCTCCGGTCTCTTGGTGAAGACACCATGTTTTGACTGTCCGACGTTGGCGTTCAGAGCACGCAGGCCGCCTACCAGCACAGTCAACTCGGGCGCGGTCAGCGTCAGTAATTGGGCCTTGTCGATCAGCAACGTCTCGGCCGACATGGTGTATTTGCCTTTGAGGTAATTGCGGAAACCGTCCGCGATCGGCTCGAGTACCGCAAAGGACTCCAGATCGGTCTGCTCCTGCGACGCATCCGTGCGTCCCGGTGTAAAGGGCACAGTCACGTTGTGGCCGGCGTTCTTTGCCGCCTGCTCGACACCCGCGCAACCGGCCAGTACGATCAGGTCGGCGAGAGAGACCTTCTTGCCGCCGGACTGTTTGCCATTGAATTCGCTCTGTATGCCTTCGAGCGTCTTCAGCACCTTCGTCAGTTGCTCGGGCTGGTTAACTTTCCAGTCCTTCTGCGGGGTCAGGCGGATACGGGCGCCGTTCGCGCCGCCACGCTTGTCGGAGCCACGGAAGGTGGACGCCGATGCCCAGGCGGTCGAAACCAATTGAGTGACGGACAAGCCCGAGGACAAGACCTTGGCCTTCAGCGAGGCAATGTCCTGCTCATCGATCAGCTTGTGATCAACCGAGGGGATGGGGTCTTGCCAGAGGAGTTCTTCGGCAGGGACCTCAGGGCCGAGATAGCGCGCCCGCGGACCCATGTCGCGGTGCGTGAGCTTGAACCACGCCCGGGCAAACGCATCGGCGAACTTGTCAGGGTTCTCGTAGAAGTGTCTTGAGATTTTTTCATAGGCAGGATCAACGCGCATGGCGATATCCGTGGTCAGCATAGACGGTGCGCGGCGCTTCGACGGGTCGTGCGGATCCGGCACAGTGCCGACGCCTGCATCACCCTTCGGCTTCCACTGATTTGCTCCGGCCGGGCTCTTGGTCAGCTCCCACTCATAGCGAAACAGGTGGTCAAAGTATTCGTTGCTCCACTTTGTCGGCTTGGTCGTCCAAATAACTTCCAGGCCGCTTGTGATCGCATCGCCGCCCTTGCCGTTGCCAAAGCTGCTCTTCCAGCCGAGGCCCTGCTCCTCAAGGCCGGCGGCTTCGGGCTCGGGCCCCACATGGGACGCGGGAGCCGCGCCGTGAGTTTTGCCGAAGGTGTGCCCGCCGGCGATCAGAGCGACGGTCTCTTCGTCGTTCATGGCCATGCGCGCAAAGGTTTCGCGGATATCGTGGGCCGCGGCGGCGGGATCCGGGAAGCCCTCCGGGCCTTCCGGGTTCACGTAGATCAGGCCCATCTGTACTGCGGCAAGCGGATTCTCGAGATTGCGCTCATCCGCGCCGGTGCGATCCTTCTCGCTGCCATGCATTTCCTCATCGGCTACGATCACGCCTTCGCCAGACTGCCCCTTGCCATAGCGATGATCGCCTCCCAGCCAGGTCTTCTCCGTGCCCCAGTAGACGTCCTCGTCCGGCTCCCAGACGTCTGCGCGTCCGCCGCCGAAGCCGAAGGTCTTGAAGCCCATCGACTCCAGCGCAACGTTGCCGGTGAGGATGATCAGATCGGCCCATGAAATCTTGTTGCCATACTTCTGCTTGATCGGCCAGATCAGCCTTCGCGCCTTGTCGAGGCTCACGTTGTCGGGCCAGCTGTTGAGAGGAGCGAAACGCTGCTGGCCAGATCCGGCGCCACCGCGTCCGTCGCCGGTGCGGTACGTGCCGGCGCTGTGCCACGCCATGCGAATGAACAAAGGCCCGTAGTGCCCGAAGTCCGCCGGCCACCAGTCCTGTGAGGTCGTCATGAGTTCCAGGAGGTCCTTCTTCACTGCTGCGAAGTCGAGGCTCTTGAACGCCTCGGCGTAGTTGAATTCCTTTTGCATTGGATCGGAGAGGGAGGAGTGCTGGTGCAGGATCCTGAGGTTCAACTGGTTCGGCCACCAGTCACGGTTCGATGTGCCTTCCCCTGCGGTGTGATGGAATGGGCACTTCAATTCGGTTGACATGCTTTCTCTCCTTTTGGTTGGTTGTGTCCAACGACTGAGAATCCATGCCTCGTTGGGTAGAACAGGATTGTTCTGGGCCTGTTTGGCATATCTCTGATTCTGGAATCCCGTGGGCCGCTTGCACTATCAAGGATATAGCTACGATTCGCAACGGTCCATCGGGGTGAGGAAACGGCTAACCAGCCAGCCATCAAAAGCTCATTTCCTGTTTATTCTCTTCATCGGAAATTCCCTTGGGATTGGGTCCTGAACAGAGGACGATCAGTCTTTGAGCCGGACGGTAATCGAGCTGAAATCGGTGAAGCGGCCCGTGCCTTTTCTGCCTCTGGGTGCGATGGGTACCTGATGCTCGACCCCGGCTGGAGCGTAGGCAACGTAGTTTCTTGCCGAGCCGAATTCATTAGGACCGAAAGTGAAATACGCCCAGCCGTCCTGATTGGTCCAGACGTCTGGCGCATGTCCGGTGTAGTCGTGGAGTTGACGGTGCGGCCCGAAAGGCGTGTGAACCCATTCGCTGCGATGATTGATCGGGTCAGAGCTGTAACCGCAGAAGAGCCCTCCGCTCCAGGTTCGACCTCCGTCGCCGTTTCGACTCCAGCAGAGCAGGGTGTCGTCGACATACTCCCACGCTAGACTACCGATGGCGAACGTAGTGCCGATCCACATCATGTTTCTGATCTCGGTCCCTAGTCCATACACTTCGTAGTCTTTAGCGAAGATCAGAGCTCCTTTGCATGGCATCGTGATTGCGTCGAGATAAAACCAGAGCTTGTTATTCACGATGCCGCCGGGGCCGTCTGTGTCATTCGATTCGACGTAGATATATGCTTGGTCAGAATCATGAAAACAAAAGCCGTTTCCCACGAGCGACGAGAGCGGCGCACCTTGCGATACTGCGCGATAGGCAAAGTGCCGGGTAAAGTCCAGCACAGGCATGCCAGTCTGTGCCACAAACCGGCCGAGGGTAGCAGGGTCGCCGTCATAGACCTCGGCGTAATTCAAACCCGGGCGCGCTCTTGCCAGTGCAGAACTTACCGAAGATGGAAGACCCTTTGCTTCGTCCAAACGGAAACCGTCGATACCAAGGACATGTTCCTGCCACTTGCCCGCTTGAATCTTCCCGTTGAGCATGTATCCATTCGAATGTTGATAGGCCGCAAGCATCCCGTCATCTGGTCCGTCGTCGCCTGCGAAGGGGGTATCACGAGGCTTCGGTGGAGAGAAGCACTTAGCAGGTTTGGGGAATAGATTGTGATCGATCTTCCCGTCAGATCCTCTCTCGTAGAGAGGCGCTGGACCGCCGTATTGGCGGTTTACCCAATCCTGAATGACAAGAATTCCATGCTGATGCAGAGTGTCAATCGCACTCTTCAAGTCATCCGCTGTTCCCGTGACATGCAATGGTTCCCATTGCCCCACGTCAAGGTCGGTGCGGGGATCGTAACCAAGGCTGAACGGATTTTGGGTGTTCAGAAAGGGAGGAAACTTGACGGCGTTGCAGCCGGCCCCCGCAAGTTCAGACGCGAGGGTTTTGATGCGGTGGCAGAGCCCGGGTTTCATGCCGTTGTAAGTAGTGTCGTAGACAATCAAGAGTCACCTCTTCCGTCCGCGAACCTGGCTTAAAGCCTGAAGGCTAAATACATGTAAAATCGCGAAATCCTGTGCGAGGCTGCGCCTTCACCTCTCCAAACCTTGAATAGATGTCTTTCATGAGATTGGGGCGTCATTCGACTGTTCGAAGAATAGGTCGTTTGACTATATTGTCCAAGGTCACCCGGCAACAAACCAGGAATTGGCTAAGGCTGCCTCCATCATACAAAGCGACTGTTCATTCTGCATAAGTTCACTCCTCGTTGCTTTGGGACGATTCCTATGAGTTCACAACTCTTTGCAATTTGTTGCATTGTTGTGACATATCGCCGAGTTTCCTCGCTTATTCTTCAATCCGATGGAGATGGGCGCTTCTCTCCGAAAGCGCGGAGCGCCCTCCGAAAGCGTACATATGTTTAACCTTCAAATCCGACGACTTTGGTCCCAGCGCCCGCGGATGTTGATATTCATGCTGGGAGTTATGCTGCCTGCGACCGCGCTCGTCGTGGCCGGTGTATGGTACCTCCGGAACATAGAGCGCGATAAAGCGATCGAGGCCGTCTTTCAACGGGAGTATCGACAGGTCTTAACTATCGCTGAAAAGCGAATTAATGAGCGCGCTTATGAGATGGCTGAGGATGCCAGCGCGAAATTTCCCGACGTGAAGCAAGGTGACGAACTAGAAGGATTCCTGGCGGCACACCCCGACATTGCACATGCGTTTCTGTGGACCGGGAAAGGCCATCTTAAGGCTCAATCGCAGCCTGATCGGATGGGCGATGCTCAATTTGAGGAAGAAGGCAGGAATGTCTCATCCATGGTCGGACGTTGGTTTGATGTGGAGACAAAAGACTGGATTGCCAAGCTGAAGAAGATCAAGACGACGGAAGGTCGGCGCGTCTATCTCACCGACAATTGGGTGCAAAGGGGCGACAAATGGCAGTACCAGTCGTTGGTGCTGTTCGTGCCTCGCGGTTCGACGGCAGAGCATCCCGCTCTGGCAGGGTTTGTCTACGATACTGACTATCTTGCGAACACGTTTTTCCCGCAAGCGCTGAACGAAGTGCTGCCAAATCAGAACGCAAACGATACATCCCATCCTCAACCAGTGATCATGGTACGGACTATGAAGGACCATTCCCCATTGGCTGCTTCGATTTGTTGGGATGGAGGTTCACCTGAAGTGGAGCGTAGTTTTGAAAGTGGTTTCCCCGGGCTGATTTTGGGAATCAAGCTGCGCGGGACCACGATTGCGACAATCAGCAACAACTTTGCGCGGACTGCCTACATTATTCTCGGAGCGCTTTCACTGCTGATGGGTGGAGGAATGCTGCTCGCCTACCGAAACGTTGCGCGCGAACTTGCACTGGCGAAGTTGAAATCCGATTTTGTTTCCAATGTCTCGCACGAGCTGAGAACACCTCTTGCGCTCATTCGCCTTTACGCAGAGACGCTCGAATTGGGACGCATCTCCAACCCTGAAAAGCGCCAGGAGTATTACGAGATTATTCGCAAAGAGAGTGAGCGGTTGACTTCGCTGATCAACAATATTCTGGACTTCTCGCGTATCGAGTCGGGCAAGAAGGAGTACAGCTTCCGCGAAACCGATGTGGCCGATCTGGTGCGGGGCACGCTGGAATCCTATCGTTTTGAAATTGAGCAGAACGGGTTCCAGTTCGAGCAGAAGATCGACGGCAATCTGCCACAAGTGTGGGTGGATCGCGAAGCGATTGCACGTTCACTGCTGAATCTGGTGAACAACGCGGTGAAGTACTCGGCGACAGAGAAATACCTTGGGGTCAACCTCTATCGGCACAATGGCGGCGTTAATCTTGAGGTCGTCGATCATGGGATCGGCATCCCCGAGAAGGAGCAGCCCAAAATCTTCGAGAAGTTTTATCGAGTGTGCGACCCCCTGGTGCATAACACCAAGGGAAGCGGGCTAGGGCTGTCGCTGGTGCGCCACATCGTGCAGGCACATGGAGGTGAAGTCGCGGTTCAAAGCGAGCCCGGTCAAGGCAGCAAGTTCATCATTACACTGCCGGTGCAGGCACCAGAGGTTCGGCAGGCGGAAGGGATGGCATGAGACAGCGAGAGAAGGCGAAGATAGCTGAAGCACAACGGCCAGCGAGAATTCTTGTCGTGGAAGACGAGCCCAATATGGTGGCTGGACTTCGAGACAATTTTGAGTTCGAAGGCTATGAAGTGATTACAGCGGGCGATGGGATCGAAGGCCTTCGAAGAGCTCTTGAGGAGTCCCCCGATCTTGTGGTGCTGGATGTCATGATGCCGCGGATGAGCGGACTGGAGGTATGCAAGCAGCTACGCGCTCAACGCGGTTCCATCCCGATCATTATGCTGACTGCCCGCGGCCAGGAACTGGACAAAGTGGTGGGCCTCGAACTCGGTGCGGACGACTATGTGACCAAGCCGTTTTCAATCCGCGAGTTGCTGGCGCGAGTGAAGGCTGTGCTGCGACGTACGGCGGTTGTTCCCAAGCACCAGGATCAACACTCCTTCGGTGACGTGGAAGTAGATCTGCGTCGTCAACGAGTGCTCAGATCCGGCAAGTATCTCGAAGTTTCCTCCAAAGAGTTCGAACTGCTGAAGTATTTCATCTGTCATTCAGGCGAAACGCTCAGTCGCGATCGTCTTCTGGAAGAGGTTTGGGGATACGAGAATTTTCCAACTACCCGGACGGTGGATACGCACCTGGTACGTCTACGCCAAAAACTCGAGCCCGATCCCGAACAGCCTCAGTACTTCCTCACGGTGCATGGAACAGGTTATCGGTTCGTTGGCTAAAACAACGATCAGAACATCGAAGGGTTGATTATGAGCGACAGGGGAGTACTAACAAGAGACGAAGGCAAGTTCCGGACTAACGGCGGAGGCCGATCCGCAATCATGGCGTCGATGCTGCCACCTCGGTTGAGCGTCCCGCTGCGGGACGAGATTAACGCCCTCTTGCGAGAGAAACTCAACCTTCATTCAGAACTGTTTGAGGCAGCCCAGATTCAGCGCAAACTAAGCGGCCCACGTGAGTTTCGCCACGGCAGTTTACAGTTTGCAAGCGAGGTCTTCGCAGCACGCTTTCTCTCCGGAGATTTCACGACGTTCCTGAAAAGCGGCTCCAAAGTTCTGATGGCGCATGGGGACATTGCCGGTAAGGGCATTGCGGCTGGAATGTGGTTCACCAATCTCGCAGGACTTCTGCAACGTTACGACCGGCCTTATTCTGACCCGGCAAGGATAGCCTCGGAAATCAACCGCCACCTCTGCGATCTGCGACCGGTTGCGCCGTTCGCCACGGCATTCCTAGCGCGAATCAACTGCCGCACCGGAGAACTGACCTACTGCAATGCCGGCCATTGCCCACCAATATTGCTTCGCGCGGATGGTCGAACTGATCTGTTGGAGACAGGCGGCCCATTGTTGGGCGCTATCGAAGACGCGAAGTTCGAGTTGGGCGAGTTGGTTCTCGAACCGGGTGACACGCTTGTCGCATACTCCGATGGTGTACTTGAATGCCGCAACACTTCAGACGAAGAGTTCGGATTGGATCGGATACTTGCGGCGGTGCGACATGCCGATTCGTCGTCTGCCCAGGCCACGCTCATGATGCTCCTCGCGACCCTACAGGACTTTGCTAACGGTAGTCCCCTTTGCGACGACGTCAGCTTGACCGTGATTCAACGATGATTCGTCCTTTTCAACTCAGCTCGCTCTTGCATTACCCGGACCGGGGAAATCCTCGCCTTTGATCGAGTGCTTTCGCTTTTCGTGGACGGCTCCCTGGTCCGCGATACGCACGAAATGAACCACTAACGGTCAAATCGGCTCGCGGTGATTGTCTAGGATGTGATGGGCTTGCCTGGTGGACCTGATCGGGATCGAACCGATGACCTCTTCCATGCCATGGTGGGTGCATTAACAGAATCAATAACGTACAGCAGGTTCCGGGGCATTCATTCTTTTTCAGGAACGCTCTGGTAGTTTCGACAGTTGATCGGAATGCGTGGCGTGCCTAACATGAAAAACGATTTCCCCTCGGGGATCTATCCGCATGTGTAGGTTCAACAGAATCGCGCTTGGGGTTGTTGCTTGCAGCGCGATTTCCCTGTGCGGCTGTGAGGACCTGGTACCGGGTGATCCGAGGAGCATCCTATTCTCGAGTATTAAGCGATCGGAGATCGTCGGCATAGTGGCGGGCTTTGGAACGACCTTTGCCGCGCTACCGGACTTGATCGCGATGTTCAAGCGCCGATCAAGTGTGGGAATGAATCCGAGGATGGCCGCAATCATGTGCGTCTTTCAGGTCCTCTGGGTCTATTACGGTCTGTTGATCACTTCACGACCGGTAGTCATCTGGAACGTGATCGCCGTAGTGGTCAATTTCCTGAGCGTTGGCGCGTACTTTTACTTTGTTCACAATGAGAAAGCGATTGATTGATAGCCAGGAACAGCTGGCGCCTCGATAGTGGAGCAGGATTTGGCAATGGGCATAATTGCCGAGCTCTTCCGCATCTCGACTAGTCAAGAAGCGCCAAACGACAAATGCGAGTCAGCCCAAAAGAAAAATGAGGTATCGAATGCCACAAAATCCTGAATCCACCAGACTGAATGCGGCGCGCAACGCCAACGTCCCTTGGAGAAAGTGGGGACCTTACCTCAGCGAACGCCAGTGGGGCACAGTACGCGAAGACTACAGCGACAACGGAGACGCCTGGGACTACTTCACTCATGACCAGGCGCGATCGCGCGCCTATCACTGGGGAGAGGACGGCCTGGCCGGTATCTGCGACGACAAGCAGTTCTTGTGTTTCAGTATGGCTCTGTGGAACGGCAAGGATCCAATCCTCAAGGAGCGCGCATTTGGCCTGACCAATAGTGAGGCCAATCATGGCGAAGACGTCAAGGAGTACTACTTTTACCTCGACAGCACCCCGACACACTCCTACATGAAGTACCTCTACAAGTACCCGCAAGCCGAATATCCATACCTCAATCTGATCGAGACCAACAGGGCGCGCAATCGTGAGGACTTTGAGTACGAGCTCCTTGATACCGGCGTCTTCAACGAAGATCGTTATTTCGACGTTTTCGTGGAATATGCCAAGCAGGAAACGGAAGACATCCTTATCCAAATCAGCGTGAGTAATCGTGGCCCTGATCCAGCGACACTGCATCTCTTGCCGACACTGTGGTTTCGCAATATCTGGACATGGTGGCCGGGTACACCCAAGCCTTCGCTGAAGCAGATTTCTGAACATAGGGGCGCTAAGGCAATTGCCGCCTCACACGGTGAATTGGGCGAACGGTATCTCTACTGCGATGGAGATGCCTCTCTGCTGTTCACAGAAAACGAGACGAACAACGAGCGCATTTTTGGGAAGCCCAACGCATCTCGATACGTCAAAGACGGGATCAACAATTTCGTGGTCAATGGAGATCAGAACGCCATCAATCCCGAGAAAACGGGGACGAAGTGTGCCGCACATTACCAGTTGAATGTAGGCGCAGGCAAGACATCCACTATTCGTCTACGCCTCACCAATCTGGCTCCCAATGCCATCAGCGACGCTTTCAGCAGTTTCGACACGACTCTTCAGACTCGGAAAGCTGAAGCAGACGAGTTCTACAAGTCAGTTACTCCGGAACGTGTCAGCGCTGATGAAGCACTTGTCATGCGACAGGGGCTCGCCGGAATGCTCTGGTCCAAACAGTTCTTCTTTTTCGATGTAGACAAATGGCTCGAAGAACACGGCGTCGATGCGACGAAGCTCGGCTCACGCAACATGCGAAACAGTGAGTGGTTTCACATGCTCAATCAGCATATTATTTCGATGCCCGACAAGTGGGAGTATCCCTGGTATGCGGCTTGGGATCTGGCATTCCATACAATAGCGCTCTCCACCGTGGACACCGATTTCGCGAAGGAGCAGCTGGACCTGATGCTGCAGACTTCCTTCCTTCACCCCACCGGTCAGATCCCGGCCTACGAGTGGAATTTCAGCGACGTCAATCCGCCGGTCCACGCCTGGGCCACAATCTTCCTCTACCGCACTGACCAGGCCACGTATGGAAGAGGCGATCTCGAATTTCTCAAACGGTCCTTCGCGAAACTCATGCTGAATTTCAGCTGGTGGGTGAATCGCAAAGACCGTTCAGGCAAGAATCTGTTTGAAGGCGGCTTTCTGGGATTGGACAACATCGGCGTCTTTGATCGCAGTGCACCACTGCCTACGGGCGGCTATCTCGAGCAGGCGGATGGCACAGCATGGGTCTCGATGTTCTCGCAAAATATGCTGGAAATCGCCGTCGAGCTGGCATCCCACGACAGCCTCTACGAAGACATGGCCGTAAAGTTTGCCGAGCACTTCCTCTGGATTGCGAACGCAATGAACCAGACGGGTTCACAGGGCATGTGGGACGAGGAAGATGGTTTCTATTACGACGTTCTCCGTCTTCCCGATGGCAGTTCCGAGAGGCTCAAGGTGCGCTCGATGGTCGGCCTGCTGCCGTTGTGCGCTACCACCGTGATCGAGCCATGGCAGCGCGAACGCGTGCCTCGTGCGATGAAAAGACTGCAAGAACTTCTGCAACGGATGCCCGAGCTGCGCAACGGCATTCATCCAACCGGGCCTGGTCATCTGGGTTACGGGGAGCGGGGCATCGCCGCATTGGTCAATCCTGAGCGGCTGCGTCGAATTCTCTCGCGAATGCTGGATGAAAACGAGTTTCTGAGTCCCTACGGCATTCGAGCGCTCTCCCGCTACCACAAGGACCACCCCTTTGTGATCCAGGTCAACGGCAGGGAATACAAGGTGGATTACTTGCCGGCGGAATCAAATACTGGCATGTTCGGAGGTAATTCCAATTGGCGTGGCCCGATTTGGATGCCGGTAAACGCGGTGTTGATCCGCGCACTGTTGTCGTACTACCTCTATTACGGAGACAGTTTCAAGGTCGAGTGTCCCACGGGCTCTGGCAATATGATGAACCTCTTCCAGGTGGCACGGGAAATTGCCAACCGTCTGGCTCGAATCTTCCTGCGTGACAAGCGGGGCCAACGGCCCGTGTACGGCGGGACTGAGAAGTTCCAGACGGATCCTCACTGGAAGGATTACCTTCTCTACTTCGAGTATTTCCATGGCGACAATGGCGCAGGTTTGGGAGCCAGCCACCAGACCGGGTGGACCGGCCTCGTCGCGAAATTGATTGAGCTCTTTGGACGACTGGACGAGCACCAGGCTCTGGAACTTGGCAGAGAAGCTGCCTTTGCAAAACCACCGACGGCAGCCAGCGACAAGAAGCAACCAACAGCTGCGTAGCATCACTCTGAAAGTTGCGGATTACCTTTAGAACAGTGGAACGCCATCGGGCGTGCTGCTGCTGGTCAAAGACGGCGCTGACTCGCGAGCTGCCAGGTTCGTGTCCGCGATTTCGGAATCGATAAGCAATGCGGCGCGATCCCAGACCCGTGGGTCATTCTCAATCTTGTGATGTGGCTTGTTAAATGTTCGAGCGTACCAGGGATAGTTATCGCAATTAATTGGGCGGCCCTCATAAGTCATGTGGAAGTTTCCGATGATCTTTGTTTGAGCCGGGTCGGCTGCGAATATCTCTGCGCGTCCATGAAGCGGGCCGCCCGACTGGTAAAAATTAATCGCCTTTGCCACGTTTGCGGGGATCATCGAATTATCACGGCCCGGTTTCGAAATGCTATCCACCTGAACCGTGAGCAGAACCGGAATGCCCCTCTTTCCTAACTCTCGAGCGAATACCACCGTTTCCGTAGCACCCCAGCTGTGTCCATAAATGATGATTCTCGCGTCCTCTTTTTCAGCAGACGAAAGCGAGCCGTCTCCATCGCCGTCGAGGAGGCGCTGAACTTCCCGAAGAGCTTTCCTGCCGTGATGATTTCCAAACACCTGTGCATAAATGTCGGAGCGATAACGCTCTCGAAGATACTGGGCAAACTGCACTTCAGGATGTTTCGGGTCATCGCTCTTAGCAAACCCACCCATAAATCCAATCACGATCACTCCACGGGCATTGCCGCCGTTCTCGACCGCGGCATGGCTGTCCAGCGAAGCCGTGTCGACTGTACTCCGCGATGCCAGGGGAAGTTCCTTCGGCGCCGCGAGGGCGCGAGAGACGTCTGTGTGCGGCTGCGCAGTCTGTGCCATGGCGCAAAAGGAAACGGAAACGACCAGCAGAGATAGCAGAAATGTGAACCGCCTTCCCACGGTTCCGAGATAACGACGGATCCAAATTGAGGCTGTGGCGGGGTGTTTTGTGGCGGACTGCATGTGTTGTTCTCACCTTGAAAGGTGTAAACCGCAAGAGACCGTATGGTCTCATTTGCACAGTGAGATTCCGGACAGCTATTCGTTGATTCTTTTTTATTGGCCGCGTTGATTGCGAGCGAGAAGGGTACCACCATCGGAAAGATGATCAAACGTTATGGGCGCAGACGCGTCCAAACCATAGAATCTGCGGGGAAATTGGAGGGGAATTTTGCCAAGGTTCCTCAGCTCTGCTCGTCTCTCTTTAGCAGCCGCATCCATATTAACGAGTTGCGCGCACGCGCAGTCCGCCCGTGCAGAAGACCATTCGCAACAAGTGGATGAAATCTTTGCTGCTTACAATCGGCCAGGCTCACCGGGATGCTCGCTCGGTGTAATTCGCAACGGCACCTTCCTGTATCGGAAATCGTACGGTGATGCAAGCTTGGAACTCGGAGTTCCACTCTCACCGGAATCCGTCTTCTACGTTGGATCGATCTCGAAACAATTCACAGCCACGAGCGTCGTACTCGCAGCTGAGCAAGGCTCCCTATCCTTGGACGACGACGTAAGAAAGTACATTCCCGAGCTACCCGATTACGGCCACAAGATTACCTTGCGGGAAATGCTCAACCAGACAAGCGGTTTTCGAGATTTCTTCAGTCTGATTTACTTTTCGGGCCATGATGCCGCAGACTTCAATTCCCCTGCCGAACTCCTCAAACTGATTGCGCGTCAACGCAGACTAAACAATCTGCCCGGAGACGAGTGGGTCTATAGCAATACAAACTACTTCTTGCTCGGAATCGTTCTCGAGCGTGCAACCAAAAAGACCCTCGCCGAATTCGCTGCTGAGAACGTCTTTCGCCCTCTCGAGATGACGCATACGCTCTTCTACGACGACGCCTCTGTCGTTGTGCCCGGGCGCGCACCAGCCTACTACCCAGGCAAGAACGGCAATTTCCAGGTTGGCTGGTCGACGACGTATCGCCTTGTCGGCGGCGGCGGACTCATGACCACCGTTGACGACTTGCTCAAATGGGACGAGAACTTCTATTCGAACCGACTGGGCAAAGGGACGCTCTTAAGCGAATTGCAAAAGCCGGGAGTCCTGAATGACGGTATGCACGATGCTTACGGGATGGGCCTGATTCTTGGGAACTATCGTGGGCTGCCGATCGTGGAACACGATGGTTCGCTCTTCGGCTACCGGGCTGACATTCTTCGCTTTCCCGAGCAGAAGTTCTCGGTGGTTTGCCTCTGCAATGTTTCGAATGCTGACCCTGAACTTCGTTCCCGCAAGGTCGCTGATGTCTACCTCAAGAACGTGCTTCAGTCCGACAAACCGGGTGGCTCGCCCACCACCAAAGACCTCCCAGATCCCGTAGTCTTCGCGGGCCAATATCTCGACTCGCACACGTATACGATTTATTCCTTTACGGCCCAAGATGGCAACTTATTGTGGGGCTCAGCAATGCGTCGTAAGAACGCGAATCAGTTCTACAACTCGATGGGCGATCTGATTACTTTTGAGATCCTGGGCGGTTCAATGAAGGTCACATTCGATAGGAATGGCCAGGTGCTCTTTGCTGGTAAGAGGCTCGACGAGTTCCACCCGAGCGAGGCAGAATTGAGAGATTTCATCGGCAGCTATCAGAGTCCGGAAACGGGTGGCGTGTTCCAACTCTCGTTGGAGCAGGGTGAGTTCGTTCTAAAAATCGGAAGCAACCCACCCGTTAAGTTGACCGCAATAGCCAAGGACGAATTCAACGCAGAAGGCAATTTCATAGTCTCACTTCACAGGGAGGCGGGAAAGGTACCCAGTTTAACCGCATCCACGCCCCAGGCCCGGGGCATTGAATTCGATCGCGGACAAATTGAACACTGACCGAAAGAGATACTCAAGACAGATGTTCCAGACTGATGCGCGTAATGGATCGGATCTTCCAAATATCGGTTATGGGCGAATGACCGCCCTCTCGGAGCCTTCGGTTACGTGGAATCGTTATTTGCTATGACGTTGCTGCCACACTCCCGGGACCTGTTAACACTGCCAGGGTGAAGGCCTTGTGACCCCAAAAATGGCAAAGTGGAGGCCGAGCCCGAACGTTGTGACTGGTCCACCGTCGAGGGAAGAGGTTTTACCCCAACCCCGGCCGACCGTCCCGGATGCATTAACAACACTTCATGGTTGCCCCTGGATCCCGTGCAACTACGGCAATACCCTAGAGTTACCAGCGATACGGTTACTTTAGTCCTAGGGTAACGCTTCTAGGGTCATCGACAGGATGGCTTGGTTATAAAACTTTTATTATCAATAACATTGATGCGCTGCAGAGAAACCACAAAACGGCGCAAAGATATATTTTCTTTGAACTTAGGGGCAAAACAAGAGCTGTTCATTACTCAAGTTGTATTTGACACATGTGATGTTCGTCACATACTCGCCAAAGGTTACGAGATGCCATGCATCGGCCGGGCTTTCGCGAACAGCGAAGAACTGATGGTTAATACCCACATTCGGAGGAACGATGAAAACAGGAAGAATCTTTTGGGCTGCGATGGTCGGCTTCGCGATGACACTCCCGGCCTCGATGGCATCTGCGCAGCTGAACTCTGGCGCGCAGACAATTGCTTTGAACGCCAAACTAGCCGAATCGCTGACCCTCACCCTTTCGGCGAACACGGTGAACTTTACGCTAAGCGCTGGTAGCGCCACCAACGCCGGCTCTGGCGCCATCACGGCCACCACAGCGTGGACGTTGGCACCAGGTCGGACCGCAGTGGGCGTCTATGCGTATTTCACCAGCGCAACGACGGCCTTGTCCGACGGCTCGGGAAACAGCATTCCGTCTTCGGCCTTCTCAATCGCGGATAACGCCACCCCGGCCGCCGCGCTGACTAACACCGTTGCTTTCGGTGGCGCCAATGCAGGTCTCCAATTGGCGAACGTGCCGATCACGACCACGAATCGGTCATCGAGCCGCACCGACGCCATGACTTTCAATATCAATCTCACTGGCGGCACACTGCCTCAGCTTCCTGCTAACACCTACACCGGAACGCTGAACATTCAGGCACAGGCAACCACATAGAGTCTGCAAGAAATTGCATTCGGCGAGGGCGGGAACTGCGAAATTGCAGTGCGCCCGCCCTCTAGCCGTGTCTCAGATTGGTCTTAGGGGCCCAGGAAAGTAACGCGCGATGCGAATGCAGACGAAATTCGGAACAATAGCAGCGCTGATTCTGGCTACGGCGATGTTTTTGGCACCTGCCCAGGCACAGGTGCGGAATTCGGGCGCAAGCCCAATTGTGCTGAATGCGGTTCTTCCGGACTCCATCACGCTCACGCTGTCTGGCAATGCGGTGAACTTCACTCTAGTCGGTGGCAGCGGCAGCAATCCCGGGAGCACGAGCATTACGGCCACCACCACATGGCTCCTCAGGCCGAATGTCAACAGTCTGAAACTCTACGCATTCTTCAGTTCATCGACGGCCGCGCTCAGCGATGGCGCCGGGCACAATATTCCCTCGGCCGATTTTCAGATCTCGGACAATGGGGGCGCATTTGCCGCCCTTACGAATACCGTCGCGTTTGGCGGAGCCAACGCAGGACTACAGGTATCGTCTGTACGGATTCTAGGAAATAACAAGACCGGCACGAATAGCGACGTAATGACTTTCAACATAGATCTGGCGCCGCTGCCGAGTTTGCCAACTGGCGTATACACAGGAACCCTGACCATCCAGGCTCAGGCGCTCTGACTCACAGGGGCAGAATATGTCTAGAAGCTCGATTGGAAATTCATTTCGCCTTTGGACCGCCGGAATCTTTGCCGTTGTCCTTAGCGCAGGCGCGGTAGGCCAAACTGTGCGTCCCGTGATCAACGAGCTCGGCAACCCTGCCAAGGGCCGTGTGGAGTATGTAAACGACGGTCTCACACCGCTGAATGTTGTGCTCGAGGCGAAGAGTTTTACCGTCTCGGAAAAAGGCGAGATCAGCTACCGACCGCTGGACCCGAATATTCACTTGAAGCTCTCGGCAACCAGTTTTCGCATCCAGCCGCAGCAGACGTACTACGTGTTCTACGAAGCGAGTGCGCCGCCCAGTCCAACGTGGTTTGTGATCTATGCATCGTTTACGGGGTTCGCGTTCCGCACCGCGCAAGGAATGAATGTGCGGCTGCAGTTGCCCCACACCGTCTATCTGCTGCCCAAACAAAGGGTAGAGAGGGCGGACGTCCACGTGGTGCGGGCGGAGCTCAATGCGGCTGACAACAAGGTTCTTCTGGAGGTCGAGAACACGGGCGACAACTTCGGGCGCGTGCTCCAAACCCAGTTGGCGAGCGGAAGAAAGAAGCAGGAAGCTCCCGGGTTCCCGATCTTCCCGCACAGCAAGCGCATCCTCGAGGTACCGCTCGACGCAAAGTCTGGGGGGGATACAGCTCCGACGGAAGTAAGTTTCCAATTTGAGAACTTTAAGATTGAAGAAAAGCTGCAGGTCAAAGCAGATAAGAATCTCGACGTAGCTTCAGGATCGACCTCAGTGACAGAAAGCACTGGGGAAAAGCCCTAGCTTACTGATGCACCCGCGATTCCAATGCGCGCTCCTGGTGCTGGCGATGCTGCTGGCCGGAAGAGCGAACGCACAGGTATTTCGCGTGCAGGGCGGAACCTCGACGATGCTCAATGCGCAGGGCGGATCGGTCGAGTTCAAGGCCCCTAAATATGATGGAAGCGTAGACTTGGGCTATTTCGAAGGGCATCTACGCTACGGAGCCGAGAACCACTACCAGTTTAAGAGCTTTACTCTGCTTACCGGCGATGAGACCGTCCCGTTTATCCTGCCTACCGATGTCTTCGACTCCAGCCACTATTTTTCCATGCGCGGGATCGGCGTCACCCATAAAGACAGCATTAGAAAGTATTATGCCTTTGCTGGAATGACCTCGACGTGGCTGGGCACAGGCCTGTTCAACGCGGCCACCAGCGACGATCCTGCCGGAATGTTTTTCTACGAACAGAAGTTGAATGATCATTTGAAGTTCTTTTCGCGGAACATCGTTTCGCGGCAACAGACTTTTCTGCAGGGACTGCAATATCAGCCGAACCGATTTGTAAAAACTTCGCTCACAGCTGGCATTGGCTCAAACCAGAAGTATTTCGCTGTCAGCTTCGACGCCGAGACGCAGAAGCTCATCTTCAGGACGAGCTATGTGCTGACCGGTAACTCCTTCCAGCGAATTTCGTTGGCCAGTCCGTTGAGTTCCGAGGTCAACAAAGGGAATGTGCAGATGCTCTACAAGCCGCTGGATTTTGTCAGCATCACCGCTGGACACCAAAACCTTCTGCAGCCAGTGACGCTCGGCGGAGCCATGCAGCAGGCCACAGTGAACCAGCTCTCTGCCGACTTTCACGTGGAGAGGTTCTATTTCGGGAGCGGGCTGTTTTCCTCCAGCAGCTTCGGACTTCGCACGCAGGGAACGAATCTGTATGTGGGCCGCCGCTTCGGTCGCCGGCTCGAGATCAACGAAAACTGGTTTCAGAGTAAGTCGGAAGGTAAACCGAGCAGTACGATCCTTTCGGGAACAATACGGGAAAATCTTTCTTCGCGCTTAAGCTTGCTGCAGCTGATTTCGCGCACCAACGGGCAGACCACGTTTGCCTTTGGCGGGGACTTCACAAGCAATCGGCTGATGCTGCAAGCCGATTACCAGAATTTATACCTGCCATTTCGTCCCGATCATCCGTTTGAGCAGGCACTTGCGCTGAACGCCTCGGTGAGGATCATTGGCCCGATGCAGATTACGGCTGCTTCAAATGTGGACCCGACCGGACATGTGCGTTATACGTTCGGGATGAGCACCTATGTGTATCGCATGAACGGCATGATGTCCGGGCATTCTGAGACTTTTTCGATCGCAAAGTTTCTGGTGCAAGGCGTTGTGAAAGATGAACAGGGCAATCCAGTGGAGGGAGCGGCGCTGCACATCGGCAAGGAAGTGGTCTACAGCGACAGCACTGGCGCCTTCCTGGTGCGCATGGGAAAGCATGGGCCTTTTCCGCTGAGCGTTGTGCCAGACGAGTTCATTACCAACGGCGTGTACGAAACGGTGTCAGCGCCCTCGACTGTACGAGCTGAAACGGACGATGCCGCAGTCAACCTGGAGATCGTGATCCGCCGCGTTCCGCTGCACCAGATAAAGACCCTCGCTTCCAAACAGTAAGGGAAAACAGATGAGGGCGCCCCTCCCTCACGAAGTAACTGGGTAGCTTAGCTGCTTGGGTCCAATCTTGGGTTGGAAGAGGAAGCAGGAGAAACCTGGAAATCTGCTAAATGGATTGATTTGGTGGACCTGATCGGGATCGAACCGATGACCTCTTCCATGCCATGGAAGCGCGCTCCCAGCTGCGCCACAGGCCCACATGCTGCGGGGACAACTCTCTTATTGTCTCTGGTGAGGCTGGATTCGTCAATGAGAGCTCCCTGAGTCGAACGATGGTCCAACTGGGACCGATTGGCTTGGAAAATTAGTGGAATCGCAAAATTCTTTCGGGCCTGCAGGCCTCACTTCGTATTCTGCGTGCCTCACAAGAAAATAGATCAGGCGAAGGCGCACACTATGTTTGCCTGGAATCTCCGTGGAGGTCACGCCATGCAAGCTGCGGTTATCAATGCTCTGGACGAGGCGCCCCGATATCAATCCTTTCCCGAAGCCGTCGCCGGGGAAGGGGAAGTCTTGATCAACGTCCGAGCTGCCGGACTGCATCCTGTGGTCAAAGCTCTTGCCAGCGGATCGCATTATTCAGGCAAAGGGGAAGTCCAATCTGTTCCAGGTATCGACGGCGTGGGCACGCTCGAAGACGGAACACGCGTCTACTTCACCTTCGTTCGCAAACCCTGGGGATCGATGTGCGAGCGCACCGTTGCCCCCCGCGCCAAGTGCTTCCTGATCCCTGACGGTCTTGATGACGCACAGGCAGCCGCGATTGCCAATCCAGGAATGTCGGCTTTGCTCTCGCTCAAGGATCGAGCCGCTCTGCAGAAAGGGGAAACACTCCTCATACTCGGCGCCACCGGCGTCGCCGGCCAACTCGCCATTCAGGTTGCCCAGCACCTGGGAGCCAAACGAGTAATCGCCGCCGGGAGAAATGTTGAGGCTCTCGCCGTCCACGAATTGGACGCAATTATCCCTCTCGGTCAATCGGAAGATGCGGTCCGTGACGCTTTCGCTGTCGAGGCCGACGGTGGAATCGATGTGGTGCTTGATTATCTTTGGGGGCGGCCTACCGAACTTCTGCTTGAAGCGCTTGCAATGAATTTCAGCGCAAAAGCCAAGCGACCCACACGGCTCATCGAAGCCGGTGAAAGCGCGGGGAAGTCCATCAGGTTGGCTGGCGCTACCCTGCGCAGCGTCGATCTCAAGATGATGGGCAGCGGATTTGGCTCGGTGTCGCTGGATCGAGTACTGGAAGCCATCCCCACCTTGTTTTCTTTGGCCGCCGCAGGCACCCTTCGTGTCCTCGTGGAGCCGGTTTTGCTCGCGGATGTAGAAACCGTATGGAACAGGATCGAAAAAGGCCGGCGAATGGTATTCATGCTCTGAAAACGGTGCCGATTCTACGATTTCCTGATAATCACAGCCGTGACCGGGAACACTTTGGGTGGGTTCCGGTGTCTAAGATAATAGGGCGCGCGGGGCATTCGGTTCTGAAACGGCCAAATGTTCCGTTTCCCGCGCACTCTGCTCGTACCGGTTTTGAACGGCGAAGTTTTGCCGGGCTTGAGTGGCCGCATCAGAACGTCGACTTTTGACGGGCGCAATTGGCTCGTGCCAAATGTGCCAATGTTGCGGTAACGTGGGAGGACACTGAATTGCAGGCGGACCTCACCATGGGCAATCTTGTCAGCGCGCTTACACTCCAATCCGAGGAAGCCGCTCTGATAGCGGAGCTCCAGGCAGGATCAGAACAAGCCTTTGCCTGGCTGATCGCGCACTATCATCAACCGATCTACTCGCTCCTCGCTCGCACCGTGCATGATCGCGCAGACGCAGCCGATCTCACTCAGGAAGTCTTCGTCAAGGTCTTCAGAGGAGTCGGAAGGTTTCACGGCGAGTCGTCGCTACGCACCTGGATCTACCGGATCGCTCTGCATGAGGCCTCTAACCAGCGTCGCTGGTGGATGCGCCACAAGCAGCAGGAAGTTCCGATTGAGCAGGAGATGTCCGAGGGATGTTCCGGTACCCCCATTCGGCTAAAGGAAATGTTGGTAGATCCGGCAGAGTCGCCCTTTGAAATGGCAGTGCATGCCGAAAATCGAGAACGCGTCGAGGCTGCGCTGAGTCAGGTCCCTGAGCCCTTCCGCACGACACTGATCCTCCGTGACATCGAAGGATTCGTGTATGAAGAGGTGGCTGAGATTCAGGGCGTGAATCTTGGCACCATCAAGTCGCGGTTGGTTCGTGGACGAGCCTGTCTGAAAGCAATTCTGACGGCTAAGGTACAAGCTGCGAATTCCGAGCCACATGCCGGATTTGAAATGCCCCTGGGAGAGGAGGCGAGATGAACGGCTGCAAGTCAACGCAAGCGAAGTTTTCGGATTACCTCGACGGCCGGCTAACCGGACGCGAGATGCAGCGCATCGCCGCTCACCTTGAGGTTTGTCGCGGTTGTTCCGGTGAGTGGTTCGCTCTCCAACATACCCAGATGTCACTGGCGAAGTTAGGGCAGGTTCCCGAGCCGGAAGATCTCCTGTTGCGCATTCGCGTGGCTGTTAGCCAGGAACGCGCCCGCAGCCGAAAAAGTATCTTCCAGACTTGGAATCTTGCATGGAGAAATACAGTCGGCCCGTTTATGTTGCAGGCGGCGGCGGGTTTCGCCAGCGCGGTGCTGCTGCTTGGCACTGTGACGATTTTGGTAGGAATGTTTACCCGGCCGGAAGTAGCACAAGCCACAAAAGACGAGCCATTGGGAATGGCGACCGGTCCGCGATTCCTATATCTATCGGGTGCGGCCAGCAGTAACGACCAGATCGCGGCACTTTCCATGCCCGTCGTTGTCGAAGCGTATGTCAACGGTCAGGGAGAAGTGTATGACTACCGCATCGTCTCAGGCCCTGTCGACGATGTAACCCGGTCGCAGGTGGAAAATCTGCTGTTGTGGAGCCATTTCGAGCCCGCTCGTTTCTTTGGGCAGCCAGTGCGCGGTCTTGCTGTTCTTTCTTTCTCTGGCGTGTCCGTGCGCGGTTAAGTTTTCGCCCTCATTTCTTCCGATTCACCCCTCAATGCGTCTAACGATTACACCTTTCGCATGCAGCGCCGCGAATCAGTGAAGCTAAGTAGCTTTCTCATCAATGAGAGGCTACTTTCTTACGTTCGCGTGGGCCCTTCATATGCCCGCTAGATCGCGTAGACTTCAGACAGGGTCATTTTTCAATGCCGTTCAGAACGCTCCCATCATTCGCTATCGCCTTTGCCGCCTTTTTAGTGTTCTTTCAAGTGGGCTTTTCCGCGACCACGG
This sequence comes from uncultured Acidobacteriaceae bacterium, assembly GCA_963737915.1. GTDB lineage: Bacteria > Acidobacteriota > Terriglobia > Terriglobales > Acidobacteriaceae > Telmatobacter. The sequence continues at coordinate 28,530 of CAVTUP010000003.1, read as the reverse complement.
CGAACGCACAGTCTCCCGGCAGCAGCTCTTCTGCCCCCCAGCAGAGTTCCTCTGAGGGTGCGCCCCAGCGCGAGAAGGCACCCACGCTCGTCGACCCGGCCGGACCCACCATCTCGCTGGTCAGCTCTGAGCCCGTTTTCGTAATGGCCGCCGCCCTCAACGTCTGCGGCTATGACGATGGTCTTGAAGAGAGTGCGCCAATCCGCAAGCGAGTCCGCGAAGAGATCAACGCGGCATTAGCCAGGAGTGAAGACGCCCGCGCAAAGCGGGACAAGGTTTGCCTCTACATCGCGCAACATCGCCTGACCGGCTCCGTGCACGATATCTCCCAATACATCTCGCTGGCGCTGTACCTGAGCCCGCCGCCGGAGCTCGAGACGACAGTGGAACTGCCTGAAATGCCGCCGGATTCTACCCAGGTCGTCGAGATAGGGCCGCTGCTTCGCGATTTTGCGGCCGCGGTCAATCTTCACGGTATCTGGCTCGCGGTTCGTCGGTCTTACGACGAAGAGGCCAACCGTCTGCACGACTCGTTGTCGCAAATGATTGTCAATACCAATCTCTACCTCAAGATGCCGGCTTCAACTTACGATGGTCGCCGTTTCATCGTCGTCATTGAGCCGATGCTCTCGCCGCGGATCGTGAACGCCCGGATCTATGGAACCGACTATGTAGTCGTAGTTTCGCCGGTAAATGGGCAGATTCGAATGGACGACGTTCGTCATATTTATCTTCACTATGTCATTGAACCACTGCTGTTCGCTCGTTCGAATGCGATCGACCGGATGCAGCCGATCTTGAAAGAAATCCACGACGCCCCTCTTGAGTTCCGCTTTCGCACCGATACCGTTTCCCTGGCCGTGGAATGCCTCATCAAGGCGATCGAGGCCCGAACCATGGACACCGGGATTCCCGTTTACAAGATTCCTGCGGGAGTTCAGCGCTCTGATTTGCCGCGCTACGAGCGCGAGCGGCAGGTTAATCAGGAGAAGATCGACGCAGTCCGAATTGCCGCAGTGCATCACGATATGACGCAGGGGTTCGTTGTCACGCAATATTTCTACGAACAACTCCTCCAGTTTGAAAAAGATCCCGCGAGTCTTCGCGACGCCATCGGCGAGATCGTCTACGGCATGGATATACCCCAGCAGATTCATCGTGCCCGCGAAATCGAGTTTGACAAGCAAGCCGACGCGGACGTGTTGCAGCAGAGAAAGCCCCGCGTCCTTACCGGTTTGGACCTTGCTGAGGCCAAGCTTTCCGCTGGAGATGTAGCCACGGCCACTGCGATGGCCCGCCAGGCGCTGGCGGTTCATTCAGACACCCTTGAGTCCGTAAATCAGGAAGCACGTGCCGATTTCATCCTCGCGCGTGCAGCCATCATGACCGGGCATCCAGATCAGGCCGTCGACCGCTTTCAGAAGACCCTGTGCCTCAAGCAAGGATCCTCGACTCCTGGCCTGGTCGCACATTTACCTCGGTAGAATGTTGGACTTGGACTGCAAGAGGGACCAGGCCCTGACGGAGTATCAAAAGGCCTTAGCGGTCCGAGATGGTCAACAGGATACCCGGTTGGCCGCCGAAAGAGGCGTGAAAGCGGCTTATTCCGTCAAGGGGCATAGCTGCGAAGAGGACGACGATTCGGCCGACGACGCTCCGGCCAAGTCCCCAGCGTCCGCTCCGGCGTCGAACGCGAACCAAAAGCCACAACAGTAAGCTTTGGTTCACGAGGATTCGAGCATAGAGTCTAATCAAGGGGTAGCTTCAGCATGCCGTCGGGCCATCACGCCTTTGTGACATGGCCCGCGCAATCAACAACGCAAGAGGAGAATGTGGAAACAGTTCTGACCGAACTGGAAGTGGCACTCGGGCATGGCTTTGCTAACCCCGATTTGCTGGTCTGCGCATTGACTCATCGTTCCCTCGCTAATCAGCAAAATCAGGAAGGTCGGCCCCGACGGCACCGTCAACGGCCAGCGACAACGAAAGGCTGGAATTTCTTGGAGATGCAGTTCTAGGCCTGGTTATCGGCGAGTCCCTGTTTTTGCTTCATCCGGAATGGAACGAAGGCGAGTTGACGCGTGTTCGGGCTCAACTGGTGAGCCGCCAACACATGGCAAACGTTGCCGCAGAAATTGGATTGGGAGAACACCTACGCCTGAGTCGGGGAGAAGATCGAAGTGGTTTGCGCCACAAGAGCACGGTGCTCTCAAACACCATGGAAGCCGTCATCGGCGCTGTTTTTCTGGATGGTGGGCTCGAGCCGGTAAGGGCGTTCGCCCGGCGCTATGTTTTAGGGGAAACGGTCAAGCAATTGGCAAAGGAGTTGCGCTCTGGTGCTGCTTTGGGCAACTATAAGTCGGCGCTCCAGGAGCGATTGCAAGCGGAACATGCCGGGTCGCCTATATACAAAGTGAAAAGCGAAAGCGGGCCCGATCACCGAAAGCGCTTTCTCGTGGAAGTGCGGCTAAAGCCTTCGGAGGGCGAACCGGGCAAACCGCTTGCACGTGGTACAGGGAGTACTAAAAAGCATGCCGAGCAAGACGCCGCACGCCGTGCACTCGCCCGGTTGGATCACACCGCGTTCCCCGCAGATGACGTCGAGGAGGCACAAGAGACGGAATGAGTACTCCCACGCAAGTGACCGCTCTGCCCCGGAGCACGTCGCGGATGTGGCACCATCTGCCCAGTCTCTCCGAGGCCTTTGCCTCTCTGCTGCCGCTCGTTGTGGTTGCGCTGTTTCTGCACACCTTCGTACTTCAGCCCTTCCTCATTCCCTCGGAAAGCATGGAACACACGCTGTTGGTTGGCGATTTTCTGCTGGTCAACAAACAGGTTTACGCACCCGCTGGAAGCCTGACTCAAAGAATGCTGCCTTACCGGGATGTCGAGCGTGGCGACGTAGTCGTTTTCCACTATCCCGAAGATCCGCAGCGATTCCTTGTTAAGCGCGCCGTCGGAGTGCCCGGCGATCACCTGCGCATTGAAGACGGCCGGGTCACAGTGAATGGCGTCGGTCTCGACGAGCCTTATGCGGCTTTCGAGCCCGCTGCGCCGAATCCATTTCGCGACAACTTCCCGGGCAAGGTCTACACCGATCCTAATATCGACCCGGCGTGGTGGAAGCAACTGCAGAGTCTGACGCGCGACGGGGAACTGGTGATTCCCCAAAACGAGTATTTTGTTCTTGGCGACAACCGAAATCACAGCAAAGATTCCCGTTTCTGGGGACTCGTATCTCGCCAGGCCATTGTGGCTCGACCGCTCGTCATCTACTTCTCGCTCACACGGCCATCTTCCACCGATGTTCAAGAGGCCTCGGATGATAGACTCGGACACGACAGGGAACTCTCAGCACGACTCGCAGCGTTTGCCCGCTGGAAGCGCATCTTTCATGTCGTTCACTGATGCGCTACGAGGATCTGCTGAATAGCCGCAAGCCATCTGGGCACAGAGCGACAGGATGACCGAAAAAAATACGCTGCCACCTAAGACGCCGTCCGACGCCGAACCCGTTCCCGATCACAAATCAGTAGAAGAAACTCCCTTTGAGGCGGCGGCAAGCATCTGCTCCGTACTCGTCGTCGGGTTGTTCATTCTCACCTTCCTGGCGCAGAACTTTGTCATTCCGTCCGGCTCCATGGAAAACACGCTGCTTGTAGGCGATCACCTTGTTGTCGATCGCATCACCATTGCGCCGCCGACCCCGTGGATGCCGCTCGTTCACTATCGCGAACCCAGGCGCAACGATATCGTGGTCTTCATCAAGCCGGGAGAACTGGACGCCGACGGCAAGCCCACAATCATGTTCCTGGTCAAGCGCCTCATCGGCGTACCGGGTGACCACATTCATCTGCGCAATGGAATTGTCGATCGTGAATGGCGTTGCGCAGAGCCAGCCTCATGCGCAACCAACCACGCCCGATAACTTTCAGGAGTTCCTGGACGAATTCCCTTCCGTGGCGCCTTACCCAACCCCCGGTGGCGCAACGGAGCGCTGGGCAGTGGACTTTCCCAACCACGTTGAAAATGGCGATCTCGTTGTTCCGCCGGGCAAATACTTCATGATGGGCGACAACCGCCACAACAGCCTCGATTCCCGTTACTGGGGATTTGTGCCCCGCGAAAACATCGTGGGACGTCCGCTCTTCAATTACTGGTCGTTCAACACCCCAGAGCATCAGTACGAGGAGACGGGCCTGGCCAGCAACATTGCGTGGATGGGCCACGTTGCTCTGCATTTCTTCACAGAAACACGCTGGAAGCGGACCTTGCACCTGGTGCGATAAATTTGGCGCCTCAACCTCCGCCCTCTTAGACCACTCCCAAGCCAGTTACCATAAAGGACAATGACGGAAGAAGTGCAAAGCCGACAAAGAAGGCGATCGAAGCTTTGGCTTGTTCCCGCTGTGCTGGCCGTCGTTGTGGCCATCATTGTTATCCCTCCTTTGGTCAACGTCAACCGCTACAAGAGTCAGATTACGAACCTCATGTCGGCATCGCTGCGCAGGCCGGTCCGCCTTTCTTCAGTTGAGTTGCGGGTGCTGCCGCGTCCCGGTTTTGTGCTCACGGACCTTACGGTTGAAGAAGACCCTTCCTACGGTGTCGAACCAGTACTCCACGCAACCACCGTCACGGCCTCCATTCGGCTCCTGTCCTTGTGGCGCGGCCATATCGAGATCAGCCGAGTCAGTGTTGATGAAGCAAGCCTCAATCTGGTCCGAACTACCGCCGGCCACTGGAATCTCGATTCCATCTTTCGCACTGCGGCTGCGCAATCGCAGCCTGAGTTAACCAGGCAAGGCAAGTCTCCGCCCCTGCCTTACCTCGAGGCCACCAATTCCCGCATCAACATCAAGGAGGGATTCGAGAAGCTTCCATTCTCGCTGCTCAATGCCGACCTGTCGCTCTGGCAAGAGGAGCCCGGCGATTGGCGCATAAGATTGCGCGGTCAGCCGGCTCGCACGGATGTGAGCCTCGATCTTGGCGACACGGGCATCGTTCAACTCGAAGCAAGTATGCGAAGAGCTCCCGAACTTCGCCTGATGCCGCTGCGTCTCGATCTCGAATGGCGCCAGGCCCAATTGGGGCAATTGAGCAAGCTGGTTCTCGGCAACGACCCGGGTTGGCGTGGCGCACTCACAGGCGAGATGCATCTGGATGGGACGGCCGATTCAGCAAAGGTGACAACCCGTCTACGCGCCGCAGGCGTTCATCGCGCGGAATTCGCTCCCGCCGCCCCGCTCGATTTCGACGCCAACTGCAACTTCCAATACAACTACTCCGCTCGCAACCTCGAAAACCTGGTGTGCGATTCACCTCTTGGCGACGGTCGTCTTCGCCTGGAAGGCAATCTCCCCGGCAACGCCCCACCTAAGCTTTCCCTGGAACTCCAGCGAATTCCTGCGCAGGCTCTTCTGGATGCGCTTCGTACCGTTCGCAACAAGTTGGGCGCAGGATTGGACGCCAACGGGACTCTCAGCGGCAAACTGATCTACGACCCCAGTGCGCCGCAGCCCATTCCCGAAAAGGCCACAGCCTCGTCCCACCGCCATACGGTCAAATCTCACGCCGCAAAAGAACAGGCCATCGTGCACGGACCTTTCTATGGCAACCTCTCCCTCAACAATCTGCGATTGAGCGGAAACAGTCTCAGCCAGCCGATCCAGGTTGCAAAGATCGTGTTGGAACCCGCTCCCTCGGCAGAAGGTCAAAACGAATCCTTGATATCGACGATCGATATCCCGGCGGGAGGGGCTGCTCCGCTGGTAATTACGGCTCGCATTTCGTCATCCGGCTACCAGTTGGGAATTCATGGCCCCGGCACGTCTGTGCGTGTTCGGGAATTGGCACGGGCTGGCGGCCTTCCCGATGCCGATGCGCTCGATGCCATTGCCGGAGATCCAGTCACGTTGGATTTAGGCATCGAAGGGCCGTGGCTGCCTGCGCCCAATCTGTCTCCAACCGTCGATGGTGTCGTTGCTCCCCCACACCATCCTGCACAATCCCCACTCGGCGCAGTCACTGCAGACCGGCTGAAGGGAACAGTGACTCTGCACAATGCGACCTGGAAATCCAATGCCCTTGCGGCTCCGGTGCAAATCTCCGAGGCCACTCTATATCTCGGCGGAACGGATATTCATTGGGGTTCCGTTGTTTTTTCCTACGGCGCGCTCAAGGGAACTGCCGCCCTTACGATTCCTGCAACCTGCGAAGCGCCGGAGCAGTGTCCGCCCGTCTTGAATATTCAATTTCCAGTTCTCAATGCTGCTGAGATGCAATCCACGATTCTAGGCGCGCAAAAGCCCGGGACACTGCTATCTACGTTGATCGCACGTATCACTCCGTCGGCGAAGTCGGCGTGGCCAGAATTGGAAGGAACAGTCAAGGCCGATTCCCTCATTCTCGGACCGGTTACTCTTCACAATGCCGTCATCGAGTTGCACCTCGCGCAAACGGCTGCTGAATTCAAGAGCGTCGATGCCGGACTGCTTAACGGAGAGATCCATGCCACCGGCAAATTGACCAATGGCGACCAGCCCGCCTACTCCTTCGAAGGACAATTCCAAAAGTTGATTCCTTCTGATGTATGCCGGTTGTTGGGTACGCAATGCACAGGCCGATCTTTTGATGGAAGCGGCAAAATCGATCTGTCCGGCTTCACTGGGAAAGATCTCTCTGCGTCAGCGAAAGGTGTTTTGCACTTTGACCTGAAGCAAGGGTCCTTCTCGGGCGAGGATGTTTCGCCCACAGCACTGCCTCCAGCCCTTACGCGTTTTGATCATTGGACTGGCGATGCCGAGATCGCAAACGGGGCAGTCATCCTTAAGGAAAACAAAGTGCAACGGGGTTCACGGGAGTCGGCAATCGAAGCGACCATCCCCTTCGGCGACCCTCTCAAAGTCACTTTCGGAGCACCGAAGCCCTCCACTCTCTCCAGGCGATAGAGCTAACTGACCTCCCGGTACAATAAGCAATATGGCTTCGTCCGTCGCCTCCTCCCCTATTCAAATTCCTTGCAAAGGCGTTCTCTTTGACATGGATGGGATTCTGATCTCCTCCATTGGCTCTGTGGAGCGCAGTTGGACCAAGTGGGCGAAAATGCGCGATGTTGATCCTGGCGAGGCACTCAAGATGACTCACGGTCGCAGGGCGATCGAGACCATCGCAAAGCTCCGTCCCGACCTGGATAGCAAAATCGAGCTGAACGTCATTGAGGAAATTGAAATGGCCGACAATGACGAGTTGGCGGTTTTACCGGGCGTCCTTGACCTGCTCGCCGCGCTGCCTCTCAATCGATGGACGGTCGTAACCAGCGCCACCGAGCGCCTCGCCCGCGTGCGGCTGGCTCAGGGGGGAATTCCGGTACCCCCGCGCCTCGTCACCGCCGATAGCGTTTCGCGCGGAAAACCCGATCCGGCCCCATACCTTGCCGGTGCGGCCCTGCTGGGTTTTGCGCCGCAGGAGTGCGTGGTGTTTGAAGATGCAGAGACAGGAGTGAAAGCAGGTCGCGCCGCAGGATGCACAGTTGTCGCCACGACTTTTTCGCATCCGGTCGGTTCGCTCTCTGCCGCTCACTACCTGATCGAAGACGTGACCGGCGTCAAAGTCAGAACCCTGGCCGACGATCAGGGGCTTGTTCTAAATCTGACGCCGCTGGCAGAATAGCGCTACTCGTTCGCCTCGATCCGCCGCCCGTTTTTGCCCTGCAGCGGACGCGAATTCATCTTGAAGATCGCTGCGAACGCCCGCAACTGCTCTCGGCTGAGAGCGATTTCATTTTCGAGGACAAACCACTGCACTCCTTCCGTGCAAGGTGGAGTTGTCAGCGAGCCCTTGTAGGTCCAATAACCGCGGTCGGATGGCAGAAGGCCGCCCGGGTTCACGATCTCGGTGACCTTTGCGGTCTTTCCTGCAGTGGTTGGCAGATGCGGCCACAACATGGCCAATACGGCGTTGGGTTTGTCACGGTCCTCAACTAGCCTTACCGCAATGATTGCAACTTTGCCGTCAGCACTCTTGTGCAACAGATGAACATCCATTTCCGCAAGCTTGCCTTGGACTGCATGTTCCGTGGGGTGATGAAAATCGTACTCCTGCAACTCGTAGCGCACACCGCCGGCGATCATGTAGCTTCCTGGATTCACATGGGCCACGATGGTGTGGCCGTCATTCTCAAGCGTGACGGAGCCGGTGATGTAGTGGAATTCGATTGGCTTTAAGGCCTTGTTTAAATGGGCGCCGCGAATATCGATGGGCGATTGTTGGTCTCCCTGCGAGCAGGTCTTGTACGCCAGATCAAGCTTGCCCCAGTTCAGAGCGCCGCGATTGCCTGAATATTCCCATGGAGTATTGGCCGTCGCCGCAGTCTGCGCAGTGGCCAACGTTGTCGTGACAAAAAAGAGTGCGGTCAGAAACACAGAAATACGCATCGCTGTCTCCGTTGATTAGATAGACAATCGTGAACTCTGGAGAATTCTATTGCATCGAGGTTCAGCCAAGAAAAAGCGATGGAACCCGCCAAGGTCCCATCGCCGTATTTTGCAACTTAGATTGACAGTGCTACTTGGTTGCCTTTGCGGTCGCTGCCACGCCGGCTTGCTCGGCGAGTGCTGCGGCTTTATCCGTCGCTTCCCAGGTGAACTCAGGCTCCGTGCGGCCGAAATGTCCGTAAGCGGCAGTCTTCTGATAAATAGGTCGACGCAGATTCAAGCTCTCGATAATGCCCTTCGGGGTCAGCGAGAAGTTCTTGCGCACCAGTTCGGTTAGTTTCGATTCGCCAACCTTACCCGTGCCGAAAGTGTCGATCCGCACGCTCACCGGCTCAGCCACGCCGATTGCATAAGCCAACTGTACCTCGGCCTTGTCGGCCAACCCCGCTGCCACAATGTTCTTGGCGATGTAGCGGGCAACATAAGCCGCCGAACGGTCCACCTTGGTCGGATCCTTGCCGCTGAAAGCGCCACCGCCGTGACGGCCCGCGCCGCCGTAGGTGTCGACGATGATCTTGCGGCCCGTCAGGCCGGTGTCTCCCATCGGTCCGCCAATCACAAATCGTCCCGTCGGATTGATGTGGTACTTGGTGTGCTCATCGAGCCACGCTGCGGGAAGCACTGCCTGGATTACGTGCTTGAGAATGTCAGCGTGCAATTCTTCATTGCTGATGTGCTCCGCGTGCTGGCTGCTGATAACCACCGCGTCGATGCGCGCCGGCTTGCCGTTCTCGTCGTACTCCACCGTCACCTGGCTCTTGCCATCGGGACGAAGATAAGGCAACTTGCCGTTTTTCCGAACAAGGCTCAACTGCCGCGTGAGTTTGTGGGCCAGCGAGATCGGAGCCGGCATCAGTTCCTTCGTCTCATTGGAGGCATAACCGAACATCATGCCCTGGTCGCCCGCACCGCCCGTATCCACTCCCTGCGCGATATCGCCCGATTGTTTATTGATGGTCGAGATCACGGCGCAGGTGTTGGAATCGAAGCCATAGAGTGCGTTGTCATAGCCGATGGATGCAACAACGCCGCGTACGAGGCTCTGAAAATCGACATAAGCTTTGGTGGTGATCTCGCCGGCAATCACTACGAGCCCAGTTGCTGTCAGAGTCTCCGCGGCAACACGGCTGTAGGGGTCCTGCTCAAGACACGCGTCAAGAATGGCATCGGAAACCTGGTCTGCAATCTTGTCTGGGTGTCCTTCTGTGACGGACTCGGAGGTAAACAAGAAACGGTCGCTCAAATTCGCTGTCCTCCCCATTGAAGGGATTTAAGGTGTTGGCCTGCCACGATGGCTGAATGCGCTCGATACGAGCTGGAGCAGTTGGACCCACGATCTTCCACACCTGCATCGGGGAGACAAGCCGCGCCGGGAGACCATCGGCCCACCTGCGCATCTCTCTATGTTAATTGCGCGGAGCGAATGCGGCAAAGGGTCACAGCGAATGGCATGCATTGACCCCTCAGCGGCGGAATGTGAAGGGCGAACCGCACCGCCCTGAATGATCATGTCGAAAAGGATACGGATCGGGCAGGAACTTCTCGGGAAAACCAGACAAAACTAATGTCGGTTAGAGACTTAGCGCTTCATCCAGGAAGCGGCGTGAGCCACGACCGAATTGGCTTTTGCCGCTGCAGCATGCACCGGCAAGAGTGTGTTCCACCAACCTGCGCGCATACCGTAATACCGCACTGTCAGATAACTCGCCGCCACAGTAATCAATAGAAGCACAATCGCTCCCAGCCAGCGCAGGCGCAACTCAATCTGTTCCCGTCGTCTGATCCGGTCCTTGCCGACATTCGAAGCGAACTCGGTCCAGCCGCGTTCGTCTTGATCGACGGCCTGCCCGGTTTCATACGAAGCCTTGAGGAATCGGTCGGTCCAGTCCCGCTGATCGAGCCCGATCGCACCCACGTATCCGCGAACGATACCTTTGCTGAGGATTCCACCGGGTAACTGTCCAAACCGGTCCTGTTCCAGCGCAACCAGATGGCGCTGAGAGATTTTGGTGACAGCGGTTATCTCTTCAAGCGCAATGCCGCGAGATAGTCGCTGTAATCGAAGCTCTTCCCCAAAAGTACTCATTTGGTAACCAGTCCGAGAATCATAGCCCATGAGATTTCCACAGGCAAGTTACTTATGGCATAGCACGTTCTATCCACAATATACCCCTTTTCTATCACCAGCCTGGAAGTACTTCTATGTTTTACGTCACTCCTTTTTTGCACTCAAAATTGGGCGTTGTTGGCTAAGGTGACTATTTTTCGGCCGTTCCTCACCCTTTCAAAATCCGCCCCCGTGAGGCTGTTAACCTTGGGTATGGGGTTCGGGAGAGGTGATTTCCCGGACTCGTCTCGCCCGGAGTCGTGCTCAGAAAATGAATAAGCTCGTGATTGCCAACCTTTTGCACCGCCCTTTGCGCTCCATCATCAGCGTCCTGGCGGTGGCCATTGAAGTCATCATGATCTTGTCCATCGTGGGCATCTTCATGGGCATGCTCAATGACCAGAAGGAGCGTACCAACGGCATCGGAGCAGATCTCCTGCTGCGCCCGTCAAACGCCAGCATGATGAACGGCGTCGGCGGGGCCCCTATGCCAGTCAAGAACATTGAGGCCCTTCGCCGCCTTCCCCATGTGGCGGTGGCATCCCCCGTCATCCAACACCTCAATACCGCAGGCTCCATTGAGGTTCTTTGGGGAGTGGATTACGAGACCTTCAATGCCCTGAAACCGTTTCGCTTTATCGAGGGCCGCCCTTTCCAGGCGCCAGATGAGGTTATCGTCGATGACGTCTTTGCCCGCTCTGGGGGCGGCCGCAAAGTCGGCGACACTGTCGAGATCATGAATCACCCCTTTCACATCTCCGGCATTGTGGAGCACGGCAAAGGCGGTCGCAAACTCCTGCCCATCGACACCATGGGCGAGCTGACTGGCGACGTTGGCAAAGCCTCCCTCTTCTTGATCAAGTGCGATGATCCGTCCAACAGGCAGACCGTCATCCGCGAAATCCACGCCACCCGAGGCTTCGAAAACAACGAGGTTGAAACCATCGACGACTGGCTTGCGCAGATGACGCCTGAAAAACTTCCCGGCTTCAACATCGCCCTCGATGTCGTCACGGGCATAGCTGTCATCGTGGGATTTCTTGTCATCTTTCAATCGATGTACACTGCCGTGCTTGAGCGGACGCGCGAAATCGGCATCCTCAAGTCCCTGGGAGCCTCAAAAGCCGCCATCGTTGGCGTGGTGCTTCGCGAGACCGCATTAATGGCTATAGGGGGAGTCCTCGTAGGCATTGCCGGGACCTACGGAGTCCGGATGCTGTTGATGCGCATCTTTCCTACCCAACACTTTGAGATCACGGCACATTGGTTGACGCAGGGCGCTGTGATTGCCTTCGTCGGCGCGATCTGCGGCGCTCTCTATCCTGCATGGATGGCAGCCCGCAAGGATGCTATCGATGCGCTCGCCTATGAATAGTCAGAAACTGTTCCGGCCGCAATGAAAGCCTGCAAGGAAAACTGTCTGTGTCGCAGTCAGCCTCTTCGGCCCAACATTTATACTTAAGCAATCCACCTTTCTAAGTAGCTGAATACATCCAATTTGCGGAGAGTAAGATTGGCAACCGCATCGAAACGCTGGGCGTATGCCGTTTGGGTCGTTCTCATCGGCGCCTTCGCTGTACTTCATGCCCTCAATCTAAGCGCTGACTTTCCAAACCACACGCCGTGGTACACGGACTGGGCCAAGTACACCGACGAAGGATGGTATGCAAACGCCGCTGTTCGCGCGCACCTGTTGGGCACCTGGTATATCCCCGGAGACTTCAATCCTGCGCCCGCTGTTCCGGTCTGGCCTTTTCTGGAATGGATCCTCTTCTTCTTTACGGGAGTGACGATCGAAGCCGCGCGGGGACTGGCCGTCACATTTTTCTTCGCGAATTTGCTTCTTGGGTATCTGTTGCTGCGCTCCCGAGGGCCGCGATGGATGGCGCTCCTCGCGCTGACACTAGTCGTGACCAACCCTTTCCTCTACTGCTTCAGCCGTCTCGCCATCCTGGAACCCATGCTGACCACGCTTATGCTGGCAGCTTTGCACATCGCTATCAGGCTGCCGCGCTCGCGTCGCCCGATCACTGCTTCCGTTTGCATCGGGGTTCTCTTCACGCTGATGATGCTTACCAAGACCACGGCAGTCTTCCTGCTTCCGGCGCTCGGCTGGGCGATGTTTGCGTCGTTCCGCGAAAACTCCGAGTCAAATGCGCAGCAAGGCCTGGCATCCCTTCGCTCGTGGATTCCGAAACAGGCTCTCCGCTGCGCCGTAGCCGCGGCCAGTGCGTTCGCCGTCACCTTCGGCTTGTGGATGGCCCTCGTGGTTCATCTCGGCCTGTACGCGGACTATAAGTACCTCTTCTTTATCAACACCTACAAGAAGCCCGCGCATTTCTACTGGCCGCTGCTCAGTCTCTGGTGGTCACTCCACGGAGCGCTATGGGTGGACCACATTCTCATACCGCTCACCGGATTGCTGCTCATCGGGGTGCTCGCGGCAGGCACTGTTTTGGGCAATCGCAACACTTGGGGACGCCGTCTGCTCATGGATCCGGTCTTTGGCGCGTCGATCCTGGCTGCTGCCGGTTACATCCTCTTCATGACCTATCAGAATCATCCGCAGCCCCGGTACTTTGCAGTTGTGGCCGTCTTTTGCTTTCTCGCGATCGCAAGATCAACCGGCGCTTTGATCGCGCAATCCGGCTTAACGCGTCTTCTTGGCTTCGGAGCGATCGCCCTGGCTGTAAGCGGCGCAGCAGTCAATGCCGCATGGACCCTCAGCTATGCCACCAATCCGGAATTCACTTTCGTCATTGCCGCGCAGGAACTCACGCGCTACATCGATCAACATCCCAATGGAAATCGATTGCTCGTTTCCATCAGCGGCGACGAAATCAGCCTCATCAGCCATCTGCCCTCGCTTTGCGACGACTTTGGAACGCCAACTCCCAACTACCCGGATCTATCAACAAAGCTCGCTCGTTACCAGCCCGGCTGGTGGGCCACGTGGAACGACATTGACCCTGGCACACTCGAAGACATCCACACTCACTTCTCACTGGAACAGGTGGCCAGCTTTCGCGCCTTCGACGATCCGGAACGTAATCTCCTGGTGCTCTTCAAACTCCACCCGCTGCCCGTGGGCCGTGCCTGGGAGATGAAAGGCGCAAACCTCCAGCAGGCCCTGCCCGACGACAAGATCTTCATTCCTGTCGAATAGAACTCTGGTTTTACCTGCTGAATCGCACCGCCAGTTGAACAACGCGCGGATCCGTGACCGTGCTGTTGATGCTGCCGAATGCCGCTGATCCGAAACTGCCGTTGGGTTGCGAAAACGCCGGCGTATTGAAGACGTCGAACACTTCCGCGCGAATCTCCATTTCCAACTGCTCATACAGCTTCGTATGTTTCACGAGCGCGAAATCCACATCACGATAAGCCGGTCCGCGCGCGGGATTGCGGGACGCGGTTCCGATAGTGAATTGGGGAGCAGTGGTAAACGCAGCGGTGTTGATAAAGTGTGCAGGCGAGCGTTCGTCCGGGGACAAGTTTGGCTTGCCCAGCAAGGTTCGGACGCTGCAGAGCAAACCCGGCAAAGGAATTGTTGTTCGTTGCCTGGGTCACGGTGACCGGCATACCCGATTGCAGCAGCAGCATCGTGTTCACCTGCCAGCCCCCGAGCAGCACATTGGCGAAACCTCGGGAGGCGAATGAATGACCGGCTCCCATAGGCAGGTCGTAGATGCCGCTGAACGAAGTCACGTTCGGCATATCTCCGCTCGAGGCATCGCGCTCCAGGATTGGGCGAAATGTGTCTGCCGCAATCAGGCTGCTCGAATTTGGAGACGACAGCACCGTTGTCGAGAAGACCGAGGACGCATCGTCAATCAGCCTTGAGTGCGTGTAAGCGAACATCAACGACAACCCGCGCGAGAATCGCTGAACCACCTGTACCTCTCCGGCGTTGTAGTTCGATTGACCGCTATTGTTCCGGTAAGTGGCAATGTTGAGGAAGCGCGGATACGGCTTCAATAGCTGCGCCACCGTAGTCGTTTTGCCGCCGATCGAGCTGGAGATAGGCAGTTGCCCGTAGTACGGATTGGGCACCTTCGCCAGCAGCGGCGTCCCCACTGCGAGTTGGTCGGCTGTCAACTGATTGAGATTCGAATCGGGAATGCCGACGTGAATGATGTGCGAACCAACGTAGGCGAATTCGCACTGACAGATTGTTTGTGATCGCGTGCTGCGACGGCCAGGTTCCACTGCTGCGAATAACCGGACCCTGCCGTTTTCTTTGCCGTGTAGACACTCTGTCCCAGGCCCGCGTCGGGAGTGAAAGGAATCGGTGCTACTGAAGGCCCGCCCGAAAGTACAAACGAGGCATTCACGCTGTCCAGCGTCTTTTGTTGCACATTTTGAATGAACGGAAATTGCGGCGTCGTGAACGGCGTAGTGATCCCCGACTGATCGATGAAGACAATTCCATATCCTGAGCGAACTACCGTCTTCGGCGTAACCTGATAGGCAAACCCGATGCGCGGAGCGACATTATCAAAGTGCAAGTTCACGAGCGCTGCGCGAGTTTCCATCTACGCCCAGATAATCCAGTTCCTGCGTAGACAGGTTGAATACGGCTCCCTGATTGTCTTTCTCCGTTGAAGGGAAGTGCAGGGTCCAGCGCGCGCCAATATTCGCCGTCAGTCGATCTGTCACCTTCCAGTTGTCCTGCACAAAGAATTCATCAATATGATCGCGAGGACGAATCTTGTTCTCCTGCAAATCGATCTGGAATGTGTCGACCTGGCCGAGCAGGAAGCTCGCAATTGCGTTTCCGCTGTTGGTCACTCCCTGTTGATTCGTGCCAGTGGTCGTGAATGCAAAAGCCCCGGTCGGGTTCGGCGGAGCAACGGCATTCAACTGGTACCATCGCAGGTCAAATCCAGCCGTGAGAGCATGCCGCCCTTTCGTGAACACTACAGAATCGACAGCCTCCCACACTGAGGTCTGGTATTGAGAAAAGGTACTGGACGATGGCCCAAGCTGCTGAAATCCTGTGAAAGTGAAAAGCGGAAGTGCATTGTTGAATGCGGCGTTGGTTGGAATTCCCGGAATTCCAAGCGCGCTCGATGCCGTGTCGCCAAGTATTGCGCCGGTGATGGTGTTGCCGCGCCTCGTATATCCGAGTCTGAAATCATTGAGCAGTCGCGGCGAGAACGTATGCGTTTCATTGAAAACCGCCTGCTGCCCGAGCACGCTCGACAAGCCCGCCACTCCGCCCGTTCCAATCACGGCGCCTGTGAGGGCTCCGCTGCCGTCGGGTAATGGCGTTACCGGCTGCTCCACTTCGTTGTAGTAGGAGTAGCGGCCAAATGACCGGTCGCGGCTTTTGAAGGCGCCATCCACGCGCACATCGAACTGGTTCTGGTGATCGTCGTCATTTGCCGTTCGAGTGTAGTTGTTTGCCGATGCCGTCAGCTTGGTTGGGGTTGGAAACCGGGCCAGAAGCGCTTGCGCTGCCGGATCGAACGGCACGTTAATCACGTCATTGGGGAATTCCTGGCGCACATTCTGGCCGTTCACAATGGTCGTGGTCGCGGGATTGAAGATCTTCGAGACGCCGGTAAAAATCCCATTCCTCTCGTTCACCGTGGGAATCGTCGAGATGCGGGTGACGCCGATCAACTGTCTCACTCCCTGGTAGTCACCAAAGAAGAAAAGCCGATTGTGAAGGATGGGTCCACCCAGGGCCGCACCGAAAAGATTGCGGCGATATTCCGGCTTCTGACCCGTCGTCGAGAAGTAGTTTCGGGCGTTCAGGGCCTCGTTGCGAAAATACTCATACACGCTGCCGTGAAATCCATTCGATCCGGCGCGCGTGGCCACGTTCACCACGCCTCCATTGAATCGGCCAAATTGAGCGGGCACGTTGTTTGTTTGTACCGTGAATTCCTGGATGTCATCGAGAATCGGAAAATAGACGACCTGGCCCGGTTCCGGTTGCAGCGCGGAAATGCCGTCATAGAGGTACTCGTTGGTACGCGGCCGCCCACCATTAATGCGCGGCAGCACCGTGCCCGGAGGCAGCTCGACGCCCGGTGCCAATGTTGCCAACTGAACGAAGTTTCGCGTGTTCAGGGGCATCGCGGCGATCACGGGCCGGGGAATATTCGTAGAGATATCGCTGGTCGAAGACTGCAGCAGGGGAGCATCGGCAGTCACCGTCACGGATTGCTGTTCACTGCCAACGTGCAAAACGAGGTTGGCAGTGACCGTTTGACCTGTAGAAATCGTGATTCCGCTGCGCGCAAGTCGACCAAAACCCCGAGCCGACACTTCAAGGCTGTAAGAGCCCGGCTTCAGGTTGATGAAGACGTAGTCGCCGGAGCCCGTGGCGATTGTGTTCTGTTGAATAGTTGTGGAGGTTTCGGTCATCCGGACCTGGGCATTCCCAATTCCGTTTCCGGATGGATCTGAGACGCGACCCTTGAGTTCGCCTGCGATCTGGCCTTGAGCACTGAAATCAAAACAGAAGGAAATGAAACACAGAAGAAGTGCGGCGCGAGAAAGGCGCATCTTGCAGGTCTCCAGGCCCACACGGCCACCGACTAGGTGGCCGCGAGTGAGTTTTGCATTGAACAAGCTCCGGGGGAGGGTAGCCTGCACCCGAGCGGCAACCTCAAGTCTTCGCTCGAATTAAGACGACTTTATATTATTCATCGAGGGATGGTCAAGAAATCGATCCGAATTGCGGTCAAAGATAGACCGTTCGTCGCTACCCATCACTGGAACTATGGCCTTCCGATCATGACCTCGGTTGCCTTTATCAGTGCTACGGCAGGTTCTCCCGGTTTGAGTGCAAGTTCCCGAACTGCGTCCGCTGTAATAATGGCCGTCACCCGCTGCTCGCCGATGGCGAGCACCACTTTGGCCAGCAGCCCATCCACGGTGACCTCGAGAATCGTCCCAGACAACTGGTTGCGCCCGCTGATCCGGCCGGCGCCCGAATGAGCCACGGCCCCCGGAAGAAATTCTTCGATCGAACTCATTGGGATGCGATGATGCCCCCCCGGCGTCTTGACGGTTCGGATGCGCCCGGCCAGAATCCAGTGTTTGAGTGCGGGGTAACTGATCCCGAGTTTTTCCGCAGCCTGGCGCGGAGTGAGAAGAGAGGATGAGGTCATTGAGTATTCATAGCCTCCTTGGCTGCATCTGTACAGGGCATCGTGCACTACGCAAGCAAGATGCGGCGTCCTGTTCAATCTAAACGAGCTCCGGATCCCTGTGACTGCAATCACTCGACAGGGTTGGACTCGAATGATAGCCTTCCGGTGACTTTTGACCGGCCTTCTTGGGGTCGCGTTTCTTGGATCGTGAATGATTCGGCTTAAAAAAATAACTTCGGAGGACTTGTGACAGCACAGGGATGGGTCTACTTCTTTATGGCCGTGAGCGCCTGTTCGCTCTTTACGGCCTTTTTCTTTGCACGCCAGGTTACTGGCGCGGACCAGGGCACGTCGGAAGTGCAGAAGATTGCCGGAGCCATCAAGAATGGCGCAGAGGCACTCCTGAAGCGGCAATACAAGACAGTGGCCGCCCTCCTGGGCCTGCTGCTGCCCACTTTTGCCTATGCCCAGCCGGAACACGCCGGTGGCGGCGAAGCAAACCTGATTCTTCCGGACTTGACGACCGTGAATTTCTTCGGCATGACCGGACACGCCCTACTGATGATCGGATTGCTGTTCTGCGTAGGCGGCCTGTTGTTCGGCCTGGCAATCTATGTGCAGTTGAAGAACGCGCCGGTTCATCGCAGCATGCTCGAGATCTCCGAGCTGATCTACGAAACCTGCAAGACCTATTTGATCACTCAGGGCAAGTTCATTATGCTTCTCTGGGTTTTCATCGCGGTCATCATTTCGATGTACTTTGGATGGCTGGCGCCGGTACCTGGAAAATCGATTGCGGTTACTTTGCCCATCATCCTGCTGTTTTCGCTCGTGGGCATCGCCGGCAGCTACGGCGTGGCGTGGTTTGGGATTCGCGTTAACACCTTTGCCAACTCACGCACCGCGTTTGCCGGATTGCGCGGCAAACCGTATCCGATCATGGCGATTCCGCTAAAGGCCGGCATGAGCATCGGCATGTTGCTGATCTCGGTCGAACTGCTCATCATGCTGTTCATCCTCTTGTTCATCCCGCGTGATTATGCGGGCCCGTGCTTCATTGGCTTCGCCATCGGCGAGAGCCTCGGCGCTGCAGCCCTGCGTATCGCAGGCGGCATCTTCACCAAGATCGCCGACATCGGCGCCGACCTGATGAAAATCGTATTCAAGATCAAGGAAGACGATGCGCGCAACCCGGGAGTCATCGCAGACTGCACCGGCGATAACGCGGGCGATTCTGTTGGCCCGAGCGCCGATGGTTTTGAAACCTACGGCGTTACCGGCGTGGCCCTCATCACCTTTATCTTGCTAGCTGTCAAGGATCCCACGATTCAGGCCCAACTGCTGGTTTGGATCTTCGTGATGCGCGTAGGGATGCTGCTTTCAAGCGCAGGGGCATACTTCCTCAATACCGCCATCGCCAGCTCGAAGTACAAAGATGCTGACGAAATGGACTTCGAGACGCCACTGACGTCGCTGGTATGGATCACGTCGATCGTCTCCATCATCCTCACCTACATCGTCTCCTATCTCATGCTTCCCACTCTGGGCGACGGAACTCTCTGGTGGAAGCTGGCTTCCATCATCTCGTGCGGAACCCTCGCGGGCGCGCTCATACCTGAACTGGTCAAGGTCTTCACTTCAACCAAATCCACCCACGTCAAGGAAGTGGTCAAATCGGCGCAGGAAGGCGGGGCTTCCCTGGGAATCCTGTCGGGATTTGTGGCCGGCAATTTTTCGGCCTACTGGCTGGGGCTTAGCATGGTCGCACTCATGGGACTGGGCTATTACTTCAGTATGGGCATACCGGACCTGCAGAATAATCCGGCGGGCATGATGCTGGCTCCGGCCGTCTTCGCCTTTGGCCTCGTGGCCTTCGGCTTCCTGGGTATGGGTCCGGTCACCATCGCCGTCGATTCCTATGGACCGGTCACCGACAATGCTCAATCCGTTTACGAGTTGTCGCTGATTGAAGAAGTTCCCAACATCCAGGCTGAGTTGAAGAAGGACTTCGGCATTGATGCGAGGTTCGAGCGCGCCAAACACCTGCTCGAAGCCAACGATGGAGCAGGCAACACGTTTAAGGCAACGGCCAAGCCGGTGCTCATCGGAACAGCCGTGGTGGGCGCAACAACGATGACCTTCTCGATCATCATGGCTCTGACCCACGGGCTGACGGACAATGTGGCGAAACTCTCCCTGCTGCACGCGCCCTTCATGCTCGGCTTGATCTGCGGTGGAGCGGTGATCTTCTGGTTCGCGGGCGCTTCCACGCAGGCGGTCTCCACCGGCGCCTACCGCGCGGTCGAGTTCATCAAGGCGAACATCCATCTGGAAGGCGCGGAGAAGGCATCCGTGGCTGACAGCAAGAAAGTGGTAGAAATCTGTACGAAGTACGCGCAGAAGGGCATGTTCAACATCTTTCTCGCCGTCTTCTTCTCCACCCTTGCGTTCGCGTTCATGGAACCCTTCCTGTTTATCGGCTACCTGTTCTCGATCGCGATCTTCGGTCTGTACGAGGCAATTTTCATGGCGAATGCGGGCGGCGCCTGGGATAATGCCAAGAAAATCGTAGAGGTCGACATGAAACAGAAAGGGACGCCTCTGCACGACGCAACCGTGATCGGAGACACCGTCGGCGATCCGTTCAAAGACACGTCGTCGGTGGCAATGAATCCGATCATCAAGTTCACCACGTTGTTCGGATTGCTTGCTGTCGAACTGGCAGTGACGCTGAGTGGGAACAACCCGATGCTCACACACATACTGGCAGTCGCGTTCTTCCTGATATCTGTGTTCTTCGTGCACAAATCCTTTTACGGAATGAGGATTGAATCCAAGCAGTAATTCACCAGTCGTGGATCGAAGAAAACGTCGCCCGGAAATGGGCGACGTTTTCAAAACATGATGTGTGAGCCCAGCTAATCATGCTGGCTCAGTACCGAAACCCTTAGTGACGGCGCCACTTTTGCTTTAAGGCGCTCACAAAAAGCTTGGTCATTTCAGCCTCGGCTGAGATGACCAGGATTACAACTAGGCACTTATTCATACGGGTAGACGACCCTAAATGGTGCGGCCCTTCGCAGCAATGCGCGGGGCCGCACTGCGTAGAGCCTCCTTCAGGCCGGTGCTATCATTGCAGCCGAATCAAAACCCAGAATTGTGACTTACCCATCTTCGATAAGGATGCGGGAATGTGCGCGTCCTCAAGAGGCCGGAAGTATGCGAATCAATCTTGGAACGCGAATCCTCCTTGTTGTCGCTGTGGCGTCTCTCTCCCTGGCTGCTAAGGCCCAAAAATTCCAGGAACCATCAAAAGCGGAACTGCAGATGACCTCGGACCCCAAGGCTCCGGGAGCCCCGGCCGTTTTTCTCTACCGCGAAGAGCGCACGGACAATGCTGGACACTTCTTCAGTTCGTACGCGCGCATCAAGATCCTGACCGAGCAGGGGAAGCAATGGGCGACTGTCGAAGTCCCATTTGTTCCCGATATTTCTGCGACACCGATCGTTGAGGCGCGCACGATTCACTCCGACGGCACGGTTATCCCTCTCAGCGGCAAAGCGGTGGATGTTCTCGCCTCCAAAGATCCTCGCGTCAAGTCGGCAACTGCGGTCTTTAGGATCCCCAGCCCCGAAGTCGGCAGCATCCTCGAATACCGATGGACTGTACCTTTGACCAAAGGCGAACTACCCTTTACCGTCGGCGATCCCGAAACACCCCTCTACGAATCACTCATGGCAAAACAGACGCCCAGTTGGCAGGTTCAGCAACGGCTATTCGTCCACAAGGCGACGTTCTACTTCAATCCGTTCACCCAACTCGAGGCCGCGGACCGCGCGATAATGAACAATGTGACCGACCTCACTGGTCTTGTCGAAGGCGAACGCGCCACCAATCTTCTTCTCACCGAACATCTCCCCGCGGGCGTACATGTCGCGAAAAATCCGAAGGGAGAATATTTTCTTGAAGTCGAGAACATCCCTGCGATTCCAGAAGAACCAAATCAACCCCCGGTTGAGAGCCTCGCCTATCGCGTTGATTTCTACTACTCTCCCTATTCTTTTGCGGACGTTTACTGGGAGAGTGAGATCAAACGGTGGACAAAACAGTTGAATCATTACGCTGAGCCAACCCCTGCCATTAGAGATGCGGCGATTCAAATTATTGACGGTGTAACTACACCTGAAGCAAAGGCGCGCAAGCTCTACGATGCAGTGCAGACTCTTGAGAATACTGACTTCGCGCGAGTCACAGTCGGCGCCCAGAGTCAGTCATCGCAATCGAAGCCGAAACAGAATACGGCGCAAGATACATGGGCGGCAAAACAGGGAACGAGCAATGACCTCGCGGTCCTTTACCTTGCGCTTTCCAAGGCCGCGGGCCTCGACATACGCGGAATCAAGGTGGCCGATCGCAATCAGAGGACCTTCGATTCCAAATTCCTTTCCCTCTCGCAACTGACTTCTCTGCTGGCAATCGTTCGCATCGACGGCAAGGACATCTATCTCGATCCCGGGGCCAAACTTTGCCCGTTTGCCCAGCTAGATTGGAAGCACTCGCTCGCCGGCGGAATTGAGGAGAATTCCAAAGCGCCAACCGTTACTCCTCCCAACAACTCCAATGGCGCCATAACGGCTCGCGTAGCCGATCTGATCGTTGATTCTCAGGGTGGTGTAACGGGCACAATTAAGATCCTGATGAATGGTCCTGAGGCCCTGCGTTGGCGCCGGCTAAACCTCGTAACCGATAGTGACGACCTTAAAAGGCAAATCAGTGAATCCTTCACGGGGTTCCTTCCAAAAAGCTTGACCAGCGAAGTTACGGACCTGCAAGGGCTCACCACCTCGGCAGGTTACGTTTCCGTTTCGGTGAAGGTTTCAGGCCAACTCGGAAAAGTGATCGAGAAGCATCTGCACGTTCCGGCATTTCTCTTCAACCCTGGCACCGACAGCCAGGTCGTTTCGGAGGGAAATCGCGAAGCTCCCATCGACATGCGCTACACCCAGCAGGTAATCGACGACGTTGTCTACCACCTGCCGGCAGGCTACACCGTCGAGAGCGCGCCCCAGTCTGCGCAATTACCCTGGCCAGATCACGCGGCACTTGTCATCAAAACTCAAACCGGCCCGGGCACCATCGAAATCAAGCACATTTACGCTCGCGCCTTTGTCCTGCTTGACGCCAAGGAGTACCCACCCCTGCGCGACTACTACCAGAAAATCGCAGCCAGCGACGCGCAGAAAGTGGTACTGGCGCCAACGTCAAGCACAGGAGGGAACTGAGCCATCACCCTTGGCTACGGCTATCGGCTTGATTGAGAAACCATGCGACTGAAGAGTGCAGTTGCCCGAGGCTCTTCTGTTGCTGTCCTCCGCCATCAAAGTTGGCCGGGTCGAGCCACGCCTCAAACGCCATCTTTCGCGCGGGCCATTCGCTGTCGAGCATGGAATACCAGGCAGTGTCGCGGTTCTCACCTTTCACAACCATATGCTGGCGAAAGATGCCTTCGTACGTGAACCCGAGCCTGAGCGCCGCCCGCATCGAGGGCTCGTTTTTCGCGTTGCACTTCCACTCGTAACGGCGATAGCCGAGATCCTCAAACACATGCTTCGCCATCAGGTACATGGCTTCAGTGGCCGCAGTAGTGCGTTGCAGGGACGGCGCCAGCAAAATATTGCCGACCTCAATCACACCATTTGCCGGATCCATGCGCATGTAGCTCGCGTAACCTTGGGCACGTCCGCTCGATTTGGGCACAAGAGCGAAAAACACAGCGCTTGACCCAGCCTGCTTCTCCTCGAGTGCATGTCGCAGCGCGGTCTCGCTGCCGTAAGGCCCATCCGGGAGCCAGCGCCACACCTCATCGTGGCCTTCTACCCCGCTCCAGAGGTCAGCAGCGTGCAGCACAGCATCGAGTGGTTCCAACATGGCGTAACGGCCGCTCAAGGTCACAGGACTAGGAAGCGGGGCAGGTTTCCACTGGATCGGATCGGCTAAGTTTTCAGGCACGCACACAGCCTATCAGCCGTCCCGATCAGTCCAAATCCAGACCCGATGAGGAAACGACCCGATTCTCCACATTCGCACAGCCCCAGCCCCGCATTTGCACCGTTTCTGCGCCTTGCACCCCCTCCCAACGCGGTCTAGGCTTGGGGATTGACGAGATGCGATCGCTCGGAAGCCCGTCTGCACTGGTTTCGGGGCAGTCCGCACTTACAAAATCCGCTTGCCACAAGGCTGTTTGCGCTTTCCACAGGCAGATTGGCCGTGTTTAGAAGCCGGATGCTGGAAATGACCCGAAAGTACTAGATGTTGTGGTTTGCGGTTGACAGACACCATAGACAGCGCTATTTTTTCATCTGCGGCTGTAATCGGACTGTAACCTGATTCCACACGCAGCCCGCTGCAAAGACGAAAAACCCGCGGTATTGAGAAAACCCCCGTTTCCCGTTTGCTGCGACATATTTACCCCTTTCCGCTTAGGGCCTTGCACGCCTGATCGGGACAGGTTTTCACAGATTTCGCCGATGGAGAGGATTCAATGAACGACGCCGAACTTCAAATTTCTACTGCTTCTTTGCAGGCTTCCAACAGCCAGGGCGGACTCAGCTTTTCCCGCCGCTTTTCAACTGAGGGAGTTTCCCCCTACGACGAAGTCCAGTGGGAAAAGCGCACCGCTCTGATTACAGACAGCAAAGGCAACACCATCTTTGAGCAGAAGGATGTTGAGGTGCCGCTCGATTGGTCCATGACCGCGACCAACATCGTGGCCTCAAAATACCTGCACGGCCAGATGGGTGCGCCCGATCGCGAAACCGGCGTTCGTCAGCTTGTGGGCCGCGTGGCAGAGACCATCCGCGACTGGGGTATTGCGGGTAAATACTTCGCCAGCGACGCCGACGCCACGACTTTCCATGATGAGCTCGCGCACATGCTGCTTACGCAGAAGGTCGCCTTCAACTCGCCCGTGTGGTTCAACGTGGGCTGCGATCGCCTCGAGCCCCAATCTGACGGACAGAACTGGCACTGGGATCCCGCGTCGGGCGGCGTGAGGTTTTCCGCTACCGGCTATCGCAACCCGCAGTGCTCGGCCTGCTTCATCAACGCGGTCGACGATTCGCTCGACTCCATCCTGACCCTTGCCAAGACCGAGGGCATGCTCTTCAAGTGGGGATCGGGAACCGGTACAAACCTCTCCTCGATCCGCGGCTCGATGGAATTGCTCTCCGGCGGCGGACAGGCCTCCGGTCCGCTCAGCTTCATGCGCGGCTTCGACGCCTTCGCCGGCGTGATCAAGTCCGGCGGCAAAACGCGTCGCGCCGCCAAGATGGTCATCCTCAATGCCGACCATCCTGACATCGTCGACTTCATCGAGTGCAAAGCGAAAGAAGAAGCCAAGGCCTTCTCCCTGATCAAGGCCGGCTACGACGGCTCGGGTCCCGACTCCGAAGCCTACTCGTCGATCTTTTTTCAAAATGCCAATAACTCCGTCCGTGTCAGCGACGAGTTCATGCATGCCTACGAAACGGACGGCGATTTCACCACCCACACGGTAAAGGACCATCAACCGGTAAAGACCTACAAGGCCCGCGACATCATGCACAAGATCGCGGAGTCCACCTGGCTTTGTGGCGACCCGGGCATGCAGTTCGACACCACCATCAACAAGTGGCACACCAGCAAGAACACCGACCGCATCAACGCGTCCAATCCTTGCTCGGAGTACATGTTCCTCGACAACTCAGCGTGCAACCTGGCCAGCTTCAACCTGCTCAAGTTTGTGACGCCGTCAGGCGCGTTCAACATTCCGGCCTATCGCCACGCAATCTCTGTGGTCATCACGGCGATGGATATCCTGGTGGACAACTCCGGTTATCCGACCGAATCCATCTCAAAGAACTCGCACGACTATCGACCGCTCGGTCTTGGCTACGCCAACCTTGGCGCGTTGCTCATGGCCTTCGGCCTGCCTTACGACTCCACCGCTGGACGCGATCTCGCGGGCGCCCTCACCGCGATCATGTGCGGACAGGCCTACCTGCAGTCGGCCGTGCTGGCGGCCAATTGCCCGTCGATTCCTTCGGCAACACCGCTCACCGCCAGCGTGGAACGTCAGGGCGGCGCCTGCCCGGGCTTCTATGTGAATCGCGAACCATTCCTCGACGTCATTCGCATGCATCGCGCTGAAGTCAACAACATCGGCAAGTCGCGCATCAGCGGTGAGCCATTCAATGTGCCGCAGCTCGACGCCCTCATCGATTCAAGCCGCGAGTGCTGGGATATGGCTCTGGCTTACGGAGAGCGCCACGGCTATCGCAACTCGCAGACCACCGTGCTGGCGCCCACCGGCACCATCGGCTTCATGATGGATTGCGACACCACCGGTATCGAGCCCGACCTTGCGCTGGTGAAGTACAAGAAGCTCGTTGGCGGCGGCATGATCAAGATCGTTAACCAGACGGTGCCTTCCGCACTCTTCAAGCTCGGTTATGACAATGATCAGGTCGATGCCATCGTCAGCTACATCGACGCGACGGGCACCATTGAAGGCGCTCCGGGCATCAAGCCTGAGCATCTGCCGGTCTTCGATTGCAGCTTTAAGCCCGCCAAGGGCACTCGCTCCATCCAGTACATGGGGCACATCAAGATGATGGCAGCGGCTCAGCCCTTCTTGTCAGGCGCGATCTCAAAGACTGTGAATCTGCCTCACGAAGCTTCTGTCGAAGATGTAGCCGAAGCCTACGCCGAGAGCTGGCGCCAGGGAATCAAGGCGGTTGCCATCTATCGTGACGGCTCCAAAGGTACGCAGCCGCTAAACACCAGCCTAGACGCCAAGCGCGAGCCGTCGGCGCTCGATGCTGCCGGCGCCAGGGTCATGTCGCAACTCGCCGCAGGACAACCAGCCGCCGAGGCTGACCTGAAAACACTCGAAGCCAAGATCACGGAAAAGCTCGAAGTTACTGCAAAGCAGGTCATCGCTTCTGCCGCTCTGTTCCAGCGCGCGATGGAAGAGATCTCCCGGGCCACTTCAGTGCCGCAGATCTCGGCTGCACTGGATACGGATTTTGAAGCCAGGGCAGCACAGCAGAATCTCAACGCGCCGCCCCGGGCCGTGCGCCACCGCCTGCCCGAGGAGCGCGCATCCATCACCCACAAGTTTTCCATCGCGGGCCACGAGGGCTACATCACCGTAGGCCTTTACCCCACCGGCCAACCTGGCGAAATCTTCATCAAAATGGCCAAGGAAGGCTCGACCGTTTCGGGTCTCATGGACGCCTTCGCCACCTCCATCTCGCTTGCCTTGCAACACGGCGTGCCGCTTCGCGTTCTCTGCGAGAAATTCGCGCACACCCGCTTCGAGCCTTCCGGCTGGACCGGTAACGAGCAGATCGGCTACGCCAAGAGCCTGATGGATTACATCTTCCGCTGGCTCAACCTTCGCTTCCTCTCCGGCGAACAGTTGACGTTGTTTGCGGGTCTCGCTCCGCAAGCCGCACCGTTGCCCGAATCCCCGTCGCTGCTCTCCGAGTCTGAGGGCGAGGGCGATCCCGCTTCTCACAATCAGCTTGCCCGCCTCGCCGAAGAAGTTGCTCGTCGAATCGGTTCCGGCGGCATGGGCACCACATCGGCACCCGGTGGGGGCATTGCCCCGGAAGCACAGGCCTCCGGAGCCGTCACTCCCACTCCCACGCATGGCCCCGCGATGCAGGACCGCGGCCTCTATCACGCGTCTGACGCCATGCGCAGCATGTACGAGATGGGCGACGCTCCTAGTTGTTCAACCTGCGGCGCCATCATGGTTCGTAACGGCAGTTGCTACCGCTGCATGAGCTGCGGCTCGACCAGCGGATGTAGTTGACAACTTTTACGTACTTTTAGACGGAGCATGTGGGTGCACCCATAAGGTGAAAGTTTGACCCCATTAGGTGAAAGTTGGTACCCCATAAAATGCAAGTCTCTTATTCTTAAATACTTGCATTCAATTCGGCCGGAGCGCCGCCTAGCGTGGAGGTTTTGCCTTGAGAAATTTGGATAAAGGTGAAATCTCTACGTGGTGGCTGACGTTTGTCAATATAAATCATTTAAAATCAATTATATAGAACGCGTAAAGGTCGCGATTAGGTTTCCTGCTGCGTAGGAAGGCCTGTGCAACGATCGGCTGAAGGACAAGATCCTGTTTGCGCGGTGAGGGTGCCGGCGCTGGCAAACGTTCAAAAACTGCAAAAAACCTGCACATCCTACATAACCTACATAAGTCATTTGTTTTGTTGACATAAAGAGCAATGGAGGTTTTCCTTGTCGTCGGTCAAACCTACACAACCGTAACTGGCGGCCACATCGTGAATGCGGACCTGAGTTGCATGATCCAAAACGAACCCATTGCCGGCTGCGCTCACCCGCCGGCTGAGCAGGCCTGCTTTCTTCATCCTATGACCAACTTTTTCCGGGCTGCACTGTATTCTCTCGCCACGGTCTTTCAGCGCACGATTGACCTCCGCGGCGATCTCGTTTATCAGAATTTGGTCCTTTCCTTGATGGCAAAGAGCAAGCGCGGCGCCGACGGAAGTGTTCCCAGGTCATCGAGGCGTTCAGCGAGCTGCTGCTCGGAATACGGGGTGAGCAGAGACACAAGATTATTCTGCAGGTCTGGAGCATCGACAATACACTCACACAGAGCACTCGCGATGGCGTTGAAGTCAGGGGAAAGGTCTGCAGCGCAGAGCTCTAACTTCGACACTCCTGGCAGGTGCTCAGAACGGTAACGAAGGAGCTGGTTCTGCATTCTCTGCGTCATTTCTTCCGTCATAGGCGCCACGTGTT
>CAVTUP010000002.1:0-388996 GCA_963737915.1 uncultured Acidobacteriaceae bacterium | reverse complement strand
GGTGTCGTTGTTTCACCCGAGCGGTGGTACCACCCGATACCTCCGATCGCATAAGCTCCCACCTTGTGTCCAAGCGGAAAGTGAACCATTGGGTCGAAGGTTGTTGCATACTGGCGGGCCGAAGCGCAGGGAGTTTGAAGGGCGTCCTTCGTTGACGAATTGACAGGCAGATCCTGCCACATGAACTCACCATTCGTAGCCAGCCACTTGTTTACGTTGTAGCCACCTCCCACAACAAAGTTGCCGCCAGTGTTAATGAAGGAGCCAAGGTCTCCGGTGGGAAAACCGACTCCGCCTCCGATATTGAAATTCCATTTTGCGTCCTGTGCGTGCCCCATGCCCATCGGGCACAAAACCAGCAGTATCATCGCTACAAGCTGTTGCCATTTGGGTAACCGATGGCGTGAGACAGTTCTCGTTTCCATGCGTGTGATCCTC
Source organism: uncultured Acidobacteriaceae bacterium (assembly GCA_963737915.1). Taxonomy (GTDB): domain Bacteria; phylum Acidobacteriota; class Terriglobia; order Terriglobales; family Acidobacteriaceae; genus Telmatobacter. Next base: position 388,558 of record CAVTUP010000002.1, on the reverse strand, counting down.
CAGAGAAGAAATCTGATCGTGCACGTACGCGGAATTTGTGTTTTCGCTTGCTGTGAAGAAACGGGGAAGTATGGGCCGAAGGGGGTCCACTCCTTGAAGTCCGAGTCACTGGGTTTCTGCGAAGCTACCCGGATCGCCGAACCATATCGCTGCTCGGGGAAAACTCTATCCCACGTTCGACAACCCGGAAACTGGGAGAAGTACTAGTTTCAATGAGCGGGAATCTGTCATTGTCCAACTGACTGCCCGCAAAGCTCCAGGTTTTGACCGCGAATGTTCCCGGCTTTACCGCTTCGCTTTTTGTTCTGCGAAGAAGCGTGCCTTGATTGTCGATAACCCTACCACCAGGATTCCATCTGGACTCCCCACGTCAAGCCTTCGTTGCTGGTGGCATAATCGGGTCCGCCGACTCTTCCCACAAATCCATTTCCCCAATGTGCATAGGTTAAGAAGGCCCGGATTGCCGGGCGGCTCATAAAGTGGTTGCCCAGCGATATCTGCGGCGCGAACGTCATTTTGAAAAGGTAATCGCTACTGTTGGTGCTCTTGTCATCGACCCAATCTACGAACGGCTCGAAGGCCAGGTTTACATAGTTATTGAAGTAAACCTGCGGCCGGGCACCTGCCGAGAACCAGTATTGCTGGCCTCCGAATTGCTTGTAATCGGTATCCTGGTACAGCATACCGGGCTGATGGAGAAATGCTTGCCGGTCTCAAAGATCATGTTCTCTGCCACGCGGAACCGATAGGAATCGGACGCGTCCGGCCGGATAAACGTCCCCGCGCTCGTCGTAAACGTCTCGAAGCTCGATGTGAATGTCTTCGCGGGCCCGCGGCCGTATTGAATGTAGAACTTGTTCAAGTTGTTTTCGCCCAACCACTTCTGGGCTATGTGAATAAACGTGAACGATACGCCAGTGGCATTGGGCGCATCGAGCCCGTTTTGATCCTTTCCAGAAGTAGCGTGGGAGACATCGAAACCAAATTCACCAGTGCCACCGGGAAGCTTGAAGTCGTAAAGGCGAAAATCAAAGTTCGATTTGTTGAAACCGGCTTTGTTCTGAGGATCGGGCTGCGGGATATCGCTGAATCCGCTCTGCGACCCGAGACCGATCCACGCGACGGCGATTTTTCCGATCGGTGTCTTGATATCTTCCACACCTCCCCCTCCGCCGCTCATGTTGTACATGAAAAAGTCATTGATGTTGATGTCATGGCGCCGGTAGAACCGGTTTCCTGCCCAGACGTTCATCGAAGGCTGGCTGGCGCTCAGATTTCCAACTGCTGCCCACGCTTCTGCAAGTCCAAATTGGGTGGCACTCGAGACAAGATAGTTTGTGTACGGGTTATACATCGAAAGGCGCACCTGAACGCGAGCAATTGGCTCCGAGGGCGTACCGTTCGCCCGAGGGCTTTTGCTCAGTGAGAATGCACCCGGAAGATAGAAATTCTTGCCGACGATGAGCTCTCCATAGTTCTCAGCTTCGTTGCCCAGACGGCCTTTTGCCAAAGCCCCGGGTGCCTGAAAGCCGACTTGAGGGCCACCCTCATCATCGCGTCCGTAGCCTGCTCTGAAGTATCCCCCAATGTCGACGTATTCGCGCAGCACACGTTCCGCCCGCTCGCGGACGCGGTTGTTTTCCTGCTCGGTAAGAGCCAGTTGAATGGAGTCCGTCGTTTGCGCGAATGGATTTTGGTTCTGGCCAGCCTGCTCTGCTGGGATGGACGTTTCTTGAGCAGCAGATTGCGGGCTGGCTTGAGACGTGAGTTCCAGCACTGGTTTTGGAGCGGTGACTGCGGCAACGGAAACAGCGGCAGGCGCGGGACGGGAGGCCTCGAGGCGGTTCAATTTGTCTTCCAGTTTCTTGAGGCGCTGTTCATAGCCCTGCTTTAGCTGTTCGTAGTCCTGCTTCAGCTCTTCCATCTCCTGCTGTACCTGCCGGAACTCGCTGTTTTCGGTTGCTTGCCCCCTGGCATGGAGAGAGTTCAAGACAAATAAGAGAGCAAGTCCAAACGTGATTTTCCTGGAAAGCATAGGTGAACCTCCCATATGGGTCATACGGCGTGACCGAATACTCTCGATCGTCGGGTCTTGTCGCCACTGTCAAAACTTCCAGTGCGCGCGAAGTTCAGGAAAACACCGATCGTACATTGACGGAAGTCTTCGATAGCAGGTTCGCCTGAACGCGAAGGGAACGCTTGAGCCGCTCACGATGAGGTCGGAATTGAACCGGGATTCCAGAGACACAGCCGAGAACTCACAGCCGGGGTTCCGACACAAACAACGACGCAAGAACCGAGGCAGACACCTGGAGGAGATGGAAGAGATATTCAGATTGTTGATTGTTTGGTGGAGCTGAGCGGGATCGAACCGCTGGCCTCCTCGTTGCGAACGAGGCGCTCTCCCAGCTGAGCTACAGCCCCACAGGTGACTCTTCTATCTTAGCAGCGGCTTGCCGTTCCGGAAAGTCCGGTCGCACCGCCCTTGGGGTTGGGGCGCACAAGGGTTCGCGTGACCGGCCAGACTTCGCCGATCGATCAACGAGAATACGAAAACGTGCCGCACAGATCAGTTGATTTGCCGATTGCGTCGACGGTAAAGATCGGAACTTCCGTTCCGGAGAAGAAGGCAACCTGGAGGGTGCGGCCTGAAACAAAGGTGGCCATCCACTGCGTGTCTTCGCTACCGCAGAGAGTGTTGTGGTGCAGAAAGCGCTTTGTGGCCGGGACAGTCAAGTGATAGAGGAAACCGGTGCGACCTGCATTGATATCCGCATCGAAGACGGCGCTGACTTCGGCCGGCTTCAGGTCCCGAGCCTGAACCATGGGGAATCCCGCGAAGTTGATGACCAGCTTCGCATCGGAGATGGCGATGTCGCCGGTGATGGATTTTGCCGTATTGCTCGAGGCGGGCCAGTATCCCTTATCTTGCGCGGCGCAGGCGAGAGCGCAGAGGAGCATGACGCACAGAACCGAGTTGAGGAGAATTTTAATCTTCACTCCTTGAGGATGACATACGGCAACAGAAAGGCCGGGACAATATCCCGGCCTTTTGCCAGACATCTGGAGAACTAGACCACCTAGACCACCCAGAGCTGGAATCTCAACTACAACTGATTCATGTTGGCCAGGAACTCTGCGTTGTTGCGAACCTTTTCGAGGCGACTGATTAGGAGTTCCATCGCTTCGACGGGCGACAATGGGTTGAGCACCTTGCGCAGAATCCAGATGCGCTGCAAATCTTCTTTCGGGATGAGCAACTCTTCCTTACGGGTGCCGGAGCGCTGAATGTCAATCGCCGGGAAGACGCGCTTGTCGACTAGCTTGCGGTCGAGAATGATTTCCATGTTGCCGGTGCCCTTGAACTCCTCGAAAATGACTTCGTCCATACGTGACCCGGTGTCGACCAGGGCGGTGGCGATGATCGTGAGCGATCCACCTTCTTCAATGTTGCGGGCTGCGCCAAAGAAGCGCTTGGGCCGCTGGAGAGCATTGGAGTCGACGCCGCCGGAAAGCACCTTTCCTGAGGGAGGCACGATGGTGTTGTAAGCACGCGCCAGGCGAGTGATGGAGTCGAGCAGGATGACTACATCGCGCTTGTGCTCAACAAGGCGCTTGGCCTTCTCAATGACCATTTCGGCGACTTGTACGTGACGGGCTGCCGGCTCGTCGAAGGTCGAACTGATGACTTCTCCCTTGACGGAGCGTTGCATATCCGTAACTTCTTCGGGACGCTCATCGATGAGGAGTACGATCAAAATCACTTCGGGGTGGTTGGTTGAGATGGAGTTTGCCAGAGACTGCAACAGCATCGTCTTGCCGGTGCGGGGCGGCGCGACGATCAGGCCACGCTGGCCTTTGCCGACTGGGGTCAGCAAGTCCATCACCCGGCCGCTTGTCGCTTCGCGAACGGTCTCAAGCCTGATGCGCTCCTGCGGATAGAGGGGCGTCAGGTTGTCGAACAGGATCTTGTTGCGTGTCTCTTCGGGAGATTCAAAGTTGATGGCTTCAATCTTGACGAGCGCGAAATACTTTTCCCCCTCGTGAGGTGGCCTGACATTGCCGCTGATGGAGTCGCCGGTCTTTAAATCGAATTTACGAATTTGCGATGGCGACACGTAAATGTCGTCCGGGCCGGGAAGATAGTTGTAATCCGGCGAGCGAAGGAAGCCGTATCCGTCGGGCAGGATTTCAAGAACGCCTTCTGCAAAGATGTGGCCTTCTTTTTCGCTCTGGGCCTGAAGTATCTTGAAAATCAGGTCCTGCTTGCGGAGTCCGCTGGCGCCCGGAATCTCCAGGGTGCGTGCGATGCGGCTTAATTCAGTGATGTTCTTTTCTTTTAGTTCTGCGATCGTCATATTCACCTGCGACAGGAAGGGATTCGTGGAGAGGAGGATCCGAGAGGGGGAAGTGCTCCTGGGACAATAGGCGGGGTTTAAGGCATTCTTGGAAAGAATGTGATCTTTTTTTATTGTGCAGGGCCCACGCTCTCTGCGTTGACTCTACCCAATTGCCTTCGATTACGGCATTTCCTAAAATGCTACAGAGTTGCGGTCGGCGAACCGCGCGTACAGCAATTCCCTTTACTCAAGTGGAGTGTTAAGAACGCCGGGGAAGGGCGGCAAACGAAATAGCCGCCAAATCAATCGTTGATTAACTCACTCGATAATACAGGAGATGCGGTTAGGCCGCGCGGCGCGTCTCAATCGGTCTGGCGGCAGGCACGTTTGCCAGCGTCAGGGAGCCAGGGTTGGTTGAATGGAAGCGGACAAGAACTTCGTTCGTTGTGTCCTGCAACCGTGTGTTGGGCTTGTGCAGTTTTCGGGTAGCCTTGCTCGCCAATTGGCAGAGCTGGTAGCGGTTGGACACATGAGAGAGTGCCCCAAATACTAAATCAGAACGCATTAAAAATTCTCCTTCAAAATCGCTGTCCAACGGGTACTACCTGGCACCCCCGGTACAGCTCAAGCTGAATGTCGTGCCAAATTGGCCCCGAAACAGCCTTTTCTCCCCTTTAGACGCACGAAATGAGCCATGAGTTTAAAAATCTTTTGCTCCAACTCAGTGTCTAAGTGGGATCAGGCAGCTTGCCCAGTAAAAGGATAGAAGTTGCTGCACCGGCGATCTTTACGCCTCTTAGTTCCCTGTTCACTCACGCGGAAAACGCGCTAGGGCATCAATGGATGAGCCTGCGCTCAAAATTGACACGGGAATGGCAGAGAAACGCGAAGTGCGCTGTGCAATCTACCCTTGGATGGCACTCCTGAATGTATACCGGCGCGGGCCTCGGGTCAACAGTTTTTTTGTGAAATTTACTTGCATAGCCCGGGGGCTGACTGCGCATTGTTGGCTCGCTATAACTTATTTATTTTCTTGAGTATACGAGTACGCATGCCTGGAGCCTTGGCTGGTGAACTGCCAGCTTTATGCAATCGATTGTGCACTGGGGCCTCGGAATGGGAACCACGGCCGTCAACTACGGAAAGCGTTCGAACGAAATCATCTCTCCAAATGGCTCGTTAAGTTGCAGGCTTAGGAGTTTCCTTGGCATCAGGCCCAGTAGCTTCGGTCCAGAGTGCGGTACTGGATGGCTTCGGCCAAATGGGAAACAGCCAGGTGTTCCGCTCCTTCGAGATCGGCGATGGTACGGGCTACCTTAAGGATGCGATCGTGGGCGCGGGCCGTGAGACCCTGCTGTTGCATGGCGCGTTCCAGCAGACGCTCCGCGTCGGAACCGAGCTCGCAATGAACGCGGATCTGGCGGGTCGTCATCTGGGCGTTGGCATAGATTTTCTCGCCGAACTTCTTGAAACGCCGGCGTTGGTGCTCGCGGGCAGCCATCACGCGGGCGCGAATCTCGGCTGATCCCTCTGCCGCCGCACCACCACGCAGCTCCTTATATTGAACGGCGGGTACCTCTATATGGATATCGATGCGATCAAGCAGGGGACCGGAAATTTTTGCGACATAGCGTTGGATCATCGGTGGAGTACACATGCACTCGCGGGATTTGTCATTGAAGTATCCGCACGGACACGGATTCATCGCTGCAGCGAGCATGAACCGCGCGGGAAAACTAAGCGACATTGAGGCGCGCGCGATGGTGACAGTGTGATCCTCGAGGGGTTGGCGCATCACTTCAAGAACGTTGCGCGGGAATTCAGGCAACTCGTCGAGGAACAGCAGGCCGTTGTGAGCCAGCGATACCTCGCCGGGGCGAGGCACGATACCGCCACCGATCAGGCCGGCGTCAGAGATGGTGTGATGGGGTGAGCGGAATGGCCGGTGGGTGACCAGGCCCGCGGCCGCATCCAACACTCCGGCGACGGAGTGAATCTTGGTTGTTTCAAGAGCCTCTTCGAACGTGAGTGGCGCGAGGATCGATGGCAGTCGCTTGGCGAGCATTGTTTTGCCCGAGCCCGGCGGCCCAATCATGAGAATGTTGTGGCTTCCCGCGGCAGATACTTCTAGGGCACGTTTTGCAGTCTGCTGTCCCCGCACGTCTTTGAAATCGACAGGGAAGTGCTGCAGCTCTCCCAGAAGTGCTTCGGTTGCCACACGGAATGGTTCTCGCTGAATGACGCCCACTACTGTTGAGTTGAGAAGCTCCAGAACATCGAGCAGTGAGCTGACAGGGTAGACGTTGACTCCTTCGACGACGGCGGCCTCTGCGGCATTCGGAGCAGGCAGAATCAAGTTGGGGATATTCTTTTCGCGCGCGAGGATGGCAACCGGTAGCATTCCAGGAATCGCTCTCACGCTGCCGTCAAGGCCTAACTCGCCGACAAGCAGGAATCGAGCAACATTGTCGACGCGCAATGCGCCGTAAGCGCCGAGGATTCCCACAGCGATAGGAAGATCGAAGCCCGAGCCTTCCTTCTTCAAATCCGCCGGAGCGAGATTGATGGTGATGTGTGTGGGTGGGATGGTGTAGCCGGAGTTCTTGATCGCGGCGCGAACGCGGTCGCGGCTTTCTCTTACGGCCGCATCGGGCAATCCGACGGTGTGGAACACGTCTTTTTCTGCGACTACGCCGCTATAGTCAACCTCAACGTCGATAAGGTTAGCGTCGATTCCATAGACAGCAGCACTAAGAGCTTTAAATAGCATGGCGGTAATTTGCACGGAGTGTACCAGAAGCCATGCGATGGGGGATGGGCCGCCCGTCACACGAGATGAGGCGAGCGGCCCGGGTTGTTGTAAGTGCGTATTGGGAACTGCTTCTGCCGGTTGCTCGAGTTTTATCTCGTCTTGTGGGCTTCGGCTTCAAGCAGGCCTTCAGGGATCATGGTCGCTTGTCTTCCTGTTTGCTGAACATCCTTGTTGTTAGGAATGGTCTTGGAATCGACCGTTTTGACCTTGGTGGCTGTCGTTGCCTTCAGGCCTGAATCCTGCTTGCCACGCGCCTCGTAACCCGCGACGCCGTCGATGGCACCCACGGACAGGCCTTTGCCGCCATTCATCTGCGATTCGACTGTATGTAGACCGAATGATGTCTGCCAGGGGCCCTTCATATCCGTTTCGCCTTCGTCGCCGTCTCCCGTAGAGGCATTGAAGTACTCATCCCCGAGTCTCGGCGTGACGGCAAGTCGGCCGATAGAGAACGGCGGTTTTTCGAGACTTTCGAGTGCGGCCGAGAACGACTTCATGTGAGTGATCTCGCGGGTCATGAGGAATTGGAGTGCATCGACTGTGCCGGGGTCGTCTGTGTGATCGATAAGTCTTTCGTACACAATCTTGGCACGCGCCTCGGCGGCAATATTGCTGCGCAGGTCGACGTCGAGCTCTCCCGTGATCTTCAAGTAATCAGCCGTCCAGGCATTTCCCATCGAGTTGGTAAGGGCGACGCCTCCCCCTCCGGCAATGCAGACGAGTGGGTCGGCCTCTGCGGCTTCGCGATTTTCTTTCATGGGCTTGAGGTGCATTCGAATCAGAGCGCCGACAATTTCGAGGTGGCTCAGTTCTTCCGTTCCGATATCCAGGAGAAGATCGCGTCTCGCCAGATCATCTACGCAATTCCAGCCCTGGATGGTGTATTGCATCGCGGCAGCCAACTCGCCGTTCGCGCCGCCGAATTGTTCAAGGAGCATTTTGCCGAACTTCACATCGGGCTGTCCGACATTGACGGTATACATGAGCTTCTTTATGTGGTGATACATTCATTTCCTCCGATTCCGGGGACGTGTCCGGAGCGAGGTTAGATGCTGGAAGGATTGGCAAGGAGGCGCGTCAATTTCGGTATTGTGAGCGCGAGTTCCCGGGGGGCACGTCTTGCAATCGGCGCGCCATTCCTGCTTCACGCTACAATCTTCTGCGTGACTACAAGCCTGTTCGATCTGTACAAAATCGGTGTTGGACCATCAAGTTCACACACCATGGGTCCGATGCGCGCGGCATGCCGATTTGCTCATGGGCTTGAACTTCGGTGCCAACTCCAGCGGGTTGAACGCGTGACGGCGGAATTGTATGGGTCGCTGGCACTGACGGGAATTGGCCACGGAACCGACCGTGCTGTGCTATTGGGCCTGGCGGGGAATGAGCCTGCCTTGATTGATCCCACAGCAATCGAGTCGACTGTCGCTGGAATAAGGACGCAGAAGCGGATTGAACTCGCAGGGCACCGGTCGATTCAATTCGATGAAAGTCGCGACCTTCTCTTTCAACGGGCAACGATGTTTCCCCCAGGCGCACAAACTCAGCATCCGAATGGAATCCGGTTCGCGGCATTTGATGGCACAGGCACTTTGCTCGACCAGCGCACGTTTTTCTCCATTGGGGGTGGCTTCATTGTTGAGGATGGAGTGGACCCTGCAATGGCAAATGTGTCGGATGTGCAGCTTCCATTCCCGTTTCACAGCGCTGCCGAGTTGTTGAAGGTAGCGCAGGGAAATTCGCTCTCGATTGACCAGGTGATGCTTGCGAATGAATGTGCACGATTGGATGGTCAGAGGGCTGAAGGTGGGGAATTGCCGGAGAACCATGTTCGTGCCGGGATTGATGCGATTTGGACGACGATGAAGAACTGCGTGCAGCGCGGAATTGAGACTGAGGGAATTCTGCCGGGTGGCTTGAATGTTCGCCGGCGCGCGCATCGGTTGGCGGAGCGCCTTCGGGAGAAGGAGGCCGCAGGGCAGGCAATCGACCCCCTGGCTCCGCTCGACTGGGTCACAGTCTACGCGATGGCGGTGAACGAGGAAAACGCTGCAGGTGGTCGCGTGGTGACGGCCCCGACGAACGGCGCAGCCGGGGTGGTTCCCGCAGTCGCGCATTTTTACGAACGATTTGTAGCTGGTTCAGACCACGAAGGGATCCTGCGTTTCTTTCTCACGTCGGCTGCGATTGGCATTCTGTATAAGGAAAACGCTTCGATCAGCGGAGCGGAGGTTGGATGCCAGGGGGAAGTTGGGGTGGCCTGCTCAATGGCAGCTGGAGGGCTGACTGCGGCGCTCGGTGGGTCAAATGGACAGGTGGAACACGCCGCCGAGATCGCGATGGAACACAACCTGGGCATGACCTGCGACCCCATCGGTGGGCTTGTGCAGATTCCGTGCATCGAGCGCAATGCCATGGGGGCGGTCAAGGCGGTACATGCCTCGCGCATTGCAATGAGCGAGTCGGAGGAGCACAAAGTCTCGCTGGACCAGGTGATTCGCACGATGTATCTGACCGGACTCGATATGCAATCGCGGTATAAGGAGACGAGCCTCGCGGGGCTTGCGCTGAATATCATCGAGTGCTGAGAGTCAGAGCCTGGGCTCAACTTCTCCAATCCGGCTCTGAGCCGTTCGTAAACACGAAAAGGAATTAGATTGCAGACAACTCCCGAAGAATTCAGCGATACGCCGACACTCGAGATCCCGCCGCAAGCAAATATTCAGTCGTTGGCGCCGATCGCGCCTGTTTGGCATACCGCATTGCTCGTTGCGTTCATCTTTGCGGTGTCCTTCATCGGCGTCTATCGGCATACCGGTTCCCAGGCGGAAGGGTCTGCAAGCCGGCTAGTCACGTATGGCGTGACCGCCGCATTGGAACTCATCATGGTGGGTTGGGTCGCTCTGGGACTTCGATTAAGGAAGATTCCCTTTCGATCTCTCTTCGGGTCCATTCGGAGCGACATGCGCTCCGTGGGACTCGACATCCTTATTGCCTTTGTCTTCTGGATTGGGTCACTCACGGTGCTGGCGACGGCGGCTGTCATGTGGATCAGCGTCGAGACCGCGGTTAAGCATTGGCATGAGCCGAATCGCAGCGGAGGGATATTCGCTCCTGACAAATCGCAGCAGAAGGCGACACGCGCAGTGGTGCAATTGGCGCCCGCGAACGGTCGAGAGATTGCAGGGTGGGTTGCGCTCTGCTTGCTCGTGGGGGTCGCTGAAGAGCTTGTATTTCGCGGGTATTTGCAACGTCAGTTCACTGCGTGGGGAAATGGCGTAGCCGCGGTGGGAGTCGTGTTTTCAGCAATTGCATTCGGTGCCGCGCATGGATACGAAGGTGTGCGGAGTATGTTTCTCCTGGCGATCTACGGCGCGCTCTTTAGCCTTCTCGCTCTCTTTCGTCGCAGTTTGCGTGCCGGAATTTTCGCGCACACCTGGCACGATCTCATCGCCGGATTGACCATCGCGCTTCTCCATTCGCGACATCTTCTTTGATCTGGGTCAGAAATGCGGATCGAAAATGAGAGTGAGCCGCAAATAATTGTTGCTACTTTTTCCACTCTATCTACGTTTTTTACTTGACACTTAGTCGCCATGAATCTATACATTCCTCAACTGCAACAATTGTTGCAGAACTCGATGCAAACCATCGAAAAGGGAGAATAGGCAAATGGCAACTAAGAAAGCAGCCAAGAAGGCACCCGCGAAGAAGGCCGCAAAGAAAGCCGCGAAGAAGAAGTAACGGGTCATCCAACAAAAAGGCAACACTTCGGGGGACGCCTCAAGCGTCCCCCGAAGTGTTTGTGGATGACAATCGAGTGTGTACAAAAGGGGCATGGATACAGGCTATGACGCGACGTCGATGGATTGCTGAACATTGGGATGAAGCAACCGCGACTCTTGTGGGCGCACAGGCTGAACACCTATCGCGAGTATTGCGAGCACAGCCCGGCATGGAAGCTGACGTTGTGGCCGGGGGGCGAGTGTTCCATGCGCAGGTAGTCTCAGTCTCCGAAGGCGGCGCGGGAAAGATGAGCGAGGTTCGCTTCAACCTGATAGCCGAACTGAACGCCGAGCCTGCACTGCCCGTTACGCTGGTAATGTCGGTCTACAAGTTCGATCACATGGAGTGGGCCATTGAAAAGGCGACCGAATTGGGAGTGATCGCAATCGCACCGGTGATCGCGCGGCGTACGGAAAAGCATCTCGCCCAATCGGCGGCGAAGCGCGTAGAGCGCTGGCGTCGGATCGCTCATGAGGCTGCGCAGCAGTCGCGCCGCTCGGATGTTCCGGTGATCGCGGGTCCTGTGGCGCTGGCAGAGCGAGTGAGGGAATTATCGAATTCGACGCACATCGTACTGGCAGAGCAGGAGCGCTCGACCACGTTACGCGCTGTGCTGCAAGAGTCGATTGCGGCGGCAGGGGCGGAGATGCCTACGCTTGAGATCGCGATTGGGCCTGAAGGCGGCTGGGCACCTGAAGAAGAAGCGCTGTTTGATGCGAATGGCTGGCGTGCTGCGTCCCTGGGCCCGCGCATTCTCCGCGCAGAGACTGCGGCGATCTCCGCGCTGGCTATAGTGGCTTCGCTGCTTGAGTAGGTTTTGGAGAGGCTAAACTCCCGCGGGACCTCTCTCAAATCAGGCCGATGAGAGAGGGCGTGGTGATTTCGTTTAAAGCGAAACGCCTCGCTTCCAGGGAATGAAATCGTTCTGACCCAACATCTCAGCTTTTGTTAATTTCTCCCCATCGGCCACTTCGATGCACAAGTCGAGGAGTTTCTCAGCGCAGTCGGGGATAGTCGATTCGCCAGTGACGATGCCACCAGCGTCAAAGTCGATGATGTCGGCCATGCGGCCAGCCAGAGTTGAGTTGGTGGAGATCTTGAGAACCGGTGCCACGGGGTTGCCGGTTGGAGTGCCGAGGCCGGTGGTGAAGAGGACAAGATTCGCGCCTGCTCCTGCCTGTGCCGTTACGCACTCGACGTCGTTTCCTGGTGTGCAGAGCAGATTGAGTCCGGGCGTAGTGGCGTACTGTGGAAAATCGAGTACATCACGAACCGGTGACACTCCGCCCTTGCGAGCCGCGCCTGCTGATTTGATGGCGTCGGTGATCAGGCCGTCCTCGATGTTTCCCGGAGATGGATTCATCTCAAACCCGGAGTGCACGGCCTTGGCGCGCGCTGAGTATGCCTGCATGAGGTCAAAGAAGCGCTGGGCGAGTTCATCGGACGCGCAACGATTAATCAGTTCCTGTTCCACGCCGTGCAGTTCTGGGAATTCGCTAAGGAGTGTTTTACCGCCCACGCCCACGAGCAGATCGGAGATGTAGCCGATAGCCGGGTTGGCCGAGATGCCGCTGAAGCCGTCGGAGCCTCCGCACTTGAGGCCCACGGTGAGCGCCGAGAGCGGTGCCGGTGCGCGGCGCGTGCGATTGGCTTCGACGAGGCCCGCGAAGGTCTGGTCAAGTGCATCGGTCATCAATACGGTCTCACGGCCTGAGCGTTGCTGATCGAAGACGAGGACTGGTTTGGAGAGCTTGGGGTCCCGTGCGCGCAGTTCGTCCATCAACATGCTTGCCTGCGCATTCTGGCAGCCGAGGCTCAGTACTGTGGCGCCTGCGACGTTGGGGTGATGAATGTAGCCTGCAAGCAAGCCACAGAGTGCCTGCGCGTCCTGGCGCGTGCCTCCGCAGCCGCCCTGGTGGGTTAGAAAACGGATGCCGTCAACGTTCGGAAAGATTCGGTCGGTCGGAGTTTGGGTCGGGTGGGCCGAGTCATTTCCATTGCCACTGACCTGGCGCTCGACGAGTTGCCGCACCAGAGGGCGATAGCTGTTGTGGGAACTGCCGTAGCCTAGTTCCTCTTCGAGTGCTTCCCTCATGCGCTCCACGTTGCGGTTTTCGCAGAAGACGAGAGGAAGCACGAGCCAGTAGTTGCGTGTTCCCACCTGACCGTCCGCTCGGTGGTAGCCATTGAAGGTCCGTGCAGTCCATGCCGAGGCGTCGGCCAGTGCGAACGAAACGGGATTCCTTTGCGCCGTGTAGCCACCGGTGCGATGACGAACATTGCGCGTGGAGAGCAGGCCTCCGCGCGGGATTGCCGCCGTAGCTTCCCCGACCACCATGCCGTACATGAGAACCAGTTCTCCGGGTTTGAGGTCTGCGAGCGCGAGCTTGTGCTTGGCCGGGATGGCTTCTGTGACGGTGCAGGCGGAGGCCGGCGATGTGGGACCGAAGCGCACGATCGCTCCAGCAGCCAGCGGCGCGAGAGCAACGAGGACATTGTCGCGTGGATCGAGTTGCAACACGGTTTCCGGCATGGGGATCATTCCTTGGAACAAAAGGTCGGCCGAAGGATCAGCCCACTTCAGGCAAGGATACAACTTGCGCACGCAACCAGATTTGAACTGCTCGACTATCATCAAAGGTTCACGACACAAGGGATCGTGGGGAGATACGGAAATGAAAGCCGTAGTGCTCGAAGGGCCGGGACAGGCATCCATCAAAGATGTACAGGAGCGGGTCGCGCCAGAGGACGAAGTATTGCTTCAGGTGCGCATGGTGGGGCTATGCGGAAGTGATCTGAATTCTTACCGCGGGCGCAACCCTCTCGTGAGCTTTCCGCGCATCCCGGGGCACGAGGTAGCGGCGACCATCGTGGACCCGGGCAGTGCGCGCGCCGATTGGGAGGTTGGCGCCGACGTCACGTTGTCGCCTTACACCAACTGCGGTAGCTGCGCATCGTGCTTGCGTGGAAGACCGAATGCCTGTCAGTTCAATCAGACGCTTGGTGTTCAGCGGGATGGCGCGCTTACCGAATTCATCTCGGTTCCTGCATCGCGACTCTATCGCGCTGCCCTTACCTTGAAGGAGCTTTGTCTTGTCGAACCGCTCACAGTCGGCTTTCACGCCACAGCGCGGGGGCGTGTCGTTGCGAACGACACTGTGGCAGTGATTGGTTGTGGCGGAGTCGGCTTGGGAGCGGTCGCCGGGGCTGCCTTCCGAGGGGCAACAGTAATCGGTGTGGACCTGGATGACGTCAAACTCGCGACCGCAACCCGAGCGGGTGCGAAGCACGTCGTCAACACGTCTGACGCCGAACTGCACACACGGCTCGCCGAACTGACCGATGGTCGCGGACCGGACGTGGTGATTGAGGCGATAGGGTTGCCGCAGACTTTTCGAGCAGCGGTCGAGGAAGTCGCATTTACCGGACGCGTTGTCTATATCGGCTATGCCAAAGAGCATGTGGCCTATGAGACGCGACTCTTCGTGCAGAAAGAGCTGGATATTCTCGGCTCACGTAACGCGCTGCCTGAAGATTTCCGGGACGTGATCCGGATGCTTGAGAGCCATCGCTTTCCGGTAGAGGAGGCTGTGACGCACCTCGTGCCGATGGAGGAAGCGCCAGCAATCCTTGAGGCATGGAACCGCGAACCCGCAGGATTCACGAAGATCATGATCAACGTAGCCTGACGGCGAGTGCCCGCCGGTCGCGTTTCGGTTACAAGTGCGCGAAGTGGAGCAGCAGGCCCGCTAGCGCGCCGCCCACGAGCGGGCCCGCGATCGGGATCGGGGCGTAGCTCCAGTTTGATCCGCCTTTGCCGGGAATCGGCAGGAGCGCGTGAACAAGGCGCGGCCCCAGATCTCGCGCGGGATTGATTGCATAGCCTGTCGTGCCACCCAGGGACAGTCCGATGCCCCACACGAGACTGCCTACCAGCCATTGGCCGAGGCCTGGGGCAGGACCAGACTCGCTGACTCCGTGGGAAAAGATGGCGCCTGCAACGATCACCAGGACCATGGTGCCGATGACTTCACCGATGAAGTTGAATAGCGGGCTGGGGATCGCGCCATTGGTGCAGAAGACGCCCAGTTTCGCTGCCGGGTCGGGGGTGACTCCCCAATGTTTCGCATAGTGCAGCACCATCAAAGCGGAGCCGCACATGGCTCCGAGCAACTGAGCTGACCATAGGCTCAACAGGGACGTGTAGTTTCCGCTGCTGACGGCCGTGGAAAGCGTAATGGCAGGGTTGAGATTTGCGCCGGGACTGCCGAAGGCTTGCGCCACCAGAACACCGCAGAGCACGGCTAACGCCCAACCGGTCGTGACGACCATCCAACCCGCATCTGCGGCATAGGACTTGCGCAATGTCACCGCGGCACAGACCCCGTTGCCGAGCAGGACCAGAACCAGTGTTCCCATAAACTCGCCAAACCAGGCAGAATGCATCGAAGCTTCTTTCATGCCATGCGTCTGCGAGTGAGCTGAAAATCAGGGCCACGCAGAACGAGGGCAAAGGATGAATTTGCGGAACTCAAGCATTCTGCACTGTTGGCCTTGCTTCCGCCAAGTAGCTGGTTGAGAAGGACCTCTAGAGTATGTCAGCCGTTCCACTACTCGCAGCGGATACGAGCCCGACTTCTCGGGCTTCGCAATTGGCGAGCGTAACCTGTGCGGAGTTTCTCAAGGTATTGTGGATTTCGGCAACCTTGTCGGTGTGGTCCATCAACTCGAGTATGGCCTTTTGCGCGGCCTTGGCGTGGACGGAGGCGTTATAGGTGATGTTGCTCGCGCCCGCTCCTTCGGCATTGAATTCGCCGTTCACTTCCACGCGCACTCTAACCATCTCGATACCGCGCTTTCGCGCCTCGCGATAGAGATCGTTGCAATAGCAAGTGGCGAGGGCGAGAAAGAGAAGTTCGCCTCCGTTGAGGCTGGACCCGAAACCATCTCCGCAAGGCGATACCGCGAGTTGCTTCTCGATACCGTCGGTGTTCAGAATGACGTTGTGTTTCCCCTGCTGGTTTGCAACACGGGCTGAAATCTTCATACGCACCTCCAAGGCAGAAATTATTGCTCACTTCATCTTGGATGGCGCAAGAACTCGTAAAGGCATCTCCCAATTACCTTGCGGGCTAGCAGCCAGGGATTGAGAACTCTTGCTTTTAAGGAGCGGGTACGAATTGATCCTTACCCACGGTTGCGTTGTGGTATTTCGGCCAGTGGGCGAGCAACTCGCTTACTACGGTGTGGCCGACGGCATAGGCAGCTTCAAGCGACGGGATGTAGGCGCTATAGGTGCCTATGCGCTGACTGGCCAGGCTCGCGGCAGCGTCCATGTCGCGAGGCTGACGGTCGAAATTGCTGACGGTGCGAAGGATCATGACGCGGTTCTTGTCAACGCGCCCGGCGCGCGAGAGGTACTCGAGGGATTGCAGACTGCCAGTGTCCTCCATCGCCGTGGTCGCAAATTTTCCTTCCCCGCCGGTGAAATAACTCATCCACTCCGTTGCCCATGCGTCTGAAAGCTTGCCGTGCCAGTATGTAGAGCCTGAAACTTCATCTCCCATGATGATCGTGGGCGGCAGTTGGGAAGCTGCTCCATCGAAACGGGGGCGAATCGACTTGAGTTGGTCCGTGTCGGCGAGAGGAATGGCCCGGGTGAGGTTGTAAGCCCACTCCGCCAGATTGACGTTGAGTTTGAATACCTGGCCGTCGAGGGGAACGGCAGGTTTCTCAAATGGATGCGTCTTGCGAAGTGGGATGTAACCGGTGGACCATTCGGCAGGCATTTCGCGGGGGTCGATTTCATAGCCCAGGTCTCCATCGACGACCCAACGTGCCCATGCGGCCGAGCCGAGCGATACGCGGTCAGGACTGCCCCCAGCGATGCCGGCGATAATCCAATACGCATGTGTCAGATCGAAGCGTGGATCGAGGCCGAGCGCCATGATGGTGGCTGCAGCGTGCGCGGTGCCCTGACCAGTGAGTACTGCCATCTCACCTTCGCCGTTCATTCGAATGGAGTGGTAGCCGGCGGGCAGTGGAAAAACGCGGTCCAAATGGTCACGCTCAACCCAATATTGCAGCTCACCGGGCAGGTCGCCGGTATCCTCCCCTACCTCAAACATCGCTACCACAATGACTTTTACTGGAATGGGCCGCTCTGCAATGAGCGGTAAACAATTTGATGTGAAAAGGATAGCCAGAAGCGCACGGAAAAAGCCAATTCGGTTGGGCATATTTCGATAGTATGCAACGCGTTGCTGTTAACACAGTTGTCATTTTGGTCACGCAGAATTGAACCACGACTTTGGTATTCGTCTGAGGGTGCATGGGATAATAGAGGAACGCAATACTCCCAACCGCAGTCCATTCTCATTGTCCGTTGAGTGCCTTCAGCATGGCTTGACCGGGCTTTGACAACCGCACGAACAACGAGTTCGACGCGAAAGATCAGATTGTTGAATCATCCCGTTTATTCTGTTCGCTCCAAACGGGGCAACTCCGAACCTGATCGTGAAGGCAACAGAAATTTCACAACTTAATCAACCAAAATCATTTGAAAAATTCATTTGAGGAGAACCAGAACGCAATGACTCCAATCCAAAAGACTCGCAACATCTGCAGCAGATATCTGCGCGGTGTGCTCTTCTGTCTTTCGCTGCTTGCGCTTGCAATTCCAGCGATTGCTCAAGACGCAGGGTTTGGCTCGATCAGCGGCACGGTTACGGATCCCAATCACGCAGTGGTGGCCGGGGCAACCGTGACGGTCATCCAGATCGACACAGGCATCAAGCGTGAGTTGCAGACCACGTCGGCTGGAAGCTATGCCGCTACGTTCCTTAAACCCGGACACTATGAACTGATTTTCGCGGCCACGGGATTTGCCAAAGTCGACCGCAAGGATCTCGTCGTACAGGTCGGCCAGGTTGTGACCATCGATGCGGAGCTTCCGGTGGCAACCGCACAGGACACGGTCACGATCACAGGCGAAACTCCTCTCATCGACACCCAGAAGATCGGGGCTTCGCAGGAGATCGGGGCGGATGTTCTCTCCAATGTTCCGATCAACGGCCGACGCTTCGACAACGTGGTGCTACTGACTCCCAACGTGGTTCCAGATGGGGCGAGCGGGTTGTTGAGCTTTCGCGGCATCTCGGGCCTCTACAACACCAACCTGATCGATGGTGCAAACAATAATCAGGCGTTCTTCTCAGAGGCTCGCGGCCGGGCGATCGGCGCTCCCTATGTATACTCGACGGATTCCATTCAGGAGTTTCAATCGGGCGCGTCTTCCTACAGCGCTTCTTTTGGCCAGGCTGCCGGTGGACAGATCAACGCGATTACGAGATCAGGCAGCAACCAATTCCATGGCGATGTGGGTTTGTACCTTAGAAATCCAGAACTGAATGCGTTGGACCCATGGAGCAAGCAGCAATCGCCTTTGCAGGCTACCCCGGCCCTTCAGCAGGCCTTTCTGACCAAGCTGATCAAAGAGCAATACCAATATGGCGGGTCGGTGGGCGGTCCCATCATTCGCGACAAACTATTCTTCTTCTTTACCTACGACGGATTCCGCAAGAGCGCGCCGATCTTGTACGCTTCCACCTTCAATTTCAACAATCTCTACGTAGGCGGCAATCCGTCCAATGGGTTCCTGGCGAGCACGTGCCCTTCTCCTCTGACGGCTGCGCAATGCCAGACAGCAGTCACTTACCTTCAGGGCGATCTCACGGGAATGGGTGGGTATGCGTTGCAAGGGAGCTTCCCACGCGACATCTCGCAAAACATTTACTTTCCCAAGGTGGACTGGCAGGTCACGCCAAAGCACCATCTTACAGGCGAGTTTAACTGGCAGGATTTCCATGAGCCGAACGGCTACAACACAGCGAGCACGGTCTCGAATGGTTCGGTCACCCAGAACGGTACCGCAAAGTTCGAGGAGCGTTTCGCGATCTTCAACTTCACCAGCGTACTTACGCCGACCATGGTCAACCAGGTGCTCTTTCAGTGGTCACGCGACTTCGAAACCGCCACGACAAACACAGGCGGTCCGGCGGTCAGCCTCAGCGGCATTGCAAGCTATGGCGAAACCAATGCGCTTCCTCGTGGCGCGTTCCCCGATGAACACCGCGATCAGATTGCGGACACCGTTTCATACAGTCACGGCAAACACGAACTCAAGTTCGGCGTGGATCTGAGCTTTATCCATGAGTACCTGGCCAACCTTTTCCAGGGCGACGGCAGCTACAGCTATACCGGCGCGCAAAACACGGTTTTCGGGAACTGGGTTCAGGACGTTTACGGGGTGAATGGTGGTAAGCACTACACGAACTTTACGCAGGTCAACGACCCTATCACTCACATTGGGGCGGACGACTTCTGGAATCAGGATCTCTCGGGATTCGCGGAGGACCGCTTCAAGATCTCGCCGAGGCTGCTGATTTCTGCGGGATTGCGGTACGATGTTCAGCTTGTTCCTGCGCCTCCCAGACCGAACACCTCCAGCGAGCTGGCTAACTTCTATACGGCCACTCTCAATCAGGTATATGACCAGTTCCAGCCGCGTGTAGGTTTCAGCTATCAAGGTTGGAAGGGCGGCGTGGTCCGAGGCGGGTATGGAATGTTCTATGGCCTGACCTCGAACTCTACCTACTACACCCTGAGGGTTGAGAACGGCGTATTTCAGCAGCAGTACAACGCCCTGCCTTCGACACCGTGGGCTCCGTCAAACCTGAACGTACTGTTTACGCCTCCAGGGCCGGCGCTCGCCGCTCCATTTGAGGGCGCACACACGCCGATCATCGATCCAAACGCCGGTTCTGCTTCGCTTGCGGCGCTTGCGATTCGTGGTTTGGATCCAAACTTCAAGAACCCGCGCGCGCAGTCCTTCGATGCAACGGTGGAGCAGGAACTCCCGGGCCACTTTTCAGTAAGCGCCGGCTACGTGGGCAACTACGCACAATTCCTGCCGGTGTTCATTGATACCAACGTAGCGCCTGCCACCACCACCAAGACGTATGACATCGTGGATGCGAGCGGAAGCACGGTGAAGAGCATTACCGTTCCCTGGTATACGGCTCGGAAAACTGCGGCTACAGCAAACATTCTCACCGGCTTTAGTTCCGTCGAGAGCTGGTATCACTCGCTGGCGGTCACGGTGAAGAAGCCTCTGAGCCACGGCATCACGGGTCTTGCCAGCTACACGTTTGCGCATGCGGACGATGGTGGACAGGTTTCCGGCGTCAACGGAACCTTCAATGGAACCGACACTCCCATCGACCCCTATGATCTGGGCGCTGAATGGGGTCGCTCCGATCTGGACATTCGGCAGCGATTCAGCGGTACGCTCGTTGCTTCGCCCACCTTCTCCGGATCGCGCACCGTCAAGATGCTGGCCAATGGCTGGACATTTTCAACGACCTACACGGCGCAGTCGGGTGCTCCGGTTACGGCTTTCATGAGCAGCTATCCGAAGAGCGTGATTGGAGACGGCGGCATCACCGGCGCAGAACTCAGCTTGTTCAACTCCGGCACAGGCGGAAGAGCTCCGCAATTCGCTCGCAACGGCTTTGAGGCCCCAAGCCTCCAGAACGTTGACGTGCGACTGGCGCGTCCTTCACCGTGACTGAGAAGACCCGCCTGAACCTCTTCGCCGAAGCCTTCAACCTGACAAACAGCCAAATGCCAATCAGCGTGGTGAGCAACGGCTCGTCCTACCTTGCAGCCGGGCTGACCGCAACGACGAACGGCGTGACAAATAGCTGCGTCGGGCACTCGAACGATTGCATTGTGCCTTACCTGGCATCCAACCCGACGCAGCCCTTCAATGCGGTGTCGGCTACGAGCGGTGTTCTGTACGGACCGCGACAGATGCAGTTCTCTGCAAGGTTCGTTTTCTAAAGACACCTTCGGGCGGCATCAACCTCGGGCATGGCGGAACCAAACGCCATGCCCGTTTTCTTTGGCGCACTGCCTGAGGTTAGGATGGCAGTATTCCATTGAGTCGAGTTCCTTGAGTGTCGACTCGGATGAGGTTCGTCTTGCGCACATCCAAGTGGTTGAAGTTTGTTTTTATGGCGATGCTTGTAGCGACCAGTTTCGGGGCTCTCGCACAGCAGCCTACACATCACTGGGCTATCGTGCTGCATGGCGGCGCGGGAGTCATTGAGCGGTCGGCTTTAGGGCCGGAGGGCACTACCGCCTATCGCGCGGGACTACAGCATGCCATCGAGGCTGGATCGGCCGTTCTGGATAAGGGTGGCTCTGCCCTGGATGCTGTCGAGGCAGCAATCATTCTCGAAGACGATCCGCTGTTCAATGCAGGGCGTGGTGCGGTGTTTTCTGTAGAAGGAAAAAATGAGATGGACTCCGCCATCATGGACGGCGCAACGTTGAATGCTGGAGCAGTCGCAGGCATATCTCGCACCAGGCATCCCATCAGCGCCGCGCGAGCGGTGATGGAAAAGTCACCCCATGTCATGATTGCCGGACCTGGAGCGGATGTCTTTGCTGCGCGAACTGGATTGGAGCAGGAGGAACCATCTTACTTCTTTACCGAGAGCCGCTGGCAGTCGCTGGTCAAGCAGCTGACCAAGGAAGGGAAGCCGGTGCCACCGCGACCAGCAGGTGTTCCACCGGCAGGGTCAACGGTTCCCGTTGCGCAGCTCGAAGAGTCTCCCGATTCGCAGGTTCATGGCACGGTCGGCGTGGTGGCGCTCGACCGGCAGCGCAACGTCGCGGCCGGCACATCCACCGGCGGCTTGCAGGGCAAGATGCCAGGTCGGGTCGGCGACTCGCCGATCATCGGCGCGGGCACCTATGCTTCAAACCAATCTTGCGCCGTTTCCGGCACCGGTACCGGGGAATATTACATCCGCCTCGGTGTGGCGCGAGAAGTCTGCGACCTCGTTTTTTTCAAAGGGATGAAATTGCAGCAGGCGGCGGACGAAGTGATTCACAAAGAGCTCGAAGCCATCCATGGAGATGGTGGCTTGATCGCCATCACGCCCGACGGGCAGTTGGCATGGAGCTTCAACACGCCGGGAATGTTCCGGGCGCGCCTCGTTGAAGGCGGAAAAGTGGAGATGGGGATTTATTGGGACGAGCCATGAAAGTGGCGGCGTCCAAACTTATCGCTCGCCCTAAATTTGGCGTTGCCGGGGAATAGGTATTCCACCTAGACTTTTCGCATGGCGCTGCAATTCACCACTTCTTACATTGAAGACTCTTTGGCCGTATTCCGGTATTACAAGAGGCTGGGTGAGCGCGCCATGGAGCAGGTAACGGACGCGCAGCTTTTCGCGATTCTCGACGATGAAACCAACTCAATCGCGATCATCGTGAAGCATATGACCGGCAACATGCGTTCGCGGTAGACTATTTTCTGACGACTGACGGAGAAAAGGCAGACCGCGATCGGGATGGCGAGTTCGTCAATCCGCCGGCAACGCGCGAGGCACTGATGCTGGAGTGGGAGCACGGTTGGAGATGCTTATTCCAAGCGCTCGAGCCGCTTTCCGATTCCGATCTCGGACGCACAATCACGATTCGCGGCGAGGCGCATTCGGTAATGCAGGCGATCAATCGCCAGCTGGCGCACTACCCGTATCATGTGGGCCAGATCGTGCTTCTTGCGAAACACTATGGGGCGGTCAGTGGAAATCGCTGAGTGTTCCGCGCAACCAATCGGCGGAATTCAATCGAAAGGTTGCGTCGGGAGGCGCCAGCCAGCGGTAGGAGAATGCGACTACCGGATAACTCGAATTTCTCCCGCGGCAAATTGCAAATCGGACAGCGTCCGTGTTCTTGAAACCGCGGAGACCTAAAAGTCGCTCCCGCTGTAATCGCGGGCCACAACGATACAGGCCATCCCGAAGGATGGCCTGTATCTACCCAAATTGAAAGGAAGTCTATTGTGTCGCGGTGCTCCGGGCCTCTGCCTTTTGAGCGAGAACCTTGTGAGCGGTGTCTTCGAGGGCTTGTGCTTCGGGAAGGTAGGTAAGAGCCTTCTGGATCATTGGATCCCAGTCGGCCATTACGTGAAGACCCTGCAATTGACCAAACTGGCTGGTAAAGATCTTCTCTTTGATGCTGATCTACAGCAGTGTGAGACTCCATTCAGATCGGCTTCGGTCCATGGAATGTTTTGGCTCGTGAGGTATTGTTTAAACTCGTTCATCACCGCTTCGTCGACTTGGAAATTCTTGTCCACCGTGCGATTGGCGAGGTAATGGGCGGCAAAGTGGAAGAAGACTGCCTTGGTGGGATCAAGCAATACATCCTGGAAGTGGTTGCTCTTCGGGCTGTCGATCTTCTCGTCTGGCGTAATGCCGCCGCCGCCGTAGACCGTGCGACCGGAATCCGTCAGCTTCACTTCGCGGTTGGTCGCGTTGTTAGGCGACGCGCCAGCATGATTGTAGTAGTAGTCGTAGAGCGAGACGCCTGCGTAGTTGCGCTGAATGAGTCGTCCGGATGGCGTGTAGTAGTGATACGTCGTCAGTGCGAGCCCGGTGTTTTCGCTCAGGTTATAGACAGTTTGCACCAGTCCCTTGCCGAAGGTCGTTTCACCGACGATCAAAGCACGGTCGTGGTCCTGTAGAGCGCCGGAGACGATCTCCGCTGCTGATGCCGTGTTCCGATTGACTAGTACGACGATCGGAAAGGTCTTGCCGTCATTCCCGTGAGTGGCAGTGTAGTTCTGGTCGGGATAGGCGCGACCGCGTTGAGAAACAATGCTCTGCCCTTTGCTTAGCAGATGGTCGCATACTTCAACCGCTTGACTGAGCAGGCCGCCTGGATTGCCTCGCAGATCAAAGACCAGCCCTTTCAAGTTCGGAAAACTGTCGATCGCTTGATTCACTTCCTGGGCCGTCGTCTCCTGGAATTGGGTGAGGTGAATGTATCCCACGCCGGGACGGATTTCGTATTTGAGGTCAACAGAAGATGTGGGATCTCATCGCGCACCAAGTCGAACACCAGGGGCTTTTTCTTGTCCCTCGCGAACCATTGCTACTTGAACGTGAGTGCCTTTCGGTCCTTTCAAGGATTTGGCTACGAGGTCGGAGGTCATACCGTCGGTAGGCTTGCCGTCGATGGCCGAGATGATGTCGCCGGGGCGAATGCCTGCGCGAAACGACGGCGTACCTTCATACGGCGTGATGACATACACCTTATTGTTCTGCTGCTGGATCACCATGCCGACGCCGTAATAATGGCCGCGCTGGTCTTCGCGCATCTTGGCGTAAGCCTTGGGGTCGTAGAAGTTCGAGTGTGGATCGAGCACGCGCAGCATGCCGGGAATTGCCCCGTCATAAATTGCGGCGTCTGCTTTGTCCCCATGGATGGGCTCTGCGTAGTTCTGTTCCACCAGGGCATACACATCCGTAAAGGACTTGAGGTTGTCGCGAATGGATCTCATCTGCGATGACTGGGCCCCCACTTTGCGCTGCAGGACAGTGCCCACAACTGCGCATACCGCAAAGAATACGACAAGGCTGAATAAGACCCGGCGGGCGGGGGAAGTCATAGGGGGAAGGTACCTCCGGAAGTGCAGAAGCAGGTCCCTTGAGGGACCTCGCAGGCCAACGCTGGGCTAAAGTATAGCACTGCCTGATTTCACGCTGGAGTCCATGATTTGGGAGCTTGTGACGACGGTTTGAGGCTGGACGATGTCTCGGGTTGGTGTCATTTGACCGCGTTTCCAAGCAACCCCTGACAAGTGGCCGTTCCGGTCTCTTTCCTGCTGCCCATGCATTTACAATGACGTCTATGCCTAAGGTGGGGATTTTCCCCACCCGCTGTGTCCAAACTATGACTTTGAGATTCTTTCGTACCCCCATTGCCCTTTCCATCGCCGCAATACTGTTTGCAGGTTTCGGATGGTCGCAAGCGCGTCCCGCCAGCCCGGAGAGCCCGTACGGGGGCACCACTGTCGAGGAAATCATTGCCCGCGTTAACGATAGGATCATTACCCGATCGGACTACGAACGCGCCCAGCGCGAACTGGACCAGGAAGCGAGGCAGCGCGGGGCCTCGATGCAGGAAATCTCTGCAGCGCACACTGATTTGCTGCGCAACCTCATCGATCAGCAGCTTTGGCTCACCAAGGGCAAGGAATTCGGAATCACGGGCGAGACGAGTTGATCAATCGACTGAACCAGATACGCAAACAGTACAATCTGGCGACGATGGAGGACCTGGAGAAGGCTGCCAAGGACCAGGGTGTCTCGTTTGAGGATTTCAAGGCCAATATCCGGAACCAGATCGTGACCCAGGAAGTGATGCGCGACCAGGTGGGGCGAAGATTGCGCCGACGCCTGGGGAGGTTCAACGCTACTTTGAAGCGCACAAGCAGGAATATGCCCAACCGGAAAGCGTAAAACTCGGCGAGATTCTGATTTCGACCGGTACACCTTCAACCGGCGCTACAGCCCAAGCTGACGATGCCAAGAAGCTTGAGGAAGCGAAAGCGAAGGCAGACGACATCGAGGCCCGGCTTCATGCAGGGGGCGACTTCCAGCTAGCCAAGAGTTTCAGTGACGGCACGACAGCGGCCCAGGGCGGGGATCTGGGACAGTACAAGCGCGGCCAACTCGACAAAATATTCGAAGATAAGACCTTTTCTCTGAAGGCCGGCGAATACACTGAACCGATTCGCACCAAGCAGGGATTCGTAACCGAAAGGCGAATCAGCACATTCCGGGCGGCGTTCCGGAGTTCAAAGACGTTGAACAGGATGTTGAACAGAATTACTTCATGGGCAAGATGGTGTCCATGCGCGCTTATCTGACCAAGCTGCGCGACGAGGCCGCAATTTACATCAAGCCCGGCTACGAAGACAGCGCGGCAAGTGCCAGCGAAAAGCATCCGACTATCACTTTCAGCGCCGATGCGCTCCTTTCGCGAAAAAGAACAAAGGTCGAGCGCACCCGCTTCCGCGAGATGAGACACCACCGTCAGAAATCCGCAGCACCGCCACCACCGGCCCCCACAGATGCAAGCCGCATCCCCTGCAGAGCCCGCTGCCGAGCAATCCGCAGCGCAATGGCCGCAACGCCTGCGGAGCGTCTGACAAGAACGGACAGCCTGCCGCTCAGGCATCTGCAAAACCAGGCAAGAAGGAAAAGATCCGCTTCGGCCAAGCTCCCCAAAATACGTTGCCGCTTGCACCCTCGAGTCAGACAGAAGACGCAGGCGCGTTGCCGCCGCAGGTGGCCGCGAATGCCGAACCGGATAATCCATTGGAGACTACCCCGTAGCTGAGAAAAAGAGAACGTGGTACAGCGATCGGCGCCAATAAACTTCCCAAGGAGCCAAAGCCGAAGGGGCCGCAGCTAGATCCGCTTACTCCAGCCGCACCGGACGCAGCCGAGGTCGCCCATCGCCAGACGCAGGCTGGTCCGTTGGGCCTGGCTGGCGCACAACAACCAAGAAGAAAAAGAAGGCCACCACAACCGGGGATAAGATCCGCTCCAGCGATAAGAAGAAGACCGAAGGCGAGCCGGAGAGCACTGGCGATACGCCACTGGGCAACGCACCGCAACAGGCTCCGAATACGACGACGCCGTCTCCTGCATCCCCTTCGGGAACTCAGCCGACGCCTCCACAACTTTAAACGGGAAGCAGCACAATTAGGCCCGGCTTTCGTGCCGGGCCTTTGCATTTTGTTATCTTTTTCAACCCGCCCTGAGAAGGTCCCCGTTCACATCATTCCTGAGTTTCTTCTCGAACACGTGTGACACCTTTACGGATTCGTATCCATCATTCAGGTAGAAGCGGTGTGCATCTGTGCGCGTACTTCGGGATGTGACGCGGACTGTGGGATACTCCCCGATCCCAACTCCAAGCGTTCGGCCGTTTGGCAAAGCCGCCGACCGATACCTTTGTCCCCGCAAGCCGTCTTTCACTACAAGGCCGCCGATGAGAGCAAATGGCGGGGACTGCAGACGATGCTCGCGTTTGGAGACTTTAATTGAGCCGATGACTTCATCGCACAGGCAGGCCACGAAGGCCGCTTGTTCTGTGGTCAAGCGAAGCGAACATCCTCAATCCAACTTTGCAATCTTCTTGTTCAGGGCGGTTGTATCCGAGCTGTTGGATGAGGAACGTCACAGCCGGTGCATCGCGCGGTTGGATGGGCCGGACAGTGACCGGAGAATCTCGCGTACCGGTGAATCGTTGTCGCCCGATGGACAGTTACTGCCCCTGAAACGCACGTTCATGTTGAACATATTCGCATGAAAGGGGAGGGAAGCGAGCCTTGTTAACGCGTCGGAATATTTGCCAACTGAAATATGTCTAAATCGGATCCTGTGCCTGTGGAATGAAAGCCTCTGCTCGGGCGTATCCACTCTGCAGTCCACGGAACTTCGCAACCGAGTCCTGAAGTTCGTAATAGCGATCAGGGGTTTGGCTGGCATGGAGTGTAGCAGGCAGCTCGCTTCACGGTCTCCACGGCAGAAATATCTACAAATTGGTTTGGGGAGAATTGCAGAGTATCTTCGCCGTCTGAAACTTCGTAGTAATACAGCGCGAACTTCTTTTCAGATTTCGCCCAGACATCGTAAGTCAGCATTGAGATTGCGCGATGATCGCGGTGACTATCAATCGGCCATTGGTTGAGCACGGCATCCGGTTTCTCGAGGTCCAGCACTTCTTAAACGCTTCATAGTGATCGGAGTCCACGATTGCGTGGCCGTTGATTTGTCCCGCATAGACGGGGCGACCTTCAGGATTGCGCAGGCTTTGGCGGCTTCGGCGATGCGCGTCGATGCCGGGGTGGGCGGCCACGCGCCATCAGTCAGGTAGAGCAGGACGACCTCATGGCCGAGGGCCGTATGGACGGGAAACTGTACCGCCGCACCCGTATTCCGGATCGCCGGGATGTCCACCAGTGACGATAATCTTCAGTTTTCGCCGCGGCTCTGCCGCATCGGAGAATGTCTCAGCTTTTAGATTCAGGGTTGCGGCACCAACCAGGAATCCCTGCATGACTGCGGCTGCGCCGACCAGTAGATCTCGTCGATTCATCCTCGTCTCCGTAATCGCCAGTTCGAAATTGCCCGGATACGTCCCGGCTATTCACATCGCAGGGCCGTCATGGGATTCAGATCGCGCTGCTCGCAATGCTGGAAGTGCACAGGCAATGGCCGATACCAAAACGAGAAGGGCTGTACCTTCCAGGAGGATAATCGGATTGTTTGGATTTCCTTCGGCCCATTTGGCGATGATTCTATTTAAGGCGAAGGGCAAAAACGCCAGACCGATCAAATCTCGACTCCCGACGCTAACGAATGTGGATGCGAAGACGATTCGCAAAACGTGACCGCGCTGTGCTCCGAATGCCAGGCCCACACTGAATTCGTTTGTACGTTGCGCCACGGTATATGACACTACGCTGAATAGACCCACAGCAGCGAGCGCGAGGGCTAGTCCGGCAAACGCGCCGAGATCCACGACACGAGGCGCCCCTGCTGCCATTCCGTCTCGTCGGTAATCCATGTTTCGAGTTCCGTGATGGTGTTATAGGCCTGCTGATCCGCTATTGACTGCAGTCAACTGCGTCCGTATCGAGTGCACCAGGCTGAGCGGCGACGCCTGCGATCGGACCAGGATCTGCGTGCCCATGGACATATGCAGCGTGTATGGAATGTAGATAGCCGGCCTGATCGGATCGCCCAGACCATCGTTGCGAGCGTCCTCCACAATGCCGACAATCGGCAACCAGGCATTGATAAAATTGGGCGCCGACAACTCGGCGGGTGGGCGATCTTCAATCGCCGGTAGTCTGACAATACGGCTGAGGGTGATGCGACTAGGGAAGTAGCGCTGGGCCATCGTGCGATTGATCACAGCGACCAGCGCGCCGTTCTGATTTTCATCTTCGCTCCAGATTCGGCCTCGCAGTAATGGAATGCGCAGTGCGGCAAAGTAGTTTGGACCTATCAGATTCATTGAGCACATCTGTTCTTCCGTTGTCGGCTTGCCAAGAATCTCAAATTTGGTGAACCACCCGTTTTTGGGAGGCGTGGCGTTGCTGGAGATGGCCGCCATGGTCACGCCGGGCGTCTCCGCAACCTTGGCGCGAAGCCGCTCAAAATATGCTGCGCGTGCTTTCCACGTGGTGAAGGAATTCTCCTGGATCGGCAGACCGACGGACATGATGTTATGAGGGTCATAGCCGAGGGGCGTCCGCATGAGGCGGGTGAAACCCTCAATCGCAGAGCCCGCTGCGGCTAGCAAGAGCAACGTAAGCGCAATCTGCGCGGCAATGAGTGCGTTTTGAGTTCTTCGACCTCGCACACTACCCGACACGCGGCGCGGCAGCGGATTGAGCCATCTGGCTGATTTGAGGCTTGGAAAGTTGAAGGGCTGGCCACAAACCGAAGGCAATGCCGGTAACCATTGCAACGACAACACTAAAGGCAAGAACGGGTAGATTGATTCGAATCACAACTTCTGGCGCAAACGCGTAGCGGGGCAACAAGAAGCGAATGCCCGCGAGAATGCCGTATGCCATCGCCACGCCAAGCCCTGCTCCAACGCTGGCTAGCAACAATGATTCGGTGAGCAACTGACGCATTATGCGTTGGCGTTTCGCTCCCAACGCCGATCGCACGGCCAACTCGTGCTCGCGTGTAGCGCCGCGCGCCAGCAAAAGGATCGACACGTTTCCGCACCCGACTGCAAGCAACAATGTCACGGCGCCAAGCAGCAGATATAACGTCCTTCCCATCCGCCTTATGACCCATGCCGTTGAGTCCTTCGACCTGTACTTTGAATTGCTCAGGGAATTGTTTGGGCCGCTCTTTGGCGAATTGCTCAAGCAGGGGCTGAAGGGCCGCGTTTGCGCCAGCTTCAGTCACACCCGGCTTCAGGCGGATGTCGACCATCAATCGCGTCCCAGGATCCTGGGTGAGCTTGAGCGGAAGGTACACGTCGCCCATGTACCAGGTGAAGCGCGGCGCGGCCACCCCGACGATGGTGTAGTTCTTATGATTCAGTTGCAGCGTCCGGCCCAGAACAGCAGGATTGCCGAAGAAATGTTTTTGCCAAAACCTGTAGGACAGAACGATGACTGGTTGCGGATCCTGTCCGACCGGTGCGTCGGACGGCATAATGCCGCGACCTAACAGCGGCGGCAATCCGAGTATCGCTGAAACCCGTTGAGATGAGGCCAATCTCGTCCACATTCTCGGGAAATTCATGTCCAGTGATAGTCATCGGATGGGAATCCATCGCGAGTACACTGTCGATGACCGGGACCTGCATCAACCGGGCGACCTGAGGCCCATTCAGATCAATCTGATTATTGGAATCCAGATTTGCTCGTAGCAGTAAGGCGAACAATCCTGTCTGCAGCGGGATACGGGTATGGATTTACGAGAGCTGCGTAGACGACGCTGAATACTGCCGTGGTGGCTCCAATGCCCAGCGCGAGCGAGATCACCGCAGTAAGAGTAAATCGCGGATTCTTGAACAGTTGCCGCAGGTAAAAATGAATGTCTTGAATCAGGGTCTGCATGATTCGTTCCTCGCTGCGCAGTTAGGAACAAACAAAAATTAATCCCATGGCTGTTAAAGCTTCGGGAAGCGGATGTCGCGATGGGTGCGTCTTTCTGACGTACCGGGAGAAATCCAAAGCAGTCCTCGCCTTGCCGAACGATTCGTAAAGCGGATAACGTCGCGAATTATGCATCAAACGGCATGGGAGATCACATGACCGAAAAGATGAAGCCCACTCACACTCAGCCTGGCGGATTTGTTGACGAAACTCAGAAAGCCGACGATGAAGTCGTGAACGACTCCTTTGGGACTGTGGACTTAGCGGACTCAACGGGCCTCGATGAGGATAAGGAAACCGGAGACGCTAAGAGCCAGAACAAAGACACTCAGGAGGACTCGACGTTCTCTTGGCCGAGCCTTCGTTTTGTCTTAGGAAAGGCCCGGACGTCCTCAGTCTGCCGTTGTCCTTACTTTTCGGGCATCGGCACAATTTTGCCAATTCGAACAAATTGAACCGCGTAACCCCCCCCCCTTTTCTCGGCCAGCCCCACCGGGAACGGGATGGCCGGCATTCTTCGTACGATCTGGTGTGCGCGGATTCTGCGCAGCCGCCCGTGAGTGTCCGCGCAGGGACATCAGTGTACGGAAATGAACGGTAACTTCAGGTGAGCAATTTTGCATCTGATTCCATCTTCAACGAATCATTGCATTTGGCGGAAGCCGGAATTTGAAATGTGGAAGGTCAATTGCTCAGTTTAATTTCGGAACTCATCTTCCCCCGAGGAGTCCCGCTAAATGAATCAATTTGGGTCGTTTGGGCTGGACACGTCGAATGAGTGTCTTTGGCGAGAGGGCGTTCAGATTGAATCAGCCCCGAAGCCGTTTTCCGTTCTGCGTTACCTTGTGGAAAATGCGGGCCGCCTGATTACACACGATGAGCTGCTGGATGCAGTGTGGCCAGCGACTTACGTGCAGCCCCAGGTCTTGCGGACATACATGCTGGAGCTGCGAAAGGTGCTCGGCGACGACGCAAGCAGCCCGCGGTTCATTCAAACGATTCCCAAACGCGGCTACAGATTTGTAGCGGCAGTGAGCCAAGATGCGGATGCGGCTATCGAAGTGGCTCATGCGTCGGGAGAGCTCGATCCTGGGTTTGAAGTTCTCTGAACTGGTAGGCAGAGATCAGGAACTGGTGCGTCTGCAAACGCAGGCGCAACTCGTCACCGGCGGTCAGAGGCAGGTGGTGTTCATTACTGGAGGAGCGGGGATAGGAAAGACATCGCTTGTGAACACTTTTTCCGCGCTGGTCGCCGGAAAATCCTCGGGCGCAATTGTTGTCTGTGGTCAGAGTGTTGAAGGGTTTGGCAAAGAGGAAAACTACTATCCCATCGTTGAGGCGCTCGGCCAGCTTTGTGGTTCAGCGGATCAGGAGCGGGTGCGCGGGATTTTGAGCAGGGTTGCTCCGGCATGGCTGCCCCTGACCTGGCGGGACACATGAGCGAGCGCTTCAGACCGTCACTCGCCACACTCCGGGTGATCTTTGCGACGCGCTGGAAGAGATTGCGCAGGACAAAGTTCTTTAATCCTGGTACTTGAGGACCTTCAGTGGGCAGACGAACCTACTCTCGAGCTCATCTCGGCTTTGGCACGACGCAGGGCTCCCACGAGATTGATGGTGCTCGCGACTTACCGGCCGGAAGGTCGGTCAACGGAACATCCCCTTAAAGCCTTCAAGTATTCTTCTCGCTGGCGCCTCAGCTTTGCACAGAGCTGGCACTGCCACCGTTGTCGAAGCCGGCGGTGAAACAGTTGCTGAGCCGAAGACTGGGTCAAGAACAAACTGCCGCCGGGACTTGATGGATTTATCTACCAACGTTCCGAGGGAAACCCGCTTTTTGTTCTTTCGCTGCTGGAGCATGTGATTGCAGAGCGCTTTCTGGTGCGCAAAGGCGCGACAGACGACGGCCAATGGGAACAGCTCGCTCCGTTTCAGGAAATGGAAATCGGTGTGCCCCACGAATTGGGAAAACTCATCGAGCTGGAACTTGATCGTTTGAGCCTAAGGAGCAGCGCGTGCTCGAAGCGGGGAGTCTGATGCCTATTGCATTTCCTGCGTGGGCTGTAGCGGCGGCGTTGGAAGAAGATCTCGATGAGATTGAGAATGCGTGTGATGAGCTTGCCCGCCGAACTGGACTCGTGCAGCGCGCTGGGCATGATGACCTGCCGGACGGGACACGCTCTGATTTCTACGCGTTTATTCACGGCCTCTATCGCGAGGTCCTATATCAGAGGCAGGCTACAGCGCGGCGTGCGAAGGGGCACGTTCGCATTGCGGAGCGACTTCGCGAGCTTTTTGCCGGTCGCGAAGACAATGTGGCGCGCGAAATGGCGGTGCAATATGAAGCGGCCGGGAACTGGCAGCGCGCTGCGCAGGCATTAAGAGCCGCTGCGCGCCATGCGCACGAGAGGAACGCGTATCTGGAGGAGGCGCAATTGCTGGAGCACACGCTATGCATCGCGGAGAATATGAGCGATGCAGATCGAAGCGCCCTGGAACAAGAGATCGAAGGTGAGCTGCGTTTGGTGCGCATGACCATTGGGGGAAACAGGGCAGCAAGCAGAAGGCTAGTTGAGATTTGACGTTTTCTGGACGGGGATTTGACGACTTTATTTTCGAAGATCGCTACTGTGCTTAGCAGGCAGGAGGTTTCCCCCATGCGATCTCTCTTTCACAAATTGATTTTGGCGTCGGCAGTGGTGGCAGCAGCAGCATTGACGACAAACGCCGCGATGGCGGCAACAACGGTCAAGGTGCCTTTCAGCTTCACGGTTGCCGGAAGATTCTCCCCGCCGGCAACTATTTGGTTAAGCACGACTCGACTGGGAACTTTGTGATCCTGGAAAACCGCGAGTCGCGCCAGAGCTTCACCTGGGTGCTTGGTCCGGGCGAACCGGAACCGGACGGCCAGAAGATCGTTTTGAAATTCGACGCCGCGGATCAAACCCACGCGCTCGAATCGATTCAATACGGGTCGATGACCACGGCGCGACTCGACAACAGGCACAAGAGCTTGAGCAGCGAGCAGGCGTCAGCGCGCGCCTCTCAGAGCCGGTAGCCAGTTGCTCTGACAGCGAGTTGTGAACTAAACCTGGAATGCAGAAGAGGACTTTCCCATCAGGGAAGATCCTCCTTTTATTTTGAGCTGAATCCCGCCGCGCCTGACCGCGTAAGCAAAGCCATCCCCCGATGCGTTAATCTTGCGGGGAGTATGAAAGATATTTACGTAGCCGATCTCTCGGGTTTTGACGAAAGCAAGATATTCGACAGCTTCTTCCTGGTCCTGCATAAGCAGCATCGGACGACCAAGACCAACAAGCCTTACCTGAGCTTGTTCCTGGGCGACAAGACCGGCCAGGTCGAGGCACGAGTGTGGGAACCCGGCGACCCGCGCATCGCCAAAGAGTTCGAGCGCGGAGACATTGTGAAGGCCCGCGGCTGCGTGTCGCGGTTCGATGACCGGCTGCAGATGAAAGTGGACCAGTTGCGCAAGGCCGCTGCGGGTGAGGCGGATAAGACCGACCTGCTGCCCTGCACGACCTGCGACGTGGACGAGTTGTGGCGGCGGTTGCTCGGCTTCGTTGAGAGTTTTACCGATCCGAATCTGAAGTTGCTGCTGAATACGATCCTTGCAGATTCGGTGTTGGCGCAGGCGTATCGCGAAGCTCCTGCAGCAAAGCAGTTACATCATGCATGGCTTGGCGGCTTATTGGAGCACGTGATCAGCCTGCTTACGCTTGCAGACCGCTTGCTCCGCACTATCCGGTTCTGCATCGCGATTTGCTGCTCACAGGCGTCATTCTCCATGACATCGGGAAAGTGCGCGAGCTGGCATGGAACGTGGGCTTTGAATACACCGTTGAAGGCACGTTGCTTGGTCACATTCAGATGGGGATCGAGCTGACGGAGAAGACAATTGCCGGCATTCCCGACTTTCCGCCGCGATTGAAGACTCTGGTGCTGCACATGATCCTGTCGCATCACGGCAAGATGGAGTTCGGTTCGCCAAAGTTGCCGATGATTCCGGAAGCGCTGGTGCTGAGCTTTATCGACGACCTCGACGCCAAGATGCAGGCGGTGGCCGGTGAATTTGAGAAGTCCGCGAGGGAAGGGAAGGGCTGCCGATGAGCTTACCGGAAAGTCTGGGCGCTTGATCAGCGCCAGATGCTGAATACGCGGGCCTGGCTCGGCGAAGGCGGAAAGTAGCCAGGGCCGTTTTATTGCAAGAGCCAGTCCCACTGCTCCTGGTGAGAGGAACAACGGAAAGACGACCGATGACAAGCAGCGGCGACTTGGCAAAGATGGGCTCCGCCTTAATCGCAGCGAGTGTTTTCGGCTTCTTGAGCTTATTGCCCACTTTCACGCGCACAATCGGCACCTTGGGATCTTTCGGGTCAACGCTGACCACGGTGCCGGTTCCGACGGCGGTTCGCTCATCGCCCGTGTGGTAGAAGATCCACTTGGTCCCAGCCTTCATTTCGCGCAGGAACTTGACTGCCGCAGGCGCTGTCACGCCGTCCCAATTGGTCTCTTTATCGCGGAGAAAGTCCTCAAACGAATAGACGTCGGGCTCGGTCTTGAAGAGGAAGTAATCCATGCGCACCATGGTATGGGAGAGAAAGGAATTAGGGAATAACTGTGTGGAGTGGATCAGCGAGTCTGTCAGCCGGCTCCGTTAACCGCCAAGTTTGAGAATTTCTGCGTCGATGGATCGTAAACGGCCCGCCAAAAACATGTTCCTCCATCAAGGCTACCAGTCGAGGTGTTTGCGCCATGTGTTGGGATCGTCTGCAGCCGGTCATGCATAGAGCGTTGACGAATATTTGAAGTTTCCATCCAGCATGACGGCGATATATTGCCTGATATACCCGTGGGGATCGTCGATATGTCGGCTCGGACCCTTTTCCGTTCTCGTTGAGCGCGGATATCTGGGACAAATTCGCTTCAAGTTCCTCGATATCTGCCACCGTGGGCTCCCAGCTTTCCATCTTCGTATTGGAATTCTCTCGAAACAGTCTTGGCGAAGGCGATCGCTTCACTCTCCGGCAGCAGCGCATAGTCTGGCTTCGGCATCGATTTGACCACTGCCTGCGGGGCTTCGAGCCGAAGTCGGATGCCAGCGAGATGTCGCAAGCCCTAGCCAAATGCAATCAAGAGACAAGCGCGAGCCCGATGATTCTCAACTTCCCAAGCCGCATCGAGATTATACCCAATTCCGGACAATCGCAGCAATATCCTCGCAATCGACAGGTCTGATCGTTTCCTCGACACCTCCAATTCGCTGCTTGTCCCCTTTACAATCAAGGAATATGATCCGTTTCTCAACAGCCGGGGAGTCGCACGGCGAGGCATTGATCGCGCTGGTCTCAGGGCTGCCGGCCGGTGTGCCCGTCGATCTTGAATTCGTTAACCGCGAACTTTGGCGGCGCCAGCAGGGCTATGGGCGCGGCGGCCGCATGAAGATCGAGACCGATAAGGCCCATATTCTCAGCGGCGTGCGGCATGGCAAGACCATCGGCTCGCCGATTGCCATTGAAATCGTGAACCGCGACTGGAAGAATTGGGAAGAGAAGCTGCCGGTTGAGGCGGGTGATGCGGCCAAACATCAGCCGGTGGCATCGCCGCGTCCGGGGCATGCGGACCTTGCGGGCGCGCTGAAATATGACTTTCCTGATGCCCGGTATGTGCTGGAGCGGGCTTCGGCGCGGGAGTCGACCTCTCGCGTGGCGGCAGGGGCCTTTGCCAAGCTGCTGTTGCGGCATCTGGGAATCGAAATCGCAGCCATGTGATTCGCGTGGGCCGAGTGGAACTGGAACGGGCCGCAACTTGGGATGAGATTGTCGCAGTCGCCGCTAGCGAGGAAATCGTGCTGAGTTGCGTGGATCCCGCGACAGAAGCGCGCATGAAGGAAGAGGTCGAGCATGCGTCCCGCACCGGCGATACGGTGGGCGGCGTTTTTGAAGTAGTGGTGCACGGCGCGCCAGCTGGACTTGGGACGTATGCCAATTGGGATGAGCGGTTGGATGGGTTGCTGGCGTGGTCGGTGATGAGTCTGCAAGCGGTGAAGGCAGTCGAGATTGGCCGGGGCGTCACCGCAGCGGAGTCATTTGGATCCAAGGTGCATGACGCGATCCATTACGCCAGTGAGGACATTGGCAAACCGACGCGCTTCACCCGCGAGCAAAACAATGCAGGCGGAGTAGAGGGCGGGGTTTCGAACGGCGAGGACATCGTGGTGCGCGGCTATCTAAAGCCGATCTCCACGTTGCGCAGGCCCCTTGAATCCGTTCGGTTTGACACTCGAGAGGCCACCAGCGCAAGTTACGAGCGTAGTGACATTTGCGTTGTACCGGCGGCGGGAGTGGCCGCGGAAGCGATGGTGGCACTTACGATTGCAGGACTGGCGCAGGAGAAATTTGGCGGCGACTCGGCAGTCGAAATGAAACGGAATTTTGACGGATACATCGAACAAATACGGAGCTATTAGTAGATCGAAATGATTCTCAAGATTGTGAAATATCCCGAGCCGGTTCTTTCGCAGCCCGGCGAACCGGTGACCGAATTCGATGGGGATTTGCGGAAGCTGGTCGACGACATGTTCGAGACCATGTACGCCTCAAGGCATCGGTCTTGCCGCGCCGCAGGTGGGGGTTTCAAAACGCGTGACGGTCATCGACCTGAGCCAGGGAAAAGATCCCGCGCAGAAGCTGGTGCTGGTCAATCCCGAAATCATCTTTCGTGAGGGCCGGCAGTACGAAGAAGAAGGCTGCCTCAGCTTTCCTGACATTCGCGAAAAGGTGGTGCGCGCTGCCAAGGTGCAGATTCGCGCGCAGGATCAGAAAGGCAAGTGGTTTGAGATGGACGGCGAAGAATTGCTGTCGCGCGCCTTTCAGCACGAGATCGATCACCTTGACGGGATGCTCTTTATTTTCCGCATGAGCGGGCTCAAGCGCGATTTGATCCTGCGCAAGATTCGCAAGATGCAGCGCGAAGGCACATGGTAAATCCGTGAAGCTGGTTTTTTGCGGAACTCCGCGCTTTGCCGTGCCCACGCTGGAGGCATTGCTTGCGGCGGGTCATGAAATCGCACTGGTGGTTTCGCAACCGGATCGTCCTGTCGGCCGCTCGCAGCAGGTGGTCGCGACACCGGTGAAGCAGGCCGCGCTAGTGGCGGGTTTGCGATAACGCAACCCGAGAAGATCCGCAACAATCCAGAGTTTCGGGCGCAGCTGGAAACGATTGCGCCGGATGCCATTGTTGTTGTGGCGTATGGGCGGATCATTCCGCCGTGGATGCTTGCTCTGCCGAGGTTGGGCTGTATCAATCTACACGCCTCGTTGCTGCCCAAGTATCGCGGCGCAGCGCCTATCCAATGGGCGGTTGCGATGGGCGAAACGGTCACCGGCAACACGACCATGCTGCTGGAAGAAGGACTCGATACGGGGCCTATTCTGCTGCAGCAGGAAGTTGCGATTGGTCCGGAACAGACAGCGGTGGATCTGTTTGATGTGTTGTCCGAGGATGGCGCGCCATTGATCGTGAGAACCTTGGCGGGCCTTGCGGACGGAGCATCCAGCCAAAAGCGCAGGATCACTCGCGGGCTACCTTGCCCCGCTCCTTGAGCGCGAAGACGGGCGTATGGATTTTGCCGCGCGCACTGCCGTTGATCTCTGGAATCGCTGGCGAGGGTTTCAGCCCTGGCCGGGTGCGTTTACGTTGCTTGATGGGAAGAAGCTGATCGTGCATCGTTTGCGTATCGCGGAGAAAGCCGAGTCGGGTGCCGCCTGGAGAGATGCGAGTTGAAGGCCATCGACTGCTGGTTGCTTGCGCGGCAGGGACGTGGCTGGAGTTTATCGAGGTGCAACTGGAGGGCAAGAAGCGCCTCGGGGCCGACGAGTTTTTGCGCGGTGTGACCATGCCCCCCGGAACACGGCTGGGTTGAGCGCGATGGGTGCGATCTCTCCGGCGCGTCGAGCCGCATTTGCGATTCTTGCGGCAGTAGAACGAGGCCAATCGCATTCTGACGATTTGCTGCGGAGGAAGAATGTAGCGGCACTCTCAGAAGCGGATCGGAACCTGGCGACTGCGCTCGTAATGGGTGTGCTGCGTTGGCAGATCCAACTCGACCCCGCATCCGGCCACTGCTGAAACATCCAAATGCAAAGCTCGATACGGAAGTGCTGATCGCATTGCGGATGGGCGCGTTTCAGCTGCTGCATTTGGATCGGATACCTGCGCGGGCCGCCATTGATGAGAGTGTGGAACTCGCAAAGAACGCAGGGCACCGATTCGCATCGGGGATGGTGAACGCTGTACTGCGAAAGCTGGCAAAGAGCGCAACGAAGGGTTGGCGTCGAGTGAGGCGTATCCCGCGTGGATGGTTGAGCGGTGGATGGTCACATACGGGATGGCCGCAACCGAAGCCATCTGCGAACACGGCCAGCATCAGCCTTCCGTTGTCAGTGCGTATGGATGGCTCCCGCAGTTGAGGAGGAACTCGAAGCCGCCGGAATCAAGTTGGAGCCGGGCGAATTGCTGAGCAATACGCGCACGGTTGCAGTTGGAGACGTAACGAAGACGGATGCGTTTCGCGAGGGCCGCGTGCGATTGCAGGATGAAGGG
Source organism: uncultured Acidobacteriaceae bacterium (assembly GCA_963737915.1). GTDB lineage: Bacteria > Acidobacteriota > Terriglobia > Terriglobales > Acidobacteriaceae > Telmatobacter. The sequence continues at coordinate 349,434 of CAVTUP010000002.1, read as the reverse complement.
TCGCAACTGGTTGCGGAGCTTGCAGGGCGGGGAAGAGCAATCCTTGATTGCTGCGCTGCGCCGGGTGGCAAAACGCTGATCCTTGCGGAGCGCAATCCGAATGCCCGAATCGTGGCTTGCGAGTCGAACGCGCAGAGACTCACCCAATTACGCAAGCGGCTCAATGCGCTCGAAGACCGCTTGGAATGCAGGCTTGTCGACGTTACCTTGCTCGCGGACGTGTCGGCGTACGACGTGGTGCTGGCGGATGTACCTTGCAGCGGGACCGGGACTTTGGGACGTAATCCTGAGATTCGCCATCGGCTACGACCGGAAGACTTAGCGCGACAGGCCGAACGGCAGCAGGCGATATTACGGGCTGCGTTGCGGGCGGTGCGGCCTGGCGGGCAGGTTATCTATTCAACATGTTCATTGGAGCCGGAAGAGAACGAACAGGTTGTGACGGCGGTCCTTTCCGAGTCGCGCAATTCGCGGCAGGTTTCGCTTGAATCTCGCATTGAAGAGCTTTGCGACGACGGCATTCTGACTCACTCGGGCGCTGACCGTCTGAGCGGGTGCGTCATGCCCGACGGCAGTTTGCGACTGCTGCCGGGCGAGTTTCACACCGACGGTTTCTTTGTTGCAAGGATTGAAAAGGATTCTTGAGCATGTGCTCTTAACATTGCTGATTTGCGAATGCCGAGCTCATCCCTCCGTAGTGAGCTTCAATTCTTCATAGGAACGACCCAAGATTGCGCAGAGTGCCTCGATCACCAACTCGTGGTCGGCGCGCATCGGAAGCCCGGAGACAGTTACGCTGCCCACAACGCCCGCGCCGGCAACGGTGAGCGGAAACGATCCGCCGTGCGTGGCGTAGTCTGCCACAGGCAGACCCTGGCTTTCGTGCAGTGTCTGGTTCTTTTGCTTCTCACGCAGGCCGGCAGCATACGAGCTGTGGTGAAATCGTGCCACGACATTGCTCTTGCGTCGAACCCACTCTGGATTGTCGGGAGTGGTGCCATCCATTGCGGCATAGAAGAGCGGTTGCCCGAAACGGCGCACATCGATCACGACCGCCAATCCGCGTTCCGCAGCCATTGTCCTCAATCGCGATCCCAAAGCCCACGCGATCTGAGCATCAAGGCGTGGCAACACAAGCTCGCGCTCCTGCATTGCGATTCGGTCCAGGTCTTCCTTAATTCCCATTTTGTTCAATCCTCTCGCTGAGCCATGATAATGCGCGGACCTCAGCTTTCCGCGCTCTCTTCAATGGGAACGGTGGTTCGCGGGACGATTCCCAGGCGCTCGTAGGTGGGGCGCATGTCTTTGCGAATCGCGGCGAGGCGGGACCAGAACCACATTCCGCCGAAAATGCAGGCGATGCCGCTAACGATGATGGTGCGAGGCGCGCCGATTGCGTGAGCCAGAGCGCCGGATAAAAGGCTCCCAAAAGGAGCCATTCCGACGAACGCCATTGTGTAGTAACTCATTACGCGGCCGCGCATACGCTCATCAACCAGAGTCTGCAGAATGGTGTTGCTCGCCGTTAGGCCCTGCATCATACCGAAGCCCGTTACAAGCATCATCACCATCGACAACCATAAAACACGAGATAGACCGAAGCAGATGAGTCCGACGCCGAATATCGCTGCGGCAACAGGGATTATTTTTGTGAGGCCGCGTACAGAGCGGCGAAGGACCATGCTGAGGGCCGATGTGAGCGAGCCGACTCCGACAGCACCCATGAGAAAGCCCATCGTGTGCGGGCCACCGTGCAATGTCTCGCCGGCGAGGACTGGCATTAGCACCATGAAAGGCCAACCCATCAGGCTAAGGAGCGCGAAGAGCAAGAGGATGGTGCGGATGGGCGCGGAGCCAACCACGTACGTCCATCCCTCACGGAGTTGCGAGAGCATCGTTGCGGTTGTGCGCTCCTCGCTTGCGGCCGGGAGACGCATCATAAGAAGCGAAGCGATGACGGCGATGTAGCTGATGCCGTCAACGAAAAAGCACCAGCCCTCATTTGTGGCGGCTATCAGCAAGCCTGCGAGCGATGGGCCAATCAGTCGCGCGGTGTTAACCATTGACGAATTTATGGCGATGGCGTTGGACAGGTCCGCGCGATCCTCCACCATTTTGACCATGAATGACTGGCGGCCGGGCATATCGAAGGCGTTGATTATGCCTTGCATTGCGCTGAGCGCCAGAATCTCGGTGATGGTGATTCGACGGGACAGCGTGAGCCAGGCGAGAGCGAGCGACTGCGCCATTGCCAAAGATTGTGTCCAGACGAGTACCTTGCGCCGGTCGATGCGATCGACAATGACGCCGGCGATCGGCGCCAAAAGGAAGGTGGGGATTTGGCCGGCGAAGCCAACGGTTCCGAGAAGCAGCGGCGATTTTGTCAGACGGTATACAAGCCATGAGGTGGCGATGCGCGTCATCCACGTACCGATGAGCGAAATGCTTTGGCCGCCGAAGAAGAGACGGAAGTTTCGATGACGGAGAGCACGCCAGGCGTGTGAGTAGTCCCGAGGCGAGGCATCCTGTTGTGAGCTTGATTCCGGCGTCATGCGTCCCTTACTTAGATGTGGCAGGCAGGGAATTAGGCGCGTTCTACTTCGCGACGGTCAGCTTTACTTCAACGGACTGGTCGACGCGCGCGCCAGCCAGCGGCTGCTGTGCGATCACGGTTCCAGGAGTGACTGGAGGGACAGGTTGTGTATCGCCCGCGCCCACGGGTGGAATTGGTATATCGGCGAATGTCGGTATGGCAGTCTTGAGACCGACTTTGGAGAGAATGTCCTGCGCGGTTACGACTGGAATTCCGGTCATGTCGGGCATTACGTAGCCGTCGGGAGCGGCATCGTCGGGCGCGGCAACAAGCAGGTTCACACTGGGCTGTGCGATGCCTTGCGCATGTGCCGGCGGGTCCTGTGCGAGCACGGCTCCATCGGGCGCTGCGCCATAAGGTAGCTTTGCAGTGACGCCGACCTCGAGCCCGACGCGGCGCAAACGCAAAGCAGCAACGCGGCCCTCGGTGCCAACTGTGTCGGGTACGTCCACTTTTTGCGGGCCGAGGCTCTCGGCAATGCGCACTCTCCATTCGCGGCGTACAACTGTTCCCGGTGCGGGCGATTGCGAAAGGATGTGTCCCGCTGCGACGTCGGAGGAGTAATAGCGATTATCGACATCGAGGTTCAGGCCCATGCCGGCGGTTTGGCTTCGCGCTTCGGCCACGGTCATCCCTTTGAGTGTGGGCACCTGAACCTCGGCGCCGTGAATGGCGAAGTGCATGGTTGTGACGGCTGCCAGCAGCGCCACGGCGACGAGCAGCATCACGACGGATGCCATGCGGAAGAACCTGATGAAGAAGTTGCCTGTCATGACTCGGGTTCCCCGTCGGGTAGACGATTTCAAATTCGATGGTTGCGGCCTTATCAAGCATTTTCGACACGGAGCAGTACTTGTTCTTCGAAAGCGAGACCGCATCTTCTACCGCTTTACGGTTAAGCTGACCGCTCACCGCGTAGGTGAGCATGATGTGAGTAAAGGTGCGGGGTGGCGCGGGAGCCTGGGTTGCCGTGGCGGTTACGCGAAGGCCCGTAAGCGACTGCCGCTTCTTCTGCAGAATACTTACTACATCGACAGAGCTGCACGAGCAAAGCGCCATGAGGACGGCTTCCATCGGGCTCGGGCCGTGGATGTGCTTTGAGTCTGCATCGAAGACAATGACGTTGCCGTTTGACGCTGTGCCTTCGTAGATTTCTCCCTGCTTCCATTCGCTGTGCGCGATCATTTGCCTTGAATCTCCAACGCTCTAGCGCGTGTTATCCGTCACTGGCTCGGGATGAATTGTGACTCGGTGCACCTCGGGGCACTCGAGCTTGAAGCGGTCTTCGAGCGATGTGATCACTTCGTGAACGTGCTGCATGACCAGACCGTCAGGTAGAGTGCAATGACACGAGAGCGAAATATGCTCGGCAGTACGGCCGACGGTGATTTCATGTACATCGATGATTTCCTGGTAATGGGCTGCAGTTCTACGGAGCGCCTGCTCGATCCTGCGATCCTCTTCAAACATCTCTTCGGGCTGTTCAATGGTGGCGGGTTCGCTCTCGATGTGGGTCAATACCGAATCGATCTCGGGCGTTTCGCGCAGGATCTCCGCCTCCATGGCACTTACAAAGCTATGTGCGGTCAGCAGCGACATTGTTTCGTCCAGTTCGACGTGCAGTTCCACGCGCAGGCGGCCATGATGGGACTGCACACTCAGGTCGTGGACCGCGACGTTGTTGCGCGCAGCTACGGCGCGGACACGATCGAAGATGCTCTCTGCCCTTGGCTGGCGCGGGACTGTGTGGATCACGACATCGGCTTGAGGCAGCGTGCGGTGAACGGCGTCGGTTGCGGCGCGGACCAGTTCTTCGGTGTGTTCAAAGGTGTAACGGCGTGGCAGCGCCAGCGTGAGGTCGGCGAAGTAAGCTGCACCCGAGCGACGGACACGTGCCTGTTCCACTGCGAGCACTCCGGGAACCTGTTCCGCTTCGTGAATGATCTGCTGTCTGGTTTCGGCCGGAATCTTGTCCATCAGCACGCCGATGGTTTCGCTCGTAAGCTTCCATGTGATTCGCAGAATCATGAGCGAGACCACTATGGCGGCAAAAGGGTCTGCAAACCGCAGCCACTGCAAGTGGTAGGCAGATCCTATCCAGGAGGCGGCTAACCCAATTAACACGGCGAAGCTAGCCCAGATGTCCGATGCAAAGTGAAACGCATCGGTGGCCAACGCAGGCGAGCCTGTGCGCTCGGCCACCGCTTTTAGCTTCCGTGAGCGCCAAAAGTCGACCGCAATGGAAGTCAACAGTACCAGCACAGGCCAGATGGAATGGCGCAGTTGGGTTTCGTTGTGGAGGATCCGATGCACAGCCTCCCAGATAATCCACGCGCAAGAAATGGCCATGAGACCGGCCTCGAAGAAGGACGAGATATTCTCGACCTTCCCATGGCCATAGGTGTGGTTTTCGTCAGCGGGTTTGTCCGATACATGGACGGAAAAAAAGGTCAGGGTCGCGCCGGCAAGATCGAGTGCAGAATGGGCCGCGTCTGACAAGACACCGAGGGAACCAGAGACAATGCCTGCAGCCAGTTTCAGCAGAGTCATGGCTGCCGCAGCGAGCATGGAATGCAACGCTACGCTGCGCTTTTCTGCGGAATGTCCAGCCGTATTGGAAACGGGCGGAGGTGAGGCGGCAAAAGTCATCTGCGTACCTAGAGTACAAGTGGGCGCACGGCTGTGTACAACCCGGCGATCCCGAACGTGTAGGCCTCCCAGGCACAATCTCTGTAACCGGTCTTGTTCATCAGCGCCAACATCTCATCGGGCGGGGGAAAATTACCGACGGATGTGGGCAGGTAATTGTATGGTCCGTCTTCGCCGCAGATGATGCGGCCGATCGCAGGCAGGACGCGACGGAAATAGACTGCGTAGCCCTTTCCGATAAGGCCTCCGGGTTCGCTGAAGTCGAGAATGCCTAACTGGCCGCCTGGTTTGAGGACGCGATGGAACTCGCGAAGGCCTGCTTCGTAGTTGGCCAGATTTCGAAAGCCAAAGGCAGTCACGATCAGATCAAGCGACTCGGACCGGATCGGAAGATGCAGTGCGTCGGCTTCAAGTGCGACGGCGCGGGATTGCCCCGGCTTACGATTCGAAAATTTCAGAGCCCCACGGCTCAGCATCGCATGCGCAAAATCGAGCGCTAGAATCGGCCGCGCGCTGCTTGGGCGGCGCTTGAGCAACGCCATGGTCATGTCGCCGGTGCCGCAGCAAATATCCAGAATTGCCGCATTGGCGTTGGCAAGTACCGGTTGGAATCGACGCGCGGCTCGCCACCACCAATGCCGATCAACGTTTGCGGAGAGGACATGGTTCAGCAGGTCATAGCGTGGAGCGATGGTGTTAAACATCTGCTGCACGGTCTTCGCCGCACTTGCTTCGTCTTCAACTCCCAACGGCTTGGCGCCTGTTGCGATCATTACGAGTGCTGCTCCCGAGCGTGCGCCAACATGTAACCGGCTGCGGCTTCCAACTCGGCCGGCGTTACGTCTTCGACTACGCCCGCGTCGCCAATTCCAACCGGGAGCACAAATCGTCTGACGCCGCCGATGTTTTTCTTGTCGGCGCCCGTTGCGGCCACGAGTTTTGCTGCGCGAAGCTTCAGCGGAGGGAGCGGCCCGTAGAGATGTATCAGGTTTTCGAGCCGCTGGGCCTGTCCTCGCGTGATTGTTCCGCGGCGCAGCGCAAGGTAGAGTGCAGCGATCATCCCCCATCCTACTGCTTCGCCATGCAGCAGCACTTTGTAGCGGGTCGTCTGCTCAATGGCATGACCGATGGTGTGTCCGAGATTCAGAATCATTCGCAGTCCATTTTCACGCTCGTCGCGATTGACCACGGCGGCTTTCATGCGAATCGAAGCTGCGATCACCTTTTCGAGGGCCTTTGTATCGCGACTCAGAACTTCGTCAACGTGTTCTTCCATGAAACGGACGAGAGCGCGATCGCGAATGATGCCGGCTTTAATGCTTTCCATTAATCCAGCGCGCAGTTCCCGGTCGGGCAACGTTCCGAGCACTTCGGTGTCTGCGAACACAGCGAGCGGATGATGAAAGCTGCCGACCAGATTTTTGCCCTCAGGCAGATTCACCCCCGTTTTTCCGCCGACGGAGGAATCAACCTGTGCCAGGAATGTTGTTGGTACCTGTACATAACGGATGCCGCGCATGTAGATCGCTGCGAGGAATCCACCGACGTCGCCTACGATGCCACCGCCAAAAGCGATGAGCATCGACCCTCGATCTCCTCCTGCTGTGGTCATCTGTCGCAAAAGGCGCTCAACGCTGGGCATGGTTTTGTGTTTTTCGCCGGGTGCCAGAAATAAAGTTGTCGGCGGCTCGGCAAAAGAACCCAGAAACGTTTCTCCCCACAAGGCCCAGATTTCTGGAGAGGTCAGCACGAAAACCCGTCGCGGCAACTTGCCGGCAATTCGCTCAATGCGGGGCGCAAGATTGCGAATCAGGCCGCTGCCGGTGAAAACGTCGTATTTGGCCGAAGGGGTATCAACTCGTATGGTATGCACGCTGCTCTTATCCTAAAGCACTTACGCAAGTGGCTGGTCCCTCGACAACGCTTTATGCGTTGAGCATCGCAGTGTCAGGACAGTAGCATTCCCGGCACTGTTCAAAAGGGTACAGCGCGAAACGTAATCATCTAATAAACTGATAGGTGAACCTGTCCCCGGGAGGATCCTCCGTGCGAGAGAAAGCATTTGCCCACAAGAATATGAAGGACACGCACGAGAGCAATCTCACGTTGTCATCCGTAAACGTTTTAAATGAAGCGTCAGATCACGGTTTGCGAGATGTCAAGGCGGAGCCGAGAACAAGCGTGCGATCGGAAGTTCGCATGGGCCGCGCGGAAAATGAGTCCGGTTTGATCTGGGTGACAACCATTTTTATGGCCATTTTCCACATTGGGGCAGTTGCTGCCCTTTTCTTCTTTAGCTGGACGAACCTGATTGTCGCAATTGTTCTGTATATTTTTGCAGTCAACTGCGGCATCGGCATGGGTTATCACCGCCTGCTGGTTCACCGCGGTTACCAGGTGCCGAAGGCAATCGAATATATCCTCGCAGTTTGCGGTTCTCTTTCCCTTGAGGGCGGACCCATTGCGTGGGTGGCGACCCATCGTGTGCATCACCAACACAGTGATCGCGAGGGAGATCCACACACTCCGCAAGAAGGCACATGGTGGTCCCATATGGGTTGGATCATTTCGGGTCGCGCGCTCAACGCAGAAACGTCAGCGCTTGCACACTATGCGCCCGATCTTGCCAAGGACCGTTTCCACGTTTGGCTCAGTAAATTCCACTGGATCCCGCTGACAATATTGGGTATCGGGCTATTGGTGGTTGGAACGCTGGTCGGCGGAATTGCGAATGGGATCGGCCTGTTTCTGTGGGGCATTTTTCTCCGTGTCACCTTGGGGCTGCACGCGACATGGCTCGTGAATTCTGCAACACACATGCACGGTGGTCGCCGATTTGAAACTCGCGATGAATCGCGGAACAGCTGGTGGGTGGCGCTTCTGACCGGCGGTGAGGGATGGCACAACAATCATCATGCGAACCCTGTTTCGGCGCGCCACGGTCTCGCGTGGTATGAGTTTGACCCCAATTACTACGGAATCTGGTTGCTCCAGAAATTAGGGCTTGCGAAGCGCGTGCAAATTGCCAAATTTACGCGAAGAGACCCCGAGCAGCCGGGACGGACGACTCGCATGATGACCTCGTAGCGCCCATTACTAGTTGGTAAACTGTAAGGGTATGCGAATCGGACTGGATTTCGGAACTACACGTGTCGTGGTTGCAGCAGTGGACCGCGGCAATTTCCCCATCGTTTATTTTGAAACACCCGACGGCCAGATGCGCGATTGGTTCCCACCTGTCGCGGCCGTGAAGGGGAGCAAGCGCTTGTACGGCTGGGAAGCAGTTGCCGTGCAGGATGAGAAGGACTGGACGCTTCTGCGGTCGCCAAAACGCTCGCTGCGCACGGCGGGCCCGCACACTCGGTTGCAGGTTGGTGATCAATCCCTTTCTCTGCGGCTGTTGATGACGGAGATGATGCAGGCACTGCGGACGCAGTTGCTGGAGCACTCAAATCTGGGAGCTGAGCCTGGTGAGACTTTGGAAGTCATGCTCGGAGTTCCTGCGAACGCCAACAGCAACCAGCGCTTTTTGACCGAAGAGGCCGCAACTGCAGCCGGTTTTACCGTGATTGGCGTGATGAACGAGCCATCTGCCGCGGCGATCGAGTTTGCCTATCGAAACAGCGCTGAGCGCAAACACCGCGCGGGCAGCGGACTGCTGGTCTATGACCTGGGCGGCGGCACCTTTGATGTTTCCCTCGTGACGCTTGGGGAAACGGAACACACGGTTGAGGCTTCCGACGGAATTCCAAATGTCGGCGGGGATGATTTTGACGAGATTCTTGCCGATCTGGCGCTGGAAACTGCCGCTCCGACGGCTTCTCTGAGCGCATTTGAACGGCGCATGCTGCTGGATGAGTGCCGTGAGAAGAAAGAGTCGCTGAATCCCAATACGCGCAAAATCACGATCGATATGGAGCGCGTTCGGCCCGATTGGGAGCAGGTGACCATTCCGGCGGAGACCTACTACGAACGCTGCCGTCCGCTGATCGAGTCGACTCGGACGATCGTGGAGAATCTGCTGGCCGCGCATCCTGAATCGCAACTCGACACTCTCTATGTCACTGGCGGCGGATCAGAGTTGCCGTCGGTGGCAAGGATTCTGCGCGAAAGCTTCGGACGCAAGGTTCGGCGGTCGGCCTACATGCGCTCGGCGAGTGCGGTGGGGCTGGCAATTCGAGCTGCCGCTGGAGCCGACAGGATCCATGAGCGATTCAACCAGAACTTCGGGATATGGCGCGAAGCGGACTCCGGCGGAACTATCGTGTTTGACCTGATCTTTCCACGGGGAGTTCGCTTGCCGGAGCCGGGCGAGCCGGCGCTGAAGCTGGAGCGCGTTTACCAGCCGGCACACAACATTGGCCATTTCCGCTACCTTGAGTGCTCGCGGCTCGATCCGAAGGGGCAGCCTGTGGGCGAAATCACCAACTGGGAGCAAATCTTGTTCCCATTTGACTCAAGACTATGGGGCAAGAAGGATCTGGACGGGGAGGAAGTGAAGCCTTTGATCGAGCGGGATGCACTCTCGGTTCGCGAGGAGTATAGCTGCGACGGGAGCGGCAATCTGAAGGTCAAGATTTCTACTGAGCCGTCGGGAAATGCGCGCGAATTCTCGATTGGGCAGTTGGCAGCAAGCTAACTGGCGGGTATCTAAATTCAGTCTTCTGCTTGTTTTTTCGGCCTCTCCATTTTTGAGTGTTCACTCAGCTAAGCTGGCGGGGCCAATGTTCATGCGGGTCTCAGTGCTCTTTTTCGTTGACTTTCACAAAAGCCGATAATTATCTGCAAACTTTTTTTGCGTTTGTGTTACCACCCGTGTGGGGGGTGGGTATTTCGCTTTTCTGGAGCAGGCCTTCGATAGGGGCAGTTAATACCTCCCATCCGTATTCTGTAAATAAGTTGCTTGGTTTCAGTTAGTTACCGGATTGAAAATGGCCGCAAAATCCTCTGGAGGATGGACTTAGCTGCAGGGTCCCTTAGAAAAGGACTTACAGCGGCTCAACGCCGAGTGTTCAGGGTTAATGGTGTTTCCTGGTTCTTCCTATTTCCATTATGAGGAAACGGAAGAATTAATCTGCAAATTCCAGCACGAAATCTTCGAATATTTTCCGCTGATATTTCCCGGAGCGATATGCTGCCGCGGCGATTCAAGACTGGCGGAGCAATTCGAGGGTTAGCGTGCCGTGGATGAGGTTGTGAAAGATGGCTTTTTCCTGAGGCAAAAAGCCACTTGAGTTCATCAACCCGGCTTACAGCAACCTGAAATTGCTATAGTTTGGCGTCGATGCCGCGCCGCCTGTGCCAGAACAGTTTTTTGGTTCTGTCCGGTTGGGGCTACTCCTCAATCCGAATACGCGATTCCAAAGCGTCTGCCGGCAATGGTAAGGAACTTACTCTGATTCCTTCGTGTCAGTCGTACACAGCTTTCGAGGCATTTCTAGATGAGGCTGACTTCTGGCATGATGTTCCCCAACGAGCGAGAGCCGGACGTTTCACGGAGCCTTTTCAGATGTCCTGGAGAAGAACATGCAACAGAGTATAGCTGTCGGCGATCTGGTGAAAATTTTCGGCGAGGGCGGAGTGTGGACGGTTGTCGGAGCCCGCGTTCGCAATCTTGAGCCAAAATTCCAAGTGCAACGTGCGATGGATGAGTCAACGCTTAGGTGGTTTCAAAGCGATGTCGTAACACTCATGCAGAAGGCTGCGAAGCCTGAGAATGATCGCGCCTTTTCCCTGATCCCTTGATGGCTCGACGAGTGCATTGGCAATAATGCGCTTATTGACGACGTACAAGAGATCGTAACGCCGATGAACTGTGGGTGGGGAAAATCTGAGCGTATTGAGCCACTCCGTTTGCTAGACCGAAACCCAGAGTCCCCGTAGCCTGTTTAGTTTTGTGCAGGGGCGCCGCTTTCTAGTGGTTGCGTCGACTTGAGCGACGTGCTTTCGGGATAGATAGACTCTGGTTCCGCTATAGTTTGGCTAGATGGCGCCGCCTGTCCCCGAAGAATTCAGCAGGACCATTGAGACTCTCTACCGGACGGAATCGGGCCGGGTTCTAGCGACGCTCGTGCGCCTGCTCGGAGACCTGGATCTGGCCGAAGAGTCGATGCACGAGGCGTTCGCTGCCGCTCTGGAATCCTGGACGCTGGCCGGCATTCCGGACAAGCCACGCCCATGGCTTATTTCAACGGCACGGTTCAAGGCCATAGACGCCATGCGCCGGCGGGCGCGCTTCGATGGAGCGCAGCGAGATCTTGTTGCCCATATGGAATCGCGCGTCAACGACTCTCTCAGCGGGAATGAAGAGGTTGGAGATGAAGAGATTGAGGATGATCGGCTCCGCCTGATTTTCACCTGCTGCCATCCCGCTCTGCCTCCGGAAGGACAGGTTGCGCTGACGCTTCGGGAGGTTTGCGGCCTGACAACGGAAGAGATTGCCCGGGCATTTCTGGTTACGCCGGCAACGCTGGCACAGCGGGTTGTGCGGGCCAAGGCAAAGATTCGCGAGATGCGGATTCCATATGAGGTGCCGACGCCGCGGGAGTTGCCGGAGCGGCTGGACGCGGTGCTGCAGGTCATTTATCTCGTATTTAACGAGGGCTACTCGGCTGCGGCGGGAGCGGAGGTAACGCGGGCCGAACTCACGGGCGAGGCGATTCGATTGGGCCGGTTGCTGGCCGAACTCCAGCCCGATCCGGAGGACAAGAATTCGGAAATCCCAGAGCCGGAGGTGATTGGGCTGCTTGCCCTGATGTTGCTGCAGGAATCCCGTCGCGCCGCGAGAACCTCACCGACTGGAGAGCTGATTTTGCTGGAGCATCAACACCGCTCGCTCTGGAACCGCGAGCAGATCGCGGAGGGCGTGGCATTGGTGGAGAAGGCCCTGAACTCCCGCCGCTTCGGTGCTTACACACTGCAGGCTGCGATCGCGGCCGTTCATGCTGAGGCGGAATCAACCGCTGCAACCGACTGGCGGCAGATTGTTGCGCTTTACAACCATTTGGTACGGATTCAGCCTTCACCGGTTGTATATCTGAATCGTGCCGTGGCCATTGCAATGCGCGATGGCCCGGAGACCGGTCTGACGCATATCGACGCGGTGTTGGAACATGGCGAATTGGCAAATTATTACCTGGCGCATGCAGCGCGTGCGGATATGTGCCGCAGGCTAGGCAGGACCGCTGAGGCTCGGGCTTCTTATGAAAAGGCGCTGGCGCTAACCCAACAGGAACCGGAGCGGCAGTTCCTGCAGGAGCGGATTCGGCAGTTGAAATAGAAAAGACTCCAGAAGGCGGGTGGGAATTGGAAAGAACGGAGGGTGAAGTTCTTGCTATCCCAGGTCCCCAAGTGCGAGGGACCTGGGGCACCCACTCATCGGTGATTGGACGCATCGCAGGACCAGGGCCACCCGCCAATTGCAATGGTTGGATTTGTTGGCGCGGTACCTGGCGCGGTCGGCAAAGAAGTGCCAACGTTCTCCCCCGTGGGTGCATTCACGTATGGCTTCCAAGTTAACTCGAATGGAGGATTGAAGTTGACAGCTCCATCTGAGACATCTCCGACCGAGGGAGCCCAAGTGCTGCAAGGAGACACGCCTGGATGGGTAGTACAGTGAGCGTCGAATATTAGGAGGCTAAGAATGTCGCGTTCAAATATGGGCTATAACACTTGGATACCCCTTGCACTCATTCTTCTATGTGTGTCCTCGGCTATCTGTCAGGAAATGGAGCAACGCGAGGCGGATCAAACTTTGACAGACAAAAAGACAATCGTGCGATTGTTCTTCCAGCCTGCTGATAAAAGCTATTTTCATTCTGCGCTGCTCTTCCGTGTAACAAATGACGATGATCCAAAGTTGAACACGGCGCCGATCTTCAGAGATGGGCGGACCGCGTACATTTCCCTTCCCGAAATGCACCTGCTGATAGAAAGGCTGACCAGTTTGAAGCTAGACTGGAGGCGGTCAAAACGCATCGCGAGACCTCCGACTGTGGATCATTACGTTATTCGAGATAAGATGGATATTACGGTTTTTTTTGCGACCGGGACCGAGGATGCGTTGCTCGATCCTCAAAGCATTTGCTCGAGTTTGGAACCTCTCGATTCAGCACTCAAGACTCCGCGCGCCCTGTGGGAGTTTCAATTTTTCCGTTTTCAGTATCACTGTCAGATTCGTGGATTCAAGCCGGGAGCGTACCCTCAGCGCGACTTTGTGAACAAGTAAGTGTGTCTGAGCAGGGTAGGCCCGGTCTCGATTTTCTAGCCTCTGGATTACGATTACGAGGGAGGTCCACATCTACGATGCTCTCCTCCCTTTGTGTAGGTGAAAAGGAATCGCGTCAATAATACCGCTCCACCGGCAAAGAACGCGACGCCGAATCTGGAAACGACTACTTCGGGGCCAGATACTACAGCAGTGCGATGGGCAGGTTCATGTCGCCGGACTGGAGCGCCAAAGAGGACCCTGTTCCGTACGCACAGTTGGACGACCCGCAAAGTCTGAATCTGTACGCCTATGTCAGAAACAATCCGCTTACGAGAGTAGACGCGGATGGGCACGACGGCTGTTGTGACTTTCCAATATCGATAGAGGAGCCGGGAATACCGCCGCTCCCCAATCCTTTTCATCCTCTCGTCCCGTATCCGGATGAATATACGCTGACGCCGGAAAAGCTTGAGAGGGGGCTGAGTGACCTAGGAGACTCGATATCTTCGGCCTTTCGGAGCGCCAAAGACGCTGTCACGGGTTGGTTCAGCAAGAAGGCCGCACCGCCCCCTGCAGACGACAATGCCACGGGACCCAAAGCAGGCGGGTGCCCCGGGTCTTAGGGATGCTAATCTCCCGTAAAAGTGGGTGCCCCGGGTCCCTCGCATTTGGGGACCTGGGATAGCAAGACAGCACACGCGGCGATGTATCCTAACCGCAAATGCCCCGTGGACTCGTGCGATACCAGCAGACTGGCGACTTTCATTTCCTCACTTTCAGTTGTTACCGGAGGCGTGCGTACCTGGATCCCGCGGAGGCCCGTGAACTTTTCGAGTCCGCGCTGGAGCGCATCCGGCGGCGATATCGCTTCGTTGTCGCGGGCTATGTCGTGATGCCCGAGCACGTTCACCTGCTGGTAAGCGAGCCGCGTCGCGGCACACTGGCGAGCGTAGTGCAGGCGCTCAAGCTGTCCGTGTCTCTGCGGCGCCCGGAACGGCCCTTCTGGCAGGCGCGCTATTACGACTTCAACGTTCACAGTGAGGAAAAGCGCGTCGAGAAATTGCTCTATATGCATCGCAATCCGGTAGTGCGCGGTCTGTGCGCCGAGCCGGAGGAGTGGAAATGGTCGAGCTTCCGTCATTACGCAACCGGAGTCGAGGAAACCGTGGAAATCGAGTCATCGTGGACCGCGTCGCGGCGTGGATGGCAATTGCCGGCTGGGTGGGAATTGGAAAGAACGCAGGGGTGAGGGTCTTGCTATCCCAGGTCCCCAAATGCGAGGGACCTCCACCCCGCGAACGAAGACCCGTTCGCGGGGACCCCGGACCTGGGGCACCCATTCATCAGTGGGTTGGACGCATCCCTAAGACCCGGGCCACCCGCCAGCTGAAGTAAAAAGACTCGTCAGAAGGCGTGAGGGAATTGGAAAGAACGGAGGGGTGAGGTTCTTGCTCTCCCAGGTCCCCAAACGCGAGGGACCTGGGGCACCCATTCAACGGTGAGTCAGACGCATCCCAACACCAAGGCCACCCGCCCACCCGTTCGGTTGAAGCTGCTCCATCGGTACTTCCCGGGCGATGCAACGAGTCTTCTGGAACCGCTTCAGGCCGTATGGCATGGTGCTATCGTAACTCCGCGGTGACCTTGCCTGAGGACCCGCTCATCGCGCGCGATGAACGGGGCACAGCGCCCGATACCAGGGTGAGCGGGCCACCTGCCAGTTGCCGGAATAAAAAACTGAAATAAATTTCAGGATCGCTGTCGATTTTCTGTCTCCCCAACGACTATAGGACAACAGAACGATGAGCTACGGTTCCTGAGTGAACAGGAAACGAGGCCTCGGAAGCAAGTCACAAGAAACAGCCGCAGGAATAAGGAGAAAAACTCATGCCACAATATCTGGTTTGTAACTACATGCCCGACGACTTCGACCCGTCCGTTGTCACCGAAGAAATGATGGAACAGATTCATGCGCTCAACCGCGAAATGATTGCCGCCGGCGTGAGGAAGTTCGCCTGCGGCATTGCGCCGCCCGCGAGCGCAAAGACACTGCGAGCCCAGTCCGACGGCAAGGTGCTCGTGACCGATGGGCCGTACACCGAGACCAAGGAGCACATGGGCGGATTCTGGATACTGGAATGCGCTGATATGGACGAGGCGCTGGCATGGGCGAAGAAGGGCGCCATCGTCTGCGATGTGGCCGGCGAAGTGCGCGAGCTTCTTTTCTTCCCGGCTCCGGAGAAGGCAGCGGAATAGTCTCGGAGGCCGTGACTTCGGAAGATGCGGCGCAGAGCGCGCTGCATGATCTTCGATGGAAAAGCCGGGAACGACGGAACGTCCCCACAGGTTGAAAGCCACGGTATGCGGTGAATCATCCGCACGACCGAAGTCGTGCCCTATCAAAAGCCCGGTCACAGCGTCTCAGGATTTGCTGTGGCTCCCACCGGAAGGAAAAGGAGAAGAACAATGAAATACCTCTGTTTTGGCTACTACGACAAAGGCAAATTCGATGGCATGACTGAGAGCGAGCGAAACGCCATGTTCGATACATGCTTTGAATATGACGACCATCTTCGCACCAACGGGCACTGGGGTGGTGGCGACGCGCTTCAGGGGCCGGAGACCGCCCTGACCCTGTCTTGGAAGAACGGCAGGGTGGTAACGACCGACGGCCCCTATGCCGAAACCAAAGAACAACTCGGCGGAATTCTCATCCTTGAAGCGCGGGACATGAATCATGCTGTACAACTCATCGGCCAGCATCCAGCTCTGACGTATGGCAACATTTTCGAGATTCGGCCAGCCGGGGACATGAATGAAATCATCAAGGCAAGCGAGCAGCGACGGAAACGGGTCGTTGCACCCTGATTGCTGGCCAACCCCGTCCTGAATACTTTGGCAAAGGGGGAGTATGGGCGGTAATATTCTCAGAACCGCCGCGCGGGACTGGTACCTGACGGCTCGAACGTCTTCATTTCAAAGCTGGCTTTGAAGTAAGCCTAAGGTCCACTCGTCTTTCATAGCCATTTGAACTAATCTACGACAGTGCACGCCCAAGAGAGGTCCTATGGCACTCCCCCGCCGCCCCCTCCTGATCGTACTTGGCAGTATCGTCGCACTCATCCTGCTCATTGCCATTGCGATCCCGCTCTTTCTCAATGGCGATGCCTTCCGCGCTCGCATTGAAACGGCGCTAACCGCTTCACTCGGCCGCAAGGTCACTCTCGGCAAACTCGACCTGTCTGTCCTCACCGGCAGCCTGGTTGCCGGGAACGCCTCCATCGCCGATGATCCCGCCTTCAGCACAGAGCCTTTCCTTCAGGCCTCCAGGGTGAAAATCGGCATCGAGATCTTCCCCCTGATTTTCAGCCGCGAGATCCACATCACCAGCTTCGCAATCGACGCGCCTAAAATTACTCTTCTACGTGCCGCGAAGGGCACCTGGAACTACTCCACCATAGGCAGTGCGCAGCAGAACACCGCTGCCAACAAAGAATCCAGCACACTCATCCCTAACCTCACCGTCGGCCACGTGACCATCAGCGACGGTCGGTTGACCGTTGGCACCGAGTCTGCTCCCGGCATGCGCGCCATTCCGCGCCGCATCTACGATCAGCTCTCCATCGACGTAAAGGATTTCTCTTTCCAGAAATCCTTTCCCTTCACTGTATCGGCCCACCTCCCGGGCGACGGCACCGTCTCGCTCAAGGGCAACGCCGGCCCCATCAATCCGCACGACGCATCACTTACTCCCTTCGACGCCCACCTCGAGGCCAAACACATTGACCCGCTCGCGGCGGGGTTCGTCGAGTCCTCCTCCGGCGTTACCGGAACCATCGAAGCCATTGACGTGCAGGCAAGCTGGAACGGCCAGCTGCTCCACGTTGTCAACCTCGTAGTCGACACGCCGAAACTCACACTCGTCCGCGACAACAAGCCCACCACCGTTGCGCCCGCCCCGCCCGCGCCCGACAGCAACAACATGCTGAGCACACTCACGGCCGATCACCTGCAGATCAAAAACGGCGCGATCACTATCACCTCGCCCGGGCAGGCCATCCCCGCGGTCTACCAGCAGCTCAACGCCGAACTCACCAATGTCTCCCCCACTGCTGCCTCGCCGTTCAAGCTAAGTGCGCAGATTCCCGGCGGAGGCTCTGTCACAGGTAACGGCACCGCAGGACCCCTCAATCAGGCGAGCGCTGTCGCGACGCCTCTCAACGCGCACATCGCGATCTCGCACCTTGACCTCGCCACCAGCGGCGTCGTTGCGCCTGATGCGGGAATCAGCGGCATCGCAAACCTCGATCTGAAAGCCCTCTCCGACGGCAAAATCTTAATGCCAACGCGTCCGCCAACGTCCAGGGGCTGCGCGTCGCAAAGAACGGTTCACCCTCTCCGAAACCTGTCGTCATTCAGCTCACTGCCGCGCAGAACCTGCAGGCGCTCACCGGCCAACTCCAGAACGCGGTCATCACCATCGGCAAAGCGATCATCAATGCCGCAGGCGCCTACCAGACCAGCGGCAGCGTCACCACACTCAATCTCAAGGTCGACTCCAAAGCTGCATCGATCGACGAGCTTGAGGCGTTCCTGCCCTCGGTCGGCGTCCATCTACCATCCGGCTCGCGCCTCCAGGGCGGAACCCTCACCGCCAATCTCAACGTCACCGGTTCCAGCGCGGCTCCCATCATCAGCGGTCCCATCCGCATCGACAACACTAACCTTGCCGGCTTTGACCTCGGTTCGAAGCTCGGGCCCCTCAGTTCGCTTGCTGGAATCAAGTCGGGATCCGGCACAGCCATCCAGTCGCTCAGCGCGAACGTCGCAATCAACGGCGGAAATGTTCGCACCGACAACGTCTCAGTTGTCGTCCCCTCCATCGGATCGGCTACCGGATCGGGCACGATCAGCGCAGCAGGCGCACTCAACTACAACACCATCCTCAAACTCACCGGCATACTTGGCGGCTCCAGCGGGAAGAGTGGCGCTTTTTCGGGAGGTGTCGCCGGGAGTTTGTTGGGATTGATTCCGGGAGGTACTGTCGGAGGCGCAGCCGGCAGTGTCATCGGAAACTATGCCGGCGCCGCCCTCCGGAACGGTGTCCCCGTTGCCATCGGAGGAACAACCTCCAACCCGACGTTTACCCCCAACATGGGTGGAATCGTAAAAAGCGCTACTGCGGGAGCTACAAACAAAGGCACGACCAAGCCAACGCAAAAAGGCGCCGACCCACTCTCCAATATTCTCGGCGGACTGATCAAGCAGCCCCACTAGACCTCTACGTCAGCGAATCTTTGGTCAGCCCTAAGGGGAGGTACGAGGCATCGGGAACTCAGTGAGGTTGAACATTCGCATGGATTCTCCCGGCGGCTTGACGCGAAGAACGAGAGCGAGGCGCGTTGGCGAGCCCTGAAAGTAAGGCACGTGGATGATGTGGCGTCCGGGGGCGAGGCTGACATGAACGGTTTTCACCGCCACCGGATGCATGCCGTCCAGATCGACCAATTGCTGATTGTCGATTTCAAGACGGGCTCCGTCGTCCGACTGCAGCTCGAAGGCGTATTCGCCAGGCTTGCTGACGTAGAACTCACCGAAGTAGTCGATGCCAAACCAGAGATTCGTGTGGGTGGCACCGGGTATGCCTTCAGCGAGATAGATGTCCTGATCCCAGACGCTGAGCATGTCAGTGTAGATTGAGCCGACGGGATCGATGTTCCAGAAGTCGGGGAGGGTCGAGGCGCCGGAGGAGAGTTCGTAGACGTCGCCGCAGAGGGTGTTCTCGTGAGGTGTGACCACGCCGAAGGAACGCATTGAGCCGTTGGGCCTTGGGAGCGCCTTGTCTGGCCCGTTGGGGTCCACGAGCGACACGGGGCGAGCAACATCGATGATGCCCAGGTTCCCGGAGTTTCGGTCGCGCACCACGAGGCGTGCAAGATGGGGCGGCTCTGTTCCAGGAATCTCAAGCACGTTGAGCAAGCCGAGCGATTGCGCTCGCTTGAGATCATCGGCGGTGAGATTGCGATCGATGGAAGAGTGGAAATACTCCGCGAGCGCGCCGGTCGAATCGAACTTGCACATGCCGAAATCGAGCTGAACCCTGCTGTTGCTCCCGTTCAGGCCAATGTCGGGCAGAGAATCCGGACGCACTATTACTCCGTAGCGAGTGGACTTTCCGTCGGGCATCACAACGGGGCGCGCGCTCAAGGCAAGAGTGGGAGGCGTGAGAGAGTGCCAGCATGCTGCGTCACTGACGGCGATCGCATCACTGGATGCCTTGCGCTCCCGGGCTCGGGATTCGTCTGAGACCTGACCCACGTAATAGCGACGGCGGAATGAGAGCTTCACGTCAGAACGCGTGCTTTTGATGACGACCTGATGAAAGCCGGGCTCATTGGATGCCGGAATGGCGAGCTCGTAGTGGGTTGTGGCGTTGAGGGCGCAGACGGCGCCGGTGCTGATGCGAAAGCCGCTGGCGACGGCACCGGCATGGCTGGCATCTTTTCGTGGATCGATAACCCGCATGGACAGCACACGGCGGGGAATGCTGTCGCCATGTTTTACTGCCTCGAAGACTTGAAACTCGTTCTCAGAAAGGTCGGTGACTGGATTGTTGTTCTTGTCGCGCGCCACGACGTCGAGGATCACCTCGCGGGCGTTGATGCGAAGGACTGTCGGGACATCTGGCATGACAGCAGATTGACTTTCCGGAGATGCACCGCGGGGAAGGAGCGAAAGGACAAACAATCCGGCAAGGGAAATTTGGCGGAGCCGAACGTACTGGCTGGGCATTGCGACACTATATCGCAGCGGGCTCATGCTTGCCCTGCCACAGATCGCCCTTTTCCACACGACCGGTATGGCTTGAGTTTGCGCGACCTGGGACATCGAACAATCGCGGGCCGTTTGCGAATCAAACCAGGCTACCGCAGGATTTTCCTGAATGATTCGCTTCATCCTTTTGCATCCACCGGGGCGATCTCCCCCAGACCACCCCAGTGGAGCACAGGTGCCGAGAATTTGCCCGGACACCATCTTGAGTCAGCGCTACTCGGAGACGAACTTGAGGAGGACGACTCCAGAACCGCGATCTGGCTAAGGAACTATCGAGATCTAGCTGATCCATTCATCTGTTTCAAGACTGGGCATTGGTTCGCCCGCAGTGGACCAAGCTGCTTCAATTGGCGATCGCATTTCCGCAATGCTGAACGCAAATGCGCTTCGAGAGTTTCCAGTTCAGCCTTCTTAGCAAGCAGGATGATGAGCTTATTCTGCAGCCTATCTCTGACCTCAACACAGCTTTGCGAGTTTCCTTCTTGAAGAGCGAGAAGTTCGCGAATCTCTGCCAGTGAAAACCCAAGGCCCTTAGCCCGCTTCACAAAATCCAGGCGATCTACTGCGGACTCCGCGAATTGTCGATAGCCCGACGCGGTTCGCGATGCTGGAGAAAGCAATCCTTCCTTTTCATAGAAGCGCAGGGTTTCAAGATTTACGCCGACGCGCTGCGCAAGTTGACCTCTTGTCAGACTCTCCATTGATGCAGGCTAAACCCTGTAGTTGACTACAGGGTCAAGAAAAATTGGCAAATGACGAGTTCGGCTACTTGGAAGTTTTAACTTTGTAACACTTCGCCGAGGGGTGTCGATCAACTGGTTATTTCCGGGCTGCCGGTCACTCGACCGAAATCTAACCAGACCCCGCCCCCAAAACCACCTAAGATTCAGGGCGCGGTGCAACAGGGACCGACTAAATCACATCAGATCGAATGGCCGCCTAAATCGCTGTGGCTTATTACACAGCGGCAGCTATTCAAATTCGAAGGAAGGAGCAAAGCTTATGCCAATTGATCTATTAGATAAATCAGCAACAATCGATGACGTTCTTCGCGAGGTTTCCAAGATCAAGTCCATCGTTACGGACGCGGTAGACGATGGCGTCAAATCAGCCATTAAGGCCATCAAAAATGGACGCCATGCTGCCGAAGACGTCCTCGACGAGGCGGAGCATACGATAAAAAGGAGACCATTTGAAGCAATGGGCGTCTTCTTTGCCGCCGGAGTTGTGACAGGAACCCTTTTGACCTGGATCGGATCCCGTCGCCGTTGAGCGAACGCTATCCGCGATTGAAGTAACCCGTTTGGAGGCTACGAGTGCTTCATTCTCGGTCTGCGTTTCACTTACGACGCTGATGTCAGTCCTTTTTGAGATGGATGCGGCGATAGACAGTGTTGTCCGCCAACGTGAGGCTGCCCTCGATCCTGTTGCCATCGACGACAAGTCGGAATGTTGCACCGGAGTTTCCGCTTTTCAATATGTGCTTTTCGGCGTCGTAGTTCCAGTCCAGAGTGCCCATGGAGATCTCGTTACCATTCACCAGCTTGCTGCCAATGCCTGAGAACCAGCCGGGCTTTCCCGCAACTTCGGAGAATCGGTACACGTTTATCTCGTCTCGACACGGACTGTCTTTCAGGACGCATTCCGAATTGCCTCTCCAGGTACCTGTGATTTGCGATTGAGAACATGAATCACGGCCCCGCCGCCGCCCGGGGCCTGCGCGAGACTGAATGAGTCCGCAAAGCAAATCAGCGAAGCAGCCAGCACGAATCGTCCAATAGGCACTCTCGGCACAAACATTTCCTTTTCATCAAGACTATGTGCAGGTGAAAGTTTAGTCCGAAATCATCTGAGCAAGACGATCGGTAACGGTAGTATGCAGCTGGTAGCTCCGGCTTGCGCATTACTTAACGCGCCATGAGAATCGTTTCCAGCTGCTGATGCATTCGCGGATGCAGCAACAGCAAGTCAAGTGGAGTAGCCACTTCATTGTTCTGCATCAGGCTTGTCGACGGCTCCGTTTTTGAGTGCCCATTCGATGAATCCAGCGGGGGCGTTTCTAACTCCCGAGATATTGAGGGTGTTTACGCTCTTAAGTCGCTGCCATTTGGCGTCTCGCAGGTCTGCAAACCGGAGGTCCGCACCATTCAGGATGGCGCCCGACAGGTCCGCGCCGACGAGGCTGGTAGCGTTGAGATCGGCGTCGCGAAGGTCGGCCTGTTCAAAGCTCGCGTGGTCCAGAACGGCTCCGCGAAGGTTGGCCGAATTCAGATTTGCCAGAGTGAGATTGACACCGGTCAGATCGCTGTTGCGCAGGTCTGCGGAGCTGAAATCGGCGCGGAGCAGATCGGCATTTCGCAGGCGGAGTCCTTGCAGAAAAGCGGAGGAGACATCAACCCCAACGAGCGGGACTTTATCTGCGTTGAGTTGTTGGAGCGCCTCAATGCGGCCGCCGCTTCCGCCTTTGCCCTGAGCCGTGTTGATAACCTGCCACGCCTGATAGTGGCGCTGCTTCGTGCGGTTGCCAGACTCGGAGAAATAGAAGATGACGGCGATCAAGACGGAGAACGTACCCAGATATTCGAGCACTGCGAGAAAGCTCCAGCGGCTGAGGGCGAACGCGATCCATTCGAACAACCACTCCGTCGCGACGAATGGAATCAGCCAGGCGGATGTGCCATGCGTTGTTTCCGCCCATGGCGCGGGTCGATTTCTTGCCGCGTTCAAGACCATGCCGTTTCACCGCCGCAAGTTGTACTTTATCTTGCTTCAGTTCAGCTACCAATTGAATCTATTTCGGATTGAGGCGATGGCTGACGACAGCGGGGAAAGCTTTGTGGTGGAACTTCAGGCGAAAACAGAGTGCGGCGGAGCTGGGTGGGGTTGTCAACTGGTTTGTCGGTCAATTTAGCTGCTATGTCGGCACTGTCTGAATTGCAGCGACGCGTTTCTTTCAGACTGCCAGCTCTTCTCTGGGGCCGTAGTAATTCAAGTACAAGTCGCGGACGATGCAGTAGCATTCACACGCCGATTTTTCGAGGCCGGATGGATTCAGGATCTGGATGCGCCCACGGCTGTATTTAATGAGCCCTTTGCGCTGCAGTTGGCTGGCTGCCAAGGTTACCGTGGTTCGGCGAGAACCCAACATCGTCGCCAAAAATTCCTGAGTGATGAAGAAATTCGGGCTCTCCATGCGATCGCCGACCATAAGGAGCCAGCGCGCAAGACGTTGTTCGGCTTCGTGAAGCCGGTTGCATGCTGCGAGTTGTCCGAGGATGAAGCCGTGGGTTTGCACGCCCTGCAGGATACAAGACCGCAACTCCTCGCTTTTCAGAAACTCTTCCTGCAACTCGTCAAAGGGCATTCTGAGAGCTGTGGCCGCCACTTGAATGAAGCAGCGATTTGGGGTGCCGGAGTTTCCCAGTAACTGAAAGCTCTCGACGAGCCCTTCCTTGCCCCAAATGCCCACTTCTGCGGTCGATCCGTCTGACATCGTGGTGACGACGGATGCGAGCCCGGAAGTCAGGAAATGGGCGTACTTCGGAGTCTCATCCACCTCGTAGATGAGCTCCCTTAGCGGAAGAGTGACCGATTTCATCCGTGCAAGAAGTGATTTTCGATATGCAGGGCGCAGCCTGCCTAGCAACAGGTTGGAACCTTGGATGGGCACAAGGGATTATTTCATTGAAAAATAAATAGTTATGTCTGGTACTGGACACAAAGATGATGGAATGCTCCATCTTGCCGCAAAATGCATAAGTGTAATGTTCGCCGGCAGACAGAAATCGTCTTTTTCAAGGGCTACTCTACCTGCAACTATCAACAGCACTGAAGAGCGAGTTGATGGATTTCTTCTCCCAAGGTCGAAACTATGAATTCCAAGGCCCGCGTACTGGTGGTCAGCCGAGACGAAATGCTGCTTCGAACTCGAGAGATGATCCTCGGCGGGTATTTCAATGTTCATGGTGCGGGTAGGTTTTCTGAGGCAAAAGCCCTGATCTCAGCTACTCCATTCGATCTGGTTGTGCTTTGCCATTCTCTGCAAGAGGACGAGTGTGAGCAGTTGGCTCAGCTAGTTCACGGTCAGGTGGCGCGGGGGATGGTTCTGGCCATGAATGCGGCGACCAACGACGCCGACGCAAGACCGTGGGCTGACAAGCAACTTGGGGTCGACGCCGGGCCCTTTGGTTTGCTTAAGACGTGTGTAAGTATGTTCGGGTTGGTGCTGAAGAGCAAGGCGAAGGCGGCGCCACGCATGACTTCGCTGGAGCCGATGACCAGAGCGTAAGCACGGCCATGTTGTGAGCTGTCACGGTGATTGGCGAGCGCCGCGTCCTTTCCCCAAATCCACTTCAATCTAAGGAATTCCGCCAGGGGATCAGTGTGGCCTCATCAGCCCGGTCAGAATGATAGCCTCGAAACTTATGATGGTGTCCTCTCCGGTGGATTTTCTGGTGATGGGCGCGGGCGTAGCGGGCTTGCGCGCGGCTCTCGAATTGGCTGACCACGGCGACGTGCTGGTGGTCACCAAGGAGTCGCTGGGCGAGTCGAATACCCACTACGCGCAGGGCGGGATCGCCGTCGCGACCGAGGGCGACGAGGACGTCGCTCTGCACTTGGAAGACACCATTGCCGCCGGGGACGGACTTGTATATGCGCCTGCCGCGCAGGTTCTTGTCGCCGAGGGGCCGGAGCGAGTCGCGGAACTCATCGAGTGGGGGGCGCAGTTTGATCGCGAAGGCGGTGAATTGCTTCGCACGCGCGAAGGCGCGCATTCCCACCCTCGCATTCTGCATGCGAATGGCGACGCAACAGGCGCTGAGATAAGCCGGTCACTCGTGATGTGCGCACATGCACATCCGCGCATCCGCTTTGCTGAATGGAAGATGTTGAGCAATCTTGTGGTTGCGGATGGTCGTGTAGTTGGAGCGGATCTGATTAATGCCGATACGAAGGCCGGTGCCAACGGTCATGAGCGTGTGAGCGCGCGGGCGGTGCTGATCGCATCGGGAGGAGCGGGGCAGGTTTACAGCGACACAACCAACCCCGCGGTGGCCACCGGCGACGGCATTGCCCTGGCTGCCGAGGCGGGAGCTGAACTGGCGGACATGGAGTTTTACCAGTTTCATCCGACCGCATTTTCGTTTCCCGGTGCGCCTCGATTCCTGATTTCTGAGGCTCTTCGCGGCGAGGGCGCTTACCTGCTCAATGATCGCGGCGAACGATTCATGGAGCGGTACCATCGTCTGCTTGAGCTGGCTCCTCGCGATGTGGTCGCGCGTGCGATTACGAGAGAGGGAATGGGAGATTCCCCTGAAGATGCAAGACCCGTATATCTGGACATGCGCCATGTAAAGAATGTGGATCTGCACCATCGGTTTCCGGGCATCAGCGCATTTCTTGCGCGGTATTCGCTGGATCTTGCGTGTGATCTGATTCCAGTGCGTCCGGCTGCGCATTATCTGATGGGCGGGGTCAGGACGGACCTCGAGGGACGTACGAGCCTTCCTGGTCTTTACGCAGCGGGAGAAGCGGCTTGCACTGGTGTGCACGGCGCCAATCGTCTCGCCTCGAACTCTCTGCTTGAAGGGCTTGTATTTGGCGCGCGGGCTGCGAAGGCGATGCTTGCGGACGGGATGCCGAAGATTGCCGTGGCTGCGACGGAGCGCGTGCCCGTGCCGCTTACAGAGATTGAGGAAGCGCAGATCGAGGAGATCGTCGCGAACTTGCAGCGATCGATGTGGGCGTATGCCGGGCTGCTGCGACAGGAGTCAACTCTGCGCGAAGGCATCTCGGCACAGGAGAAGTGCGAGGCAAGCCTTGCGCCTTTCATTGAAGAAGGAAAGATGAGCCGCCGACTGGCAGAAGCGCGTGCGCTCAGCCGCGTTGCCCGCGCCATACTACAGTCCGCTCTGGCGCGCACCGAAAGCCGCGGGGCGCATTTCAGAAACGACTATCCCCGCCGCGACGACGAGAATTTCCAGAGGCACTCGGTTTTCAGCAGTGAGGAACGAGTCCGGTTTGAGAAGTGGTGACTGCGAGCGCGGACTCTCGTTAATTCTTAGGGGTTGGTCTGGGCAACAGCTTTTTGGACGCCGGAGCTTTGACACCTACCAGCAGAGAGATGACTGTGCAGAGAATCAGGATTGCTCCCATCACTGCGAGAGAGAGTGTGATGGGAATGTCGATCCAGTGAGCGGCGAGCATCTTGATCGCTACGAATGCCAGCAGAGCGCCAAGTCCGTAATGCAGATACTTGAGCCGGTCGAGCAGGTCAGCGAGGGCAGAGTAAAGGGAGCGCAGCCCGAGGACAGCCGCGATGTTCGACGTGTAGACCACAAAAGGATTGTGAGACACGCCGAGAACCGCGGGAATGGAGTCGATGGCGAAGATCAGGTCGGTGAACTCCACCGCGACGATCACTGGGATCAAGGAACCCTTGGCGGGTTGTAATTTGCGAATCCACCCTGGAATCGCGGCCTTCGACGAGCCGCCAGCCAAGAGCCTCCAGGCTGCGTAAAGCAGGAA
This sequence comes from uncultured Acidobacteriaceae bacterium, assembly GCA_963737915.1. GTDB lineage: Bacteria > Acidobacteriota > Terriglobia > Terriglobales > Acidobacteriaceae > Telmatobacter. The sequence continues at coordinate 322,621 of CAVTUP010000002.1, read as the reverse complement.
AGCTCCGAAGATCCAGGTTACCCACTCGAATCGTTCCAACAATGTGACACCGGCAGCAATGAAGATCGCGCGAAGCACTACCGCTCCGGCGACGCCATAGAGCAGTGCGGTGTGCTGGCGTTTCTTGCTGATCTCGAATCCCTGAAACAAGACGAGAAAGACGAAGAGATTGTCGACGCTGAGGGAGGTCTCGACGGCAAAACCGGCTACGAATTCAAGGGCAGGCTCGCTTCCTTGAGCCAGCGCGATCCAGCCGGCAAAGCCCATTGCAACAACGACAAGAAAGCCGGTCCACAGCCATGCGACCAACTGCGAATAGCGACTCTCATGCCGATTCGAAGGCAAGAGGGCATCGATGATCAACAACGCCGCGACTACAGCGTGGAATCCGAGCCACCAAAGCCACGACGCGCCGGCGATCATCACAGAATTACCGAAGAAGACACGGTTTGGACGCTCATTTCTGGTTGATAAGACGGATGGTCTCCATGAAGACATCGCCGTCGATGGCAAGGCTGCGCGCGCTGACTTTGTCCATGGTGTCTTGCGCGGTGTGGTGATAGCTGTTGTTGGGGCCGTAGTCGAGATCGATGATGTCGATCGAGGGGACTCCCCGGCTTACGAAGGCCAGGTGATCGTCGTCGACCGGTTCTTCATTCTGGAAGAAATATCTTTCGTAGCCGAATTTCTTTGCAGCCTGTCGCACGAGTGCCACGAGCCAATCGGCCGAACGGGTCTCGCGCTGAATATCCAGATCCTTGTCGCCGATCATGTCGGCCAGCAAGAAAGCCTTGATGCGGGCGAGGGTTCCGTTGCCACCCCATTTCGCGGCAAGGTGGCGACTGCCATATGTGGAGTCGGATGCTGACCACTTCTGGATAGCCTCTTCGCCGTCAAAGAAGACCAGCCAGACGGAGTAGCCGTCGAGTTGCTTGCCTCTGAGTTGATCTGCGATAGCAAGAAGGAGCCCGGTAGTGGCGGCGCCATCGTTGGCGCCAACGAAGTTGATGTTGCGAAGCGGATAATTGGTCTCGTAGTGCGTGGCGAGCACGATTACGCCGTCCTTCTTACCTGGAAAGCGAACGATGAAGTTGCGCATATTCACCGGCCCGATTGGGGTATTGGCGGTGAACGCATCTTCTTCGACTTGATCGTGCTTGAAATGAGTGCGCAAGAATTCTTCGGCCTTGGCGTGCCCTGGACTTGTAGGCCAGCGAGGTCCGATGGCTGCAAATTCCCGCGCGTATTCGTAGGCTTTTCCGCCATTAAAGTGCTGTTGAGCCTGAAGAGAGAGTGGAGCAATGAGTATGATCGCCGCTGCAATTCTTGCCCAGGTTTTTGCTCTCCCAGGTCCCCAAATGCGAGGGATCTCCACCCCACGAACCAAGACCCGTTCGCGGGGACCCCGGACCTGGAGCACCCGGCACCTGGAGGCGGTATCTCCGCTTGTTTTCACGGGAGAATTGTTCGACAAGGCATACGAATTCTCTGCAATGCGCGCGAAAGAGAAATCGATGGTTGGGAGGAGAGGATTATTGCGCGGCCTCTTTGGCTTTGCGGCGTGAAGGATGAACCCACCAGGCCACGGCGATCCCGATCATGTAAAGCACGAGCATGGGAATGGCGTAGATACACATTGTCCAGGGGTCGGGGCTCGGCGTGATGATAGCCGCAACCAAAAACACGGCGAGAATCGCGTAGCGAATGTTCTTCCACAGAAAGGCCGGACTCACGATGCCAAACATGGCCAGGAAAAAGATAAGCACCGGCATCTCAAAACTGATGCCGAGGCCGAGGATCACCGACATGAAGAAGCCGGTGTATTCCTCGATGGTGATGATCGAATTGAATTTGCTGCCGAAGTCGACAATGAGGATTTTGAGCGCGCCGGGCAGCACGTACCAATAGCCGAAAAAAGCGCCGGTGAGAAACAGACCGACGGTAGCGACCATGAACGGCACAACGAATCGGCGCTCGCGCTGGTAGAGTCCGGGGGCGATGAAGAGCCACACCTGGTAGAGGATGAAGGGGGAAGCGATAATCGCTCCGCCGATCAGCGAGACCTGCAGGTACAGGTTCAACGGATCCATGGGATGGGTGTAGTTGAGCTTGATGTGGAGGCGATCCAACGGCGCCTCAACGAACGCGTAGAGCTTTTCATGGAAGTAGTACGCAACGATGAAGCCACCAAAGAGATAAAGAGCGGAACGCACGATGCGGCGGCGCAACTCATCGAGGTGCTCCATCAGGCTCATGCCCGGGAGCTCGGCGCGATGGGATACCGCTTCTCTTGCCTTGCCGATTGCGTCTGCGGCGTCAACCATGCTGATTCAATGCCTCCGCGGCGGTGTCGTTGGGCTGCTTCGGTGCGGAATTCATCGAGTCAGGCTGCGGGATGAATTCCTTGACCGTCTCCCCGCTCGCAGCGGCGGATGTTTCTGTGACTGGTTCGTCGATCACGGTCGACCGGGAAGGCCTGTTCGCCGGAACGATCTCTCCCGTGGAGGGAGGCGTGATGCGCGGAGTTGATTCTTCCACCGGGGTTGATTCGACCGGGGACGGTGTTGCAGGGCCTTCAGGCGGGTACTGCGGAGGGTATGTTCCCTCACCGGGATAGGGAGATTCGATTGCGTTCACAAGTAAAGGCGTATCGACGGACACGGGCGGATCGGCCGAAACAGATGCCTGCTCCGGCAGGGCGGCTGCGATTGCCTTCTGGCGCTCCTCTTCCTTTTTGCGGCGGTCGGCCTCTTCAGCGTTACGCAACTCCTCTTCCATCTGGAACTTGAAGTCGTTGGAGGCTTTTCTGAATTCGTACATGAGCTTGCCGATTTGACGGCCAATCTGGGGGAGCCGGCGAGGTCCAAAGACGACAAGGGCCATGATCATCAGGATGATCGAATCTGCCATTCCGAGGCTGGCGTATGCGACTGTCAGCGGGGCGCCCATGCAGGCTAATGATACCTGTCCGCGTCGGTTGCTCACAAACCGTGCCGCTGGTTCAGGTTCGCCGCATTGTTTTGGGGCTATTCTTCTGATCTTCGGGCTGAGATTTTGTTAAAATAATGGCGATGGAAGCGATCTGCGCGGCTCCTATTTTCAGGAATCCGCAGTAAGCGGATTGCATCCATTAGCTAAGGGGCTGCAACAACCCCGTGGGTGGGGAATTTCGGATTCGCCCGGTAGCGGAGCGATTTCGGAAAGTCAGCGCATCCACTGCAGCCGTAATTTGCTTTCAACATCCCCGTCCACCTGTTTTGGAAAGAAGAGGCGGACTGAAGGCGGCAAAGAGTGACTCTGACGATCGATGATGCAACGGCGGTCTCGCCGGAGACCGGCAGCGCTTGCAGTCTTGAAAACTACCTGGCGCTCCCCGACCATACGATGGATGCTCGCATTGCTGAAGCCCGCGCGCGGCTCGGCTCGACCACCATTTTGCTTGGACACCACTACCAGCGCGATGAGGTGATTCGGTTCGCCGATTACACGGGCGACAGCTATAAGCTCTCAAAGATTGCCGCCGAAACGGACGCGAAATACATCGTCTTCTGCGGCGTGCATTTCATGGCCGAGAGCGCCGATGTGCTGGGACGCGAGGGCCAGCAGGTCATCCTCCCCGATCTGAATGCCGGCTGCTCGATGGCAGACATGGCTGAGATTTCGCAGGTGGAAGCCTGTTGGGAGACGCTGGAGCGGTTGGGGATCGCGGCGGATACGATTCCGCTGACGTATATGAATTCTGCCGCGGCGATCAAGGCTTTTTGCGGCGAGCGAGGTGGATTGGTATGCACCTCCTCGAATGCTCGCGCTGCATTTGAGTGGGCATTTGCGCGGGGCAAGCGAATCTTGTTTTTGCCCGACCAGCACCTGGGACGGAATACGGGATTCTCGATGGGGATTCCGATGGAAGAGATGCCGGTATGGGATCCCTGGGGACTACAGGGTGGTCAAACCGCATCGAGCCTCGCGGAGAGCCGGATTGTGCTCTGGAAGGGCCACTGCTCGGTGCACCAGCGCTTTTTGCCGAGCCATGTGGACGATGTGCGAGCGAAGTATCCAGATGTACAAGTCGTGGTGCATCCGGAATGCCGGTGGGAGGTCTGCCAGAAGGCGGATGCGCTTGGGTCGACGGAGCGGATCATCTCGATTGTGGAGAAGGCACCGGCGGGAACGACGTTTGCCATCGGTACTGAGATACACCTGGTTAACCGGCTGGCACGACGGTTCGCGGAAGAGGGCAAGCGGATCATGAGTCTTGAAGATCATGGCTGCCTCTGCACGACGATGTATCGCATCAGCCCGCAGCACCTGGCGTGGGCTCTCGAGAACCTGGTGGAAGGACGCGTCGTGAATCGGATCAAGGTGCGCCCCAACGTGAAGCACTGGGCCAAGGTGGCGCTCGATCGCATGCTCGAAGTGGCGTGAAAGAGGATTTGACGCGGGAAGCGCTTGTCTAGTTCTCTTCGAGCGGCTCGGTGAACTTCAGTTCATTTCCGGAGTCATCGAGCACGCGGAAATCACGGTTGCCCCATGGCTTGCGCGTGATGGCCTGCGTCAAACGGGCACCACTCTGGAGAAACTCGGCATAGAGCGCCTCGATATCCGGGGTGAAGATGTGTACTCCTGTGGGAGGATGTTTTTCGACGCCATCCTGAAACAGATGAATGGCCACGTCGTCGCGCTCGACGATTGAGTAGCGGCCATCGGGCATTTGCATGGCAACCCGAAAGCCAAGCTTTTGCTCATAATATGCAAGAGCCGCCTGCAGGTTGGCGGCGGGTAACTCCGGCGCGATGCGCGTGAGTTTTGCCATGACAGGTACTCTCCACAATCCGCGCATTGAGGCAGCGGAGGCCCAGATTAGCAAAGGCAAAGCGGGCCGGTCCATGCGAAACGCAGCGGGGAGAAAGTACTGTGTCGGCGGTTACTCCTTTGCAGTGCTGTATCCCCTGTTGTTTCGATCGTTTCCGTCGTATCCTATAGGGAAGGTTCCCCGATGAAAACTTTCACGCTTGACGAAGCGCAATCCCTTTTGCCGGTGCTGGAGTCGCTTTTGAAGCGCGCCATTGACGGCAAACTCGCTGCCCAGGAAGTGGAGTCCCAACTCTCGGCCCTGTCCCGGAAGATTTATCTTTCGGGTGGCATGCGCGTGAACGTGGCGGAGACGGGCAAGATTCGCGCCGAAATGGAAGGCCACCTTCAGCGCGTTCGCGAGAGCATCGCAGAGATCGATTCCATCGGCGTGCAGGTCAAGGATGTTGAATCGGGCCTGCTCGATTTCCCTTGCCGCATCGACGATCAGATTGTGCTGCTGTGCTGGCGCAGAGGGGAAGCCACGATTGACCACTGGCATACGATCGAGGATGGCTTCCAAGGCCGCCAGCCTGTTGACGAGCGCTTTCGTCGCCGGTCTGCACAGGGCGGCCGGCCAAACTGACGCCGTTACCTGATATTTCGAAAGACCCGTCTGTGTACATCTCCGAGCAAGAGGTTCGCGCCGTTCTTACCTACGAAGCGCTGATTCCTGCGATTCGCCAGGCGTTGATCGACTACTCTGCCGGGCGGGTGAATCAGCCGCCGCGAATGATTCTCCGTGCCGGAAATGCGGACGACCATCGCAACGGATGGTTTGCCGTGATGCCGGTTGTGGCCGGCGACGTGATGGCCGTAAAGACAGTCACGGCTTACTCCGGCAATGACGAACTAGGGTTGCCAACGCACATGGCGATGATTGAACTACTGCGTCGTGCGACGGGGAGCCCTTGGCGCTGATGGATGGCCGTCTGATCACCGAGATGCGAACGGCTGCTGTGTCGGCTGTAGCTTTTGAAGCGCTTGCGCCGCTGCATTTCGCAACTGCACCAACGAGCTTTGGCATTCTGGGTTCCGGAGTGCAGGCGCTTGCGCACATCCAGGCATTGCGGCACGTATGGCCGACGCTCGACGACATCCGCATTTCGAGTCGCAACCGAGCAAACGCAGAGAACGCTGGCGGCGAAGACGGGCGCTCGTGCTGTTTCGGCGGAGGAGTGTGCAGGCGCCGATGTTGTGCTGACGGCGACGTCGTCTCCTACACCGGTATTGCAGGGGCGCTGGCTTGCGCAAGATTCGCTGGTGCTGGCGGTGGGAGCGTCGGGTTCCACGTTGCGGGAGCTTGACGACGAGGCGATGCTCTCGAGCTACGTGGTCGCAGAGGCTCGGTTGCCGGTCGAGCGCGAATCGGGCGACGTGGTGCTGTCGGGCGCAAAGGTGCAGGCGGAGATTGGGGAGATCCTGGCCGGTCAAGGCGCGGTAACGATTCCTCGAGGCGGGCGCGTGGTCTTCAAGACGGTGGGCATGGCAATTGAAGATCTGACGGCCGCGCGGCTGGTGTGGGAAGCGCACGGTTCCAAGTCACAATAAGAGACTGTCGATAGCATGTTTAAGCGAATGTTTCCGAGCGAATGTCGGCCTTGGCGCGTCTTTCGCAACGTACAGGAGACGACCGCGAAGACGGCGCAATGAGCACGCGACAGACGCGCCCGAAGGCGATACCCTGAAAACGGCGCAGGGCGCGACAGTGGCGGATACGGTATAAGGAGCGCGGCATGAAGATCGGAAGATGGGCACTCCTGGCGCTAGCCGGGTCGCTTTTGCTGACTGGATGCAGCGGGTTCTGGGATAAGCCGGTACCGCCAACTCCGCCGACAACGAAGACCAGCGGCTCGTTCTATGTTCTGAACTTTGCGACCAGCCAGATTGCCGGCTATTACGTTAAAGCCGGCGTTCTGACCGCGCTGCCGGGGAGTCCGTACGCGCTGGCTTCGCCTCCGCTTTCCATCGCGGTTGCGCCGAACAACTTGTTTCTCTACGTCAGCACAGTGAGCGGGATTTACCTTTACACCATCGCTGTCGAATGGGCAGCTTACGCTCAGTAATAATGGGCAGGTAATCTCGGCAGATAGCGCTGCAAGCATGCAGGTAGACGGTACCAACTCCTGGCTCGTCGAGGCGGTTACGGGAGTACCGACTGCGTTTGCGATCCACGTCAATTCTTCGACCGGGTTGCTTGTTCAGACTATTCAGGAGCCCGCGCCGTTACCGAACAGCACCATCCAACAGATTGCAATGTCGCCTGACAATACTTTTGTGTTCGTCGCCATGGGTGCGGGCGGCACAGCAACGATTCCGTTCAACCCGAACAACGCAAATCCGTTTGGAAGGGTCAGCACCATCCCGGTTAAGAGTACGGGAGGCGGAGCCCTATCAGTCGCCGTCGACCCAATAACATCGACCACGACCACTCCACGATTGCTCTACATAGGTGAGACGGCGGCTCTTTCCGGTACAAATACAGGTGGGTTGCGGGTCTTCAACTTTAGCGGCTTTCAGGAAATCTCCGGATCCCCGTTTGCGACGGACGGCCTGGCTCCGGTTTCGATACTTCCGTTTTCTACTGGCGATTTTGTATATGTTCTTAACCGGCAGGTCAGCGGGAATACCACGGGCATTGTGAAGGGATTCACAATCTCGAGTGCGAACAGCGCGTTGACGCTTACTCCGCTCAGCAGCACATTCTCAGTGGGAAATCTTTCCCGAGCCATGGTTGAGGACAACTCTGGCGCGTTTGTTTTCGCGGTTAACTTTGGCGGCACTCCTGATCTGAAGGGCTACACAATCGATGCCACCACCGCTGGGGCGCTCGATCCGGTTATCTCTGCAGCCACGGGTACGGATCCGGTTCAGGCGGTTGCCATTGCCGCGACGCATTGATTGCGGCGGGTCGCTTGAGGCGACTGCTTCAATCCGCAGGAGGTGTGCATCTGTAACAAGCGGTCGCAGCGGGCATCTCCATGTGCAACATGCGATGGCAGATCAGATGTCCTGACGGTGCTATTCTCAAGAAGACCGCCAGTGGTAGTGCACACACAATTGCCAATCCAACTTGTCTCATCTTTCTCGCGCGTCATGGTGAGGCTTCTCTTCCTGCTCATCCTTTGTCTTCTGGTTGTGACCGGCGGCTGCAAGCGCTTACGTCGCGAGCAGCATGAGACTGTCTACGTCGCAGCGCGACAGATGTACCTGCATGATCGTGTCGCTGCCGTTTCAAACCGCGTAGGGCAAGTGGTAAACGGGCAGGAACTCGAAGTTCTGGAACACGGCCGTCGCTTTCTGAAGGTGAAGACTCAGAAGGATGAGATTGGCTGGCTTGAGGAGCGCGCGGTGATTGACGCCGAGGAATACAAGGCGTTCCTCCAACTTGCCAGCCAGCATCAGAAGGATCCTGTGGTTGCCACCGCCAGTGTGCGGGACGATGTGTATCTGCACATCAGTCCCGGGCGGACCACAGACCGGTTCTACCTGCTGCCGGAAACAACGAAAGTTCAGTTGCTGTCGCGAGCCTCGGTGCCGAGGACGGCGCCCGGTGCCCCTGCCGTCAAGCGTGCGGCGCCGGCGGCAACTGGCAAGAGTGCAACGGCCGCTCCGGCAAAGCAGGATGAGGCGAAAGAAACGCCTGCGTCGAAGGCTCCTCCGGCGGAGGTCGATCCGGACGCGGATGAGCCCGAGCCACCTCCGATTCCGATGGAAGACTGGTGGCTGATTCGCGACTCGCAGGGCCATACGGGCTGGCTACTATCCGGCAAGATAGATGTGGACCTGCCCGATGAGGTCGCGCAATACGCGGAGGGCCAACGCATCGTGGGAGCGTACGTAATCGCCAGGGTTACGGACTCTGAGGCCAACACGCCCAACCACCAGGTTCCTGAATATGTGACTGCGCTGAGCCCACCCAAAGCCGGGCTGCCCTTCGACTTTGATCAAGTCCGCGTGTTTACGTGGAGTGTGAAGCGGCACCGCTACGAAACGGCATTTCGCGTGCGGCCGATTCAAGGCTTTTTGCCGGTCACGATCTCGTCGCAACCAGGGCCTAACGGAACAGAGCCTGTCTTCAGCTTCAAGATTTCGAGTTCACCGAACGTCACCATTGATCCGGCTACGGGAATTGCTCGACCACTGAATCCGCGCACCATCTCCTATGCGATGCGGGACACGCAGGTGCGGCGCATCGGTCCGGATATGGCGCCCATTCCTTATTCGCATTTGCTCGGTGAAAAGCCCAAAGGCGCCAAGGCGGGCAAGAAAAGCAAATAGGCTTAAGCGATATGCGATTCGCGAATGGCCGGCTTCTTGACCGTGTCTGGCTCTCGAACCAAAAGCGATTGTTGCGGAATTCGAGTCGATGAGGCTATCCATTTCATTGCGCCGGGGAATACCGCAAGGGCGATGGGTGCAAGGTTGCGCCCGACGCGCGACACCATTGCACGCGAAAGGGATGAAGCGATGGACATGCCTCGACCTAACTGCGCGCCCAGTTGCTGTTGATATGCATCCGCAGTCTGGCCGGAAAGATACATCTCCGCTGCGAGCGCGGCGCTATGCAACGCGATAGACATGCCATCGCCGGTAAATGAGGGAATCACGGCGGCCTGGTCGCCAGCGCACCAGAGGCCTGAGGATTGGCCTGCGAGGTAACCGTAAGGTATGGGGGAGATTGCCAATGGTCTTTCCCACATGGCCGCAGCACCTTGCATGCGCTGTAGCAAAAGCGGATTCTCGCATAGCAACGTCGATACAAGTTCGGACCATCCACCCGTCTTGCGCAGCCAACTGCGGCGAACGACCAGGCAGAGATTGGCCACTTCTCTCTCCACGAGCGAGAGTCCTCCATAGCCTTCAGGAAAAAGGAAGACTTCCATGATCTCTCGCAGAACCCTGGTTTGAGTCGGGTTCAAGTGCCAGTGCATCTTGAAGCCTATGAGGTCGCTCTGCCTGGTTTCGGAACGGGCCCATCCGTGCAAGTCGTGTTTGCCATTTGCGAGAAAGACGTTCCGGGCGGTGATCGAGCGTCCGTCGCGAAGCTGGACGAGCCAGATATCACCGAGATGCGCAATCGAATCAACGAATGCGCCGCGCCTCACCTCGCAGCCCTTTTCCTGTGCGAGCGCCAGCATCTTGGCATCGAGAACATATCGCGAAAGTGAGAGTGCCTCGAAGGGCAAGGCGGCCTTGGCTGTCCTGTGGCCGGAGGAAAGTCGCACGAAGCGGATGGGAACTGCGCCGAGTTCGCAAGGATCAAGTCCGACTTGCCTCAGGTACATCACGGCCTCGTGACTTAGAAACTCGCCGCAGACCTTGTGATGCGCAGTACGCTCCTTTTCAAGCAGCGTCACTGGTCGTCCAGCGTCGGCGAGGCGCATGGCCAACATGGAACCTGCGGGACCGCCACCGATGACCAGGTTTTCAATGCATTGCTGCGACGTAGTCATTGCGGCTTTTTCCTTCCTACGCACAACCTCGCCGGTGTGTATCCTTCGATCGAGACTTCGTTCAGATTCAGGCCTGCCGCAGAGCACATCTTTTGCCAGTCTTCGCTCACAAACGCGCGTGCGATCGAAACAGGGCCATCATGCTGCACGAAGGGATGCAAGCCTGCCACGCGCGTAAACATTTTGAGTAGCTGATAGGGAACCGCATTGCGCGAAAGATCGTTGATGAACCATCCAACCTGGGTGTTCTGCTCCATCCACCGCAGGAAGCGAACAATCTCCGCATCGCTCAGATGATGAGCGAAAAGGGAACTGACAATCACGTCAACCGGCGCATTGAGTGTGTATGAAAACACATTCTCGCTGACCCACTCGATGTTGCTGGATGACGGGCAGGCTTCGGCTGCAATGGAGACTGCGTCACGATTCAAGTCGAGCCCAGTGAGTTCAACAGCGATTCCGCGGGCATCGGCCCATTGCTCGATGCGCCGCAATCCATCGCCGTAGCCGCAGCCCACGTCGAGAATGCGAAGAGGCTCTTTCCGGCGTGCGAGAGAAAGAGAATCGAGCCAACTGAGAAGCGGACGGTAGCCCAGGAACCAGCGGTTGAGTTTGGCAAGATCGCGAAGGCAGGCGCGCATGACCTCGCGGCTGCACGGCTCGTCCATCAACTCGGTGAGAGGTGAGCGTGAGCCAAAGTCCAACGCGTCACGCGGCATGGAAGAGCATCGTCTCCGCCGTTACCCCTGGTCCGAAAGACATTGCACAGCCTTGTTGGCCAGTTTTCGCGTGCTGCATGACTTGTTCCAACACGAACATGACCGTGGCCGAAGACATGTTGCCAAAATGCGCGAGGATATTGCGGGAATCTGCAAGGGCATCGGAGGGCAGGTCGAGGCCCTTCTCGACTGCATCGAGGATGGTGCGGCCGCCCGGGTGCACTGCCCAGAGATCGAACGAGAGTGGATCTTTTCCGCGGGTGATGTGGGTCCCTACTTCCTTCATGGCGCGGCTGATCTCGCCGGGCACCTGACCGGAAAGCTGCATGTCAAAACCCATTTCGCGGATACGCCACGTGATCAGGCTTTCCGTTTCGGGAATGCGGAGTGCGAGGAAGCTGTCTATGGCGAGGCCAACTTCGTTCGCGCTGACGATGCATGCCGAACAACCATCGGCGAAGAGCAGGAAAGAGAGCATCTGCTCCAGGTCGTGCGTCTCCTGAAGGTGCAATGAGCAGAGCTCCAGGTTGAGCATTAGAACTTTCGATTGCGGCTCAGACCGAATGATGTGATGGGCAGACTTCAGGCCGTTGATGGCGGCGTAACAACCCATGAAGCCGATCATGGTTCGTTCCACAGAAGGGCTCAGGTCCAGGTGATTCACGATGTCATAGTCGAGCCCCGGGGCATAGAGACCGGTGCACGAAGTTACGATGACGTGCGTGATGCCGCGCCGCTCTTCCTCGTTAAGGGCGAGCTTGTTCAGGGCGCATCTCGCGAGCTGCGGTGCAAATTTCTCAAATGCTTCCATGCGTCTCGTCGTGCGAGGGAAGTCGCCGAGGACGTAGAGACTTTCAGAATCGCGCCATGAACCGTCTGGAGCGGGAATTGGCTGCAGGAACGAATAGCGGTGCTCGATCGCAGACATTCGGGCCATGCGGCGAAACAGGTTGCGCATCGTTCCTTCGGGAAGCATGCCTTCCGCAAAGTCAACGAAGGCCCGATGGACGTCATGCTGCGGAGCCGCTGTCGAAATTCGGTTGATGTATGCGGTCGTCATTGTCTTCCTTGCTGAGAAACGATCTTCCTCATGAGTATTGTTAGATTCGAAATGCCTTTATGTGTCATCCAAATGTAATCAAATGGTTGAACAAATAACTGAGCATTGATCGACATTTTGAGCGTGCGAACATTCAACGGGGTCATTTTCACCATTGAACACCGGGATGAAGCTCGGATTGGTTTGGCGGATTTTTCAGGTTGGGTGTATTCCAGGCGAACCGTGGATTGCTGAGGGTTAGTTTCGAACTGATGCCGATTTCAGCCGCGTTTGCGCAGTTCATGCTCGACGACGCGCATCATCTCGGACTCGGGAGCCGGTTTGCCTGTCCAAATCTCAAACTGGCGCGCGCCCTGCTGCACGAACATCTCGAGACCGGTCACAACGGGAATCCCACGCGCTCGGGCGAGCTTGAGAAGCGGGGTTTCAAGAGGACTGTAAACGGTGTCGAACACCAACTGGGCATTCAGTTCACTTTCGCCAATCGGCAGTGTAGGCTTAACACCGGCCATTCCGCACGGAGTGGTATTGATGAGCACATCGAAATTCTGCTTTGCCAGCAGCTCATGTTTCAGAGATTTCGCTTTCGCCTGTCGCGCAAGGGTTACGGCGTGTTCATGGGTGCGATTGACAACGAAAACTTCCGCACCTTGTGCGACGAGTCCAAAGACGGCTGCCCGGGCCGCGCCACCTGCGCCCAGCACCACGACGCGCGCACCTTTTAGCCGCATCCGGCGCTCGAGCGGCCTGACGATGCCTGCGACATCGGTATTGAAGCCGTAGAGCTTGCCATCGGCCCCGGTGCGCAGGGTATTGCAGGCACCGATGCGGGCAGTAAGGGGGTCCATGTTCGCGAGGTGCGGCAGCACTTCTGTCTTCAGAGGCATGGTCACGGCGATGCCGGCCAGGGGAAGCTCCAGCGCCAGCGTCATGAGGTCGGCCATGGCGCGCACCTTAAGCGGGAGAAGCACGGCGTTCACGTTTTCACGACGAAAGCCGGTGTTATGAAGCAGCGGCGAGAGGGAGTGGGCAACCGGATTTCCGGCGACCCCGAAGATGCGTGTGGCCTGGTCGAGATTCTCGAGTCGATACAGATCCCGCATGGTCTCGGCCGTCATCTGACCAGGGGCAGTCTCGGTTCCGCCGGAGAAAGATGCGAAGGTAAAGGCCGCACCCGCGCGCAAGGCCAGCACGCGGCTGAGGATACCCTCTTCTCCCATGGCGATGCCGATAACGTGCGAGTTGAGTGATCGGTCTTCGATAAGACGCAGGACAGCCAGATTGTCGGCGAGGGTTCGGGCGGTCGAAACGACTTTCACAAAATCTGGCTTGAACGCCTCGATGCGCGAGGCTGCCTGTTCCAGGCCCTTTGTGCGCGTAAAGTCATGAAAACTAATCATTAACGCCGCGCCTGAGGTTCGAAGCCTGGCGAGTTGAGCCGGTTTACACTCCTCTGCCGATTCGACTTCGAGGTCGATGATCTGGCAGCCGGCCTGGGCAACTTTGGTGAGTATGTCAAGTTCGGTGACCAGCGGCGCGTCGAGGCCGCCACCGTGTGCCTTCCGACGACAGGTGCCAATCGCTGTAACTTCCCGGTGCTCGGCCAGAAACTGCTTCAGGTACATCAACGCTGCGGCGGGTTTTGGCAGTGAATCGAGCCGAAACTCGAGAAACTTGGAATCCTTGAGTGCGGTCTCGGCGCGCTCCATCAGCTCGGCGGGCGAACCCGCCTGGATCGCCACACACACTTTTCCGAACCGCAGACGCGGTCCGACGGGGTTAACCGGCGTGGCAGCAGGGGGCGCAATGGCAACGGCGTGCGGCATATGCATTCGATTGACGCATATTAGATGGGTTCGGTTGCGTATGCAACAGTCTCGCGAGGCAATCCACTACATTCCAAAGTCATCTTTCCCGCAGACCCCTCTGGCGGTGCAACCTACCAGACATCCGTCTATTGGTGCCATTTCCCTGAAATCTTCTAACACTTAAGTAACTTCGACACCCAAAAGTCCCAGTTTGTACCCCCCAAAAGTCACGTATGATGCTTTCAAGATCGGACAGCAAAATTCTCTGCAGTCTGGTTTCCTGGAGCGGGCGGGCCCTGCACAGGTTGTGGTCTTGGAAAACATAGACCACAACCTGTGGCATATTTTCATCATTGAATGGCCCCCCTAATTGAACGGCCCCCCAAACTGATGTACTGGGCTTCCTGGTGCGCCAACCGCGTCGGCTGCGCGCTTTGCCCGCATCCTCCACCATTCCGCTCAGGATTTGTGGGAACTCTGCACCCTCAACGAACCCGGCCAGATGTGGGAAGAAGCCCGCACCATCGCCTCAAGGATCCTCGCCCGCCTGTCCTAGCGAATAACTACCTAATGCTATGTTCGATGTCGAACATAGCAATACTCTTAGCTCGAAGATGCGCTTGACCTCCAAATCGAATCATTGTAATTTTCGATGAAAGGCCAGCCACGATAAAGCTTCAAAATCTGGAGTACTAAAACTCAGTGCAGGTGGTGTCAACCATTCGCGTAATGGTCGTGGAGGATTTCCAACCCTTCCGCCAATTGGTCTGCTCAAAGTTGCAAGAAAACTCCGAGTTGCAGGTCATTTGCGAAGTGTCCGATGGACTCGATGCAGTTCAGAAGGCTGAGGAACTGCAGCCGGACCTTATCCTGCTCGACATCGGCCTGCCGACACTGAATGGCATCAAGGCCGCACACCGAATTCTCGGACTTGCGCCGGAATCCAAGATCATCTTTTTGACCCAGGAAACCTCTCCTGACGTCGTTCAAGAAGCTATGAGGCTAGGGGCATGGGGCTACGTCTTTAAAATATATGCCGCGCGCGATCTCCTTCTGGCGATCGACGCCGTCGTGTCAGGCAAGCTGTTCGTAAGCAGCGCTTAGACGAGGGTGCCCACAGATCACTCGATCTCGGTGTGACGCTACGTGGCCGCTACAACTGTTGGGGCGAGCTCCGCCAATTCGGAATCTGGCATCACGAACGAGGAAGCGCCGCAATCGAGGCAGACGAGAATTCTCGGAAATACAAAAAACCCGGGTTTGCCCACGTCGCTAAGGCGCGGGAAAAGAATGTGCACCTCGGCAGGAAACTCTGCCTGGTTGCTGGATCTGCAAACTGCGCATGACATGCCAATCCCTCCAACGTAGAAGGCCACTCTACGTCGAGCGAGAACACACAGTCTGTGCACAGTGACACTCGGTCTACAAGTTAGCACGTTCGAGTAACGCATCCTCCGCCATTCCGCTCAGGACTTGTGGGAACTCTGCACCCCCAAGGAACCCGGCCCGATGTGGGAAGAAGCCGCGCCATCGCCAGCCGCATCCTCGCCGCCTGCCCAAGTTAGAGTTGCCAACAACCTAACCGGCGCGATTAGAATAAAGTCTCCCCACCAGCACCGGCCCGATGTTGACAGCAGTCTAACTTCATCAGGAGGTCACATGAACCGCGATTGTAAAGAGGGCCTGCGACTTCGTCTTCACTTTGAACACACCTTGAAAGAGTGGGGCTGGTTCGACGCATACGAACGGGCTCTCGAGCTCATTCCGGTCGGACTTCCACAAGTCCACGAGTTCCAAAAAGAGGCACACCACGCGCACTCAGAGCTACTTAAAGATCGCCACGCCTATGTTGAGCACATGGCACATTGTCTCCTCTGCAGCCGACGGCTTGTCACTTCTGACGCCGTGCTCACGATCCGCGAGAAACTAGACGCGTCCCGAATTCATTGACCGTTCTCACCTAGCGAAATCCGAAAGCCTTCTCGCGACTCTGCCAGGAGGAGCAAACCGCACTCGCCGCCACCTATCGCGACCGTGCCGGCCAATCAGCAACCGCTTCGCCGTTGGCTGCTCACTCCGCAAACTCGCCTGCCTGCTCCCCACCGCCCGCCAGCATCTCGCGGACATTCTCGACCACCTAGACCTCCTTTGAGAGCCTTGCCGCATCTGATGCGATTACGTTAGCATTACGCGTTGCTGCGCTATGTTAGCAATACGACTTTGCTACGTTTAGATCAGGGGTCTATCAGGGGTCTTATGGGGTCCGAAAGCAAGCCTCAGGTTCTGGTAGTCGACGACGCTAAAGTAGTAGCCGACACACTTGCGCAAATCCTGAATCTGCATGGTTTTCAGGCCGTCGCCGCTTACAGTGGCGAACAAGCGCTGCAGCTTGCAGGCGTGCAACATTTTGACCACTTAGTGAGCGACGTAGTGATGGACGGCATGAACGGAATTGAAGCGGCGATCGCCGTTTGCGGTTTCCTGCCCCAATGCACGGTTTTACTGATGTCCGGGAATAACGACACATCCCGACTACTTCGCGAAGCCGAGGATCGCGGCCACAGGTTCGACATTCTCGCTAAGCCAGTTCACCCGCTGCTAGTCATCGACAAGCTCCGCAATTCGTCCGAACCCACCGCCAGCACCTGGCCGATATCCTCGACCTAGGCCCGCTGCAAACAACTTTCCACTGGGCCCCATGCATCGGAATGTAGGTCCACGGTGACAGTGTTGGGCGTCGATTGCTCTACTCAGGCTGCGAGTTTCCACCGCCGCCCTTAAGGCAGACCTCTTGGTTGATTGGGAGGTGCGCGTCATGGACGTTGCGTCCGCGGTACAGCTTGTGAACATCCTGCGCAGCGCTCTCTACCTGGTGGAGCAGTACGGAAGACCTGTCCAACAAAGTGCCGCGCTGAGTGACGTATCGCGCTCGATTCGAATAGCCATCTCCGAACTCGAAGCTTCGTATCTGCCTGTACTCAACGGCGATCACAGCCTCGACCCCCCGAATAAAGAACCATAGATAAACCAATCTCACCAGCCTATACGCGGAACTCGCTTCGCTCGGTCCTGCCTCGTCCCGGGCGCGCTGCGGGGTCTCCGCTCTGGACACCACGCCCCCACTGTCAGAAATGCTAGTTTTCACTGCGCACGAACGAACTTAGAATTCCTCTCACCTCCCCCAACGGAGCGGATGCAACCAGGCAACTGCTCCGTCCTGGCCAGCATCAACCTCATTTTCTGAACCACCGGACTTAGCTGCAATTGGGCCTTTACGCTGCAATTGGGCCCTTGACGCAATTCCCCCGGTTCTCCCCAAAACTGGATGGATTTATGCGAGAGATCCTCGATCTCGATACCGTGAGCACGCTACTTATCGGCATGGTTGGGACGTTTGTGATCGTGGCAGGTTCCATGTCCGCGGCTAGATTTGCTCGCCGTACTCGTGTTCGTCTCGCGAGGGCAAGCAAAAAAACACAGCCGCCCACAACCGAGCGTCCGCCGATGATCGTCAACGCGCAGAACAGGATGAATGAACACCTGGTTTTGCGTTTCAAGTTCGGCGACCCGGCCATCACGCTATTTGGAATTGCACTCGACAATCAATTGGATAATGCGATTGAAACGATAGATTGTGTGAACGTAGATCCGCAGATTTTTGTCGCCACGGTGGAATCCAAAGTTGTTCAGCGCTGGTATAACGCCAATCGGTATTGGAACGGCGAGACGAAGCAGCTTCCCATCCGCGTGTTTATGGGCGATGGCGAGCACGCAGCGTGCCACACGATTTGGGTGATGATGAGTCCAGGTGCGCCGACGGGCTCAGGCCCTACCGACGTTGATAACTTCACGTGGCTCGTCGACGGCCCTTGTTAGCGCCCCGAAACCATTGGTACGACCCAACTAAGTAAGCATGTAGACAAGAATCTTGTTCTACAACGAACCCGCAATCCACAACATTCCAGAGTCATCTTTCGCGCGGACCCCTCCCTCTGTGGCAACCTAGAACTCTGGAGGGTTGTGCCCAAAATGCCTACCGAAACCGTCGTTGCCGCTCAGATTACCGAAGATTTGCATGCCTGGGAGGCAGGAGGGGCCGCATCCCCGGAAGCGCTCAAGGCCTGGGTGGGGGCTCGACTTGCGGCACAGGAGGCGGCACTGGCTGCCTTGCTTGCGGTGGAAGGTCCCAGGACCGCTGAGAACACATTGCGCCTCTACGACGCGGCGATCGAGCAATTAAGCCTTGCTGGAGCGCAGGCGGGCATTTTGAACTCAGTTGCCGCGGACAAGGCGGTGCGCGACCAGGCACAGCTTGAGGCGCAGCGGGTGGCGATGGCGGGCAGTGCGCTGAGCTTGAATCGAGCCGTGTATGAAGCGCTGGTAGCGATCGATCTTGAAAAGGCAGCACCGCCGGCAAGCGCCGCCACCAGACATTTCATGGAGAGAACCCTGCTTGGCTATCGGTTGGCCGGCGTCGACAAGGACGAAGCGACGCGCAACCACTTGCAGTCTCTGCACGAGAAGGCCACCCACCTCTCGCTCGAATTCAGCCGCAATATCCAGGAGGGCGCAAAGACAATTGTGGCCACGCAGGCAGAACTGGATGGGTTGCCGCCGGACTATCTTGGACGCCATCAGCCGGACGCGAATGGACAGATTACGCTTTCGACGGACCAGCCGGACATGCAGCCGGTGATGACGTTTGCCTCAAGCGCTGAGCTGCGCGAGCGCATGTTCCTGGCCTATAACACCCGCGCCTATCCAGCCAATCAGAAGATTTTGCTGGACCTGCTGGCTACCCGGCAGGAGATCGCGGACGTGCTCGGGTTCCGGAGCTGGGCGGATCTGGCTACGGCGGACCAGATGATGGGCTCGGCGGCTAACGTGCGCACGTTTCTGGCAAAGCTGGACGAAGCAAGTCGCGAAGGCGCTTTGCGAGAACACGAACTGATCCTTAACTTTTCGCGCGAGAAGCAGCCTGGACTGGAGGCGATCGACATCACGAGCCGGGGCTATTGGTACGAGCAGTTCCGCCGGTCCGCATTTGATTTCGACTCGCAGTCGGTTCGTCCCTATTTCCCCTACACAAGGGTTGAGGCAGGTGTGCTGGAGACGGCGGCAAAGCTGTTCAAGATCGAATTCCGACCCTCGACGGCGCCGGGCTGGGACCCGGCAGTTTCGGTATTCGAGGTACACGACGGCGGGCGACATGTGGGCCGCTTTTATCTCGACATGCACCCGCGCGAGGGCAAGGACAAGTGGTTCTCCGCAGCGCCGGTGGTCACTGGTGTGCGCGGCCGCTATTTGCCGGAGGCAGCCCTGATTTGCAACTTCCCCGGTGGCGATGCGGATGACCCCGGGCTTCTGCAGTACAACGACGTGGTCACGTTCTTCCACGAATTCGGCCATTTGATGCACGCAATCCTGGGCGGTCAGACGGAGTGGGCCGGCGTATCCGGCTTTGCTACAGAGGGCGACTTTATCGAAGTGCCTTCCCAGATGCTTGAAGAGTTTTTCCGCGATGAGAGGCTGCTGCAGGCTTTTGCGAAGCACTACGAAACCGGCGAAGTTCTGCCGGCGGAGATTATCAGGAAGATGAAGCTGGCAGGAGCCTTTGGGCGTGCGGACTGGGTGCGCTCACAGCTTTACTACACGACTCTGTCGCTTGATCTGCACGATCAGGCCCCCTCGTCCCTGGACCTCGATGAGGTGACGCGGAGCTTGTACAAGTCATTGCAGCCTTGGACATGGCTCGAGGGCAATCGCATGTACGCGAGCTTCGGCCACCTTACCGGCTATTCCTCGAATTACTACACGTATGCGTTCGACAAGGTCATCGCACTGGATTTCTTCGGTCAGTTTGACGTGACGGACCTGCTGGGTTGCGATGCAGGGGCACGCTATCGGAAATTGGTGCTGGAGCAAGGCGGATCGAAGCCGGGACGTCAGATGGTGCGCGACTTCCTGGGCCGCGACGAAGAGTTTGCAGCTTTCTCGAAGTGGCTCAACGAAGAATTTGACAGCCAGATTCTCGCTGTGGGGTAAGGGGAAATTTGGTTCCGGAATTCGACGGCCGGCCTGAAGCAGACTCCGACGGGCGTGACAGCACAGCATTTCGAGGCTATGTTTCGCTGCGTCGTTTGACGGGAACGCATTTGATTGCATCAAACAGTTCAGAGGTTTGAGCGTTTGATGGATGCAACTGATTTTCGCCGCATAGCCTTGAGCTTTGACGGTGCTGAAGAAAGCTCGCACATGGGCGCCGCCGACTTTAGAGTTAGCGGTCGCATTTTCGCTACCCTGGCGGCCCAGCGACTGGGATATGGCAACCTGATGCTGACGCCCGAACTTCAGGCCGCGTTTGTTGCCGAACAGCCCGACATGTTTCTTCCCATCCCCGGCGGTTGGGGCAGGAACGGCGCGACCCATATCCGGTTGGCCGCCGCGACAGAAGATGTGCTGACCGGCGCTCTGCGGGCGGCGTGGAAGTTGCGTATCGAAAAGAATGAGATCTCCCGGAACAGGGCTCGCGATTCCACCAAGCGACGCAGCGACGCCAGGGCCAACGACTTCGGGAGCATTCAGCTTGCCAAGCAAAGGAAGGCCGAGCTACGGGCACGCCTGACGACTCCGGAGTCTCTTCAAAGCGTAAAAGTGCGTTACGGGCTGGACGACTGAGGGCGAAGGGTCTGCCAGGTTCCAATACATCCGGATAGACCAGCATTTTTCTAACTTCATGTCGCGGCGGAGCGTTGATGCTCCGCGGGCGATGGAGTTTTCGCTTTGAAAACTTATCGAAGTTGACGCATTTGGCACGCACTGGAAGCCCACTGGTGCTTGCGGAGTTGACCCGAAACGATTAAGAATGGCGAGCGAACAAGTGCCCAACTAAAATGGTGACCACTACCCAAGCTCCACGGTCGCCGCACTTGAAAGGCAGCAGCCATGAAAATCGTGTTGCGCTTTGCCATTGTCTCGTTCGCTTTGTCTGTATTTCTTCTTGCAGCGTTGGCTCAAACGGAACGCAAAACCACGGCTGGACCGGGGCCGGGCGCTGTTCCACAGGCTACTTTCTTTGTGCATCGGGTAGGAACCGACCACGCGGAAGGCGTCACCACGATCGATATGAATGGTGATGGTCTTCAGGACATTCTGAGCGGAGCCTACTGGTATGAGAACCCCGGATCGCAAGGCGGCGAGTGGAAGAGGCATCAATACCGTGAAGTCGGTGTAGTGAACGAGTTTGTCAACGACTGCGGCGAATGGGCGATTGATGTGAATCATGATGGTGCACCTGACGTGGTGACCGCAGGCTGGATGCTGAACGGAATCTGGTGGTACGAAAATCCCAAGAAGCTGGGCGAGGAATGGAAGAAGCATCTGATCACCAACAGCTACGACACAGAGGGCGGCTGGATGGCCGATATCAATGGCGATGGCAAGCCCGATCTGATCTTCGCCCACTACAACCACTCAGGGATTATCTGGATCGATTTTGCGGGACCGGAACCAAAGGTGCATCGCGTCGGCTCGCGTGAGCAGGATGGTCACGGTATCGGCGTGGCCGATATTGACGGCGATGGCCTGGCCGACATCCTCACACCTTCAGGCTGGTTCAAGCAGATCGATGCGGCTAAGGAGCAATGGGAATGGCACGGTGACTGGAAGATGGATGATGCCGGGTTTCCCATTATCGGCTACGACGTAAACAACGACGGCAGGATGGACGTGATCTACGGCCAGGGCCACAGCTACGGAGTTTACTGGCTGCAGCAGGTAGGGGAAGGCGATGACCGTAACTGGGTCCGGCGCGCAATAGACGAGTCGTTTTCGCAGGTTCATGCGCTGGCAATGGTGGACATTGATGGCGACGGAGAACCAGAACTGCTGGCGGGCAAACGGTATCGGGGACATTCCGGAAAAGATCCTGGTTCGTACGATCCGCTGGTTGTTTACTACTACAAGATCAACCGGAACACGGGGGTGTTCACGCGCTATCCGATCAGCGTAAACGGCACGGCTGGAGCCGGAACGCAGTTTGTGACCCTGGATATGGACGGAGACGGTGACATCGACATTGTGACTGCGGGAAAGACGGGAGTTCACTTTTTTGAGAATCTGAAGATCGACAAGATATCCAAGGAACAACGGGAAAAAGAAATCCTGCTCGATAAGAACTGGCCATTCCCCGGCGAGGGGCCGGCTGTGCAGCAGGAAGAGGAACCAAAACAATAGAAAGAGGAATGCTGTTTTTTATTCGGGAGTTTTCCACAGAGGGAGGGAAAGTGCGAAATCGACGTTTGGGCCATTCATCCCTCGTAAGTTATTCAATCAACAACGTTTATTGCCTGGTTGTGTCGGTCCCGCAGGGATTTTGCGGAAGACTATTTTGCCACTTAAAAAAAGTTCGATCAGAAAGGGCAACTATTTCGATGGTCAAGCATCTCACTTAGTAATTAGCAGAGGCTTCCTCGAATTTGGCCCTTCCAAGAAAGGTACTCTACTCCTTTGAGAGTCCTGCAACGGACTCCGTCTCTTGACCCCCTCTGGACCTCCCTCCTTTAAACGCCTCTCGAGCGGGCCTGCCGGAAGGCAGGCCCATTCGCTCTTTTGAGCGAATTTGCCTCCCAGTACAATCGAAGTGTGAAGCAGCATCCGGTTCCCTCCCCAAAATCCCAATCCGATCGAGATATCAAAGCGATTGACGCCCTGTTCAATACTGCGGGATTAGTGCGGAATCGTCGCGGAACGCCCGCCGGGATTACCACTGAACTTCGCCGCGTGCGATTGGAACGAGTGTCGAAAGAAGAGCTTTCGGTGGATGCGCCTGCGCCTCGCGTAGCGGCAAATGGGGTTGAATTGCTGCAGGTGGCGGAATGGCAAAAGCGGGGGAAAACTGGGATTGACTGGCTTTGGCATGGTTTCAGCACCCGCCGAGGCGGCGTCAGCTCGAGCGTACTGTGCGGAAGATGCACCCGGAGAGTTGAATCTGGGATATACAGCGTCGGATGCGCGCGATGCGGTACTGCAGAATCGCCGCTCGTTGGTCGAGGCAGTTACGGGAGTCCCGGAAACTCCCCTGGTAACCGTGCGCCAGATTCATTCCAATCACACAGTCGTATCGCACGTGGGGGATTCTTGGCGCGAAACGCCGCGAAAGGGAGATGGGCTGGTCACTTCGGAGCCCGGGCTGCTGCTCGGGATTCAAACGGCGGACTGCGTTCCGGTACTGATCGTCGACCGCAAGCTTCGTGCCGTGGGAGCTTTCCATGCCGGCTGGCGTGGAACGGTGAAGCGCATTGTTGAGACAGGTGTCGGGCGCATGCGACTGGAGTTTGGGTCTCGCCCGGAAGACCTTGTGGCTGCAATCGGGCCTTGCGTCGGAGCCTGCTGTTATTCGGTAGGGGATGAGGTGCTTTCCAGTTTTGAATCGCAATTCGCCTATGCCCGCGAGCTTTTCCACGATGTATTCGACTCTGATCCCGTGCGAACAAAATATCCGATGCTATTTCTCACCCAGCGAGCTCCCGGCCACTCTCCGATTGGCCCGAGTCTCCACCTCGACCTGGTAGAGGCCAACCGCCGTCAGTTGCTTGATTCGGGGGTCAAGGCGAGCGCCATCCACGTTGTCGGTGGCTGCACCAGTTGCCAGACGGAGATGTTTTTCTCACATCGAGCGTCGGGCGGCCACGCCGGCCGCATGATGAGCGTGATCGGGATAAAGGGCTAGGAATTCGTCCTCTGGAAGGGCTCCCAGAGGGAGCCTTGAGTGTTCCGAAAAAAGGCTCATTAACAGGACCGCTGCTTCCAAGCCGGTCAGGACTTGAGAAGCAGCAGCGCTTGGTTTTAGAAAAACGTGATGACGGCTTAGGACGCTGCTGCGGCTTCGCCCGGGTTGACTAAATCGCGCAGCTCTTTTGAAGGTTTGAAATAGGGAACACGCTTGGCGGGAACTTCCACGCGTTCTCCTGTTTTTGGGTTACGGCCAATGCGTGGATTGCGTTGGCGAATTCGGAATGAGCCGAAGCCGCGAATCTCGATCTTGTCACCGCTTTGCAGTGCGGAAATCACGGAATCGAACACGGTCTCCACGATGACCTCGCCGTCGCGCCGAGTCAGGTCGCCTAACCGGGTGACCTTTTCCACCAGATCTGCTTTAGTCATGTCCTCTGGCCTCCGTCTCACAGCATAAACGCATTCGGTACATGAGGTTAAGAAAAAAGGCATTTCTCTGTGGAATTACCCCTTTTGACCGGGATTGGCATCGGTTTGGAGGAGGTATCTGCCGCTTTTGTGCCAGGGCGGGCACCGAGGGCGTTATTATGTCCGCAGTCTTTCTCTGTTAATTTGGTTAAGAAGGCGCTGGGGGCGTAAGCGTGGCGCAGTATCCCAAATACAGCATTGTCATACCGGCATATAACGAGAGCGCGCGCATTCCTGCCACGCTCCAGTCAGTTGTTGCCTGCATCCGCGCCAACCAATGGCCGGCTGAGGTCATTGTGGTTAACGATGGCTCAACCGACACGACAGCCGAGTTGGTTCGCGAGATAGCCAAGGATGCGCCAGAGGTACGGCTGATAGAAAATCCCGGCAATCGCGGCAAAGGGTACAGCGTGCGCTCGGGAGTTTTGCAGGCCCTCGGTGACGTGATTATGTTCACCGACTCGGACCTTTCCGCGCCGATCGAAGAGGCTGACCGTCTGTTTGCTGCAATCGCCGCGGGCGCGGACATCGCAATTGGCTCGCGGTGGCTCGAAAGTGGCAGGCAGACACATCGCCAGCCCCTCTACCGGCAATTTTTCGGGCGCTGCTTCAACGGTGTCTGTCGCATGGTGATGCGGCTGCCCTTCGCCGATACGCAGTGCGGATTCAAGGCCTTTACGCGTGCAGCAGCTCAGACCGTGTTCCAGCTCCAGACAATTCAGCGCTGGGGCTTCGATCCGGAGATTCTCTTCATAGCGATCAAGCGCGGCTATCGTATCAAAGAAGTTCCCGTGAGCTGGGCTCACGATGAACGCTCGCGCATGAGCTATCTCAGAGACGGTTTGCAGATGCTGAAGGAACTTGCGACCATTCGCTGGAATGCGATGACCGGCCACTACAACAAGCGCATTGAAGCCGCACTTCGCACCGGCGAAATGCAGTAGGAGTCGAGCGGGTGCTCGTACCGCAGTTCTAATTCGCCTGCGAACCAATCGGAACGGAAATCACCTGCATATCTGTGTCGCGGTCGCGAAGAGTAAGCAGAATTTTTCCCGATGCGTCGGCTACGAAGCTTGACCCGCCGTAGGTCTGACCTTGCCAGGGGCCATGTGTCATTTCGCCAACCAGGTCTACGCCGGCCATGGGGCATCCCACTTGCGCGGCGCGCTTTTTCACGAGAGCTTCAAGTTCCTTCGAGTGATCGGGCCACTTATCGTTGGGAGCAGCCCAGCCGTAGGGCACAAGCATAAGGTCCGGTTTGAGTGCCTTCAATCGTTGCAGGTGAGCGTCGGTAAACGTGTCGGCGCAGATCAGCACTGCGATGCGGCCGAACTCCGTCTCGACCACGCCGATGTCTTCGGAACGGCCTTGCGAGTATGGCGGCGTCATCAGCTCGGGAAGGACATTGATCTTGCGATGCTTCCATAGCAGCTTGCCTGATTTGTCGACGAGTATGGCCGCGTCGTACAGATGGTCTCCGTCCTTCTCGTCGAGTCCGATGGCAATCATCACTTTGTACTTTCGCGCCAACTCGGCAATCCGGTCGCTGTCGGGGCCGGGAATCGGGCGAGCAAGACGGTGTGCCTCGGGATTTTCCCAACCCAAAATTGAGGACTCAGGAAAGATCGCTATATCCGCACCCTTGGCTTCGGCGTCGGCGAGAGCGTATTCAATGCGGCGGAAGTTGCCCTCGCGGTCGCTATCGATCACGAGGATCTGGCAGATGGCAAGGCGAACAGTCCTTTGGGAGGCGCGTGCCGATTGGCTGATTGTGGCGGCTAAGACTAGAGTGCACGCAAATAGATGGCAGAGCTTTCGATTGGACACCGTATTTCGTTCCCCACAGATGCGTAATCCATACTTCCGCATCGTTGCGATCATACGGCAGTTCGAGATGCCTCGTCAGGGTGAGAGCGCGGCCTTCTATGCGGTTGCTGTCTGCGCAACAGATTGCAGTCCACGCGCTTCGATTTCAAACTCTCTGATTTTGTACTTCTGAATCTTTCCTGACAGCGTTGCTGGAAAGTCATCGACGAAGCGCACGTGCTCCGGGACCTTGTAGTAGGCGATCTGTCCCTGGCACCAGTTGCGAATCTCTTCTTCGGTAGCCTCCTTGCCAGGCCGCAGTCGCACCCATGCCACTACGATCTCGCCGAGCCGGGCATTGGGAATGCCGACAACCTGCACTTCACCCACCTTTGGATGCGTGTAGAGAAATTCTTCCACTTCGCGCGGATAGATGTTTTCTCCGCCGCGGATAATCACGTCTCTCGATCTTCCGGTGAGGTGAATGCATCCGTCCTCGTGCATCACGCCCAGATCGCCGGTGTGCAGCCAGCCGTCCGGCTTCACCACCTGCGCGGTGGCTTCCGGATCTCCGTCATATCCCTTCATCACCGCATAACCGCGAGCGCAGATCTCGCCCTGTTCGCCGATGGGCACGGGTTCGCCGGACACAGTAGAGACGATCTGAATTTCGGTCTGCGGCATTGCGCGGCCCACGGTGTTCACGCGAATTTCAATCGAATCTCCGGCATCGCTCATTGTCACCACAGGTGAGGTCTCGGTTTGCCCGTAGGCAATTACCAGTTCGCCGATGTGCATTTCGTTGAGCACGCGCTTCATCAGCTCCACCGGGCAGGGGGCGCCGCTCATCATTCCTGTGCGCAGGCTAGTTAAGTCGAAACTCGCAAAATCGGGCAGACCGAACTCGGCCACATACATCGCGGGAACGCCGTACACAGACGTTGCTTTCTCGTCGTGAACCGCCTGGAGAGTGGCGTGTGCGTCGAAGGTCCAGTTGGGCAGGATGATCGCTGCGCCGGAGTTCAAGGCGCTCATGGTGCCGATCACGCAGCCGTAACAGTGAAACAAGGGTACAGGCACAACGATTCGATCTTGTTCGGTGTAGTGAAAACCCTGGGCCAGAAACTGTCCGTTGTTCACAACGTTGTGGTGTGTCAACATCACGCCTTTGGGCAGGCCTGTTGTTCCGCTGGTGTATTGAATATTCGCTACGTCGCCGACGGCCACATGAGCTGGGAGTTGACCTGGTGCATCGAGCAGAGCGGGCCATTCAGGAGAATCGAAATAGATGGTGTGTCTGAGCTCCAGGGTCAGCCCATGGCGAGCGCGTTCGAGAATCTCCTCATAGTCGGCTCGCTTGTCCTTGTGCCACAGGAACAGCGCCTTCATGCGCGAACGTGTAAGCGTATATCCCAGCTCGTGGGAGCGATAGGCAGGATTCACATTGACCAGGGCGGCGCCTGCCCGTGCGCAACCCATGTGTATCATGATCCATTCCATGCAGTTGGTGGACCACAGGCCCACTCGATCGCCATGTCGAATACCAAGCGACCACAAACCGCGCGCCACGCTGTCAGCCGCTGCGCTCAGTTCGGCCCACGTCATCCTCTTCGACTGGTGACAAGAAGCCACGGCAAGGCGATCGGAATAAAGACTGGCGGTCCGATCAAGGAGGCCGCCGATTGTCAGCTCGAGTAGCGGCCGGTTCGGGCCGCGTGTATGGCTCAGGGTAGGAAGCATTTCACAAGCAGGCATTTACGAGATTGAAGCAACGGGAGAAGTTTATCCCGTTTTGCCGGCTCGAGGTGTGACCGAGCCCACCAAATACCGATCCCGAAAAGTCACATTGCGGGATGGCGGGCTTTCGCGGAGGCCGAGCTTCAACTCACCGGCGATTCCCATTGCCGGGTCTCGCCAGAACGGAATATCGCTTCGATGACTGCCATGTTGGCGATGGCATCTTCGAGCGGCACGGGAACTTCCGTTCCTTCGAGAACAGCCTTTGAGAAGGCATCCCCTTGCATCGTGTATTGGTCCGAGATCGGAAACTCCTCAACAGTGATTCCGCTGCCGGACAGATCACCGGTTGAATCGATGAACAGACGTGTGGGCCGATCCTTGGGGGCATTGAATGGAATCTCAATTTCGATTCGCCCCTTCGTTCCGAGAAAGATGCACGCGCTGGTAGGGAATGAGCTGTGTGCTGCAGGTGAAGATCGCCTGCCCGCCCGGAAAGTCCAGGATGGCCGAAGTGAGCCGGTCGATTTTCATTGCGGGGTCGCGTTCGACGAGGCCTACAACGCGCGTCGGCTCCTGCGCAAACGCATAGCGCGATGCCTGAATGCAGTAGCATCCGATATCGAGCAGCGCACCACCGCCACACTCCACCTGGTTGCGAATGTTGGCGGGATCGTTGTTGAAGTAGCTGAAGAATCCGACCACGGAGCGGAGCGCTCCAATGCGACCCTCGCTCAGCAGCTCGCGCAATCGGAGCCATTGGGTGTAGCTGCGGATCATGAACGCTTCACCGATTTTGACCCCGGTGCGTTCGCGAACGGCGAGAAGCGTCTTCGCTTCTGCAACCGTAAGGCTCAGCGGTTTCTCGCAAAGTACGTGCTTGCCTGCTTCGGCGGCTCTAGTGGTCCAGGGCACGTGGAGTTGGTTGGGGAGAGGATTGTAAATCGCATCGATATTCGGATCGGCGAGCAGCTCTTCGTATGATCCGTACGCCGTCGGAATTTGCAGGATCGCGGCCGCTTCCCGAGCTTTCTTTAAATCTCTGGAGGCGATGGCCGCAACTGTGCTGTACCGGCCAAGCTGCATTGCCGGCAGGACCTTTTTAAGACCAATGTGGGCGGTGCTCAGGACTCCCCAGCGAAGCTTCTTAGACATGGGGAGATCATAAAGCTGGAGCGGCTGAGTGCGCGGACAAAGATTCAGGCGGCCTGGTCCGGTCAGGTTTTGGGAACCAGCGCCAGGGTTAACGACCTGCCAAGAGAGGGTCGTGCCATTCCGGCGCTGGACTCAAAAGTGCTCCTAGAAAACACCCCACACAATTTTTGGACCGACTAGCTGTACCGATCCATTGGTAGCCGATCCGGCGAAAACGTAGACGTACACATTCCGTTTCAAAGTCTGAATGCTGACAGGCCCAGCCTGGAGCGCATTCCCGCTGGAATAGACTGACGCGAAGGCCAACCCGGCGGGAGGCGTACCCGCTTGCATAGAGCCAGCCGGTACAGGGAATTGACCGCCACTTCCATCCGTTCTTGGGTCGGCCGTAATTGTGACACTCAAGTTCTGATGTGTCGCATTAATAACAATCGCACGCGTATGGCCTACGGCAAGTGGTGTCAAGTTCAAAGGATAGAGTTGACCAGTGATGTTGTTGGAGTTGTCGAGCGAAAGAACCCCCATGTAGGTAACAGTCGCGGCCAGGGCAGAATTCGCTGTGAAGACCGCCGGCTCGCTGCATGGATTTTCCGCATTTGCCTTGCTGACGCGAAAGGCAACAGTCGCCGCCTGTATAGCGAACGGGCCCCGAATTTCAGCGAAGCTCAGTCCACCTGCAATGCAATTGCCGTTGACACTTACGTCGATGGGAACTTCCGGATTCGTGCCGGCTGAAATATTGCGTCCGGACGCGGCATGGGCAAGGTAAAGGTACGAGTTTGTATCCTGGGCCTGAGCAGAGCCAGCGAGCATGGCACTACCCAGAGCGATTGTGATCACGAGCGCACGTCTAAGGTTCAGCAGCATCTGGTTCCTCCGAATGGCCATTGAAAGCCGTTGCGACAGTATAGTGACGACTAATGGAGAGATGCCAAATAAAATTTGGTCGTTGCTCATTGCCACAATAAGCGTTGATGAATAGATAGCTAGTTACTGATTTGGAGTTACTGATTCTCGGTTACTGAATCCAGATAGCCCAGTTACCGATTCCCAATTACTGATTGGGAGCGTCGATTTTTCGATATCTGATCAGAGGCTGGAATCGCGACTGCTAAATTGGGCGCTGGATTCAGAACTGATGTTCTTTGCGGGGACAATTGGAGTGGCAGTTTGGGCAGAAGAGGGCTTCAGGGCGCGATCGATTCCAGTTTGCAGGGCCTGCAAGTTGGTCGAGATGGCTTCATCGGTACTCCAGGACGGATCGGGCGGCACAAAGTAATCGACCAAAATCTCCCCGTCTGGTTGCAGGGCGACGGTTGCGAAGACCACGTCAGCCCCTACAGAGTGAATCAAACGGAAAATGTTGAGGTTAAAGGGGCGGCTTATTCCCCGGTCAACCAGCGCGGCAACGGAACCGCCGTGGCGGAGAATGGTCCGAACTTTGATCAGCACGTCTCTTCCGGGGAGCACTGCGGGGAGCGTCCTCCCCAAACCCCAAACCGGGTATTTTCGATCTGTTGATCCCTTTTCTTTGGAAACCACAGCCGTTGGAGGATGACCCAGGTCCGCAAGAGACTTCACCAGGCAGTGGACCAACGGCAAATGGCCAGAGCAAATCACAAAGCCTTTTGGATTGGAAGCCGCTTGATGAACGACTTGATCTCCGGTTGAGCGCACGGAAATTGGAAAAGGGCGGTGAAGAGCGGAGAGTTGCTGGAACCACGAATTCATGAGCCATGCGACGAGCACTGAACCTCTGCGATCTCCGCGATAGGGAGAGATTGCAATCAATGGCCGCAGAAAGAACGCTTGGAGCCGGCAGAGATGAAGGACTGCCGGATACCAATACCGGGCCGGAATCAGGAGAGCAAAAACGCGAGCGCCCGCTTGAAAAACTCGGTAGGAATGCTGGCGTAGAAACAGGATCATCGCGAAACCTCGCGGAAGCCCCGATCGATCTCTGGCACGGAGGTCGCTCAACGTCGGTAGATGTTCTTCCAGGCCAAATTCCGGTCTTCCGCACTTCAAAGACAGGCTGTACACATTTTAGACTTGCGCGGAGCTAATTAAGTTGTAAATGGCAGAACCACTTGGCGGAACGGATATAAAAAAGCACTTTCCATGGTTCATTAGAATGGCGTGTCGGTCCAAGGATGACGAGTATTCGCCCGCCAGAAAGGGTTCAGGGGGTAAGGGGGCGATTCGCGAATACCGGCTGCGACAATTGACTGTTCTCAATTGCTACGCAGAGCATCCATCGGTTGAATTTTAGAGGCGCGGCGGGCGGGAAAATATCCACTGAGGAGAGCGATAGCTGTTAACGAGGCGGCCATAGCAGCGAAAGAGATGGGATCCCAGGGTGAGGTGGCGAAGAGCAGCGAAGCAATGAGGCGCGCGGCCGCGAGGGAGCCGATGGTTCCCAGGGCAATGCCGACGAGCGCAAGGCGCAGAGTCTTGGCGAGTATGGCGCGCTGGACGCGAGCAGCACTGGCTCCGAGAGCCATGCGCACTCCGATCTCCTGCGTCTTCTGCGTGACGGAGTAGGAGATGACTCCGTAGATGCCGAGGGCCGCGAGCAGCGCCCCGAGTGTGGCGAAGATGGTGACGAGCAGCACCATAAAACGGCGAAGCGAGACGGAGTGATCAACGAGCGAGCGCAGCGGACGCAAGACGGTGGCCGGTTGCGAGGGATTGAGGCTGCGAAGTGTTGCGAGGACGCTGCCTGCGAGACCCTCAGGGCCGATGTGGGAGCGAACGACCAGCGTTGCGCCTTCGGCATCGGAGTTCTGCGTCATTGGAACGTAGATTTCAGGACTGGAGTTTCGTTCGAGGGAGCTTTCGTGGACGTCGGCAATCACTCCTATGACACGTGCGGGCTTGTTTCCTGAACCCTTGGCGAGCTTGCCCAGAGGGTTTTCGCCCGGCCACTCACGGCGTGCGCCCGCCTCGTTGATGATGATGACGGGCTGGGTGTCTGGCGTGTCGTTCCAGGAGAAGTCGCGGCCCTCAAGGATTCGCATACCCATGGCCTGGAAATAGCCGGGGGTAGTGAGGTAGACAAGCGCTCCGGTGTCCGCGTCCTTGGCATGATAGCGGCCCACGGATTCCAGGCCCCACTCGCGATTGCGATCAAGTGGCAGCATGTCGGCGAAACCGACGGACTGGACCCCGGGAAGCGCGGCGACGCGATCAATTTCAGACTTGAGGAAATTGGCCCGCTGGATGAGTTGATCCTTGTTGGGTGCCGGGGGAAGGTCAGTCTGCATGGCGGCGGCATGAGAAGGATCGAATCCCAGGTCGACGTCGAGAACGCGAATGAAGCTGCGGAGAAGCAGGCCCGCGCCGACCAGCAACAAGCATGCGAGAGCCAGCTCGGAGATGACCAGGACGGAACGGAAGCGCTCGTGGCTGCGCCCCGCGGCTAATCCTGCGGCGCTGTCTTTGATGACTTCCTGAAGGTTGCCGCCGGAGATGCGAAGCGCGGGGGCGAGACCGAAGAGGATGCCTACGGCGATGGCGATGACAAGCGTCCATGAGAGCGCAGCGGTGTCAAGGTGAATGGTGGTGAGCAGTGGGAGCGCGATGGAGTTCTGGTGAGCGAGGTAGTAGACGATGACCCAGGCGATTAACAATCCAACGAGAGCGCCAGAGAGGGAGAGGATGAGACTTTCGGTGAGAAGTTGGCGGACGATGCGGCCACGGCTTGCGCCGAGTGCGCGGCGCATGGCGAACTCCTTGCCGCGCGCGGCGGCGCGACTTAGCTGCAGGTTCGAGAGGTTCACCGAAACGATGAGAAGAATGAGTCCCACCGCCGACCAGAGGACGAGGAGCGAGCGCTGCAGCTTTCCGGCGACGTGATCTTTGAGGGTAGTGAGATCGGAGGCGTAGTCGTAGAACCACTCCTTGTGTTGAAGCTTGAGTTGCGGGAGGAGACGATTTGCTTCGTCCTGCGCTTGAGCGGGAGTAACGCCAGGCTTGAGGCGGCCGACTACAGCAAGTGTGTTGCCCCATGTTTTCCAGAAGTCCATGACTGCGGGGACAAAGATGTCAACTTTTTTGCCGGGCGCAAGGACTGCGCCGAAGTCGAAGCTTGCGGGAAGAACGCCGACGATGGTGACGGGGCCGTTGACGGCTGCGGGGCTGGTATTGATGTCGACTGTTTTGCCGATGATGTTGCGGTCTGAGGCAAAATGAGTTTTCCAGAAGGAGTAGGTAAGCAGCGCCGCAGGGCGGCCGCCTTTTAAGGTTTCTTCCTCCGTAAAGTTGCGGCCGAGAAAGGGCGTCACGCCCAAGGTGGGAAAGAAGTTTCCAGCAACTTCAACGGCGTCGAGTTGTCTGGGTTCGCCGACGCCGGTGAGCTTGTATTGCAGCGAATTGTAGAAGGTTTGAAATGCTGTTACGTCCTGGAAGGAGCGGTTACTGCGCTGGAATTCGCGATAGACGTCGACGGTGTAAGTCTCGGCTGAGAGCCCGCCGGCTGCTCGCACCTTTGCGTCGAAGCTCTTGCCTGCAGTGAACCACACGAGCTGATGCGACTGAGGGAACGGCAGAGGACGCAGCAGCATGGTATTCACAACGCTGAACACGGCGGCGTTAAGGCCAGCGCCGAGTGCGAGAACGAGGATGGCGATGGCGGCGAAGGCTGGATTGTTGCGAAGGACCCGGAGGGTATAACGTGCGTCCTGCAGCAATTCGGCATAGTACTCGTGAAGACGGCGGCGGCGTTCCATGTGGTCTCCAATGCGCTCACCGGCCCGTTCGATGGCGACGATGTTGCCGAACTGGCGCTCGGCTTCAGCGCGGGCTGCTTGTGGGAGCCAGCCATGGGCGATCAGGTCTTCAATTTTGCTTTCAATGTGAAAGCGCAGTTCTGCTTTTATGTCAGACCTTGGGTCAGGGCCGAGAATTCGATCATGCCTGCGCCACATTGGGATCTTCGTCATGTGGTTTTGAGCCCCGATGGCTGGGTCGCACTCAGGACTTTGGCGACGGCGAGCGTGTAGGCTTCCCAACTCTTGCATTCGACACGAAGGTGATGGCGGCCTTCGCCGGTCAGGTTATAGTACTTCGCTTTCCGATTGTTGTCGGAGAGACCCCACTCCGCTTCAACGAATCCCTTGCTTTCCAGGCGCCACAGTGCGGGATAAAGAGTGCCCTCTTCGACGAGGAGGGCGTCGTCGCTGTGACGACGGATGAAACTCGTGACGGCATAGCCATGAAGCGGGCCCCAGATGAGGGACTTGAGAATGAGGATATCGAGGGTACCCCGGAAAAGCTCGAGGCGGGTCTTCTCCATGCTGAACCACTCCCCTTGGACTTCATGGGAAGAATTACATGTTTCCCCTTGTTGCGCAAGGGGAAAGAGAGACCGGGGCGTCGCACTTCGCCCGCGTCGATATCTCCTCCCAGCTAAGTTCAATGCTGCGAAGCCTCACCGCTCCGAGTGAAGAATGGACGGCTCGCTTGCGAAGACTCTGGACCGGCGGTATCGAGGTATCATCCGGCGTCGGTGAGGTGCCTATACCGGGATTACTCCTCGTAACCGGGCATGTAGTCGGAAAGGAATTCTGGCTTCACGCTAAATCGCCGCCCACGACATGCCCGGAAGTTTGAAAACGGTATGATTGGTCGGCGGAAAAATGGGCCAGACGTGGAATCTATCGGAATGACAATGAGCTCATTCTGTGCAAAGTGGCTGTAAGTTGTTGATTTTGGTGGGCGCTGCAGGATTCGAACCTGCGACTTCCACCGTGTGAAGGTGGCACTCTACCGCTGAGTTAAGCGCCCCGAGGCGAGGTCCGACGCAGCAGCGCCAGAGGGGCATCCCGTAGGTTAGAGTAACACCAGCGGTGCTTTAGGGCCAACTCGTGCGGTGGTCGCACGGGCAGCCCGCAACCCGCACAAAATACTGATGCGCTGGCGAGCATTCTCAATCCCGAACGAGCGCAAGACTGCCTTAGCTGGCGGGATTGGCGGGTTACAAAACGCCGGTATTTTGCCA
This sequence comes from uncultured Acidobacteriaceae bacterium, assembly GCA_963737915.1. GTDB lineage: Bacteria > Acidobacteriota > Terriglobia > Terriglobales > Acidobacteriaceae > Telmatobacter. The sequence continues at coordinate 287,825 of CAVTUP010000002.1, read as the reverse complement.
TCCGGGAAGAGCCTTTTCGCCATGGCCGCGCTTCGCCGGACCGACGAACCCACGAAGCGCTCGGATTCTGAGCACCCAGGTGGCGAAAACCATTCAAAAAAGCCGAAATCCAACCCGGAATTCCCGGATTTAGCGCAACCTTCCGATGAGGACAGGGTTCCAGAAGATATGGCAACCCTGGTCCTGAACAATCCGGCCCTGGGAACGAGCGAGGCGCTGCGGTCGAGTTCAACGCCTGATCCCCGACGAGTCGGGAGCTATGCGGAGGACGAGTCGAGCGACGCGGCCATCATGTTGCGCGTGGCGGCGGGCGACGAGTCGGCGTTTAATTACCTGGCGGGCAAATACCACCGGGCGATGATCAGCTTTCTATTTCGGATGGTGCGCAACCAGGCGGTCGCGGAAGAATTGGCGCAGGAGGTATTTCTGCGGGTGTATCGTTCGCGCGAGAGTTATCGTGCGGAGGCGAAGTTCACCACGTGGCTCTATAGAATAGCCACGAACCTGGCGGTAAACCACGCACGGGACACAAGACACGAGCGGTCGGCGCAGACCGTATACCTTGATGCTCCGGATGAGGAAACGGGCACTACTCCAGATGTAGCGGATGATGAACCGACGGTGGAGCAGAGGCTGGTGCGCGATGAGCGGATGGCCGCGATTCGCGATCACGTGATGGCATTGCCAGAGCGCCAACGGATGGCGGTGCTGATGCACAAGTACCAGGGAATGGATTACAGGCAGATTGGTGAGGTTCTCAAGTTGAGTGAGTCAGCGACCAAATCGCTGCTCTTTCGTGCTTACCAGACACTGCGCGACAAACTGAAAGATTTCGTCTAAAGAGATTAAGCCCGGGCAGTACAGGCCGGGAGTAGGTGGCACCAATGAAAACGCTGAACAAATGCACCGAGATGGAAACGAAGCTGGCGGAGTTGCTGCTCGATCCTGACTCGGCGTCTGCCAAGGTGAAGACTCATGTTGCAGAGTGCGATTCCTGCCGGACGGAGCTCGAGGAGCTTCGTGCGACGATGGGTCTGCTTGACGGTTGGGTAGCTCCTGAGCCAAGCCCGTATTTCCTGACGAGGCTGGACGCTCGGATGCGGGAAGAGCGCCAGGCGCCGCCGGCGAGTTGGTTGGAGCGTTTGCGGGCTCGTTTGACTTATGGACCTCCGATGCACGCTCGTCCGTTGGCTGCCATGGCTCTGACCTTGATGCTGCTGCTGGGAGGCGGGACATATCTGGGCGTGACCAATTGGGAGCAGCCACCTGCACCGCAAGGCGACGCGGCGGTGGTACACGACCTGCAGACGCTGGAGAACAACGCTCAGCTTCTGGATCAACTCGAATCGATCACCGATAATCCCAACATCGACGACTCGGAGTATTCGCAATAGTTGAGTCGAAACGGCGGGGGCCGACAGACACAATGAATGGGGTAATACACACACGCGCCTTAAAGGGAACGCGGCTGGCGATTTTGATCGCGGCTGGGTTGGTGGCGCTGTGTCTGCCCTTTTCGGGGGCCTTCGGCCAGCGGCCGCACGACTCCCACTCCGCGCCGGCGCCACATAACTCCCAACCGCAAAACTCCGCGCCGCACAACTCGGCGCCGCGCCCGCAGCCTCAACCACAATATTCGAGGCCCCAGGGCGGGGGGTCGCAGAATCAGCCACGACCAGGTCAGCAGTATCCTCCGTATCGACCGCAGTCGGGCCAACCCTATCAACGGCCGTCGGCTTCTCCATTTCGCAACAACCCCGGTGCGCAACGGCCGCCAATGAATCCTCAACCCGGAGTGCGGGGGAACTATCTCAACGCCCCTGCTCCTTACCCGGGCCAGCGCTATCCCCGTCCCGGTCAGGACTACCCGCATCTTGGAAACTCGAACAACACCCGACCCGTCTACGGACAGCCTGGCTATGGCCAGCCGCGGTCTTCGCAGCCACGCCCTTCGCAGCCGGAATATGCTCCTCCCGGCCACCTGGGCGCATGGCTTGACCAGCACAAAGGGGTGCCGGTTCAGGATCAGGAACGGATGCTGCGCAGCGACCCCAGCTTCAACAGGCTGCCGCAGGGCGATCAGCAGCGACTGGTGCAGCAGTTGCACCAGGTTGACCGCATGCCCGACGCGCAACGTGAGCGTCGTCTTGCCCGCGCCGAGAATCTTGAGCGTCTTTCGCCGCAAGCTCGCGCGCAGGTGAATATGTCGGCGCGCAGGTGGAACTCGATGCCGCCTGATCGACAGGCGATGATGAGGAATGCATTCAAAGATCTTCGCGCGGTTCCGCCGGAGCAACGACCGATGGTGCTCAACTCAAGCCGCTATCAAGGCGCGTTCAGCCCGGAGGAACGCAGCGTTCTCTCGGACATGTTGCGCGTTGAGCCTTACGAGCCGCCGAAGTAGACTGCATTTTCTGACTCAGACTCAAGATCGGAAGCCGAATTTCAGGTTTGAGGCGTCAGAGTCTCGCCTGGTTGCTGTGCGCCGGAGAGCTATTCGCCGTAGTTGCGATTGCGCTGCTTAACCTTGACAGCGGGGCATCCTGCATACACGCCCCAGGGTTCCAAATCGCGGGTTGCAACCGAAGCTAACCCGAGTACAGCACCTTCGCCGACATTTACGCCTGGGCTAACAGACGCTCGCGCACAGATCCACGCATAGGCACCCACTTCCATTCTGTAAGCAAGCAGCGGAAATGCCGGATCATCGAAATCATGTGTGGCGCCGCAAAGATACGCACCCTGCGAAAGGATGGCGTGGGAGCCGAGGCGGATGGGAGAGGGATTGTAGATTTCGGCTCCATCGCCCGCAGTGACTTGGTCGGCACAAACGAGATTCCACGGCGCCCATATTTTCGATCCGGGATAAAAGTGACATCTCGGTCCCATCTGCGCGCCGAACATGCGAAGAAGCAGCGAGCGCCAGGAATGAAACGGCCTTGGTGACAACCGGTAAAACAGAACCCAGCAGATATTCCAAACGACCCGGCGGATTCGATCGCGCCGCGGAAACGCAGGACGAAGGTAGGGATCCTTTGCGGTCTCCTCTGATATGTGCTCCGCCGCGTTGTAATGAACCTGCCTGGCCATCTGTCTTCCTGTAGTTAGTCTGCCATCTTTGGCTGATGGTCAGGAAATCTTGTGGCCAATATCGTCCCGGTTAACGGGTGAGTTCGATCGGTGTTCGCAGGCGGATGTCCCGCGAGGAGGCTCCGGCCTGGACTTCGAATGTCCCGGGTTCTGCAACCCAGGTCTTGTTGTCCGGGCTCCAGTAGGAGAATGCGGCACGGTCCAACTTCAACTGCACGGTTTTGGACTCGCCGGGTTTCAGGTCCACGCGGCTGAAGGCTTTCAACTCATGTGACGGTCTGTCGATCTTCGAATGCCCGTCGTGGACATATATCTGCACTACCTCGGCGCCGGCACGCTTGCCTGTGTTGCGCACTTTCAAAGTGACCCGGACCGGTTGATCTCCGGCGGCCTTGTCTGGGGTGACTTTCAGATCGCTGTACTCGAACGTCGTATAGCTCAATCCAAAGCCAAACGGGAACTGCGGCTCGACATTCTTGCTGTCGTAATAGCGATATCCAACGTAAATTCCCTCGGCGTAATTTACCTCAAGGTTTTTACCGGGGTAGTTTGCGGCCGCCGGGGAATCTGCAAACTTCTTCGGCAGCGAAACGGGCAGCTTGCCCGATGGACTTACGTCGCCAAACAAAATGGAGGCCAGAGCAGTTCCGCCTTCTTGTCCGTCGAACCACATATCGAGAAGCGCAGGGGTCTTGTCGATCCATTTGGTCATGGTGACGGGATCGCCTGTATTCAGAACAACAACGGTGCGAGGATTGGCCTGCTCAACCGCGGCGATCAACTCATCCTGTCCCGCAGGCAGGTCCATCGTCTTCACGTCGAAACTTTCGCCTTCGTTTTTGGAATAGCGCCCCACCACCACCACCGCAACATCGGCCTTTGCTGCAGCATCGGTTGCTTCCTTCAGCGCTTTTGCGCGTGCATCGGGCGTGTCCTGCGCTGCGTCCTCGCCTTCCATGCCTACCCCAAGAGCAGAGTTCACCTGAATCGCATTGCCGGCGCGTTTACGAATGCCATCGAGCGGCGTAACGGCGTACTTCGGACGAACGAGTGAACTGCCCCCGCCACCTGTCCGCGCAACGGCGGCATTCGGTCCGATTACAGCGATCGAGTGAATCTTGGCCGAGTCGAGGGGGAGCAGCGATCCTGCATTCTTCAAGAGCACAATGCCTTCCGTTGCAGCTTGCCTCGCCACTTCCTGCTGAGCCGGTGTGTCCACATCGCCGAGTGCGGTGTGCGGATACTCGAAGATGCCACTCAGAAAGATGACGCGAAGGATTCGACCCACATTGTCGTCAATCGTTGCTTCGCTGATGTGCCCGGATTTTACTTCCTCGATCACTTTTTCGGGAACGAGCCAGCCATCGCCGTTGCCGGCTTCGAGTACTGCAGGACGCGCCATAAACGCCTTCATCGGCGGACCGCCCGGCATCTCCAAATCCATTCCAGCGTTTACGGTTGGCACGGTGGAATAGGTGCTGCCCCAGTCTGAAATGACAAACCCCTTGAACCCAAACTCCTTCTTCAGAATATCGGTGAGCAGATAGGGGCTTTCGGCGCAGTGCACGCCGTTCAATTTGTTGTAGGCCGACATTACCGTCCACACATCGGCATCCTGAACGGCGGCCTTGAAAGCAGGCAGGTAGATCTCGTGCATTGTACGCTCGTCGATGGTCGCATTTACGCGGTGGCGTTCGTACTCTTCGTTGTTCGCGGCAAAGTGCTTGACCGACGGGATGACGCCCTCGCCCTGGACACCGTGAATGTAAGCGACGCCAAGTTGGGCGGCAAGGTATGGATCCTCGCCGTAGCCCTCGAAGTTGCGCCCCCACAATGGAACGCGATTGATGTTGACTGTGGGTCCGAGAATCATATCGCGGCCCAGCGACTTCACTTCCTGGGCGATGGCCTGACCTTCCTTCTGCACGAGGTCGATGTCCCACGTAGACGCCATCGCAATCCCCGCGGGGAATGACGTGGTCAACACTTTTACCGGATTGGACGCGGAGTTCGTGATTGCCGAACTGCCCGCCCATGAACGAACGCCCATCGGTCCATCGGCCATCTTGATTGCGGGAATTCCGAGCCGCTCGATCGGCGCCGATTCCATCCATCCCGACCCGGAAAGCATGGTTGCCTTTTCTTCCAAGGTCATGCGACTAAGCAGGTCAGAGACGCGCTTTTCCACCGGCAGAGATGTGTTCTTGTAGGGCGCATTTGAGGGGACGGGGGCGGGAGTGGAGTTTTGCGCAGGCAACGAAACAGCAATAAGCGCAGCAAACGAAGACACGGTCGCAACACGAAGAAGGAAGCTGCAGCGCATTTGTGAAGGCTCCTGAAGCGGCAGATTCTCCGCTGAAATTCGAAGCAATGGTAGCGGATGACAGGCAAGCCCAACAAACGTGGCTCCGCTTCAAAGAGGAATGCACAAGTTTACAGACCGAGGCGAAGGGGCTAACGATTCTTCATGGCCATTGATTTCGTGATGGGATACGATACTTTCGCAGATCGCAAGCGACCGGCACATTCCCAATGATGGCACTATTGAGCTCAAAGAAAGGTATGACACTGATGAACGATTCGCGACCGCCGCGCCGAATCGGAAGAAGTATCTCAGCGTTGCTGATTGGAATGGCCGCAGGCATCGCTCTCACGATTGCAACGGACTTCGTGCTGCACGCCATTCACGTTTTCCCGCCGTGGGATCAAAGGGTGCCGGATGGGCTTTTGGCTCTGGCTACGACGTATCGGACGGTTTACAGCATCGCAGGCAGCTACCTGATTGCCCGGCTCGCTCCATACAAGCCCATGCAACATGCATTGGTGGCCGGAGCGATTGGCACGGTTGTCAGCCTGGCGGGCGCGGTTGCAACGTGGAACGGCGGCCCGGCTTACGAGCCTCACTGGTATCCCATTGCGCTGGTTGTGCTGGCATTGCCTTGTGCCTGGGTTGGAGCCAGGATTCACGAGAAGCAACAACAGGCGTAGCCAGCGTAATGGCGCTCTACGCCACGTCGATTGCCATCAGGGTGACGTCGTCCTGTAGAGCAATCGATGGTGGCGGCCAGCGGCGCACCTCCTCCAGCAGTTGAGTCAGCAACTCTGTGGGCGATTTTTTCACGGAGTCCAAGAGGATCCTCGGCAACTCTGCGTCGCCGAAGGATTCGCCGGCGGCGTTTTCCGGTTCGACGAGTCCGTCTGTGTAGAGCAGGAATCGATCACCGGATTCCAGCGTCAGGGCGCACTCGGGATAATCGACGTCTTGCATCACTCCAAAGAGCAGGCCGTTACTCTCGATCGGCTCTATTGCACCCTGTCGATAGCGCAGCAGCGGCTGATGTCCAGCCGACGAGTACGAGGCTACCCGGGCCTCCATATCAAGCCAGAGATATGCCGCTGTGATGAATTGGCCGCGAAGTTGACTCGATAAGGTACGGTTCAACACACGGAGTACCTCAGCCGGTTGATGAGAACAGCTGACTACCGACTGCATTGCGACCTTGAGCATTGACGCAATGAGCGCCGCGGGTACTCCATGACCCGAAACATCGGCCATCAGAAACCCGCCGTGACGCTCGTCTACCGGAAGAAATTCATAAAAGTCGCCACCAATCGCTGTCATGGGCACATACTCCGCGGCGATGTTCAGGTTCAGGATCTCGGGGGCGCCGGTGGGCAAAATCGAAATCTGAATCTTGCGGGCGATTTCCAGTTCCTTTTCGATTGAGATCAATCGTCGCTCGTTTGAAAAAACTTTCTGAGCAGCCACAAAGCCGAACGAGAACAGAAACAGCGCGAAGGCGAACTCATCGAGCAACGAAAATTTGGGGTTCGGCAAGGCGAGCCAGCGCGAGATGTTTCTAAACAGCGCCTCGGCTGCAAATGCGAGCGTGCCGACGGCGAGCACGGGGTGCGGGAACAACAGGTACTTGCGCGACAGTTTCGGAACCGCCACCACGGTCGTCAATGCAAGCAATGCGAACACTACCAGGAGATTGTTGTAGAGGATGAGTTTCATCCCTGAATTTGTCCAGAGGAATTCGCCAATTCCACCCAGGGCAATCACCGTTCCGATGATGGCCATCCACTGCGTAAGGCGGCGCATCTTTCCGACTGTCAATTCGGCCCAGACAAGCAGACCGGCAACGAGCAGCAAGTAGGCGAAGGCGTTGCGCAAGAAGGGGGTTGCAACTTGCATCCAGTGGGGCAATTCATTGAATACGACGCGCATGCCCAACAGAAGGTTCGTCCCATACATCGCGCTCCAGATACCCAGCCAAATGAGAACACTCGTCTCCCGATGCTTGCGAATCACCGCCGTCGCACAGCAGAGCAGCCCAAAGAAGACGAAAACCGTGCCCAACGCGAAGTACGCAAGATCGATGCCGTTCATGCTTTGAACATAATCTCCGTGGGTGGCTATGGGAAGTATTCCCCAGCCGCAGGAGCGGAACTTTATCTTCGAGGACGGGGTCAGACTGTGATCGCGAATATGCGCCGGATTGGAGTCGGAGACAAAGTCTTTGACAGCGTCATTTTTTGCGGAGTAGCATCGGCTCCTCCCCGGGTACACAACCGAAATCTGGAGGTCATTATGGCGGCATCAGGAGATCCCCTTCCATTCGATCCATCCAAGCTGGACGCGTTCATGGGAAAGGCAGTAATGGACATGGGCGCCGCGATGCACGCGACGTTGGTTGTGATTGGCGACAAGCTCGGACTCTACAAGGCCATGGCCGGCGCGGGTTCTCTGACGTCGACGGAACTCGCGGCGAAAACGAAGACATCTGAGCGGTACGTGCGCGAATGGCTGCATGCCAACGCGGCAAGCGGATTTGTCACGTACGACGCAGCCACCAGGAAGTTCGAACTGCCGCCCGAGCAGGCATTCGCCCTCACGACATTGGATCTGGCTGGCGCTTATCACGTCATTTCCGCGTGCTTCAAAGATGAACCGAAGATCACCCAGGCGTTCCGAACCGGCGAAGGGGTGGGTTGGCATGAGCACGATGCCAATCTCTTCTTCGGAACAGAGCGCTTCTTCCGCCCGAACTACGAGCAGAACCTGCTTAGCTCATGGATTCCAGCTCTCGAAGGCGTAGGTGAAAAGCTTTCCAGGGGCGCAACCGTTGCCGATGTTGGCTGCGGCCACGGTGCTTCCACAATGCTGATGGCCAGGGCATTTGCGAAATCACGCTTCTGCGGTTTCGACTATCACAGCGGCTCGATTGAATACGCGCGCCACGTTGCCGGGCGCGATGGGCTGCTCGACCAGATCAACTTTGAGGTCGCCAGCTCAAAGAGCTATCCGGTCAACGGCGGCTATGATCTGGTGACCTTTTTCGATTGCCTGCACGACATGGGCGATCCGACGGGCGCTGCGAAACACGTGCTTTCTTCGCTGAAACCTGACGGAACCTGGATGATCGTTGAGCCTTTCGCCAGCGACAAACCGGAAGAAAATCACAACCCCATCGGTCGGCTCTTCTATTCCGCGTCGACCATGGTCTGTACACCGGCATCGCTTGCGCAGGAGGTGGGAGCTGCCCTGGGCGCGCAGGCCGGTGAGGAGCGGATTCGCGATGTGGTTACGACCGCCGGCTTCAAGCGCTTTCGCCGGGCGGCGCAAACGCCGTTCAACCTTGTATACGAAGCGCGGCCGTAGTCTCGACTGCGTTGTTAATCGAAGTCGAGATTCAGTGACGAACCGGGCATCTCCGTCTCGTCTTCATTTGCAAACAGGAGCCAACCGGCACCGCACGCGACCAGCAGAAGGCCGAGACCCTCGCGTAAGCTGACGGCCGGACGCAGAAGGAAGATCCCGATAAAATTCGTGATGAGAGGCGCGAGCAGGAAACGCGTCGTCATGCGCGTCGCAGAGATGTGACGCATGAGCCAGAAAAGGAGCCAGAGCGCCGGCACCTCTTCGGCAGCCGACCACGCGGCTAACAAGAGGTCGGGCCGAATGGATTGCCATTGAGGACGTTCCACTATTGCGCTCGCGGCAAGAATGCCAATCGTCGCAGATGCCGCGGCAACCGCCGCGAAGGGCAGGATTGATTTTTGCGGCAGTTCGGATGCGACTCGCACAGCCCAACAGTTTGCTGCTGCTACGCACGCTGTTGCGAGAACGACCGCGGCGAACGCGCCGGCCGCCTGAACAGATTGAGGCAAATCGACAGGGAAGAGAAGCAAGCTGCCGGCCAACGCGACCAGAGAAGCGAGCAGACCGGTCCTGCTTTGAGCTGCGTTGAGGCGGCCGAGGTACGGCTCAAAAATGACCGCGAACACTGGCGCAAGAGAAAACAGAGCCACGCGTGTGAGATCCGAGACCCAATTCCTCGCTAGAAAGACAAGCACTGCGGGCGCAACAAACAGTCCAATCCCGATGAGCGCCGAAGCCAACAATACTTTGCCTCGCGGCCACTGAGAACGTCGCGCAACGCTAAGCAAGCAGAGCGCCACTGCGAGCAGAGCGAGAGGAAAGGCCTGCCGTGCGAGCGGGGGTGCCTGGCTTGTGTTCGAAGCAAGTTGAGGCAGGAGATCGGAGCGCAGGGAACTCAGAGACCACAGAAGACAAAGGAGAAGCAATGCTGCAATTGGCACCGCGCGTTTCTTCCGCTTGCCGAGCTTCCATCCGATCATGCTTTCGATCAGAACATACTCATTCGGCAACGAGCGGCGATACCTCCAAAGCCCCCAATCCACGTGCCGAATCCCCCGCTAAGTTACAATAAGAGTTGGGCCGAGGCCGATATTTATTGCGCTTGGAGCGCAAAGACAGCAAGGAGTTTTATCCCTATGGCGATTCCCGCCACTCAAATGCGTCCGGGCATGATCATCAAGCACAACGATCAGCTTCACCTGGTTTTCAAGGTCGAACATCGTACACCCGGCAACCTGCGCGCGTTCATTCAGGCAAAACTGCGGAATATCAGGACGGGTGCCATGTTTGAGCATCGGTTCCGCTCGGCAGACGCGATCGAAAAGGTTGTTGTCGACGAAATCTCGATGGATTTTCTTTATGCAGACGGCGATGACTACTACTTTATGAACCCGGTGGACTATGAGCAGACTGTGCTCAAGGGTTCTACGCTCGGCGATGCTGTGGAATACCTGACGCCCAACCTGCAGATCAAGGTAAGCTACCACGACGGACAAGCCGTTGGTATCGAGTTGCCGTCGTCCGTTGAACTTGAAGTCGTTGAGACTGAGCCGGGATTGAAGTCGGCGACTGCTTCGAGCGTGACTAAGCCGGCCAAGACAGAGACGGGCCTTGTGGTCCAGGTACCCTCGTTTATCAATGAAGGCGAGAAGATTCGCGTCGACACGAGCGAAGGCGCCTACCTGAGCCGCGCTTAGAATTCCCTTTTTTTTGTTTAGCGCCGGAGCATCGCTTCGGCGCTTTCCTTTTGCGGCGACATGCTGCACCATCCTTTGTTTAATTCTCCTTCAAGCAAAAAACGCCACACTGCTCGCAGAGGAAGCAGCATGGCGATTTTGCACAATCAAGGAATCAACACAAAGGTTTGGAACGTCGCCTCAACCGCTAAAACCTATTTTCCTTTGGCAAGGTTCTTGGGCGACGTCTTTTCCAGCTCTGAAATAAGAGCTGCAGCGGATGGAGGTGACGTCACGCTTCCCGCGAAGATCTCTGGCCCGGTGACTTTCTTACCGTAGAGCTTCTCGTTGTCGCTGTCATCGGGTCCCAACGAAGTTCCGGAGAGCGAGAGTCCTGCGAAAACGCCCTGCGCACGGGAATAGGAAAGCATCTGGGCTTGCATGGTGGCACTCGTCGAGGCTTCGGCATTCCGTCCTACAGGACCGGCTGCGATGCTCGTCTCAGCACCCAGCTTGGCCCTCCCCTTCATCACCGACCGTGCGCCGTCGTCATTCATAACCAGAATCACAAAGTCAGTTGCCTGTCCGCCGGCCTGGAGGCCAAAGCTGCCGCCGCTGGACTGCATCATGATCGGCGCTCCCCAGCGGCCATTGAAGTTGTGACCGCTTCGACAGCTCATCAAACCCTTGCCATATTGGGCTCCAACGATGAACCCGGCCTTCTTGACTGAGGGCAAAATAATGACGCAGTCCGCCTTGTTCAGCACGTTGATGGGGAGGCCATTCTCGGCGTTTGCGAGTTCCTGAAACACCTGACCGGCTCTGGTCACTCTTTCACTGGGTTCATCGGCTCGCGCGAGAAGAGGGGCCGCCGAGCATAGGGCAACGACCAAAGAGCCGGAAATCCAATTCGATTTCCTGAGTCGATTCCGAGTCTGCAATTCAAACATGTCGAACTCCTTGAGAGTGGTTTGTGGGGAATTTGGCTAACTCGCCTTGCGTCTGTTGATCAGACCGTCAGCGACAATTTAGAGAGCAGCAAGAAGATCACTTTCAAGGGATTCACTCGACATTCCGCTACCCGTTGAATTTCCTACGACTCTAGGAAACCGAGTACAGACTACGGTGCATTCGATGCGCGGGAGAATAGGATGGTTGTGCTTAGAATTGATATCCGCAGGTAGTCGAAGCGCAAACTCGCCAGCTGACGCGCTATTTCGGCATTGCAAATATAGCGGGGTCAATCGTCTTATTCAACTCCACTTTTTTTACCGCGATGGTCAGAGTGAATTGTCCGCCAATATCCAGATCTATAGCATAGGGAATCATGTAACCAAGATCCGTCTTCCGGTAGTCGGAAAACTTGGTGACGATGTCCACGTCCTGGTCCTGCATCTTGCCCTTCGACGTCACAGATATAGGAAGATACGAAGTCGCGTCGATGAGGTAAACCGCTTCAACATTCTCCTTCGACGTCAATTTGATCTTGTATGCGTTTCCTTCTTTCCCAAGCAACTCTACCTTGCTGCCCTTGGCGGCATAGTCATAAAGTGGGCCGCCGACGTTGATTTGACCTTTACCACCGTTGTAGACGTCTTCCGGCATGGGTGTGGCACTGGCCGCGCCTGCCATGGGATTGATGGACCAGCCGCCCTTGTCGGTGTAGCACTGCACGATCTTCGTGCCATTGAATTCTGTTTCGTTCCTAAAGCCGACGCCGTCCACAATAGTCGTGGTACTCGGATTCTCACCGCCCATCATCGTTACGGAGCTCTCCAGGTACACAGATTTCACCTGGCTGATCGCGTCTTTTCCACCAATGGCTGCGACATACTTGGTGACGACTTCGTCGGCGGTCTGCGCAGTCAAGGAAACCGCACTTGCCAGTGCACAAACAGCCAATATGCCGTGGATGAAGTTTTTCATTTTGCCTCGTTCCCCTTTTCGCGTGCTCTCAAAGCACGCTCCGCATGCGCCATTCAGTGTAGCCCAGGAGCCGCGCTCTTCTTTGAGAAGGGAGGACAGATTATTCCCAGATCTCTGGCTATTCCGTACGGAGCGCCTGCATTGGTTCAATCGAGGCAGCTCGGCGAGCGGGGACGAGAGCGGCGCAACCCGAGACCAAAGCCAGGGCGGCAATTGCCAGACAGAAGCTTGCGGGATCGAACGGGGAGATCTCGTAGAGCATTGACTTGAGCGGACGCACCGCGAGAAATGTCAGAGGGATGCCTGCGGCGAGGCCGAACATGAGTACCCAAAAGCTTTCCCGCATCACCATGGCCAGCACCTGGCTGCGAGTGGCGCCGAGCGCCATGCGGAGACCGATTTCAGTTCTGCGCCGGCTCACGCGGAAGGAATAGGTGCCGTAGAGGCCAGTGGCTACGAGAAGAGCAGCGAGCACGCCAAAAAATCCGCCCAGAGCAGCGAACATGCGCTGCTGCTCGTAGGATTTTTCAAACTGCGCCTGCTGTGTCATCGGCTGCTCGAGCGGCACTGAGGGGTAGAGCGAGGCGACGGCCTTGCGCAGAGCAGGCAGCACTGCGTTGGCGTCGCCCTGGGTGCGCACTTCAAGATGCATCGTGCCCAGTTGAGACGATTGCATGGCAGAGAAATAAGCCATTGGAATTGGTTTTTCATCTACGCCGGTGTATTTGCTGTCACGGACTACGCCGACGATGGTCTTCTTGAAGTCGCGGGAGCCCAGCAGATGGCCCAGTGGATTGGTGTTGGCCAGGAACTTTTTGGCGAAGGTCTCATTGACCACTGCGACAGGCTGCGTCTTTTCGACGTCTGACGCTGCGAAATCGCGGCCGGCGATTAGAGGAATTCCCATGGTGTGAAAAAAACCGGCGCCGACATCGTTGGAGCGGAGCAGAGCTCCCTTCTGCAAAACCCCGTCGAGCGTGACGTCGTTGTTGTCGCTCCATCCGGTGCCGGGGCGGTTCACGGCAGTGGTTACGGATTCGACTCCGGGAATCTGGCCGACGCGGTCAAGAAGCTGGCGATAGAAGACGTGCGGGTCGATGTTGTGGCCCAGCGGTGTAACGCCGAAGACCAACAAGCCCTCGGATTGTATGCCGAGATTCTGTGTGGCGTAGTTGCGCAGGGTGCGAAGCAGCAGGCCCGCGGCCATCAGCAGGACAAGGCACACGGCGACCTGCGCGGAAAGCACGACACGTCCCGTTGCGACCCGGCGCCGCGTCGCGGTGGTGTTGGAAGAAGTGGAGCGAAGAACGCCGGCAACGGGCGCGCGCACCGCGCTCCACAGCGGAACCAGGCCAAACAGCAGCGCGGCGAGGACCGAAACAACCAGCGTGAAGAGCAACACGGTCCGGTCGGGGCTCAGACCGGTCTCGATGCCGGACCAGGACGCCAGCATCTGTGTAGCGCCGACTGCGAAGAGCCATCCGAACGCTGCCCCTGCGCCGACGAGCAACAGGCTTTCGCACAATAACTGGCGGAATATGTTGATATGGCTCGCGCCGATCGCCATACGAAGGCTGAACTCATGCTGGCGAATGGTGTTGCGCGCCTGAACCATCATGGCGACATTGGTGCACGCGATCAGCAGGACCAATGCCACAAGTCCCATTAGAATCGTGACCGGAGTGCGGTATTGCTCGTTGTATCCGCCAATGCCGCGCGCCGGAACGAAATCGAGCAGCGGCTTCCATTCCTTAGGATCGACGTTGCCAATGGTCTGCTTTACCACGGCAGCAAACGTGCCGGTGAGTGCCTGCTGTGCCTGGTTGGGAGTGATGCCTGAACGGAGGCGGGCCATCATGCGTAAGCTCCACCACTTGGGCGAGCCGTACAACGTATCGGATCCCGGAGGCTGGCCCCACGCATTGAATTCTGCGCGATTCTGGAGCGGAATCCAGAAGTCGGTTGCAACCGCCGGCTCAATGCCCTTGAATCCGCGCGCTGTAACTCCTACGACGGTCACGGGAATGCCCTTGATGTAAAGCGTCTGACCGAGGATGTTCGGATCGCGGGCGAAGCTCCTCGTCCAGTAGTCGTAGCTGAGGACCACGATCGGCGCATGATTCCGCTCATCGTCCAGCGTGAATCCGCGACCGCGCTCGATGCGGGCGCTCACGCCAGAGAAGAAATTGCCGCTGACTTCTTCTCCTGCCGCGTTTTCAGGGAATTCTCCGTGACGCACGGCGACGCTGCCATTGAAGCTGAGCGGCACATAAGCGATCAAATCTTCAAAGATGTCGCTGCGTTGCCGAAGCGCCTCAAACACAACTTCAGAAAACGAAGTGTTCGAGTCTCCCGTGTTACCGGAGCCCGACGGATTCCCTTCCCCGTTGGCCATGCGGACATAGAACAATCTCTGCGGCCGGTCGACAGGCAGCAACTGCATCAGGATCGCGTTCATCACGCTGAATACCGCGGTATTCGCACCGATCCCGAGTGCCAGCATGAGCACCACCACCGCGGTGAAGCCGGGGGACTTCCGCAGCATCCGCAACCCATAGCGAAGGTCCCGTGCGAACGCGTCGATCCACCAACCGGGCCGCTGCTCTCCAAATTGCTGCCGGGTACGCTCGATGCCTCCAAACTCGATCAATGCCTGCCGGCGTGCTTCTGAAGCGTGCAGCCCTTGCGACACCTTCGCTGCGATCGACTGGTCGAGATGAAAGGCAAGTTCCTCGTCTACTTCGCTCCGCTTCTTGCGAAGAATCAGAAATCGAAGCCGTGAGAGTATCTCCGTGATCATGTCGACGCCTCCACAGCCCGGCCCAGAACCAATGCGATGGCGGCCGACATCCGATCCCAGCTTTCAAGTTCCTTCTCGAGTTGCTTCCTGCCGGTCACAGTCAACCGGTAAAACTTTGCCCGGCGATTGTTTTCCGAATTCCCCCAATCGGATCGGATCCATCCCTTGTATTCGAGCCGGTACAACGCGGGGTAGAGGGAACCCTGACCAATCTGTAGCACGTCCTTTGACACTTGCTGGATGCGCTGTGCCACTCCCCAGCCATGCATTGGCTCAAGAGCGAGTGTCTGCAGGATGAGCAGGTCGAGCGTTCCCTGGAGCAAATCAGTCGGCGCCGGCATAGCTTCCCCTCGATACTCGACAACAGGATGGCGCGCTTCTTGTCGAATGTCAAGGGATGAGAGATGAGGTTGGAAATCTAGCCAGGTTCACGAAAAGGTAGCTACGTCCTGCTGATAAGAGATGAAGAGGGAACTAGCGCGTCTCGGGAGACGTATGAGACATCCATGGCCGGATCTCATCCGGTTGGAGAGCAAAGGGGTGCCTCGGAATGCGATTCTTGCCTCTACTGGCGCTCTGCGCTGCGATCGCCGCGATCGCACAGCAAGCTCCTTCCGGTCCTCATGCGTCTCAATCCCCGGAGACCACATTGCGGGTCTCCACTCACCTGGTGCTCATGGATCTGGTTGCCCTGGGCGCGAAGAATGAGCTTCCTGACAGCACGTTGAAGAAGGAAGATCTTCAAGTCTTTGACAATGGACATCGCGTTGCGATCAAGACGTTTGACACCGGTGCCGGAACTCGGCCCATCGCGCTTTGGTTCGTTGTGCAGTGCAAGATGCCCGACTGGGAGGCGGAGGGCTCAGGCTTGTTTGCCGGGCAGATCAAGCTTCTCAAGCCCGCCCTGGATCACCTGGATAAGCAGGATGCGGTGGCCGTCGCTCATTGGTGTGACAACGGCGATTCCAAGGTGGATCTGGTGCCCACGAGCAACATCGATCAGGCGGCCACGACGCTCGAAGAAGTTCTCGCTGCGACTCCTGATGGCACATATCGACATGAGAGGCCAGGCGAACTCGCACTGCAGAAGACGCTGCAACTCATCGTAGATGCCACGCGATCATTGCCGCAGGATACTGTGCCGGTGGTGGTCTTCCTCTATGGGGATTTCAGCGCCATGCCGAGAGGCGAAGCGGATCACTTTGTTGACGAGCTGTTGCAGACCTCGGCGATTGTCTTTGGCCTCAAGGATCACCGATCTCCGCAGATCAGGGGGCTGACCTGGCTGGGAGGCGAGCAGGGAGCGATCGCGAACTATATCGCGGTCCAGACCGGGGGAGAGTACCTGCGCGAGACGCCTGAAACTTATGCGAGCGGTTTGGAGGGAATTCTCAAACAGCTCCATTTTCGCTATGAGTTGGGATTCCAGCCAGAGGCCCTGGACGGCAAACGCCACAAGCTGACGGTGAAGCTGACCGGCGCGGGCAAGAAGCACCATCAGGGTGTGCGATTGAGATACCGCACGGCTTATGTTCCTGCAAGCCACTAGACCGAACGGAGTATGTGCCGGATTTTTGGCAGGAGTATTTTCCGGTTTATCCGCTACCTGGAGATATTCGTCACAAATTCCGCAAGCGAGAAAAGATTCTCTTGCATGCTCACCCTTTTCGTATGCTACAGTCAGTAACACTATGGCAAGTAACACTCATCACGATCCGGCAGAACTTGGCGAACTGGAACGCGGCATCTTATCGATTATCTGGAGGATGGGCTCGGTCACGGCTGAACAGGTGCGCGAAGAATTGGACCGGCCGCTCAAGGACTCCACAGTTCGCACGGTGCTTCGCCGGCTTGAAGAAAAAGGGTACCTGGAGCATTCCGTCGACAACAGAACGTTTCTTTATCGTCCGGCAGAGTCGCGCCAGCGTGTGGCCGGCCGTGCCGTGAAGCGGATCGTGGACTGGTTCTGCGAGGGGTCGGTTGAGGCGTTGCTGGTGGGTATGGTGGACTCCAAGGTGCTAGATCGTACGGAGCTGCAGCGTCTGGCCACTCGCATCGCCGAGGCGCAAAAGGCTTCAGCTGTCCACGACAAAAAGGAGATCAAGTCATGATTCCTTCCTTTATTGAAGCAGCGTTGCGGTCTGTACTGGTGGCCATGGCCGTCTGGGCAGGACTTCGGATGTTGCGAGTGGGAAATGTGCTGGCGCAGAAAGCGGCCTGGGGCCTGGTGCTGGCTGCGGCCGTGTTGATGCCGATGCTCTTGCCGCTGGCCACGCGCTGGCAGGCATTCCCAGCCAAAGCAACGGTTGTTCTGCCGGCTCATCCCGTGCGCGCCGTGGCCAATCTCTTTACGGGGAGTAAGCAGCACGCGATCACGGTTGCTGCCTCAGCGACGGAAATACAGCCGGCGACTCAGCTCCAAAGAAACGAAATAGCTGCGTCGTCTGCGCCAACTTCGGCTCCTTTGCAAAATCTAACCGAGGGTGCAGGCCATTATCCCGCGCCCACCGTTTCCGACTCCTACACGCCAACCGCGGTTCCATCGCAGGCTGCTGACAGGCGGCCTTCTGTCTCCCTCGGAGAAGTCGCATGGCTGCTTTACCTGTCCGTTGCCGCAGTGCTCTTGATTCGGATTGTTTATGGCCTGGCTGCAGCACTGTTGCTCTGGCATCAAGCGGAGCCGACCGTTATCGACTCCGAGGCGTCTAGCTGACGGGCTGAGCCTTCGGTCGAGTGCCGTTCAATCTCGTCACCCGTCACGATTGGGTCAGCGATTGTGTTGCCCGAGGATTATGCGTCCTGGGACCGCGAGAAGCTGCGCGTCGTTCTTGCTCACGAGCGCTCTCACATTCGGCAGGGCGATTTTTATCTGCAAACGCTTGCGGGCATCTATGCCGCTCTCTTCTGGTTTAGTCCGCTGGGCTGGTGGCTGAAAAGCAAACTCTCTGATCTGGCCGAGGCCATCAGCGATCGTGCGGGGCTGCAAGAGGCTGCCAGCCGTTCTGCTTACGCTCAAATACTTCTTGAATTCGCGGCCGCGCCGCGCCCAACCCTCATAGGAGTCGCCATGGCTCGTACTGGTAATCTCTCTCGCCGCATTGAGCGGCTGCTCAACGACAGCACTTTCCGCCAGGCTTTTGCGGGCACTCGCCGCCGCGCGTTTCTCGCTGTGCTGTTGGTTCCTGTGGCGCTGTTTGCCGCCACAACACTTGTTCGCGTGGAGGCCTCGGGCCAGTCGGTTACGCCTCCTCCCGAGCCGGCCCAACCGGCCGCGCCGGTCGCTGGCGTCTCGACGCCGGAAGCACCTGCGGACGTGGAAGTCGCGCCGCCTACCGGCAGCTCCCGAACGCGTGCCTGCAATTGCATCTGCTCCGCCGGCGCCTGCTGCCCCAGCGGTGGCAGGTTCATTAGGAGCGCCGCCAGCGCCGCCCGCCACTCTTGTGCTCGCGGGGCCAAGAGGAACGCTCATCGCAACACCTGCTGCTCCTGTGATGGCGCCGGGTTCGCTTATCATGCCGCCCGCAACTCCCGCACTGATGGTCTTGAGTGCGGGTATGGGTGCAGGACAGAACACGACGACCGTTGAGCGCGGAAGCAGAACCACCGCATCCGGGCGTGGCTATCGCTATTCCTACTCTTCGAATGGAGACTCGTACGCCATCATCAAGGGCGATGGCGACGACGTGCAGTTCTCAGGCAACTGGATGAACGGCCGCCAGGAAGATCTCGCGAAAGCGCGCAAGATGGCGCATGGGGATTTTCTGTGGTTCACCCGCGGCGACAAGTCCTACTACATCGACGATCAGGCAACCATTACTCAGATCGAGGACATGTATAAGCCGATGGAGGCGCTCGGTAAGCAGCAGGAGGAACTGGGCCGCCAGCAGGAAGATCTTGGCAAGAAACAGGAGGAACTCGGCCACCAGCAGGAGCAGGTCAGCATCCCAACTCCCGATCTGAGCAAAGAGATCGCCGAGATCGAGAAATCCATTGCCACGCTGAAAGCAAAGCAAGGCAAGAACATGACATCAGAGGAATATTCCGAACTGCAATCCAAACTGGGCGACCTGCAGGGAAAGATGGGCGAGATCCAGGGCGAGATCGGCGCAAAACAGGGTGATTTTGGCGCGAAGATGGGCAAGCTTGGAGCGATGCAGGGTGAGCTCGGAGCCAAGCAAGGCAAGCTCGGCGCAGAGCAGGGAAGGATCGCGCAGGAAGCTGACCGTAAGGTGAAGGGCATCATCGATCAGAGCCTGACCAACGGAAAAGCGCATCCGGTTCAGTAGCGAAATTGCTGGTGGGCTGAGATTGAAGTTCTGAGATCGATCCCGCCCATCATGATTCGCGTCTTGTTGGCATTTGCCGGCCGAACTAAACTTCTCCTTGAAAAGGAGAGTTGCCAATGCCTATTCCCAGCAGGATTGAGCATGCCGCCGGCGGATTTCGGCAGAATGAACGCATGCTTGTAAAGAGCTACGACGGTTTGACGCTGGACGAGTGGCAACGCCGGCCCGGTGAATCCTCAAACAACATGCTCTGGATTGCCGGGCATCTCGTGTGGGCGCGCTCGCGCGCCGTTGCCTCTCTCGGTTCAAGCTGGGATCGACCCTGGTTCCCGCTTTTCGCTCGTGGCGCCAAGCCATCTGCCGTCGAGGAGTATCCGGCGCCGGACGAGGTGCTGGCCGCCTGGAAGGAAGTGACTCAATCCATGACGACGGCCATGGAAGATGCAACCGAAGAGTTGCTTGAAAAACCGGCATCTCCGCCGAGCACCGATGGCAAGATCAGCGGGCTGGTCGGGTTTCTGTCATTTCACGAAACCTACCACGTGGGGCAGGCAGCCTATCTTCGCTGCTGGCTGGGTCGCGGTGGCATCGTCGGCTAGCAGAAGAAGCCTGAGGCGGAAGTGGGCGGCTTTGAGAAGCCCGACCTAGAGCTGCACCAGCTTCACCTCGATCAGCGCTTCAATTGTGCGCAGTGCGTCCAACACGCCCGCTGAGACGGGCGCATCCACCTGCACCACGGCCAGCGCGTGGACAGGCTTCGCACCGGTACGTTCCCGGCCCAATGCAAAGTTGGCGATGTTGACGCCTTGTTCGCCGAGGATTGTGCCGATTCTGCCAATAACGCCGGGGACGTCGAGGTTGCGGCATACGAGCAGGTTGCCCTCAAGCGGCGCTTCGATGTCGATGCCGTCGAACTCCAGCAGCCGCGGCTGTTCGCCGTGAATCACTGTAGCCGTGGCGTGGTTCGTTCCGCCATTGGTGTGCAACTCGATGGTCAGTACCGTTGCCGCGCCGCCGCGATGACTCTCCTGCTTCTCTTCGTGGACGCGGATTCCGCGTTCCTGGGCCACTGCTGCTGCGTTGATGCGGTTCACATTTTCAGAGCCTTGCAGCAGGCCCTCAATCGCCGCATTGCGGACCAGGTCGGTCTTGGCCTCGACCAACGCGCCGCCATAGACAAGTTGAATTGCCTCGATGCCGCCTTTGCCGGCCTGCGCCATAAACGAACCGAGGCGTCCGGCGAGGTCGATGTACGGAGCGAGCTGCACGTACTCTTCATGGCTCAGTGACGGCAGATTGACTGCATTCTGAACAACGCCGAGCTTGAGATATTCGCGCACCTGCATCGCGATTTGAATGCCGACCGCCTCCTGCGCTTCGGCAGTGGATCCGGCGATGTGGGGAGTGAGAATTACATTTTCGAGTTCGGCATAGGGCGTGTTCTTTGGAGGCTCTTCGACAAAGACATCTAGCGCCGCGCCGGCCACCTGGCCGCTCTTGAGTGCCGCAACAAGCGCCGCTTCTTCCACGAGCTCGCCACGCGCACAGTTGATGATGCGAACGCCCTTCTTCATGGCAGCCAGAGTCTTTGCGTTGATGACACCGGTGGTTTGCGGCGTCAAGCCGACATGCAAAGTGATGTAGTCCGATCCTGCAATCAGCTCTTCGAGGGATACGAGCTTGATTCCATTTTCGCGGGCCACGGCCGCCGACACAAACGGATCGCTGCCGATGATTTCGAGGCCAAATCCACGCGCGCGCTTTGCGACTTCGAGACCGATACGGCCAAGGCCGAGAATGCCCAGGGTCTTGCCGCGCAGCTCCGCGCCCTGCAGGCTCTTCTTCTCCCACTTGCCGGCATGCATGGTGGAATTGGCCGCGGGCAGTTTGCGCGCCAGTGCCAGCATGAGACCAATTGTGAGCTCTGCGACCGCAACTGCGTTCGCGCCCGGCGTATTCATCACGACGACGCCGCGCCGCGTTGCTGCTTCGGCATCGATGTTGTCGACGCCGACTCCAGCCCGGCCGACCACGCGAAGCTTCGGAGCGTGCTCCATCAGGGCGTCATCCACTTGCACTGCGGAGCGAACGACCAGCGCATCGGCATCCGCTAGGGCGGCGGGCAAGCCGTTGGGCAACTGATCGTGGGTGAGCACTTCCCATCCGGCCTCCGCGGAAAATACTGCCAGCGTTGCCGGCGAAACCTTCTCCGCCAAAACGATCTTCATCTTGTCTCCCTTTTCCGCCGCAGCGGACCCAGCTTCAAACTCGTCGAAACGGATGTTGTGTTTTTCGCAAAGCAGATCGAACATGCGCAGCACGGCAGCATGCGGCTTGCCCTCGCCTCGTTCATACTTCGAGATCGAGTTGGGGTGCACGCCCAGTTGCTCGGCCATTTGATAGGAAAAGAGATTAAGCTGCCTGCGAGCAATCAGCAGCTTTTCTCCGAAACTGAGTTCAGGCATTCGTTCCTACCCCTTTACCGCATCCGCATAAACCTGCTGTGCCGCCGCAACCGCCTGCCCGTATTTCACCGGCAACCCCAGCGTGTCTTTTGCGATGTGTTCCATCGCGCCGAGGAAAGCGATCGTGTCGAGGTAATCAAAGAATCCGAGATGCGCAACACGGAAGATCTTGCCCTGCATCTCTCCCTGGCCGTTTGCCGTAACGAGTGCGAATTTTGCCTTGAGTGCTTTCACCACGTCGCCGGAGTTCATTCCCTCGGGCACAGCAACCGCCGTTGCCGCTGCCGCCGGAGCGGTGGGAGCGAACAACGTAAAGCCCAACTCCACCAGACCGGCACGCGTTGCCGCTGCATTCACCTGCGCATTGTCGATGAGGGCTATGCGGCCCTTTTCGAGATCGCCACCAGCCTGCCCGGCGATGTAATCCAGCGCCGCGCCGAGGCCCGCAATCAATGCGACCGCGGGCGTATAAGCGCTTTCGCCCTTGGCGGCGTTCTTGCGTTCTTTGCGAAGGTCAAAGTAGTAGCGCGGGCTTTTCGCTTTCTCCATGGCCGCCCACGCCTTGTCGCTGACGCTCAGGTAGGCGAGACCGGGCGGGATCATGACCGCCTTCTGCGATCCGCCGATGAGAATGTCGATGCCCCAGCCATCCACGTCGAAGTGCGTGGTGCCGAGACCGGTGATTCCGTCTACAACGAGCAACGCATCGGTTGCCTTTACCAGCTTTGCAATTGCTTCGACGTCGTGGCGCACGGCTGTCGAGGTCTCGGTCGACTGCAGATAGACTGCGCGATGCTCGGGCTTGATGGCCTTGCGAACTTCGGCCAGGTCGAAGGTCTCGCCGTAGGGCACCTTCAAGACATCCACTTCGCAGCCGAATGCCTTGGCAAGGTCAATCCAACGCTCGCCGAACTTGCCCGCCGTCAGCACCAGGACCCGATCCCCCGGAGAGGTGAGATTCGAAACCGAAGCCTCCATCGCGCCTGTTCCGGAACTCGACAGCAGCAGCACATCGTTTTTTGTGCCCACAAAAACCTTGAGCTGAGCCAGCACTTTTTGAAAGAGTGCGCGGAATTCGGGGGTACGGTGATGGATATCTGCCGCGGCCATGGCAAACTGAGCCGCTGGGAGCAGGGGTGTTGGTCCTGGGGTATAGAGGCGGGTTTTACGGATCATGGTGTCCTCGTTTGGGCCGAGTTGGAGAAACAGCCGAAATCACATAATACACATAAAAGTGAATAATGTGAATCATTGTTGTGGAAGGCCGGAAGGGTTCGCGGGAGGTCCATCTTCGCCCGAAGTAGGTACAATTCCTCTTTGATGTGATTCCGCTGCCGAATGCCCAGAAATTTAGTCGAAACGCCGGCAAGTTAACGACAGGCGGAAGCGTATCAATGACTTAGGATGGGAACAATGACCGACGCAGGTGCACTCGAAGCCCAGATCAGCCAGCAGATCATCACCGCAATGAAGCTCCACGACGCCGTGCGCACAGGCACTTTGCGGCTCATCAAGAACGCGCTCAAGAATAAGGCGATCGAGAAGCGTGCCGCCCTCAATGCAGCCGAGGAGCAGCAAGCGCTGGCCACGATGATCAAGCAGAGGCGAGACTCCATCGAGCAATTTACGAACGGCAATCGCCTGGACCTGGCCGAGAAAGAGGCGGCCGAAATCGTCGTCATTGAGGAGTTCCTGCCGAAGGCGCTCGATGAAGCGGGTCTCCGCGCGCTGGTTGCGGAAGCTATCGCGGAGCAGGCCAATGCGTCCGGCCGCGCACCGGGGCCGAAGGACATGGGACCGATCATCAAATCAGTTCAGGCCAAACTGCAGCAGGCGGGAGTTCGCGCCGAAGGCCGCATGGTGAGCGAAGCAGTCAAGACTGCGTTGGCAGGGTAGGCGCGCGTTGATTTGCATTTGAATTTCTGGTCTGCTGTTCTGCCCAGGAGCGTCGATGAAACTCCCGCGTGCTCTGTCAATCTTTTTCTCTTTGCTGTTTCTTCTGGTCGTGACTCCGGTTCGGGCGCAGGGTCCACCGTTCCAGACCGACGACCCCGTCCCGGTCGATTTCCATCACTACGAGTTCTATATTTTCGGCGCAACCGACGGCACGCCGGTCGAGACGGACTTCAGCGGGCCGGCATTCGAATTCAACTGGGGCGCCATTCCCCGGGTCCAGGTTCATGCTGTTCTGCCCTTCGTCAGCATTCACCCGTCGAATAATCCGATCTATCTTCCAAGCGGACAAGGGTCGAGCGCGTACGGACTTGGGGATATGGAACTGGGCGCGAAGATTGCTTTCATCAAAGAGACGAAGAACTTTCCCCAGATCGGCAGTTTCACCATGTTCGAAATTCCCACGGGTGACTCCGACAAGGGACTTGGTATTGGGAAGGTCTGGTACAAGCTTCCTCTTTGGGCGCAAAAGAATATCGGAAAATGGACGCTCGACGGGGGCGCCGGCTACCAGGTCGTGCCGCAAACCGGGTTTCACAATTTCCCTTATGGGGGATTTCTGCTGAAACGTGAGTTTAGCGAGAAGTTTCAACTTGCAGCGGAAGTCTTTTCGCATGGAAGCGAAGGCACTGCTCCGCCGCAGATCGAATCGTCGACGATGATGGACGCGGGCGGGTACTACCAGCTCAAAGGGGAAGGCATACAATTGCTTTTTGCCTATGGTCACTCCATCGCAGGCCAAACTGAAAACTACGGCTATCTTGGCTTGTATTGGACCTGGGGCAAAGACGACAAAAAAAACGGCGATCAGCAGTCGGCAAAAGAAGCAATGGTTTCAGGTCGATTCGCGAAGAACGGCTTTTGACCAACAAACGCGAATTCAGTTTGATGTCATGCGGTCCGGATCAAAGCGCGCCTCTGTTCCAGAAAACGGCGCACCGATTCATCCCGCTCCATACCGATTGCTACGTCGTAGGCGTGTTGTGCGTCGTTATACGCGCCGATCCTTGAGAGCAGTTCCGCGCGAGCGGCCCAATAGGGCTGATAGTCGGCGAGACGCGAGTCTTTCGCGACTTTATCCAATTCAGATAGAGCAAACGCCGCGCCGTGCAACTCGGCGACAGCAAGTGCGCGATTGAGCGCAGCCACGGGCGAGACACTGATCGCGAGCAATGCGTCGTAGAGCCGCACCACTGCTGTCCAATCGGCGCTGCCGGTGCGGCGGCGAGCGATGTGTGCGGACTGAATTGCTGCCTCCAACTGGTACCGGCCCACCGCGCCCATCGCGCTCGCACGCAGCAGCAGAGCTTCGGCCTCGTCAATCATCGGCGAGTTCCATAGCGCGGGGTCCTGATCGGCGAGCGGGACATACTCGCCCTGCGCGTTGCGCCGCGCGGGTCGCCGCGCCTCTGCGTGCAGCATAAGAGCCAGCAAGCCCAGGCTCTCCGGTTCACTCGGCAGAAGTTCGGTGACCACGCGGCAGAGATAGATCGCTTCCTCCGCGAGGTCGCGTCGCGCCACGTCCGTTCCCGCAGCATCCATCCAGCCTTCGGCAAACGCCGCGTAGATCGCGTCGAGCACCGTGTCAAGCCGTCCGCGAAGCTCTTCGCGTTCCGGGATGCAAAGCGGAATCGCTGCTTGCTTTATCTTGGCTTTCGCGCGTACCAGGCGCTGTCCCATCGTGGCCGGGGAAATCAGAAACGCAGAGGCAATGCGGGCGGCGTCGAGGCCGAGAACTGCCTGCAGCATCAGCGGGGCGCGAATGCTTGCGTCGATCGCGGGGTGGGCGCAGGCAAACATCAGACCAAGACGCCGGTCAGGAATTTCGGCTTGTTCTGTTCCGGCTTCGATCGCTTCGACCGTTTCTTCGAACTCGTCGGCGGCAGTTTCGCGACGCTGCGCTCGCGTGACGTCGAGAAACTTGCGGCGCGCAACCGTCATCAACCACGCTTCGGGGTTTCGCGGACAGCCATTGCGCGGCCAATCGGCGAGTGCCGCCGCGAACGCCTCGGAGAGCGCATCCTCGGCGGCAGCCACATCGCGGGTTCGCGCCGCGAGAAAAGCGACGAGTTTGCCGTAACTGCGGCGCGCAACCAGATCTGCCGTATTGTGTGCGTCGCCTTCACAGCCGTTCATAGGGTTACATTGCCCACATTGGCCGTACTTCAACGACACCATGCTGCGAGCCGGGGCAACGCGCTGCCCAGGAGAGGGCAGCATCGAGATCGTTGACGTCGATCAGGAAGTACCCTCCCAGTTGCTCCTTGGTGTCGGCATAGGGACCGTCAAGCACTTGCTGCTTGCCGTCGACCGTGCGCACGGTTGTTGCAGTCGAGGTCGGTTGCAGCCGGCCCGAGCCCTTCAGCGCGCCTGCTTGTTTGAGCGCCTCAGAGTATGCCATATAGGCAGCGTAGCCCTGTTCCTGCTGCTCCTTGGTCATCTTCGGCCAGCTCTTTTCATCCGAGTACAGTGTCAGCATGTATTGCATGGGGATTCCTCCGTTTGGATTCCAGGCGGCGATCAAGCACCGTCACCACAATGACGATTGAGGGGCACCGGATTTCGACATCGACTAGAAACTTTTTCTTCAGGGTCGGAATCGCTGGGCATTCCTGCCAGAATGAGCAACTGGATGCAGTGGCACGAAGCGGGCGAGGGTCTTAGTACATCCGCATGCCGCCCTCGGGCACTGGGGCGAACTTGAGCAGGCCTAGTTCGCCGGCGAGTCGCTCGAGCTTGAGGCGGGTTGCGGCAGCCGGAGTGACCAGGGGCAACCGAACAACGTCGGTGGTTCGGCCCATCAGGTTGAGGACGGCCTTTACGGGCCCGGGATTTGACTCCCAGAAGTTGGCGTCGAACAGGCGTCCGAACTGGCGTTCGATCTCGCGCGCCTCGGCCCAGTCGTCCTGGAGCGCTGCCCGGATCATGCGCGACAACTCTCCCGGGATCTCGTTGGAGGCAACACTGATCAGTCCCTTGGCCCCGACGCCGATTGCGGCAAGCGCCAGGTTGTCGTCTCCTGAGAACACCTTGAAGTCGTGAGGCAGCAAGTGAACGAGTTCAGTGATCTGCGGCAGCTTGCCGCTCGCTTCCTTGATGGCCTGAATGTTGGGCGCGGCTTCGGATAGCCGGAGAACGGTTTGCGGTTCCAGATTCACACCCGTGCGGCCCGGCACGTTGTAAAGGACAATGGGGATCGGTTCGACGGCCTTGGCGAGAGCGAGAAAATGCCGGAATTGCCCTTCCTGAGTGGGCTTGTTGTAGTAGGGGTTGGCCGACAGAATGGCGGCCATACCCTGCACATGTCGCAGCAGCGCAGCCTGGCGCAGCAGAGTCCGCGTGCAGTTATGGGTGCATCCTGCAAACACGGGCACGCGGCCAGCGGCCGCTTCGATGACGATGCGAATGGTGCGCAGCCACTCGGTCTCGTCGAGTGTGGCTGCTTCGCCCGTCGAGCCGCACGCCACCAGAAAGTCGATGCCGGCTTCGATCTGCCAGTTCACAAGCGCCCAAAGCGCCGTCTCGTCGATTGACTCGTCGGCCTTGAAAGGCGTGACGATGGCCGTCCCACAACCTGTCGTTTCCATCACAGGAGGAGTTTATAACGAACGGGTCTACGGCTTCCTCTGTGCATATTCGCTTTCGAGCATCGACATCAGATGCAGGGAGAAGAACTGTCCGTCGCGGAGCGCCGCCTCGCGCATAACGCCTTCGTATCGGAAGCCGATGCTTTCGTAGAGGTGGCGTGCGCGCGCATTGTCTTCGAAGACGTCGAGAAAGAGCCGGTGCGCATTGAGATCCTCGAACACAATGCGGGTCAATTCTTCGAGCACTCTGCGTCCCAGCCCGCGCTCGGGTGTCGCCACCACGATGCGCTTGAGTTCGATGGAGCCCGAGTCTTCACTGAGCCCGCGCAGGATGGCGTAGGCCTGCAAATCGCCTGACTCCGTTTCGCTGATGCAATAGCGGGCGTCGCCGCCGGTCAGGTTGGCGAGGTGGCGCTCTTCTGACCATTGGCCAACGAAGCTGCGGCCATGAGGTGTGCGCTCGAGGGCCACGATACGAGGGATGTCAGTGGGAACGGCAGGGCGGAGGAGCATCGATTCAGGTTAACTGAGGCGCATCTCTTCAAACGAATTGAGGCGACGGGAAGTGAGCGATCCTTCCTGGCGGACGGGCCATTGCACTCTTGGTTCTGAGGTCGGAGTAAAAATTCAAATCTTCCAAATATATGAGTACGATTAAGAACTTCTTCCGTTGATCCAGTCCTCAAAAGAACTTTGGTCTCATATATCCCCGGGCCGCGCATGTGACGAAAGGCATGTATGTGGGGTAACCAAAGGGCTTCATTGGCGCCCAGAGGGCATACCATTCCTTTACAGGAACTGGAAAACAGACTTATCGTGCGTTCACCTTATCGCTGAGTTATGGTGTATCGCATTGAAATAAAGCGACTTGACCTACGACAGCTCGAGGTCGGAATCGTAGGCAGGCAACCACTTTCTTCCCTGATCGCCGTAACCAGCGCACCTTGGCGGAGCGATTTCGCCCGTTTCGGAGCGCAAATGGTTGCGTTGTGTTGACCTCAGGACCTGTCGAGGGACCGGTTAAGTGGGACTCGGCGAGTTTTGCCAAAGCCCATCCTTGAGGGAGACGCAAAAACTCTTTGTAGCGGAGCTGAAATGTCGACGACTCTTCAAGGCCCTCAATCCGGTGTCACGCGCTCCAAGCGAATGTCGGTCGCTGTGATCGGCCCCGACAAGAAGCGCCGGGCAGTCGTTGCGAAGGCACTCGCCAACTCGGAAGACAGGTCGGTGCAGGAGTTTGCCGCCTATCCCGAGGATCTGAGCGATCTGCCGCGCATGGTGGGACAGAATTTCGACGTGGTGATGATCGACCTGGATAGCGATGAGGATTATGCGCTCGCGATCGTGGCCAACCTCGCGACCATCAGCAACGCCATGGTGATGGTCTATTCGACCAGGAACGATCCAGCCCTGCTGATGAATTCCAAGCGGGCGGGTGCTCGCGATTTCCTGCCGATTCCGGCGGAGTCGGTCGGAGAGACTCCGCAGCCCACTCCGCCAGTTGTGGAAGAGCCCAAGCCAGGCCCCGCAGCATTGGCTGCGCAGCAGGAATTGGATGAGGTCCGGTCGGCAATATTGAAAGACCCTCCCGAGGGGACTACTGATCGAGTCGCGGCCGCTTCGAATGCGGCGAACGTTCCATCGGGTACCCCGCGCACGGAAACTCCAAAGAGCGAGCGTCCGCTCTCGGAATATAAACAGTGGGAACGTGGGCAGGGTCGCGATGCGCAGACAGCGAGCCAGCGAGCCGCTGAAGTGCGAATGCGTGCCGGAATTGTGCCTGCGCCATCTTCGAGACGCGATCCCGAGCCCGTTGTAGTTCAAGAGCCGGATTTCAATACTCCGGCGGCGCCTGCCGCGCCCGCTGCTCGTCCGGCGGGATCGATTGAAACCGATGCAGACGTGCTCGCACTGTTTCGCGAAGTCCAGGCCAAAGACGCTGTTCCTGAGAATACGTTCAACTGGAAGAAATGGGTGCTGATCGTTGCGGGCCCGGTCGCATTGACGATCTTGTTCTGGCTCGTTTTCAGTCATCCTGCGAAAAAGAGCGCTCCGAAACCCGAACCCGCGGAAGCGGTCTCGCAGCCGGCAGAGACTCCCGTGCAAGCCGCCACGACCACAGCAACGGTCGCGAATCCGACCCCCCAACAGCCTCCAAAGTCCTGGACCACGTTGACGGACGCCAAGGTTGAACCTCCCGTGACGCCGGCAGCACCGCAGCCGCGCCCGGTCGCTTCAGAGATGATGGATGCGCAGCTCGCGGCACCCTCGAGGATCTCAAAAGATGTGAAAGCCGTACCAGTCGAAGATGCGCCGGGCAGCCTTTCAGCGGGAGCCATTGACGACGGTGGCAGCGTCCCAGGCGCTGTTTTCAACGGTGGAAGCAAGATGAAAGTGGTGGCTCCGTCCGCCATCTCCGCCGGCGTGGCCGAGGGCATGCTGATCCACAAGACCGAGCCAATCTATCCAAAATTTGCGAGAGACAACCACATCGGCGGCACGGTGGTCCTGAAGGCGAAGATCACCAAAAGCGGAACTTTACAGGACCTGCAATTGATCAGTGGTCCCAAGATTCTGGGCGCCGCCGCAATGGACGCCGCGAGGAATTGGCGCTACAAACCCTACATGCTGAATAACCAGCCGGTGGAAGTTGACACCTCGATCAGCGTGGTCTTCTCTCTTGGGAAGCAATAAAGGCCGTGCAGGCTTAAGTCCGACGATGGATTAGAGCTGGTCGAAGATCTCGCGGAATTCCCACGCGCCGGATTTGCCGGCCAGCCACTCAGCTCCGCGAACCGCGCCAATTGCGAAGCCCCGACGGCTGTAAGCGTCGTGCCGGAGTTCGAGGATATCGTGTTCGCTGGTGGCGGTGACGATGTGTTCCCCCTTGGCGTCGCCGACGCGATGCGAGGTGACGGGGACCTCTACATCGGGACGGACGGAGTGAATAATCTCTTTCAGCGTGAGTGCCGTGCCTGATGGGGCATCGAGCTTGGACTCGTGGTGAGTTTCGCCGATGGCGAAGTTGTAGCCGTCGAGCTGAGCCAATTCGGCAGTGAGGCGGAAGAGTTTCTGTACGCCGATGGAGAAGTTGGTGCCGTAGAGCAGTCCACCGCCGCGCCGATGTGCGATGGCTTTCATCTCGGGCAATTGGGCATACCAGCCGGTTGTGCCGACGACAATTCGGCTTCCAAGCGCGAGTACGGCGCGCATGTTTTCTATCGCTGCTTCGGGAGCCGTAAAGTCGATGACCACATCGACGCCGGCGAGCAGCGGCGCAGTCAGTGCAGACGCGCCCTGGTTTTCAGTGATGTCAAGTGCGCGTACGCCGTGTCCACGCTCACGGGCAACCTCAGCGACAAGCGAGCCGGTCTTTCCCTTGCCAAGCACCAGGATCAGCATTTCTACCTCGCCGGCTCGGCAGCCAGCTTGCGCGCCTCTACATCGAAGATGGCCGGATCGGGATTACTGAAAAAAGTCGCGTGCAAGGATCGCACTGCTTCGTCCGCATCGTCTTCCTCGATCATGAAACTCATGTTGATTTCGCTGGCTCCCTGCGAAATCATGCGCACGTTGATATGGCGAATTGCGTTGAAGACCTGGGCAGCCATTCCGCTTTGACCGCGAATATCCTCTCCGACCAGGCAGACGAGCGCTTTTTTGCCCTCATACTTCACATCGGCCAGCTTGCTGAGATCGGCGGCGATGGCGGGCAGCTTGTCATTCGAATCGACCGTGAGCGACACCGACACTTCACTTGTTGAAACCATGTCGACGGGGCATTTGTGGTGATCAAAGATGTCGAAGATGGCCTTCAGGTAGCCGTGCGTCATCAGCATGCGGCTGGCGACTACGTCGATGATGCTGAGTTTCTTTTTAACCGCAATCGACTTGAAGGGGCTGCTGCAGTGTGGGGCAATGGAAATGATGCGCGTTCCCTCGTTCGAAGGGTTGCGGCTGTTCAACACGAGAACCGGGATGTTTCTTTTCACCGCCGGAAGGATGGTGGCGGGATGCAGCACTTTGGCGCCGAAGTAGGCGAGTTCGGCTGCTTCTTCAAAGCTGATGACTTTGACGCGCAATGCGTCGGGGCAGACGCGCGGATCAGAGGTCATGATGCCGTCGACGTCCGTCCATATCTCGATGGCGTCTGCTGTCAGCGCGCCACCCACCAGTGCGGCCGTGAAGTCGGAGCCGCCGCGGCCCAGCGTGGTTGTGATGCCTTCCTCATTTGAGGCGATGAAGCCACCCATTACGGGCACTTTGCCATTGTTGGTGAGTGGGCGCAGATGTTCGGCTGCACGCTTCTCGATGAGTGCGTCTTGCGGCAAGGCTTTTTGAAACTGCGAG
Source organism: uncultured Acidobacteriaceae bacterium (assembly GCA_963737915.1). Taxonomy (GTDB): domain Bacteria; phylum Acidobacteriota; class Terriglobia; order Terriglobales; family Acidobacteriaceae; genus Telmatobacter. Next base: position 256,027 of record CAVTUP010000002.1, on the reverse strand, counting down.
TCCGTGAGGATCACATCGCGCGCATCCACGTGAGCGGCGCTGATGCCTCGTTCGATGAAGGCAGTTGTAATGATTCGGCTGGAGAGGCGCTCTCCATAACTCGAAATGAGATCGGAGATGCGAGGGGTGAGTTCGAGAATTGCGGCAAGGCCCCGGAGAATTTCGTCGAGGGAATCGAACTTCTGATCGATGAGATTGGATAGCGCCGCCGATTCCGCGGGGTTCTTGACGAGCGCCGCAGCGGTGTCGCGGTGGCGACAGCGCAAGCGAGAACTGATGGCGAGGGCGCCGGTGCGGTCGCCGCTTGCGGCTGCGGCTCCGGCGCGCAGCAACATATCGGTAACCTTTGACATGGCGCTGACCACGACGACGGTTTGTTTGCCCATCGCCACGCGTCCAGCCACAATGGCAGCTGTACGGGTGATGGCAGCGGGGTCTTCCACCGACGTGCCGCCGAACTTCATGACAACGAGGCTCATGGGTTCCTTACACTTAACCTCAGGGGCTTAAGCCCCTTCTTCTGGCTCCTGTTCGGCACGACTGAAGTCGTGCCCTGTTACAAAACGTCCCTGCGGAGCAGAGCACAGAGACTATCTGAGGAGATTACCTACGCCGGCGGCGATAGCGTCGCTGATTTCAATCATCTTCTTACGTTGGAGCGAGCCCGAGTTGTCGGCCGGAGCATCGCCGTCCAGCTTTCCGAGACTGGCGAGCAATTCTGCATTCAGAATAGCTGCGCCGGCTGCGCCACGAATCGTGTTGTGCGAGAGCACAGTGAACTTCCAGTCGAGTACATTGCAGGGACGAAGGCGCCCGACGGTTACGGCCATTCCACGGCCGCGGTTGCGATCGAGGCGCGGTTGCGGGCGATCACTTTGCGGAGCCCACTCGACGGGCTGATCAGGCGCCATCGGCAAACGCTGACCGGCCAGCGGATTGAACTCGGCCCAGGCAGCGAGGATATCCTCATGGGTTACCGCCCTGCCCAGCTTTTTACCCAGCTTGATGGATACGCTCTCGGTGTGGCCATCTTCGACGGCAACCCGGTTGCAATGAGCGCTGACTTTGGCAGCGAGCGGGACTACGGAGTGACCCTCCAACCTGCCCAGCAGCTTCAGGGTCTCAGCTTCCATCTTTTCTTCTTCGCTGCCGATGTAGGGGACGACATTGCCCAGGATATCCATCGAGGGCACTCCGGGGTATCCCGCGCCGGAAACGGCCTGCATGGTGGTGACGAGGATCTGCTCGATGCCGAAGCGCTCTTCGATAGGCTTGAGCGCCATCACGAGGCCGATGGTGGAGCAGTTGGGGTTCGTGACCATGTACCCGCCCGACTCGCGGCGGGAAGGCTGCTCCTCAATAAGGTGGAGATGGTCGGCGTTGATCTCGGGAATGACCAGGGGCACGTTGGGAGTCATGCGAAAGGCGCTGGAGTTGGAGACAACAGCGCAGCCGGCATTAGCAAAGCGGGGCTCGAGTTCCCGCGCGATGGCGGCATCAAGTGCGGCGAAAATGATGCGGGGCGCGCCTTCAGGATCAGCCGGCGCAACGACCATTTTGGCGATGCCGTCGGGTAAAGGAGTGTCCAGGCGCCACTTGGCTGCTTCCCCGTAGGTCTTGCCGCTTGACCGATCGCTTGCCGCAAGCCAGGCAATCTCGAACCAGGGGTGGTTTTCGAGGAGTTGAATGAAGCGTTGGCCGACCATTCCGGTCGCGCCCAGGATGCCGATTGGATATTTGGTTTGCATGGTTAGTAAACACTCCAGTGTACAGGAGAGTTGGCTCTCCCAAGCAATTTGGGTAGTGGGTCAGTTTGAACAAAGATCGAACTGACGCTGGATGTGTTTACGTACGAAATCAAAGCCTACGGTTCGTTAGCCAGCCGTCTCCTCCCAAATAAAGACCTCTTCGACGTTCTTGCCGAACGCGCGAGAGATCCTGAACGCCAAGGGAAGCGCCGGGTCGTACTTGCCGTTTTCCACGGCCACGATAGCCTGTCGGGAGACGCCGATTTTCGCCGCCAATTGCGCCTGCGTCCAGTCCAGTTCCGCTCGGCATATCCGCATGCGATTCTTCATCGGTAATGCCTCGCGGCGACCGCATACCCGAGCGCATAAGACGCGGCCATGAAACCCCAGATGAGTCCCACATTGAGAGGGCCCACAACTTGAGCCTTCTGCAACTGGCCATACGTCAGCGCAGCCAGGCCGGTGGTGAGGAAGGCCACGGCGACCGCTTCAAACTGGATTCGTTTTAGGAATTCATCGAGTCTTCGAAGAGTGCGAAGAATGATGGCGATAAGCCAGACATTGACGGGAATCGGTAGCAAAGCGATGGCAACCCGCGCAGTTTGACCCAACTCCATCCTAGCCAGCAGCAAGGAAGTAATGATATCCGTGGCGGCGACCAACAGCGCTACTGTTATGGGCGTCGGGAACCCAATCTGACTCTTGAGTGCATCTTTTAGTATCTTATCCATTCCTAAAAGTAATCTATAGATTACTTTTAGTCAAACGTAAAGTTTCCCGCTGCCTGGCATGGGATCGATCCTCAAACCTCAAGATGCGGATGGGCATGCGCCGCTTCAGCCGGTTGACGAATGCATTCAGCAAGAAAGTCGAAAGCCACGCCGCCGCCATCGCGTTGCACATGATGCATTACAACTTCGCACGCAAGCATCCGACGCTTGATGTTGCTCGAAGAATCGAACTGACCCACTACTGCAATTTGCCTTCAGGCGAATGCAGGCGAAATCTCCAAACGGCTGGAGCCTGATCGAGAGCTAGATGCTTGCATCCCAATCGAACAGCGCTTTGAGATGTTAGGGTTATAGAGACCCGGATTTCGTGTTAGAGTCCAATTTTCTGTGTATGATGGACGACACAGCAGGCCACTGACGCCACGTTCCCTGCCAGGGTGCATCAAATTGTTCGGCGATAGAAGTTCTACCTCGAGGAACTTCGTCGAGTCGAACTTGCACCTGGAAAGGTCGGTCCTTTACGCGCGTACACTTGGTCAACCCTAGCGATAACTCCTTCGGCACCGCAGTAATCACCCCAAGATGGCTATTTGTCCTGGCAGCGGCCACCCCCGCAGCCGCGGGCGATCCCATTCTTGTTGACGAATCCCTTGAGCAGATTGTGCCCGAGAGCATTCAGCCGGGAGATATTGTCGGCGTCAGTGTTCACACCGGCAACGCCTTGCGTGGGTACCAGGTAGGACGGATGGCTCGTGCGCGCGGCGCATGGGTGATTTATGGCGGCATTCACGCCACGCTTTTCCCTGAGGAAGCGCTGGAACGCGGCGAAGCTCATGCGGTCGTGAAGGGCGACGGGGATATTGCCTGGGGCAAGGTGGTGATGGATTGCCTCGCCGGAACCCCTGGCAAGATCTATGACGGCGGTCGGATCGAGGGCACCCAGTTTCTTGAAGCGCGATGGGACTTGCTGCAGCCCGACAAATATATGTGGGCCTCGGTGCAGACCATTCGCGGATGCCCCAAGCACTGCTCGTTCTGCAGCGTGTGGCGCACCGACGGACAAAAGCCGCGGCAAAGGTCATTTCAAAAAGTAATTGACGAAATCGTGAGCCTGCGGCGTCTTGGTTTCCGGTTCATCGCGCTGGCCGACGATAATTTCTATCCGGTGACGTTGACCGATCTGCGACTGGCACGCGAGCAGAACAACCTGGTCAAGCTGGAAGAGCTGACGCAGATTCGCACAGAGCGATTCCAGTTGATGGAAGAGCTCGCAAAGCTGCCCAAGGACATGGTGTTCTTCACCCAGATCACGATGGAGGCGGGCGAAGACGGCGACTACCTCGACGCCATGCACAAGGCCAACATCAAGGGTGCGCTGGTGGGCGTGGAAGCTGTGACACCTGAAGGGCTCAAGGCGGTCTTCAAGGATTGGAACTATTCCGGCGAGGCGCTGGCGAAGCAGTTGCAGACATTCAAGAAACATGGCGTTCATGTGCTTGGTTCGTTTATCTTCGGGTTGCCCACAGACAAGCCGGCGACGTTTGACGCGACAGTGGAGATGGCGCTGAAGGCGGGAGTCACGTTTGCGCAGTTTGTGATGATGACGCCGTTTCCGGGCACCGTCGATTTTGGGCGATGGGAGAAAGAGCAGGCCCTTCATCCCACCATGGTGGGTGACGTGCCGATTACGCGGTATTGGCTGATTCCCACCGAGGTTCGCCCCAAAATGTTTACGCCGCATCCTTCGATGAGTTCGGATGAAATTCGCGAGCGCACGCAGAAGGTTTGGGACAGATTTTATAACTGGAGCGCCATCTGGGAGCGGTCGTCGTGTACGCCGACCCTGCGCGCGAGGCTCGGTTTTATTTTCCTGTCAAAGCTCTACAGGCAGATGTATGCGGGCACGGGAATTTCTACCGACAGCGCACGCAGGAAGAAGTCGAAGAGTTGGGCTCGCTGGACGGCGAAGCAGTGCAAGAAGCTTTTCCAGGCGAAGCCGATGCCCGAGTTGCAGTCACCCTCATGGGTGCCGGCAACGGTCCCTGGTCTCATGCCTTTTCCAGTGGTTGAATACCAGGCCTCGGCGCCCTCTTTCAACATTCTGAGGAGAGAAGAATAGGTTCTCGCTGCTCGCGAACCGGATGCAGCGACGAGGCTTCTGCGCTACCGGAGCACATCTGCATCCGGTCGCGATTCCGTTCGTCGCGCGGCATCCCATGGCAAAAAGAGCGTAAAGACGGTTCCAGAATGCTTTTGCGATTCGCTTGATCGCACTTTTAGAACGCCATGATGCCTATCCACGATTTCGCGGCTGATCCATAGGCCCAGGCCGTTGCCTTTATTCCCCTTGGTGGTGAAGAAAGGCACGAAGATCTTGCCCAGCGTCTGCGCAGACATTCCTGAGCCAGTGTCGGCAACCGTCAAAACGATGCCCTTTCTTCCGGACCGCCAGTCGGTTGCATCCCTGCTGCGCACCAGAAGTCTTCCTCCCGCCGGACTCATCGCATCGATCGCATTACCGATCAGATTGCTCAGCACCTGCCTTACCTCTCCTTCAAAGCATGTGACGGAGCATCGCGCCCGATCGCGTCGCTCAACCGTTACCTGAGCATTGAGGAGCCTTCCCTGAAAGAGCGGTACGGTAACGCCAATCAGATCCCGGTATGTGACCGGCTGTGGGTTTGTAGATTGCCGATGGAACCGCAACGTTTGATTTGCGATCGCAGAGACGCGCTGCAGCTCAACCTCCGCGGTGGCGAGATATTGCCTTGCCAAAGTGCTCTCGGAGGTGTGCTGCGCGAGGTAAAGCAGATTTGTGACCGCCGCGAGAGGATTATTGATTTCGTGCGCGATGGAACTCGCGAGACGGCCAACGGCGTTCAGCTTTTCCGATTGCAGCAGAACCTGCTCGGCACGCCTGTTTTCGGTCACATCGATTCCCAGCGCGATGATTCCCGAGATTGTCCCGTCCGGATCGCGCCTTGGCTGGTAGACGAAGTCCAGATACCGCATCTCAAGAGGCTGAGACTCGTTGCGCGCCAACTTCATGGGCATCCCATGCCCGACAAAAGGCTGGCCGGTTTTGTAGACACGTTCCAGCAGGTCGATGAAGCCCTGGTCTTCGGTTTCCGGTACGGCTTCGCGAAGGCTTTTGCCGATGACGCTGCGCTGGCCGATCAGTTCCTGATAAAGAGGGTTGACCATCTCGAAGACAAACTCAGGTCCACCAAGCACAGCGAAGAACGCCGGAGCCTGTTGAAAGAGATCGGCGAGCCGCTGGCTCTCCTGCTGAAGCTGTTGCCTGGCCAGTACTCCCTCAGTGGTTTCCGTACAGACAACCAGCGTGCCACAGATGTTTCCGAGCGAGTCCCGCACGGGGCTATAACCATAGGTCCAGTAAACATCTTCCAATTTGCCATGGCGATAAATCGGCACAAGCTGATCCTCGTGCCAACTGGCGATGCCACTGGTCATCACGGCATCGATTTGCGGCCCAATGATTGACCAGATCTCGCGCCAGCATTCTCGTCCGGGCTGACCGAGCGCTCGAGGGTGCTTGTCTTCGCGGATACTGGGGCGGTATGCATCGTTATAGAACTGCACGAGTTGATCGCCCCACCACAGAAACATCGGATGTCGCGATGTCAGGATCGTATTTACAGTGATGAGCAGCGCATCGGGCCATTGTTCCACGGGGCCTAAGGGTGTCTGATTCCAATCGAATGCCCGGGTCAAGTCCGCCATCTCGCCGGAGCCGAAGATCTCATTTGACCTCGCGCGAGACGGCTGCGATGTATGAGCGCCGTCGGTATGCGGGGCAAAGGGAGTCATAAGCAGCCTCGGATGATTACTTCTAAATTACGATGCAGGATCCCGGGGTAGAGACTTATGGCGGTGAAGAGTCATTCAACCAGCGAGATCTCACGCAGCAGGGAAAGCGGGCCCGATGGTCAGACTCGGAGCTGGTCCAGCGTACAGACCGGCCACTTCAAGTCGCAGATGGAATTGCGGCAGGCCGCTTGGGATTTGCGGAGCCTTCCCCCACAACTGTCGTCCACTCGCGCACATACCAGCGCTTCACGATGCCATTGAGAACGTATGGATCCGCCTTCGCGAACTCTTCCGCGACTGCCGGGCGAATCGCCCTTGAAAAGCAGAACGGCGGTATCCGCGGGGTTTGCCAATGCGCCGCCCAGCACGAGATTACCGGAATCGCTGGACTTCCACGCCATAGCGAGATGCGCATCGCGAAACTGCGCGCGCCGCTCGAGGTAGTCGTCGCTGACTTCGTAAAACAGGATGTAGTGCATAGGGAACTGCTCCTTTGTATGCGGACTGCGGTGATTTAGCCCATGGCGGCGAGGACGGCGTCGGCGAACTGGGTAGTGCCGGCGGTACCACCGACGTCGCGGGTAAGCGTCTTGCGCTCAGCGTAGACGGTTTCGAGCGCTTTCTGAACCTGGTTTGCGGCAGCCTCTTCGTTGAGGTGGTGCAGCATGAGGACGGCGGACTGCAGCAGGGCGGTCGGGTTGGCGAGGTCCTTGCCGGCAATGTCGGGCGCGGAGCCGTGAACAGCTTCGAAGATGGCGCATTCATGGCCGAGGTTAGCTCCCGGAACAAGGCCGAGACCGCCGACGAAGGCCGCGCAAAGATCGCTGACAATGTCGCCGTAGAGGTTTTCGAGCAGCAGCGTGTCGTACTGGTAGGGATTCATCACCAGCTGCATGCAGGTGTTGTCGATGATGTGCTCGCCGTAGAAGATCTCAGGAAAGCCCTCGGCGACCTTGCGGGCGCAGCGAAGAAACAGGCCGTCAGAGAGCTTCATGATGTTGGCTTTGTGGATGGAGTGAATCTTCTTGCGGCCATGCTTGCGGGCGTACTCGAAGGCGAATTTGGCGATGCGGGTCGAACCCTTTTCGGTGATGACCTTGATGCTTTCGACGACGCCGGGAACCACTTCATGCTCGAGACCGACGTATTCTCCCTCGGTGTTTTCGCGGACGATGATGAGATCAACGCCCGGCCATTTGGATTCGAGGCCGGGAAGGTTCTTGATGGGGCGGAAGTTGGCGAAGAGGTCGAACTGCTTGCGCAGGGTGACGTTGATGCTTTTGAAGCCGCCGCCGATGGGAGTGGTGACGGGCCCCTTGAGCGCGACCTTGTTGGTTTCGATGGATTTGGTCAGGTCGGCAGGGATGTATTCGCCGAAGATCTCGAAGGCTTCGGCTCCGGCGGCGAAGCGCTCCCACTCCCACTTGATGCCGGTAGCTTCGAGGATACGGACCACGGCCTGCGTAACTTCAGGGCCGATGCCGTCGCCGGGGATCAGGGTTACTTTGTGCGTTTTGGTCTCAGTCATGGTCTCTCATTGGTCTGGTTCGGCTTAGTGGTGGCGGACAACTTTGTAGATCGCATATCCAAAAGCCGCCACGATCGCGACGATGGACGCAAGGACTTCCACTGCAAGATAGATGGCCAGAGCTTTTCCCGTCAGTCCGAGCATGCTGTGAATGGATTTCTTCATCACGCCAACGCTTTCCTGGGAATCTGATCGTGGCCCGCTGTTTACTTCTTGCCCTTGCCTGTTCTGTGACTGTCCAGCAGGCCTTCCAGTTCTTCCTTGAATTCGCGGACATCTTTGAAGTCGCGGTAGACACTGGCGAAGCGGATATAGGCTACCGTGTCGAGGCCTTTGAGATGGTTCATGATCAGTTCGCCGACTTCGCTGGTGGTGCGTTCGCGCTCGGGAGCGTCGATCAAAAAGCTCTCGGTGGCGTCGACGATGGCCTCGAGTTTGCTCGATGGGACGGGGCGTTTTTCGCAGGCACGGAGAAGGCCGCTCAGCACTTTTTGCCGATCGAATCGCTCGCGTCGGCCGTCTTTCTTGACGACCATGTAGGGGATTTCGTCAATCCGCTCGTAGGTGGTAAAGCGGCGATTACAGCTTTCACATTCGCGACGGCGGCGTATCGAATCGGCTTCTTTGCTCTCGCGGGAATCGACGACCCGATCCTGGCCGAATCCGCAATATGGACACTTCATGCTAGGGCGATTTTACGGCATCGACGGAGGCGGGAAGGGAACGGGAACCAGCAGAGTCTTACTCGCCAGGGCTGTGATCCCGTCGAGGGCGTGCAGAAACCTGTCGGAGAGGATCGGCGCCTCTGCCAGATGCCAGAGCAATTCGGCATTGTTCCAGGCCGATTCCCTTGCCGCAGAAACGCTCCAGGCTGCCAAAGTATTTTCGAGGGACGAGACCGGAGGCAGCGCATCGCCGAGGAGACGCACGTTGAGGGTTTGCTTGGCCGCGTCGATCATGTTGTCGAGTGTGGCGTTCAGGGCAGTGTAGTCGTTATAGTGCGCGGTGCCGTGCTGCGGCGCAGGACCTGCGGCTTGGCTGGTGGCCACAATGGCCTGGGGAAGGTCGTGGTTGATGTGCGCGTTAATGCCCGACATCGCAAACTGGATACGAGCCGTCGCGGGCTGACTGCGCTGATCAAAGAGTGCCTGCCAGCATCCGGGAGTCGGTTGGCCAGAGAGGGAGGATTGGATTGCAGAGAGATAGAAACGGGCAAACCCTACGTCGAGTTTGGCGATCCATGCGGGATCGGCGAATGCTCCAGCCGAAACGCGCGCCTGCACAGCCCGCGTTACTCCGAGATAAAGCCAGTTGAACCACTTCAGGCCATCTCCATCGACGCATGTGGTCTCGATCGTTTCCAGGATACGCACAACATCGTCGATGGATTGCGGGGTGTTCTGCACGGCAGCGAGGACCGCGGGGTCATAGGGAAACATAGAGAGCCATGATACGTTCCCGCGGAGAAGGCTGGAAAGTGCCCACGCGAACCAGGTTCTTCTCCACACAAAAGAAAGAAAGCGGAGTCGCCTTGGCGACCCCGCTTATTCGGCCCTACTTTTATACTTCCCCGCTTCTATATCTCTAATAAGTTATGCATAGATATGTTTATTTAGATTCCTTCGGGGGGAAATGCTCAAACATCTTATCTATATCTTTATCTAGTTCCTTGGTGTTCTTGTCCGGGTCATCATGAAGGTTCGCGGCAGAGATTCCGCGGAATATCAGGTCTTTGGACTTGGCATCGAAGATATCAACAACCAGGCTGCCAACAGGATGATCGGTCACGGTCGTTGTGGCGGTGTCGCCCCATCCGTCGCGCCAGCCCCAACCACCCCAGCCCCAGCGGCCGCCCCAGCCACCTGGAAAACCGTTGTAGTAGGTCTGCAGTTCCTGCTGGTTATGAACATTGCCCTTGGCAAAGACTGTGGCGTCACCGCCGGACTCAACTAATTGCCAGCCTTTTTCCTGCAGGTCTCGATTGACCTGATCTTTAATGCGATTCACAAACAGCGGATTTGAAGTCGATACGTTTCCCCAACTATAGGTATGAATTCTCGAGAAATCGGCGTGCTTGTCAAAGTCTGTTTTTACATCTGCCGCATTGGCGAGCAAGCCGGAACCAGCGAGTAGTGCTGCTCCCAAAGCGACTCTTAATATGCTCTTCATGCTCTCCTCCACGCGTAACTTGGAGTGCTTGCATGCACGACAGGTTGCCTCATGCAACTAAGCGCGAACCTACACGGCACTTAGATTGCAAGGGAGCAATTTTTGTTAGTGGCGGGCAACCTTTCGACGAGTTGTCTAACTCAGGAACCTGGAGATTGCGCGTACTACAATCTGCTGTTCCTCTTCGCGGAGTTCGGGATAGATGGGCAATGCGAGCACTTCGCGTGCAGCGCGTTCGGCTTCGGGGAAATTACCTTCGCGGTAGCCCAGACCCTTCAGCGCGTCTTGCATGTGGAGCGGAACAGGGTAGTAGATCTCTGAGCCGATCTTGCGCTCGGCGAGAAACTCACGCATCTGGTTGCGACGCGTTGTGCGGATGACGTACTGGTGCCAGACGTGTCTTGTGCCGCGCACTTCGTGAGGAAGAATGATGCCCCGGCTCGGGTAGAGGCCGTCTTCTGCGAGGCCCTCTGCCTGAAAGAGCGTGTTGTAGCGCTCAGCGACCGCGCCGCGAGCATCGTTCCACCCGGAGATGTACTTGAGTTTGACTTGCAGGATGGCGCCCTGGAAACCATCGAGGCGTGTATTCCAGCCCACCTCGTCGTGATGGTACCGACGACGCATTCCGTGCTGGCGCAACATCCGGGCGCGCTCGGCGAGTTCCTCGCTATTGGTCGTGATCATGCCCGCGTCGCCTGCGGCGCTCAGGTTTTTCGTGGGATAGAAGCTGAACGCTGCGGCGTCGCCCAGTCCGCCGGCCTTCCTTCCGCGCCATTCAGCGCCCCAGGCCTGGGCAGCGTCTTCGATCAGTTTGAGTCCACGCTCAATCTTCAGGCGAGCGAACGCATCCCAATTGGCACATTGGCCGTAAAGGTGGACTGGCAAGACGGCTTTCACTGAAGTTCCGAGCGGCCCGTCGAGCACCGTCTTGACCGCGTTGGCGTCGAGATTGAAGGTGGCCGGATCGATATCGGCCAGCACAGGAGTCGCCCCGGCCCGAAGGATTGCGCTGACCGACGCAAAGAAGCTGAAAGGCGTCGTGATGACCTTGGAGCCCGCTCCGATGCCGGCGGCCGCCAGCGCCAGCCATAGGGCGTCGGTTCCAGAAGAGCAGCCGATTGCGTGGCTTACGCCTAGTTGTGAGGCCGCGGTTTGCTCAAAAGCCGCAACCTGCTCGCCAAGAATGAATTGCTGCGTCTCTAGTACATGCTCGAGTGCGTCGAGCAGTTCCCGGTGCAGGGGCTGGTATTGGCGTTTCAGATCGAGCATGGGAACGGGCTGGGCGGTAGAAACCCTGCCCCCAGTTTTGGCAGTGTTTTGCACCTGACAATGGTATCAGCGGTTCCGAGGGGTTCGTCCCATTCCGTTACCGTGGGAACCTGTCGTCGATGACTGTCTGCGGCGGCGGAGAGTTGAAAAGGTTAGGAAAGGGCTATATTGTTGTCACATTGCGGGAATCGGCGGCTCCGGGGCTTCCGGCGCTGTCCCCGCCGATTTGTATATCCAAACGGATTTAGCAGTCAGCAACCAAAAACCCTTATAAGGGAGCAGGAGATCGGCATATGGAGAACAAGCCGGCACAAAATATTCAGGACACCTTCCTGAACACCGTTCGCAAAGACAAGACCCCAATCACGATTTATCTGGTCAGCGGCGTCAAGCTTACCGGGAAGATCCGCTCTTTCGACAAGTACTCCGTGCTGCTCGAAAACAATAGCCAGGAGCAATTGATCTTCAAACACGCCATTTCGACCGTGGTGAGCAACCGCAGTGTCATGCACTCAGAGCACCGTCCTGCTCTGACCGGAATGGGACCGTCCGCAGTGCCCGCTCCGGCGGCTGCAGCGAACGCCGAGCAGCGATAGCAAGCAGGGAGCGCCCTCAATTGGCTTTTGGTGATGGCGGCGCGGGCGCACGCCCCGGATCTCCATCGGCAAATGCCGATGACAGGGCGGGTAAGCCCGAACGCGCAGTTCTCGTAGGAGTGGAACTAACGGTCCGCTCACGCGCGACTCGCCCGGGTCTCGCGGGCGCTCGCCTCGCGGCATCCCGATCTGCCGAAACGACAGAGCAGCAGCAGCCCGTCTCTGATTCGCATGAGCCCGTTGCGAAGCCTCGCCCGCTTGCCGCGGGTTCGGCTCCCTCAGGCGATTCGACAGCTCTGGATGCGGACGAGTCGCTCGCGGAATTTCGCGAGCTTGTATCGAGCGCGGGCGGCGTAGTGGCTGCCGAGGTGATGCAGAGGCGCGCACGGCCTGATCCCGCGACGCTGATTGGCGCGGGCAAGGTAGAGGAGATTGCCGGGATCGCTGCTTCGACGGAAGCGGACCTTGTGCTGTTTGATCACGACTTGACACCAACGCAATTGCGCAACCTTGAGGCTGCGCTTCCTTGCCGCGTGCTGGACCGAACGCAGCTGATCCTCGACATCTTTGCGCGGCACGCTCGTACCAGTGAGGGGAAACTGCAGGTGGAGTTGGCGCAGCTTGAGTACATGCTGCCCCGACTAACCGGCCGCGGCAAGTCGATGTCTCAGCTCGGCGGCGGAATCGGAACCCGCGGACCCGGCGAAACACAGCTCGAAACCGATCGCAGAAAAATTCAGCGCCGCATCGATCAGGTAAAGCTTGATCTCGAAGCGGTGCGCAGGGTGCGAAAACAGCAGCGGCAGCGCCGGGAATCTGTGCCCGTTCCGACGGTCGCGCTGGTGGGCTACACCAACGCGGGCAAGAGCACGCTCTTCAATCGGCTCACCGGAGCGCAGGTGCTTCAGTCATCGCGCATGTTTGCCACGCTCGACCCGAAGCTGCGCGCGATAGAACTTCCCAGCCGCCGCAAGGTTCTGCTGTCAGACACGGTCGGCTTTATTCGAAATTTGCCGCATACGCTCGTGACGAGTTTTCGCGCCACGCTCGAAGAGGTTGCACAGGCTGAGGTGCTGCTTCATATCCGCGATGCGGCCTCAACTTATGGCGAGGAGCAGAAGACGCAAGTTGAAAAAGTGCTGGGCGAACTTGATTCCCTTGGCAAGCCGCGCATAGAAGTGCTGAACAAGGTGGATTTGCTGGGCGCACACGAGCGCGAGGGATTGATGACCAGGTCCCAATTTCCGCAGAGCGAAGTCGTCGTGTCGGCGCGGACGGGCGAGGGAATGGATGCCCTGCTCGAGGCCATCGACAAGGCGCTCTACTCCGATCCGGTGATAGAAGCAGAGCTCTCGGTGCCGCAGAAGGATGGGGCGTCGTTGGCGGCCATCGATGCGGGGATGGTAGTGCATCGGCGGACCTATGATGGGAATCTCGTTCGGTTGGCGGTCACCGGGCCCGCGTCTCTGCTGGGTCGGCTGCGAAAATATCGCGTGCGAGACGAGGCAGCAGTAGCGGAGAATGTGCCGAACGAGGAGGCCCCTTGAAATCGATCAGCGGCGATCACGTTCCGTCCATCACTACGCTTTCGACTCGCGAGGTCTATCGCAATCGATGGATGCGGGTGCGCGAGGATGAGATTTTGCGTTCGAACGGGCAGCGCGGGATCTATGGTGTCGTTGAGAAAGACGACTGCGCCACAATTCTGCCGCTCGATAACGGTCACGTATGGCTGGTAGAGCAGTTTCGCTACACCATCCAGGAGCGCGCGCTTGAACTGCCGCAGGGCGGGTGGGAGATGGAAGTCGACGACCCAGAGGAACTGGCCCGCGGCGAACTGCGGGAAGAGATCGGAATGAACGCCGCGCAGATGATTCCCCTGGGAACTACGTGGATCGCTTACGGGTATGCGCGGCAACTGCAGCACGTCTATCTGGCGACAGGGCTGACGCCGACAGAACGCGATCCCGACGCGGAAGAGCACGACATGATTGTGCGCACGGTGCCCGTGGCTGAGTTTGAGCAGATGATGCTGACAGGCGTGATTCGCGACACCTGCACCGTCGCAGCGTGGGGTTTGTACCTGATGTGGAAGGCGCGCCAGAACTCGGCCGAGAAATAGTCAGGCTACTTTCGCGCTTCAACCTCGGCGGCTCCCCACAGCTCGCGCAATCTATCTGCAAAGTCTCTCAAGCCATTTGAGAAAGCACTGGACGAAACCGCTTGAACGCAAGAGTCCCGAGCGCAATGAAGATCAGCAAGGCCAACAACTGCGCAATCTTGAAAGGCCCCTCGGATTGAGTGGGCGCGAGCGCGTTGAGAGCGGGCACTTTTTGAAATGACTGCACAATCAAAACGAAGAAATTGAAGTAAAGCGCCACAATGGCCGTGATGACATACGTTCCGCGCCACGCACCCTCGAGATGGCGGCCATAGAAGGCAACTGTCGCCACAAGCAGTACAAGCATCGACAGAATTCCGAGGATGATCGCGGGCGTGACGCTTTTAACCGGGAAGAGAAACCCGGTGATGCTCGTGAGGGCCGTGGTGACGAGAAAGAGCAAGGTCACGACTGGAAGGCGTTTGCCTCCCATCATCCCGAGGACCACAACGAATCCGGATGCGATCCCGATCAAGCTGATGACCACGTGCAAGGTGGTAAATGCCTCCAAGCTCATGCCGAGAATCATGATGGTGTCCTTTCACAAATGTGGGGTGGCCAGCAGCAGGGTCAACGCAGGGACCCAGTGAGGCGGCAAGTGTTTTCGCGATGACGGATGTCAATGCCGAGTTGAGTGTCGTTTAGCTTGCGGCCGCCTGGAGAAGTGCTGCCACTTTTTCGTCCAGACCGCGGGCGACTTCGAGAGCAGCAAGATTACCATAGGACGCGAGAAAACTGGCCATCAAATCGTAGGAAAGATGAACGCCGTCTGGTCGCTCATCGATGAGAATTGTGACCGGCGCATAAGAGCCGGCGTCGGGAACATGTTCCGCCATTCTCACCATGATGAGGGGGTTGCCAATGATAAGCCGGATGATGCGAGGAGTACGGGCGGCCTGAATCTTGTGGAGGACTTGTCCGTGGTCGAGGCGCGCGAATTCCATGAAGCCCGATGGTCCGATAGCACGGCCGACGACTCTATCGACTTCTTCGTAAGTTTTCGCATCAGCGATGTCGTTCCAGAATTGCGTCATGTCGGGGTGACCGATCGCGCCATTCAATGCTGCAATTACGTCCGCGAAGGACCGTGTTGAAACGAAGCTTCGCCTCTCGACAACGAGTTCACGCTCGACTACTACTGGATTGGTTACCATGCTTCACCTGCCTCTGCGTTGGATGTGGGTAGGGCAGGCAGGGACGCACGCAGTTTTTGCGTGTTTGAGTGAGCATTATGAAAGCTGCGCTACGGCCGTTGGTCGGTGGCAACCCAGTGCGAGGGATAGACCGGGCCGATGTATTCGGCGCGGGGACGGATGAGGCGATTATCGTCCAACTGCTCGATCACGTGCGCGGCCCATCCGGCCATACGGCTGATAGCGAAGATGGGCGTATACAGATCGATATCGATGCCCAGCGTGGCATACGTCGATGCGGAATAGAAGTCCACGTTGGCGTTGAGCTTCTTGTCCTTGTTGATGTAGAGCTCAATAGCCCGGGACATCTCAAACCACTTGGGCTGCCCTGCATCTTTGCCCAGCTGCTCGCTCATTGAGCGCAGGTGCGTAGCGCGCGGGTCTTCCGTCTTGTAAACACGGTGGCCGAAGCCGGAGATCTTCTGCTTGGCAGCCAGCATGCCTTTTACATATTCCACCGGGTCCGCCCCGGCCTTGTCGATGGCGTAGAGCAGGCGCATGACGCCTTCGTTGGCGCCACCGTGCAGCGGGCCCTTCAGAGCGCCAATCGCGCCCGTGACAGCAGAGTGAATGTCGGAAAGGGTTGCGGCGATAACCCGGGCCGCAAAAGTGGATGCGTTTAACTCGTGGTCGGCATGAAGAATGAGTGCGATATCGAGGGTGCGGGTAGCTGTATCCGAGGGCTTGACGCCATTGAGCATCCAGAGAAAATTGCCGGCGTGGCTGAGCGAACGATCAGGCGGAACGATCTGGAGACCTTTGCGAAGCCTGTCGTAGATGGCGACGATCATGGCGATTTGCGCGGTCAGGTTATAGGCTTTGCGGACATTGGCATCGTGCGAGTTATCCTTTTCGTCGGCGTCGTAAAAGCTGAGCGCCGACACCGCAGTTCGCAGCACCTCCATGGGAGTCGCGGAGGTGGGAAACGTGCGCAGCATTTCCACAATGCGCTGATCAAGCGACCGGGCCAGGGCCAGTTGCGACGAGAACTCGCGAAGGGCTAATTCGTTGGGAAGATGGCCGTTCCAAAGCAGAAAGGTAGTCTCTTCAAACGTCGAGTGCTCGGCCAGTTCGTGGATGTCGATTCCGCGATAGGCCAGCACGCCTGCTTCGCCGTCGATCCAGCAGATGCCGGAGTTCGCTGCAACAATTCCTTCGAGACCCTTTCCAGCGACAGCAGTGGACATAGCCTTGGAGATTCCCCCTTATGAATGCGTTTCAGCGAATCTGGCCATCGTCCCGACCCGCTGAAATAGGCCTGGAGGAGGAAATGCGGTAACGTTCTTTATAACGTAGCGATTCGATAGTTGTCACGGTCACGCGGACCGGACTACGGGAAACCGCCTCAAGAGCTATCAAAAGTACTATTTGCCCGTGCCGTTCCGATTGAACATCGTTTCAAAGCATTTTCATCAGGTCGCGTCAATTTCTCTATAATCGGGTCAGTCCCCGAGGGTAGGAAGACCGCAGTTGCTTGTTTCTGCTGTCGAGATTCCGATTTAAGGCCAGAGCACCCAGATCTCCGATTTGGAAACTCTGTTGGCTACGCAATCTGTAGAGGTCCACTGGGGATAGGGAATCAGCGGCTTGAGAGGTTTGAACTTCTCACGAGCTGCGTCAAAGGAGAGAGGGAACTATGAGCGAAGTCGAAATCGAAGAAACCCCGAGGAGTTTTTCCGGTGCATTGCTGGGGGCAATCGCACTCGCGGTACTGTGCGCCATTGGCGGTCTGATCTGGACCTACACGCTAAGCAGCCGCATTGCGCATCAGGAAACAGCCCTGGCCGAGGCCAACCAGCAAAACGCGAAGATTCAGGCTGAGTTGCGCGAGACCAATGCGCGCCTTCAGGTAGCAACTGATGAGATGGGCAAGTCCCTGGGCCTGACGCAGAAGCAGTTGGACGCACGTGCGAACGAGATTGTTCGTCGTGAGGCTGCCGAGAACCGGCGGCTCGACGAGGCCCAGAAGCAGACGGCCCAGCAGGTGAGCGCTGTTTCGAGCGAAGTGACAAATGTGAAGACCGATGTGGGCGGAGTGAAGACCGACCTCGGCAAGACCCAGACCGATCTGGCCGCAGCGGTCAACCAGCTGCAATCGATGAAAGGCGATCTGAGCGATCACAGCAGCCTGATTGCGCGCAATCACAGCGAACTTGAGACGCTGAAGCACAAAGGCGATCGTACCTATTATGAATTCACGCTGACCAAGGGCGACAAGAAGCCCGTGGGCACCGTGAGCCTGCAACTGAAGAAGGCCGACACGAAGAAGAGCCGCTTCACTCTCTCGGTATTTGCCGACGACAAGCAGTATGAGAAGAAGGATCGGAACGTCAACGAGCCCCTGCAGTTCTACAGCGGCAAAGATCCGGGCCTATTCGAGATCGTGGTGAACACGGTGAACTCGAAAAACCAGATTACGGGCTATCTATCGACGCCGAAAGGTGCTCCGGCGCCGGCTAGCGCTCAGTAATTCCACCCGAAGCGGGCAGCTTCAAATTTGGCAGGTACTGAAAGCCGAAGGTGTAATCCAGGCTTTTGCGTGCCTGCCATTGATCTTTTGAAATGCGGAACGCGCAAACGAAGGTGCCCTCCTTCGTCTCGCCTGGATTGATGGTTAGTTCAGGCGACAAGGGCGTGGTTCGGAACGGCGCCAGTGCCGGGTACGCCTGAAAGATGCGGTCGTATTCCGTCGTTCTCGTGGCATAACTCGAGTGGGCGCCGTCGTCGAGCATGATGTTGGTCAGGATCTCGTGCAGGAAGATGGGCTGCGCGCTTTGGTTATGCAGCTTCACATGAGTAAAGACCAGCACCTGGTCGAAGCTTTCCTTCGGTATGTAGGCGCCGTTAGCGTCGAATCCGGAGGACTCGTAGTGCATGGGATGCGCCCATATGTCCACGATTTGCCCGGTCGCGGCGGGGGGCTTTTCCCCGTGGATTACGTAGATTGCGACGGCGATCGTAACTACTACTGCGGCGATAATGCCGGCCACCACCAAGTGGCCGCTACCCTTGGTAAAGGATTCACCAAGCGCCGCATCGTCTTTCTTTTCCAGTGATTCCTGTGAGAGCAGACTCATAGCCCACCTATCTTAGCCTTAAGACTCTGCAACAATCCATGAAATCCGGCCCGGTATTTTAGACGTTTGGATGCATGCTTTTGCATCTACGGCTACCGGCTCGCTCAGGCTCGCGGCCTCAGAGAGGCCAGGAACCGGTCAGGCGGGAGCGTGTTAAGCACGTCTTCAGGCGAGAGCCACGCCCGGCGAAGCTGACGGATGCCATATTTCATCTCCGCCACGACACGCGTGTTATGCGCGTCGGTGTTGATTACGATCTTGCAGCCCATTTCCTTGGCAAGCCGTAAGTCACGGTCGCTGAGGTCGAGCCGTTCCGGCGAGGCGTTGTGCTCCACCGCTACGCCGAGTTCCGCGGCGCGACGAAGAATGGCTCCCGTATCGATAGCGTACGGCTCACGACGCAGGAGCTGGCGGCCTGTGGGGTGGCCGAGGATACGGGTGTTGGGGTTTTCAATCGCGCGCAGGATGCGCGAGGTCATTTCGTCGCGGCCTTGCTCGAGGCGCGTGTGGACGCTGGCGATGACGACGTCCATCTGCGCGAGCACTTCGTCGTCGAGATCGAGGGCGCCGTCGGCCAGGATGTCGACCTCAATGCCGGTGAAGATGCGGATGCGCCCTTCCATCTCGCGGTCCACCTCGCGGATACGCTCCATGTGCTCAAGAGCCCGCTTCTCGTCGAGGCCGTTGATCATGGCAAGATTCTTCGAGTGGTCGGTGATGGCCACATATTGGTAGCCCCTGGCAATTGCCGCCTCGGCCATCTCGCGTATGCTGTTGCGGCCATCGGAGGCGGTGGTGTGCATGTGCACGTCGCCCTTCAAGTCTCCCGCCTCAACAAGCCGGGGCAGCGTATGGCGGGCAGCGGCCTCGATTTCCCCGAGGTTTTCGCGCAACTCGGGCGGCATCCAATCCATGCCAAGTGCAGCGTAGATCTCCTCCTCGGTTGCCGAGGCCACGGTGGATTCATCGTCGAGACGCGCCAATGCCCATTCGCTCAGGGTGTAACCCATTTTCAGGGCTCGCTGGCGGAGCGAAACGTTGTGCGCCTTGGAGCCGGTAAAGTACTGCAGCGCTGCCCCATAGCTCTCAGAAGGCAGAAGGCGCACATCGACCTGCAGGCCGCCGGCGAGGTGGAAGCTCACCTTGTTTTCGCCCTTGGCGATCATGTCGTGGATGCCGGGAAAGGCGGCGACATATTCCACAGCTCCCGCAGTCTGCGCAGGTGCGCATGCCGGGCCGGTAACCAGCAGATCGAGGTCTCCGGCAGTCTCTCGGCCGCGACGCAGCGATCCCGCGGGCGTAACGCGCTCAATCCCATCGAATGCCATCAGATAGGCAGTAATCCGTTCTGCTGCGTCTTCCGCTTCGTCGATGCGGAAACGGCCTGCGCTGCGGCGGTAGTCGTCGATGCCTTTGCGAATCTTTTCAATCTGCTTGTCGCCCATGCGGGGCAAGCCTTTGAGGCGGCCGCCGTCAATGGCCTCGGCGAGCTGATCGATGCTCGAGATCTTGCCCGCATCCCACAGCAGGGCCACGGTCTTCGGACCCATACCGGGCAGCTTCAACAACTCCAGCAGGCCCGCGCCGTATTTTGCCAGCAATTCTTCGCGCAGCGGCATGGTGCCGGTGGCTGCAATTGCCTGGATGTTGGTGGCCATGCTTTTGCCGATGCCGGGGATTGCGAGCAGCTGAGCTGTGTCGATGGAGGCGGCGACCAGGTCAACGGTGGTCTGTTCAATGGCAACAGCGGCATTGCGATAGCTGCGGATGCGAAAGCTGTCGGCGCCGCTGATCTCCATAAGATCGGCTGTCTCATTCAAAAGGCAGGCCATTGTGGGGTTGTCCATCGAAGAGTCTCCGCGAACAGTGTACTCGCGCGCAACATGCGCGAACTCCGCGGATAGGCGGGCGACGATGCGAGATTTCCGTGAAATGCGCCCTGACCCTTTCGCGGAATGACGTGCCCCATCCGTAACTGAGCAGTGCCGGATTTCGATCCCCTCGCCGTTAAAAGCCGGATAGAATTTAATCAAACTAGATCGCGAAATACCAATTGCTTTACGTACGTCCATAAGCCTCTAAATCCAGAGGGGGTCTATGGTCCCACAGGTTGAGGTGTGTCCTCAGCCTGTGGATTTTCTTTCTGTGGCATCCTCGAATCAGAAAATCCAGCGCGGATCATCACGCCAGTTTGAGCGGCGCCATCTTCAGCCTGCTTCATCCTCCGCCCGCGGATGGGATACTTGGTTTGTCAGTGCCGGCAGTCGTCATTCGCAGTGTGTTCTTGATCTGTTTTTCATTGCACTTGAGTAAATTTCGCGCTATCGTGTTTGCGTTATTGGAAAGTTTTTGCCGCTTGAGATGGGGCAGCATGAAACGCACGATCGACGTCCCGAACTCCTCACGCACACTCATTGATATTCTGCGCAGCACTCTCTCACTCGCGGAGTATTACGGGCATATGAGTGGTCATGATTCGACGTTGCACCAACTCAAGACAACACTTGTACAGACAATCGCGGAACTTGAGAGACTCTCGGCGAGACAAGATCGTCGATCCGATATCAGATTTTGTTTCAACGCCTCAGCCACCCACTAAGTCGAACATAGAGAATGGTTCGCTGATGAAGCGCGCTTAGCTGGAATCCAAAGTTCACATCCGATTCCGATCCATAGGCCTCCTTTCCATTATGTCGTGCATCGAACATAGGAAGGATCCCCCGATGCAGCGACGCTCCACACGCGACACCCTCCGGTCGCTCCGCATTACTCTTCAGAAACTTGAGCAGAACTTCGATGCCAACGAGGACGCGTCCGCTATGGTCGAACTGAAGCGTATCCTTCTGAATCGAATCGCGGAACTGGAGCTTCTGAGTGCCCTGGAATCAGGACATCCAGCTGAGATGGACACCCCTGATCCGGCCGGGTTGCCGGCACTTCTGCAGGTGGGAGAGGCGGACGCCGCGAAGCAGCCTGGGGATACAAGCGATCCGGAAACGTTCAACTAGACCGAGGAAAAATCCACTCGAGTTCCACGAAACAGTCGAACGCGGCGCGAAAGCGCTAAAGGGCCGATTGACTTGTCTCTATCGGGCAAGGCTGCGGGCTTGCAGCAGCAATAAACCTAAGTACTGGCACTGCAGGGATATTCTGATACCTGCCGGGCCAACCTTGCGCTGTATGCGGCATCGTATGAACGCAGGTGCCCTTCATGAAGACTCTTTGCCCCCAGGAGATCCTTGAATCTCTCCGTATCACCCTCCACAGCTTGGAGCAGGTCTTCGGTCAATACACCGATTCCAGGACTGAGTTCAAGCGCATCCTTGAAGATCGGATCGCCGCGTTAGAAGCTGCAAAGCAAAGAATCTGATGCTTGTTACTCAAGGTGGCGTCCCAACTTGGCTCGAGGAATACCTCGATCCAAGTCCCGTTCGATCAATCCCAAACGCGCCGGTTCGATTAGAAATCCCGAGTGATCGAAGATAGAAACCCTTGATGATTTAAGAGTCACGGAGTTGTTCCATATTGACCGGACGTTAGTTGTGCGCCCCGCTATCCTGTACTTAGGACAGGGGTACACGCATGATGATCGATCAGCCATCCAACATCCTACTGAACATTCTTCGCAGCACCCTTTACCTTGCGTGGTACTACCGCGAACGGGAGGACGGTCCCATGATGCGCGAGCTCAAGATCGCACTTGGAAACGCCATCACCGAGCTCGAAGCGTCTCGAGCCGATCGGATAGCTGAGCCGATCCTGGCCGCTGTTTCAAATTCCTGGCTCTCGAGAAAACGCCCCATAGACTCAACTCGCTTAATTAAAACGGCTTAACCAAAGCGGAAACCATCCATCGGTAGTGCACACGAATGCCTCCCGTGGGGCAATCACGCCCGTGCGGCGATCGTTTTCTCATGGATTCCGACTGTGATTGGGAGCGGATACTGGCGCGAAACTTTCCTGGACCGCTTGCGGGGGAGGCAGTCAGGGTAACGGACAGCGTGAGGACTACTAAGCCGCGTTGTGCGCGGTGGCGTCTCTGAGCCGAATTACTGCGTCGGCCTGGGGACCCTTTTGGCCCTGAACGATGTCGAACTCGACGTCATCGCCCTCTTTCAGTGTCTTGTAGCCATCCAGCTGGATTGCCGAGTAGTGAACGAAAACATCCGGCCCGTCATCGCGTCCGATGAATCCGTAGCCCTTGGCATTATTGAACCACTTCACTTTGCCCTTGTACTGAGCCACAGGGATCTACCTTTCTTACGCCTTGATTGATCGGTGAGCAAGGAAAGTGGGGACGCTCACCGTTAAGGACTATGACGCCTAAATGACGACAAAGGTTTATCGAGAATCCCGAGAGAATTCAAAAAGAAAAATCTTTGCGACGGCCCGCTTTCCCATTCGTCGCCAAGTTGTTGAATCGATAGAGAAAACAGTCGCGATAAATTTACTTCTTTCTTTTCTTCTCCAGTCTCCGTGCGTAGAGCAGGACACTGCAAAGCGTCTTCCCGTCCTTGATCGCGCCCTTCTCGATCATTTTGACGATCTCCGACATCTTCACGAGGCGAAATTCGATTTCCTCGTCCTCTTCGGGATGCGCATCCCCGGCCACCAGCCCTTCAGCGAGAAACACCATCATCGACTCGCCCAGAAATCCAGGACTGCCGTAGTACTCGACAAGCGGCTCCCACTTTTTGGCGCGATAGCCTGTCTCTTCCTCAAGTTCCCGCTTTGCGCCGTCGAGAGCTTTTTCTCCCGGATCGAGCTTGCCGGCCGGCAATTCCCACAGATATTGGGTTGCAGCATGACGATACTGCCGTTCCATGACGATCCATGGATCCTTCTTGTTCTTTGTGTTATCAAGCGCGAGGATTACAACGCTGCCATTGTGGCGAATGACGTCGCGCTCGCTCTTTTTGCCGCCTGGCTCGATCAACTTATCGTGCAGGACGCGGAACAGCTTGCCCTGATACACGACTTTGGAACTGATCAACTTCTCTTTCCCGGTGGGCTCGTGTTTTGATTTTTTCTCGGAGCCTTTTTTCTTTGGCGATTTCTTCAATTTCTTGGTCTTCTTTAGTTCAACGGCATTTGCCGACTTCTCTTTTTTCGCCATGGGGGACGTTTCTCCTTCTCACGGAATCAAGAGAAGTATATGCAATGGGTCTCAATGGCTTTTCTGCTGACACGCAGTTGTGCATCGATTCGGCCCGGCATGGCATCCTTAACACAGCCATTTTCCACTGAGCCCGCAGACCGGGGTTCCGCCAGAGCAAACCAACCGGAAGGGAACAAGTTGCCGAGCACAGACTGTCATCCCATCGATGTGGCTCCCGGATTGAGCCGGCTGTTTCTGGACTACTGCGCCGGCGATCCGGCTGCACGGCCCTTTTATCCTTCCATGCCGCCTGACCCGGGCTGGCAGAATCGGCCGGCAATTTCCAAACACTGGTCTCAACTCGTCTCGCTCCTGGCCGCCCAGAATACATCGGCTTCTGCTTCTGCCGCTCTCAACGCATTGCGTTCCGGCGCGGGAACCGTGGTGACAGGCCAGCAGGTCGCGCTGTTCGGCGGACCGCTGTTCACTCCCTTCAAGGCGGCGACTGCGCTCGCGCGTGCGCGTTTGGCAACGCAGGCCGGGAGGCCTCATGTCGCGATCTTCTGGATTGCGAGTGAGGATCACGACTTCGACGAGATCAATCACGTCACGTTTCCCTCGCGCAAGGAATTGCGCAAGCTGGTGTATGCGAACGCCCCCACGACCATGAGGCCGGTGGGCGGCATCGTTTTGGATGAGACCATCGAGCCGCTCATAGAACAAGCGTGGGAACTGCTGGGCTCCTCCGACGCCATGGAGGCGCTGGTCGCAGCCTACAAGCCGGGGCGGACGTTCTCGCAGGCATTTGCCGAGTTCTACGCGAAAGCGTTTGCCGCGCAGGGGCTGCTCATGCTCGACGCCGAGGGGCGTGATTTTCACCGCCTCGGCGCACCCGTGTTGCGCGATGCGATCGAACGCGCCGACGAGCTGCATGCCGCGCTCGTTGAGCGTAATAGCGCGCTTGAGACAGCCGGATATCACGCACAAGTAGCTGTCGCGCCTCAGTCAAGCCTGTTGTTCTTGATCGATGGCAGCGATGGTGCGCGCCTGGCACTGAAGCGTGTGGCGGCCAGCGCGACCGATCCAAAAGGATTGTGGCAAGCGGGCCGCGAAAAGTATTCCACCGACGACATTCTCGGGATTCTCGAAGCCGAGCCGGAAAGAATTTCTCCGTCCGCCTTGCTTCGCCCCGTGTTTCAGGACTATCTGCTGTCGACTTCGCTCATCATCGCAGGTCCTGCGGAGATCGCCTATTTCGCGCAGAGTGCGGTGCTCTACGAAAAAATTCTCGGTCGAGTAACGCCCGCAGAGCCGCGTCTGTCTGCCTCGCTGATTGAGCCCTCGATCGGAGAACTTCTGCGCCAGCATGACCTCTCGCTGGAGCGCGTCTTCGCCGGCAACGCGGACTCGCTGGCACAACTGTTCGCGGCACGCGCGATGCCCATCGAAGGGAAACGCAAACTCGCTGCTGCCGGTACAGCGTTGGACGATGAGCTCGCCTCACTGCTGGAGTGGATGCAGTCTCTCGATGAAGGGCTGGGCCGCTCGGCAGAGACCGCAGCCAGCAAAATACGCTACCAGATGAATCGTCTGCGCAATATGGCGGCTAACTTCCAGTTGCAGCGCGATGCCTCGTTCGCGCGCTACGCCGAGGCCATCACGCAGGCTCTGTATCCAGACGGAGCTCTACAAGAGCGGCTCCATGGCGCGGCATACTACTTTGCCCGCTACGGATTTGAGCTGGCCGAAACCATGACGGCGCAGGCTGTGGATACCTGTCCGGGCCACAAGGCGATCTGGTTGTAGAAAGCTGCACATCGCAAAGAGAAAGTCATAATTTGGAATGAAGGCCTAGGACGCAGAGAGCCGAATGCGTCCGATCCGCTGACTTCGACCTACAACGAGATCCCAGCTTGCACGACCGTGAAATGTATCGGCGAAAAGTTGGTAGCTGCGCCCGCAAGATCTGCATTGAAACCCATGCTCCGCTACATTTCCGGGCCATTGCGGATTAAACAGATCCTGCAGCGGGCACGTAGCGTGAACCATCACGAATGTGCCCTGCTTGAGTTCCTCAATCAGTTGACGTGCCATCTCCAGGTATTCGCGAGGCTGATTGAAATCCATGCTTTCCATGAATCCCTCGCATTTGGGACAGTGGGCCATGACCAAGTCTTGCATGAGATTCAATCCGGCTCGAGACACCGAAAGTCCATGGAGTAACCCGCCCGAAAGGCATCGTTGTCACTTGTATAATCCTCTCGAAACGCGAAGGAACAACCCATGAAGCGGCTAATGGCAATGTTTGCCGGTTGTGTGCTCGTATGCACTTCAGCAATAGCGGAAAAAGCACCCTGCGCGACGGCAGGCGACAACAATGCTTTCCTCGGTGTCCATACCATTCGCCTCTGGACCGGAGACGCTCCGCAAGCCCAGGGCAAAGCGTGCATCGACATTCCCACGCTCACCATCTTCGACCCGCAGGAAGGCCACGGGAACGGCTCAGCGGTGGTAGTTTTGCCCGGAGGAGCCTACGTCGGGCTGGCGGCCAACCTCGAAGGCCGCCAGGTAGCGGACTGGTTCACCGCGCGGGGCTTTCACGCCTTCGTTCTCAGTTATCGGTTGAGTTCCAATGGATATCTGCTGCCCGTTCCCCTGCTCGACGCTCGGCGCGCTCTGCAGACTGTGAGGGCACGGGCACGCGACTACGCAATCAATCCCAACCGCATTGTGATCATCGGGTTCTCTGCCGGTGGCCATCTCGCCGCACTCGCATCCACGCAGCCGGTTCCCGGCAAGCCCGATGCCGAAGACCCGATCGAGCGCGTCTCCAGCCGGCCGGACTATCTTGTTCTCGGCTATCCGTGGATCGGCGCCATCTCCAGCGACACGACTCACCTGAGCTACTGCAAGCTCTTCAAAGTGATGGATCGTTGCGAGGCTCTGCGCACGGCCTACTCGCCAGACTTGTTTGTGAACAAGGAGACGCCGCCGACGTTTTGGTTTCATACATTCAACGACGTGACGGTTCCAGTGGAGCAGGGACTGCGTTTTTATGACGCGCTGGTCAAGGCGGGTGTTCCGTCAGAGGCGCACATTTTTTCAAACGGACCACATGGTACGGGGCTGGGCAAAGCTGACGCTGCGCTCGACCAATGGCCCAACCTGCTCGAGATATGGCTGCGTGCCCAAGGCTTGCTGACGCCCGACAAATCCGCCGCCGCGCCCAGCCCTGGAACCAAATAACGCGGGTTGTTCACCTGATTTCCTGGCCGAATTGAAGCAGGTACCCTGAGTTGTCGCGGATAGCGAATTCGCGCATGCCGTAATCGAAGTTCTCAATGGGGTACTCGACCTGGCATTGATCCTTGAGTTTGTTCCACCATCCGTCCACATCATCGGTGTTGAAGTAGAGCGACCCCGTCATCGCCGGTTTTTGGAAGGCAAGATGCGCATTGGGCAGCGCAAACATCACCTCTGTGCCGTCAAGCGCCATGCATGCCCACCCCGGGGTTGAGGTCAGGCACCGAAAACTGAGAACATCGCGATAGAACTCCACTGCGGAATCGATGGAGAGAACGGTCAACATCGGAGTGACATCGAGTATCTTCATTTCTACCCCCAGGCTGGACATGTTGCCGGTCAATGCGCGACCGTTCCATTGCAGTTCGTCACAGAACGCATTTGAATTCTAGTAGCAGCGGATATGGTCTTTGCAATGCGTAAGGAGGATGTTTCGCTCATGAAAGTAGCGCGTCGCTTTGTTTTCTGCGGGATTGCGGTTGCGGCTTTGATGTTGTTCGGCGTTCCATTGCCGCAAGCTTCGCTTGCAATGGCGCAGGAGTCCCGCACACAGGAGAATCGCAACCCAACGCAGCCACCCGCAACGAGCACCGAGCAGCACAAAGGGGACGACACAAATCCGACGAGCACAAGGGCGAAGAAAAGGAGACCCCGGTTCCGCCCGAGGCTCCCGTCATCACGCATCATGAAATCTCGCTCGGAGGCAAGACGCTCAAGTACACCGCGACCGCGGGCAACTTGCTCATTCGCGATGACGACGACAAGCCTTATGGAAGCATGTTTTACGTCGGCTACACGCTCGATGGCGTCGAGTCCGGCTCGCGGCCGGTGAGCTTTCTCTACAACGGAGGACCGGGCGCAGCGACACTGTGGCTGCACATGGGGTCGTTTTCGCCGGTGCGCATCCAGACCGACAGCCCGAATGCAACAGCAGGTCCGCCTTTCAAGCTTGTGCCCAATGAGTACTCGCTTCTCGACAAGACGGACATGGTGTTTATCGATGCGCCGCTCACGGGCTACTCCCGCGCAGTCGGGAAAGGGACGGCGAAAGATTTCACCGGCGTCGACCAGGATTTGCGCGCATTCGATCGCTTCATCGGACGCTACCTGACGGTGAACCATCGTTGGAACTCGCCCAAATTTCTCATCGGCGAATCCTATGGCACTACGAGATCGGCGGCGCTCGCAGACTTGCTCGGCAGCGACGGCGTGCAGTTGAACGGGGTCGTGCTGATCTCCTCGATTCTGAACTACGCCATTCGCGTCGGAGGTTACGACACGATTTATGTTTCGAACCTGCCCAGCTACGCGGCGGCTGCATGGTACTTCAACAAAATTCCCAACAAGCCGCCCGATGTGGCGACGTGGGTGCAGCAGGCGCGCGAGTTTGCATCCGGTCCGTACGCGCAAGCTTTGTTTGCGGGCCACAACCTGCCCGCCGCGCAGTTGGATTCCGTCGCCAAAGAGATGAGCCGGCTCACGGGGCTCAGCGTGGACTACATCAAGGAAGCAAATCTGCGCGTTTCCCCGGCGCGGTTTCGCAAAGAAGTGATGCGATCAGACCGGCGAACCCTAGGACGCTACGACATGCGGTTTGAGGGAATCGATCTCGACGCAGCCGGCGAGAACCCAAGCTACGATGCTTCGGATACAGGCATTTCGGGAGCCTATGTCGCAGTGCTGCACGATTATTTGCAGCGCGAGCTGAAGTACGAGAGCGCCGACAATTACCGTTCCAGCGCGAGCGTCATAAACCAGTGGGATTGGAAGCATAAGCCCGCGGGAACTCCACCGGGGCCGCAAGGCGAGCAGCAACTGCCGTATGTGGCTGCCGATCTTGGCGCCGCGATCCGCAAGAATCCGCATCTGAAGGTATTTTCAGCCAACGGCTACTTCGATCTCGCAACACCGTTCTTTGCGACCGAGTATGACTTGTCGCATATGGATCTGGAGCCTGATCTGCGCGGCAATGTGCAGATTGCCTACTACCCTTCCGGGCACATGATCTATCTCAACGTGGATTCGCTGCACAAGCTCAGAGACGATCTGGCGGGGTTCATCGATAAGGCCGCGCACTAGACCTCAGGGCCCAGTGCGCGCCGGTGATTAGAGTCGTGGTTAGAGTTGCGCCTTAGAATTGCGGTTGAGCGCCGCCCGAAGGTGGCGCTGCCCCACCATCTGGAGTTGGGGGAGGGCCTTGGTTGGGGCCGCCGCCATGCCGCATGTGTTCCTGCATGGCCGCGAACTTCTGTTTTTGCTGATCCGTGAGAATCGCTTCAATCTTGCTGCGGGTCTCCTGCGATATCGTCCGAGCCTTGGCGCGTCGGTCGTCTTGCGAACTGGATTGGTCAGCGCGAAGAGCTTCGAGCTTCTGCTGGCGATCGACAAGCAACGGCTTGATCTGGCTTTGCTGGTCGGGCGTCAGGTCGAGTTGGCGCGTCATGTGCTGCAACTGCGTGTCGGGGTCCATGCGGCCGGGCCCGCGCCCTTGTTGGGCTTGTTGAGATTGATCAGGCGCCGGGGGAGGGGCACTGTCCTGCGCCTGGGCGGCCGCCGCGCAGCCGAGCGCGAACGCGCCGCCAAGAGTGAAGGTTACGAGTTTTGAATACATATGAGTTGACCTCTGATTTCGTTTGAGTTGCCCGCGCGATTTGCAGGGAAGCGCGGGCGCTTCGATCTATACAGCGCGATCTTTTTTGCTGAGCCTTTGACTGAGTCATATACGGCTCGTCGTTCACATGGGTAGACGGAGAATCAGGCGCAGGGATGAGGGCATCGATCTCGTATCGGCAAGATCTCCCGACGAGTCGATGGAAAGAAGTGTGAATTTTTTGAAGATTGAGGAGTGAAAAGGCCCCTAAAAAATTAGAGGCGGGCCAACCGGTCTTGGGAGTGGAAGGACTTCCCGAAACCGGCTGCCCGCTGGACCCTGAACCGGGTCTAGGTGGTATCTTTAGTTTAGGCCTGTTGTAGGGGAAAGCAAGCTCTATTTTGGCCTAATTTACCGAATCGTGACCGCAATCACAGTACCCTGTTAAAACGCACCTGACGGCGTTGACTTGGGGTGCTTCCACTGATACAAACAAGTGTTCAACACGCGACGGAAATTACCCCTGTCTGCCCGAGATAAACGAATACCAACATGGAAGATATCCTTCAACAAGTCGGGGCATTCATGCTCGGCGCCATACCCACGATGCTGCTGTTTACCGTGCTGGTTTTGGCGTATCAGTTTCTGGTGCAGGGCCCGCTGAGCCGGACCCTGGCGGAACGCCGCGCTCGCACCGAAGGCGCCATTGAAGATGCGCATAAGGCGATTGCGCTGGCCGAAGCACGCACAACAGAGTACTCTGACAAGCTTCGCCAGGCTCGTGCCGAGATTTTCAAGTTGCGCGAGCAACGCGCAAAGCAGCGCAACGCCGAACGCGAAGCTGCGCTCGATGCTGCGCGCAAGACTGCCGGGTCAAAGGTGAGCCAGGCCAAGGCCGAGCTGGAAGCAGAAGCTGCCCATGCACAGCAAACCATTCAGGCTTCCGGAGCCGATCTGGCCAATCGCGTGGTTCGAGCGGTGCTCCCGCTTAGCGCCGGGGGTTCCCGTTGAAACAGATTGCTTCGCAATTACGTTTTTCAATTCTTTGGTTCTCATTTGTCTTTGGGATTCCGGTAGCCGGTATCGTGGCCACGCCCTACCACGCAGTGGCGCAGCTAACCTCGCCTGCGGAACAGCCTGCCATCCAGTCCCCTGCGGAAGAAGCGGCCAATCCGCCAAAGACCGAACATGCCGAAGCCGAGGAGCATGAGAACGATCAGTACCGGCACGCGCCCGTGGTTCAGTCAGTTTCGAACATGCTGCATCTGAGCGTGGAAACAACGGCGCGCATGTTCGAGATCATCAACATCCTTGTGCTTGCGCTCGCGATTCTTATTCCTCTCGGTCGTTTCCTGCCGAAGTTCCTGCGCAGGCGTTCTGAGAAGTTGAGCAGTGACATCGAAGCGGCTCGCAAGGTGAGTGAGGACGCTAATTCGCGCCTCAGCGCAATCGAAGCCAAGCTTTCAAGCATCGACCAGGAGATTTCCAAATTCCGCAATGAGGTCGAGCAGGAAATGCTGCAGGATGAAGCGCGCATCAAGGCCGCCCTTGAAGAGGAGAGCGCCCGCATCGTCGCCTCAGCAGAGCAGGAGATTGGCTCTGCAGCGGCGCAGGCGAAGCGTTCGCTGCGTCACTTCGCCGCCGACCTTGCCATCGAGCAGGCAGCAAAGCAGTTGGTTCTGACACCAGAGACCGACCGCGCGTTGATCGCCGAGTTTGTGCGCGACACCACATCGAACGGCGCAGGCAAGGGAGGGCAAAACTAAATGGCTGCATTCGCCTCACGATATGCCCGCGCCTTTGCCGACGTTGTTGCTTCAGAGAAGCTGGACGCGATCTCACTTGATCGCCAATTCACCGACTTTCTCGCCACGTGGGATGGGAGCACAGAGTTGCGCGAACTGTTTGCGAATCCGGCTGTGCCCGCCACGCAGAAGGTCGCAATTCTCGACAAGTTGAACGCGAAGCTGGGTCTGCAAAAGGAATTGCGCAACCTGCTCGCGGTTCTGATCAACAACGACCGCATCGCCACCGTGCATGAAGTGGCTGTGGCATGGCGCGCAGAGATGCAGGAACGGCTCGGTATTCGCCAGGCAGAGATTGTGACGGCGCGCGAACTCAGCGGCAAAGAGCGGGATGAGCTTGTGGCCGGCGTCGGCAAACTGGCCGGTTCTCGCATTGATGCGACATTCAAGCTCGACAATTCCATTATCGGCGGCACGGTTGTGCGCATCGGGTCTACGGTTTATGACGGTTCCGTGCGCGGCCGGCTTGAGCGTTTGAAAGAAGCACTTATCAGCGGTTAGCGAAGAGTGGTTTTGAACCACTGACAAGGATAGGAAGAGCAGAAATGGCTCAGATCAAGGCAGACGAGATTACGCAGCTTCTTCGCGAGCAGATCGCGAACTACGACTCCAAGGTCCAGATTGACGAAGTCGGAACGATCACTTCTCTTGGCGATGGCATTGCGCGCCTGCACGGACTCGACAAGGTCATGGCCGGTGAGTTGCTCAGTTTTCCGCACGGCATCGCAGGTCTGGCCCTGAGTCTTGAAGAAGATTCGGTAGGCGCGGTCATTCTTGGCGACTACACCGAGCTCCGCGAAGGCGACGAGGTCAAGCGCACCGGCAAGATCTTGAGCGTCCCGGTGGGCGAGGGCCTGATAGGCCGCGTGGTCAACACGCTTGGCCAGCCCATCGACGACAAGGGGCCGATTGCGACAACGGAATTCCTGCCAGTGGAGCGGCTGGCTCCCGGCATCATCGACCGACAGGGCGTCCGCGAGCCGATGGCCACCGGCCTCAAGGCCATTGACGCAATGATTCCCATCGGGCGCGGCCAGCGCGAATTGATCATCGGTGATCGTCAGACCGGCAAGACTGCCGTGCTGCTTGACACGATTATCAACAACGCGAAGAACAATTTGATCTGCATCTACTGCGCCATCGGCCAGAAACGCTCGTCGATTGCATCCGTTGTGCAGACACTCACCGAAGCCGGCGCGATGGGCCACACCATCATCGTGGCCGCTTCCGCATCAGAGCCGGCGCCGATGCTGTATCTCGCGCCCTATGCTGCGACGGCCATGGGTGAATATTTCCGCGATAACGGCAAGCACGCGCTGGTGATGTACGACGATCTTTCCAAACACGCGATGGCCTATCGCGAAATTTCACTGTTGCTGCGCCGTCCTCCAGGCCGCGAAGCGTATCCCGGCGACGTTTTTTATCTCCATTCGCGCCTGCTGGAGCGCTCCTCGAAGATGAGTGACAAAAAGGGCGGCGGATCGCTCACTGCGCTGCCGGTCATTGAGACGCAGGCCGGCGACGTCTCTGCCTACATTCCAACCAACGTTATTTCGATCACCGACGGGCAGATCTTCTTGGAGACGGATTTGTTCAACTCCGGCGTTCGCCCGGCCGTGAACGTGGGTCTTTCGGTTTCGCGCGTAGGATTCTCGGCGGCCGTCAAGGCAGTCAAGCAGATAGGCTCCACGCTTAAGCTCGATCTCGCGCAGTATCGCGAACTTGCAGCATTCGCGCAGTTCGGCTCCGATCTCGACGCGCTCACTCAGAAGCAGCTAAACCGCGGCCAGCGCCTCACGGAACTGCTGAAGCAGCCACAGTTTCAGCCGCTCACGTGGCAGCAGCAGGTTGTGATTCTGTTCTCGGGTACGCAGGGATATCTCGATGACCTCGATGTCTCCGACATCCGCGCCTTCGAGGATGGGATCTACAAATATTTCGACAATGCCCAGTCCGCGTTGCTCGAAGATCTGACGAAGAAGAAATCTCTCGACGACGATTTGCGCAACCGGCTTCATGCGGCGCTCAAGGAATACAAGGCCAACTTCCAGGCGGAACTGCAGTCCGCGAAGGCATAAGAGTAGCGTCCAACTCCCAGCTTCTAGCTGCTAGCTAGGAATGGGAAAGCTAGAGGCTAGGAGCTAGCAGCTGATTTATGGCGAATGTACTTGATCTACGGCGGCGCATACGCAGCGTGAAAAGCACGCGGCAAATCACCAAGGCCATGAAGATGGTCTCGGCGGCCAAGCTGCGTCGCGCGCAGGAACGGGCGCTCGCGGCACGGCCATACGCAAAGATGATCACCAGCGTGCTCGAGTCCCTCACCCGTCGCATCGACATTTTCGATGAGGGAACGGGCAACCTGTGCCACCCTCTGTTTGCCATACGGCCCGAGAAGCGCGTCCTGCTGGTTGTCATCAGCGGCGACAAGGGATTTGCCGGTGCGTTCAATGCCAACATCTTCAAGGTTGCATTTCAATTCATCACCGGCAACAAGGACAAGGAAATCGATGTGGAGGCAGTCGGGCGCAAGGGACGCGACCTGGCGCGCCGCCGCTTTTCGCCGGCAGAGTACAGCGAGCAGACAGACGACAGCGGCCGCACGTGGCAAGTGCGCAGCGAGCGGAAGGGTGCTGTAGAAATCACCGGCGACCATCCCGGAATGCTGCTTAAGCTCGAAGCCTCGCGCGTCCTCGAAATGGCCGAAAACATCATCTCCCGTTATGTTCGCGAGGAGATTGACGCCGCCTACATCGTCTACAACGAATTCAAATCTGTGATCTCGCAGCGCCTGGTTGTCGAACGCCTGTTGCCGATCCTCAAGATCGGTGCTCCGCAGATCACGGCAGCTGTCGAGCCGACTGAAGCGGAACGCGAACGTGCAGCCGAGGCTGCCGCGAGCGCCGGCCTCAAGCTGGAACCCGTCGACACTGCGGAAGCAGACGAGGAATCGAAGAAGTTTGGCACCCAGAACGTCGACTACATCTACGAGGAGCCCAAAGAGGAGCTCTTCAATGGCCTGCTGCCGCAGTACATTTTTGCGATGCTTTATCACGCCATGGCAGAGTCGGTTGCCGCCGAGCATGCGGCCCGCATGACGGCAATGGATTCGGCGACCAATAATGCTTCAGACATGATCGACTCCTACACGCTTCAGATGAACCGCGTGCGGCAGGCGGCCATCACCAAGGAAATCATTGAGATTGTCAGCGGCGCCGCCGCTGTTTAGCACTTCTGGAAGGCAGAGTTTATGGCAGAAAACATTGGCAAGGTAATTCAGGTTTCCGGTCCCGCGGTGGACGTGCAGTTTGAAGAAACAACGATGCCGCCCATCTACCAGGCGCTCCGCGTTACCAGCGATGGTTTTACGGTTCCCACCCCCATCAGCGTGATTCTTGAGGTGCAGCAGCACCTCGGCGAAGGTCGCGTGCGCACCGTGGCCATGGAAGCAACCGACGGCATGGTTCGCGGCATGAAGGCGATCGACCTCGGCGGCCCCATCCGTGTACCGGTGGGCAAGGAGACACTGGGACGCGTCATCAACGTTATTGGTGACCCAGTCGACGAGCTCGGGCCAATCGGCGAGAAGACCCGCATGCCCATTCACCGGCCCGCCCCGTTGTTTGACGAGCAGTCGACTCACGAAGAAATGTTCGAGACCGGCATCAAGGTCATCGATCTCATCCAGCCATTTTTGAAGGGCGGCAAAATCGGCCTCTTCGGTGGCGCGGGTGTCGGCAAGACCGTCGTCATCATGGAATTGATCAACAACGTCGCCAAGAACCACGGCGGCTTCTCGGTGTTTGCCGGCGTCGGCGAGCGCACCCGTGAGGGCAACGATCTTTGGGCAGAGATGACCGAGTCGGGCGTCATCAAGCCGGGCGACTTCGCCAACTCAAAGTGCGCCCTGGTGTACGGCCAGATGACGGAGCCGCCCGGAGCGCGTCTGCGCGTGGCCCTGACCGGATTGACGGTCGCCGAGTATTTCCGCGACGTCGAGGGGTCCGACACGCTTCTCTTCATCGACAACATCTTTCGCTTTACGCAGGCCGGCTCCGAGGTATCGACCCTCCTCGGCCGCATGCCTTCAGCCGTGGGATACCAGCCAAACCTGGCCACGGAGATGGGCGAGCTGCAGGAGCGCATCACCTCGACGAGCAAGGGCTCTGTCACCTCGGTGCAGGCCGTCTATGTGCCTGCCGACGATTTGACTGACCCCGCGCCAGCGACCACGTTTGCTCACCTCGACGCGACAACCGTGTTGAGTCGCCCGCTTTCGGAACTCGGAATCTATCCCGCCGTCGATCCGCTGGCTTCGACATCACGCATTCTTTCTGCTCGCATCGTGGGCCAGGAGCACTACGACGTGGCGCAGGGCGTGAAGAAGATCCTGCAGCGCTACAAGGATCTGCAGGACATCATCGCGATTCTCGGCATCGACGAGCTTTCTGAAGAAGACAAGCTCACCGTGGCCCGCGCCCGCAAGGTGCAGAAGTTCCTCTCGCAACCCTTCCACGTGGCCGAGCAGTTCACCGGAATTCCAGGCGCCTACGTGAAGATCGCCGATACCGTGCGCAGCTTCAAGGAGATCATCGAAGGCAAATACGACGACATCCCCGAACAGGCCTTCTATATGAAGGGCGCTATCGAAGAAGTGCTTGAAACCGCCGAGAAGCTCAAGGCGACAGTCTAAAAGGGTCTCCAGTTTCCAGCCGACAGCTTCCAGCCGGGGGCAAGGAACTGGAGGTCTGGTAGCTCACATCGAAGGTATATATGGCAGAAGATACAAATCAACTTCGAGTAAGGCTGGTCACGCCAGAACGCATCCTCTTCGACGTGGTTGCGGATGCGGTCGAGTTGCCGGCCAAATCGGGCTACATGGAAGTGCTCTACGGTCACGCACCGCTGCTTGCCGAACTCGGAGCAGGAGACGTGAGGCTGCATGGCGCGAAAGGCGACCAGACTGTAAGCGACCAGATCTACAACGTCAATTGGGGATTCGTCGAAGTCCTGCCCGATCGCGTCACAATTCTCGCTGGCGACGCACTCAAGCCTGAGGAGATCGATGTGTCTCGCGCGAAAGAACAGCTCGTTCGCGGCGAAAAGGAATGGTCGGAGGCGGGCGACAGTGTGGAAGCCTATGACCATGCGCTGCACGTCATCAACGAAGCCGAGGCCAAGCTTGCCACGGCCGCCGAAAAACACTAAGACTCGAGGCCCGCAGACTCGAAGGCCCTGCTCACCGAGCAGGGCCTTCGTATTTTTGCCGACGTGTGGCGCAGTACGGGCTGCGTCGGTCAAAATGATATTTCCGTTCTTAGCCGTGCTATGGAGAAAGTCCCGATGAAATTCATTACGACACTTGGCTCGTTGGTTGGCCTTTTTTTTACCGCGGCACTCGTTAGCGCACAGGCAATCCCTCCCATTCACGTCGACAACTTCACAGGCAAGCCGCGCGTCGTGATTATCAGCGACATCGGCAATGAGCCCGACGATCAGATGTCGTTTGTCCGTCTGCTGCTCTACTCGAACCAGTTCGACATCGAAGCAATGATCGCTTCGACCTCCACGTGGCAGAGAAAGGCCACGCATCCTGAGACGATGCGGCAGATCATCGAGACTTACGGGCAGGTCAGACCCAATCTCCTGTTACATGCGAAGGGCTGGCCAGAAGCTGCCGAACTCGCGAGCCGCGTCTTCACCGGCGAGGCTGCCTACGGACTCGCTGCTACAGGGTCAGACAAAACATCCGACGGAGCGCGCGCCATCATCAGCGCTGCCGACCGCGACGATCCGCGTCCTCTATGGATCTCGATCTGGGGCGGAGCCAACACCCTGGCCCAGGCGCTGATTGAGATCCGCGCCTCACGGACGCCGGAACAGGTTGCAAAGCTTGTCGCGAAGCTTCGCGTCTACTCCATCAGCGATCAGGACGATGCCGGCCCCTGGATTCGCCGCGAGTTTCCTGACCTTTTCTACATCGTGTCGCCGTCAACGCCCACCAGCGGCGAGTACTATTCCGCCACATGGACAGGTATCAGCGGTGATTTCTATTACCGCAACGACGCGGGCGCCGACTCGACCGTTGTCACCAACGAATGGCTCGATACAAACATTCGCAGCAAAGGGCCGCTGGGCAAACACTACCCCAAGTTCATGTTCATCATGGAAGGCGACACGCCATCTTTCTTGGGCCTCATCGACAATGGCCTCAACGCCTACCGGCGGCCGGACTGGGGCGGGTGGGGCGGCCGTTATGTCCACCGGCAACCCTACGGAGAGACTCACCCGATCTGGACCCAGGGTGGAGACGAGTTTGCACGCGCGACCTCGCAGGATTCCGTCACCGGAGTCGACGGTGCAGTTCATGTCTCCGACCATGCAACCATCTGGCGTTGGCGCGACGCTTTCCAGAACGACTTTGCCGCGCGCATGACGTGGACAGTCGCGGACTTCGCCCATGCCAACCACAATCCCGTTGCAGTGGTGAACGGGAAACAGGGCACCGCACCCATCGAGATGGATGTTGTCGCAGGGCAGTCCATCACGCTTGACGCGAGCCAAAGTTCCGACCCCGACGGACAGCCGCTGCATTTTTCATGGTTCCATTACGCCGAAGCAGGCATCGCAGACGGCAATCTCGCCGCGCTGACGCTGACCGGGGCAGAGTCGCCGCGCGTCAACGTTCGCGTCGACTCTCCCTGCCGCGCCCTATGGCTGCCGCTCATCCCATGCAAGGGTGACGGCACGGCTCACATCATTCTCGCCGTCACAGACGAAGGCGCCCCACGTTTGACGTCGTATCGGCGCATCATCCTGCACGTACATCCCGCAGGCGCCACGGCGAACCAATAGAGACCGCAAATCTCCAGATCTTCGCCGGGCGCCAGGAAGCAGTCGTCTCAGATCTTTTTCATCACCAGCGGCATTTCGTGTCCCGCCTGTGTGAAGGTGCCGTCGACCGAACTATGGTCCGATGCAATCGTTCCTTCATAGGTAGCGCCAAAAGCATTGAACTTGACGGTCAGCTTTCCTTCGCTGCGGGTGATGGCACTTGCAGGAACCCACGCGGGGCTCTGGTCCGGACTCTGCATCGTCGCGGTGAGGCCGGTGTCCATATTCGCGATCTTGAGCAGGATACGCAACTGCTTGCCGCCCGCATCGAGCATTCCCATCCAGGTGCCGTCGATGTCTGAAGGCGGACCAGCCTTCGCCGCAACTTGCGGTTGCGCGCGCGTAAACTTCAGCGGAAGCGGCATCCTCTGCGTCCATGTGCCGTCGATCTCCGACGCATCCTTGTTGACGGTGCCTTCATAGGTGCCGTGGACAGCATCCACGGTGAGGCTGAGCTTCGAATCCTTCATCGTCGTCGCATCGACGGGGATGCCGTTAGCTCCCTGATCGATGCTGTCGAGCGAAGAGGTAAGCGCGCCATCCTTGCCCGCCGTTATATGCAGCAGAAGCCGCAACAGGGCTTGTCCAGCATCCAGCGTCCCCTGCCAATCTCCGGCAATCGTCGCCTGCGCCGTGGCGGCGTGCTGAGCTTGCTTACGCTTCATCGTGACCGGCGCGGGCGGTTGTGGGGGATCGGTCTGCGTCCACGTTGCGGTCAACTCCGTTTCCTCCTTGTTGAGGGTGCCGACCAGTTCGCCACGAAGATTCATCTCCTGTCCGTTGGCTTGAACCACGTCGTCGACAACCATTGTCAGCTTGGAGTCTCTGATCTCGGTGGATTTGACCTTGATTCCGTAGATGCTCTGGTCGATATTGTCGAGCGTGGAAGTGATGCTCCCATCCGGTGCTGCGACGGCATGCCAGGCGACCCGAAAGGGCGTGCCATTTGCATCCAGCGTTCCCTCCCAGTCGCCGACAATCGGGGCCTGGGCCGGGCAAAGAGGTAGGAAGGTAAGGGCAGAAAGCAAAATCAGGGCGAACTTTTTCATCATCATTTCTTTCTTTCAATCCTTTTGGGCGCCGAGCCGGTCTCCGCGGAATACATTGACCAGCGGGAAGGCGCAAAACTCCTGCTGATAAAGGTACGCCGCATGGGCCCGGGAAGTTCAGCCCCCAGCAGGGAATCTGTGCAAGAGGTCACCCGGGAGCTACAATTCTCCTTGTTATGGCGAAAGAGAAAAAGAGCACTTTTGAGGTTGCCTGCCCCGACTGCGGCGCGATGATCCTGGTCGATGCCACTACCGGGCTTGTGGTAAGCCACACACCGGCTCCACGCAAGCGCATGTTTGAAGATCTCGAGACAGCCGCGAAGGCAATGCGCGAACAGGACGAACGCAAAGAGTCGATCTTCCGCCAGTCGGTCGACGCGGAGAAGAACAAGGAGGACCTATTCGAGAAGAAGTTTGCCGAGGCCCTGCGCAAGGCCAAGGACGCGCCCGAGGGTAAACCCTTGCGAGAATTCGATCTCGACTGAGGTTTAGGGTCCGGATCCTGAAGGACAATTGGCCCGTCTCCATGGCGCTCCCCACCTCCCATGGGAAATTCCGTTCGCCGCTCTTTTATCCCTCAGACGTGCATCTGCATCAGAGTAAGAGGGAGGAAGACCTCATGGCCCTTGCGCCAGTTATTGAGAACGACAGAAGACAGGAACCCCGGTACTATGCCGAAGAATACGTTCCGCCTGTGCAACCCATCGATTGGGTCCGGATCGCCGCTTGCGGGTCGCTGATTGCCGGCGGCTGCCTGCTGGTAGCCGGTAAAAAGCGGGAAGGGGTGGTCCTCGCCGCATCCGGCACAGCGCTCGCGCTTTTCGACCATGAGGACACACTGCGAAGCTGGTGGCAAGCGCTCCCGCTCTATGTCGACCGGACGCAACAGTTCGTCGAGCAGGTACAGGGCGTCGTGGACAACATTACAGAAAAGGGTCACTCTCTGCGCCGGGTGCTGGGCCGATAATCCGGCTCAGATTCTCAGTTGCAGGCGGCCCGCCGGACTGATGCGGTGGGGCGTCCATTTGGGTTCCCACACCAGGTTGACTTCGACTTTGCTGATATCTTGAATGCCGGCAAGGCGGTTATGTACCTGCTCAAGGATGAGCCCCGACGCGGGGCCTTCCGGCTTGGTCAATGTCATGGTCACTTTGACCCATTGGCGCGGCCAAGCGGGCGTTGAGTCCGGATCAGAGCCGGTTTCGACGCCATAGATCACCCCAAGATCGACGAGGTTGATCTTGACTTCCGGATCAAAGCAGTCCCGCAAAGCAGTGAGTATGTCGGCTTCCGAAAGCACTAATTCTTTCGCTCCACCAGGTAGCGGGCGACGGATTTTAGTCCCTCGGCACGGCTGCCGTATGGCTTCAGAGCCGCAAACGCCTCGTCGATGAGCGTTGCCGCGTCGCGCTGGCTTTGCTCAATCCCAAAGACGGCAGGCCAGGTGGCCTTTTCCGTGGCGAGATCCTTACCGGCGGTCTTGCCCAGGTGCGCGGAATCAACCGTCATGTCGAGGACGTCGTCCACGATTTGAAATGCCAGCCCGGCCTTGCGCCCAAATGTGTCGAGGCGCGCCACATCATCCGCCGTGGCCCCGGCATAAATGCCTCCGGCGACGACACTTACGCGAATAAGCGCCCCCGTTTTCGCGCGGTGGATGGCATCGACCAACTCCGGAGTCGGTTTCAGGTGCTCGCTTTCCAGATCCAGCACCTGCCCCCCGATCATGCCTTCCACGGTGCCGGTAGCATTGGCAATCAGTCCGATGATCTGTACTGTGGCTGCAGCTGGCGCGTCGAGTCCAGCGAGCACTTCATAGGCGCGCGTTTGCAGAGCGTCCCCGGCGAGAATAGCGATTGCCTCGCCGAAAGCTACGTGGCAGGTGGGCTTGCCGCGACGCAAATCGTCATTGTCCAAAGCGGGTAAATCGTCGTGGATCAGCGAGTAAGTGTGCAGCATCTCGAGTGCCGCGCCCAGCCGTTCGATTCCCTGGGGAAGCGTGCCCGCGATCGTCACGGCAGCCTGCATTGCGAGAACAGGCCGCAGCCTCTTGCCCCCCGCGAACGTGGAGTGGCGCATGGCCCCATGTATCGAAGCCGGCACCGTGTCGACGCCTGGAATAAGCTGCTCCAACGCGCGGTCGGTCAGTTCGGCGCCTTCATGGATAAGCGATTTCACATCGGCAGGCATTCTAATCATGATAACCGAGCTTTCGGCGGCTCATTCGCCGTTGTGCGCAGCTTTCGTTCGACCATATATAGACCTGCAACGAGAGCCAGGGCCAGCAAACTGAGCCAGCGGCCCAGGACTACGTCGCTTGTCGTTGTCCAGTCGACAGTCAGATTCACAGGTCCTTGCGGAACCGGCACAGCCATCAGGCCGTCGTCGCGTTCCGGCAGGGAATGGACAGCGCTTCCGTTGACCTTGACTTGCCACGCAGGATAGGAGCGGAGCTTCAAAACAAAGTAGCCTGCGTGAGATGTGATCCCGGCAAAGCGCAGGTGCTCCGGCCACATTTCAGGCGGTTTCCCGGCTCTTGAAAATGCTGTCTCGCAGGTTCCGAGGTCGGAATATGCCGGCGTCAATTCCTCCGATGCGCTCCCAAGAACGACCTTGGGATTCGACGTGAAGCAAGCGTCGGGCAACCCGGTTGCAACCAGGGAGTTGTCGGCTCCGGCGGGCGCATATTCATCGACTCCCTCAAAGCCCTTTCCACTCCGGTACGCATCCAGCATGCCGCGAACGGAGTCTTCCGAGTCGCAAAACTGGAAGAAGACAAACGAGGAAAACGCTCCTACTCCAACAAAGAAAACCGAACAGACTGCGATGACAGCGATCCGCAATCGGGATCGCGTGACCCACACAGCCGATGCAAAGAAGATTCCCATGGGCGCCTCGACCGCAACCAGCCAGCGCCATGGAAATTGCAGGAACCTGAGCTTCGGCAGGGTGCTCCAGACAGGACGAGAAACCGGAAACTGAAGCAGCAGGACAGCCACCGGGATTACGGCCAGTGGGATCCACCATGCCCGCCGACCCGGCAATGTCTTCCGACGCCAGCTGACAAAAATCCCAATCAGCGTAACCGCAATCATGATTGCCGCGATGCCCGACACCTTCAACAACTCAACGTCGTGCAACTCAAGAGCACGGTTCGCATGTCGGGCGAAGAGCCAACTGTTTTCAATCTTTTCCCCGAGGTCTTCGGTGGCCTGGCTGATCTCAACCCAGCGCTGTTCTATCGCCGCCGGCACCAGGTAGATCGCCGCCAATCCCAGCCCCAGCGAAGCAGCCACCGTTGCGCGCAACAAAGGAGCCCAGGAGCGCCTCTGCAATGAGGCGACCAACGCGACCCCGGCCAGCAGATAGCTGGCCATCACACCCAACGGCGCATTCGAGAGCCAAGCGCCTGCCAACACCAACGTCAGCGGCACGGTTGATCCGTCGAACGCTCGCCGCCACACTGACGCGGTATTTGTCCGATCGCGCAAAATGAGAAGCAGCAGCATCGGAATCCAAAACCCGCCCGCCAGTTCGCCATAAGCGGATCGTTCATATGCAGTGAACATGGTGTATCCGCAGAACACTGCCGCGCAGCCGGCCAGCGTCGCAGGGCCTTCGTCGAGCGCCTGGCGCGCCAGCGTGCGCGTGGCAAGGCCCGTCGCAGCCAGCAGCAAAACGGTCATCGCGACCGGCACCACCTTCCATGGCAAGACGAGGCCGAGCGCCGCACCCATCATCCAAGTAAGCGGCGGATAAAAAACAAACCGTGGCTCGCCAGCGCCGAAGTTTGCGCTCGGCGCCCAATGCGGATAGAAAACTCCATGGCGCCAGCTGTTCTGACAATCGAGCCATGAAACAAGATGGAAATCAAAGTCGTGGCCGCAGGAGTTTCCCCAAAGCATCTGCAGCAAATTC
This sequence comes from uncultured Acidobacteriaceae bacterium, assembly GCA_963737915.1. Lineage (GTDB taxonomy): Bacteria > Acidobacteriota > Terriglobia > Terriglobales > Acidobacteriaceae > Telmatobacter. Next base: position 213,067 of record CAVTUP010000002.1, on the reverse strand, counting down.
GCAAGCAGCGCCGCGAGGATGATGACCGCGGGCCCGGCAAATTTTCTGAATGGCTTCTCGAGAAGCGACGTCATGGCAGGAGTCGCAACGTGTGCCGCGTTTGCGCAGCTACCGCCGCGGGGCTGAAAGGCAAAGCAAAGGTCGTACCGGCGTAGTAGTCGTTCCACTGATCGCGGAAGTAGGGACTGTATGGATTTCCGCTCTCGCCCAGGACGATGTTTTCTGTCGATCCATCAACATTGCTCCAGTCCATCGTGAATCGTTGCGAAGGACCAAATGTGCGGCCCACCTGCTTCACCGTCGTAGTGTCACCGCTGAGCGGCTGTGCGCCGGTGCCTGCGATACGTCCGAAATGGGGCAGGAAACTGGAGAGCGGATGTTCGATATCGACGACATGCCACTTGCCGTACGCCCATTTGCTCACATCCCCTGGAGCATTGCCCGCCTTCATCCCCTTGCGTACAGCGTCCGTCAACAGCGCATCCCAATCCTTGTAGCCCGGCGGCAGCCAGTCTGCGCTGGCGTGCATCACGATCTCTTCTTCTGCGAAATTAGACCCCGACCATTGGTACTCTTTGGCCTCGTCTTTGCCGACCTTCGGCTCCAGCAGCAGGGGCCAAAGCGCTGCGCGAGCCTGGGTTACGAGAGACGCAGCGGCAGAGTCCACCGTCAGTCGCCCGTCCCAACTGCGCATCAGGTCTGCGGCCTTCTTTAATTGACCGTCTGTGCCCGAAGCGTGGTCGATCGCATACGCAAAGCGATGGGCCAGTTCCTGGTCCACTTCGCTGTATATGTCAGTTTGCACGGCAAGCATGTCTGCGGGCTTGAGCTGATCGCGACCCTGCAGCAATTTATAAATGCGCTCAGCTCGATATGGATCGGCCCAGTCCAGTGAAAGAGGATATGGCGAAGTACTCGTAGTCACGCGCGAGTTCGCCGTTGCCAAAAAGCCCGAAGGCGGATCGACTGCACTCGGCATTACGTCGAAAGGAATATAGCCCTGCCATTCATGTGGACCATCTTGAATCGGCACGCCCGCAAGCCCCGCGGGCCGCAGGGGAATCCGTCCCACCGCATGATAAGCAATATGCCCCTGGTCGTCCGCGTAAACGACGTTCTGCGTGGGCCAGCACCACTGCGCCAGCGCTGCTGAAAACTCCGGCCAATTTACCGCAGTGTTGATCTCATAAAGAGGAATCGTATTGAGCGTGTTGTCATAGAGCGTCCAGTGCAGCGCGATGGCCCGCCTGTCGTTGGTGAAAATCGGATCGAGCAGAGGCCCATGCGTCGTCGATCGCAGATCGAGCTGAACGTCCGCGCGTCCGCGCACGTGAATCACTTCATGGTCCATGCCTAGAGGTTTCCAGCTGCCATCGGCCGCGTGAAAATTTCCCTTGCCGTCCAGTTTCTCGATGTAGAGGTCCTGCACATCCCCATAAAGAGCGGTAAAACCCCACGCGACGTGCTCATTATGCCCTGCGATGACATACGGCATTCCCGGCAGCGTCACGCCGGCTGCATGAAATCCGGGACCGTGAAGGTCGGCCATGTACCAGATGTTCGGCTCATTCAAACCGAGGTGCATATCGTTCGAGAGCAGAGGTTTCCCGCTCGCGGTATGCTGACCCGCAATCACCCAGTTATTCGAACCCGGTGCGCACCCCGCGCAGGCAGGGAGCCCGAGCAGATCACGCAGGACGCCGAGATCCTCCCGAGGGCCGGCGCCATTCTGGCTGCGATCCTGCTCATCGTCCTCGTCATCCGATGCGGGTGGCTGAGGATGAGGCTGACTCAGATCCAGCAGTACGCCGGTCGGCGGGCGATCGCGCCACGAGCCAACAGGATACAGATCCGATTCGAGCTTCTGGTTGTGCAACTTTGCCGCGATGCGCTCACGAGCGAGTTTCGAGTACCAGTGAGTATCCAGCATCTCCACCATCATCATGCCGATGCTGATGGAGTCGACCCCACTCCAGGCTTTTGGCTCATAGTGCAGCAAACGAAACTCAGGCGGGAGCGAGTTTCGATTCTGAGCGATGTAGAGATTCACGCCGCGAGCATACGATTCGAGCCTATTGCGATCTTCGGCTGAAAGATTCTCGTAGATGCGGTGAGCAGTATTGCGGAATTGCAGCACTCTCTGCGCCTTGTCATGTCGCAGCAGTGATGGACCCATAATCTCCGCGAGTTCCCCATTCGCGTTGCGGCGAAACGCATCCATCTGCCACAAGCGATCCTGCGCCGTAACGTAACCCTGCGCAAAAAACAGATCCTCCTGCGTCAGCGCGTCAATATGAGGTACTCCGTGCAGATCGCGCCGCACCGTAACCGGAGCCAGCAAGACCTTGCCTTTAAATCCCCAGTCGACAACCGAGAGACGCACCTCGCCATCGAGCACCGGCAACGCAGCCTGAACCGCCGAGCGCAGCCACAGCAGAACCACTCCGGCTGTAATCAGGGCAAGCAGCAGAAGCCCGCAGACCGACCACAGCAGAATCGTCAGCCAGCGTCGTTTGTGGTCGCGCGGTTGGGAATAAGCAGCAACCGCTGCTTCTCGATCTTCGGTTCGGAAACTGGGCATCGCTTACTCAAGAATAACGCCCTGTCCCGCCCTGATTCTCAAACGCCATTCAACTCGCAGGTTGCTCCGCGGCCGGCGCCGAAATCGCCGTAAGCTCAGGACGCCGGTAAAACACCAGCAGCAGCGCAAGCAGCGACAAAACGATCGGCAACACCAGCAGACTGCCCTCGGGACCGTCCGCGCCGCCGCTCCAAAGCGGATTGCCGCCGAGAGTGGTGGTCAGGTAGTGTCCTGTCGCCACATTGCCGCTATCGGCTGCGCCATAAAAGTAGGTCTCCGCCCAATCCCACGCGGTGTGGCATCCAATCGCCCACCACGCTGAGCCGGTCACCCAGACGCTTACGCAAAACACGAATCCAATCGCCGATGCCGCAAATATGCCGATCCAGTTTTCTCCGTTGTTTCCCGTGTGGCCAAATCCGAAGAAGGTGGAGGTCACCCATGCCGCCTGCCAGAAGGCGGCGCTCGGCGCTCGTTTCAAGTGCAACATCAGGCATGGAATCACCCCAATCAAGGCGATCAGATACACGCCCCAGGTTCCATTGCCCTTTGCGTGGGTAACGAGTCGCAGGCACATCGCACCGATGAGCCCGGCGGCCCACCAGAAGTTGATGCCCCGTGCAAGCGTGAATAGCAGAAAGCAGCGCATCACGCCCTCTTCAAGAAAGCCGACAAGGATGAAGACGCATCCCCAAAAAGCAGCGTAGGCGAAAATGTGCGATCCGCTCAGCGCAACAGGACCGAAGTGCAGCCATCCGCCCCCTGCCAGTGCGCCTATTAGAGCCGAGAGCGCTGCGAACCCCACCACCAGCCCGCTCGCGTAGTGAATTCCTCGCCGTGGCCCGACCAGGTTGTAATCGAGAATGCTCCGCCGCTCGATGAGAGCCACAATCGCGGCTGCGCCAAGCATGGCCAAAACTGCGACCAGTTCGCCGAAGAACGCTGACTTGGGCGTGAATTCGCTTCTGCCGCCGCTCACCAGGTGGAGCCTCGCGAACATTGCGCCCAAACCGGTGGCCATGGCGAAGAACAAGAGGAGGAAGAGTGCCACGGACCATCCCGCACGCAGGCCTTGATCCCCGATGAAAGCCCACTTCAATCCCCGGTAGGGATCTTCCGGCTTGGTGGCCGGTGGCCCTGAATACACCAGTGCTTCGGGTACGCCGTCGCTCGATTCAGATCCCGGCGCGACTGGCTCGTTCTCTGGCTCCATCTGAGGCTCCTCCAAAAAGGACATGCGTCCTGTTTGGAGAATTCTACCCAAGCGAGTCAACGTTTGGAGCTTTACCCTACTTCAGCAGCGCAATCGTTTATTCATCCCGCAAGGCGATGATGGGATCAATGCGCGCTGCGCGCCGTGCTGGGATCCAACTCGATACAAGGGCAATGGCTGCAATCGCCGCCGCAATCGACACGAAGACAGTCGGATCGTTGGGGCTCACACCGTAAATCAGGTTCGCAACCCCATGCGCCAGGCCGACGGCGAGCAGAAGCCCCACACCCAGTCCGGTTGTTGTGAGGATCGTCGCCCGCCGTAGAATCATTCTCAGCACATCTTCGCGCCGCGCTCCCATCGCAAGCCGCACGCCGATTTCGCGTGTGCGCTCGCCCACCAGGTTGGCCATCACGCCGAAGATGCCGATTGCCGCCAGCAGCAACGCGATCAAAGCGTCGGTGCCGAGCATGACGGCAACATATGCCAGGCCAATCAGCTTTTCCTTCATAAACACCGCGTATGTTTCCAATTCGTCCAGTGGCAACACCGGATCGAGCGTAGCGATTGCCTTGTGCGCAGCCGGCGCAATCGCCAGCGGATCACCATCCGTAATTACGGTGTAAGTGATGCCGCCAGTCGGCATCTGCGCCGTGTTCGTGTAGACCGCACCCGCATCGTTCCTTACAAACAGGTTGTAATCGGCCTCATCCGCGACACCTACAATCGTCAACCAGGGGGATTGCTCCTTAGTGCTCGATCCCATGCGAATACGATGCCCCAGCGGGTTCTCTCCAGAGAAATAGCGGGCCACAAATTTCCGGCTCACAATCGTGACCGGCTGTGAACCGATCGTGTCGTTTTGTGTGAAACCGCGACCCGAAATCATCGGGATTTGGAAAGCCGTCAGATATCCAGCGCTGACCGGTAAGCGCAGCGCGCTCTGAAATTTTCCCGGTGCGAGCGGGCGATTCTCAATCTGGCAGTCGTCAACCCATCCCTCGTCGCTCAGAGGCAGGGTGTTCGTCAGCTCCGCATGTTTCACGCCCGGCAAAGCTCTCAGCTTTTCCAGGCTCTGGTCGTAAAAGGCCGCCTGCTTTTGCGGAGTGTCGTAACGCGCGGGCGGCAGGTGAACGATAAACGTCAACATCTTGCTCGGGCTATAGATGTCGGCCGAGTGCATGATCGCGTACATGCCCTTCGACATCAAGGCTGCCCCAATCACGAGTGCAACCGCAAGGGCGATCTGGGCTACCGCGAAGACGTTCCTCAGCCAGCGACTGCGTCCTCCGCCGGCGATTGCGCGCGATCCCGATTTCAACTGATCGACCAGGTTGACACGCAACGCTTCGAGCGCAGGCGCAAAACCGGAAATAACGCCCGCGGCCACCGCCATGAAAACCGACAACGCAAGCGCGCGGCTATTAAGCGAAATATTCGACCAACCCGCCATGTATCGCGCGACCCTCTCCGGCATCGAGATGACGCACAGGTGCATGTAGAGCCTCGCAAACAGCAGTCCGCCGGCAGCGCCGACCAGCGCGAGCAGGATGTTCTCCGTAAGGAGTTGGCGCAGCAACCTGACGCGACTCGCACCCAGCGCCGTGCGCATGGCAATCTCAGGCCGGCGCGCAATGCCGCGAGCGAACTGGAGGTTGGCTATGTTGGCGCACACCACCAGCAGCACAAAGAGCGTCGCGCCCTGCAACAGGTTGAAGTAAAGCGGCGTCTGATCGCCGTTGATGTCATCGAGCAGCGGCTCAGCCTTCACTGTCCAGCCAAGGTTCGTCGCCGGATACGCCTTCGACAAGCGGTTGGCGATGAGATTCAACTCTGACTGCGCCTGCTTTTCCGTCACGCCCGCGCGCAGCCTGCCAATCACCAGGTAGTTGTGCGCGTTGCGATTGCCGAGTTGCGCCTCATCGGGCGCAAAGGGAAGGTAGAGATCAGCCGTCGATGGGTATTGCATCGTCTTCGGCATTACGCCGATGACCGTGTAGGTGTGCTGGTCCAGTTCCACTTTCCGGCCCAGAATCGCGGCGTCGCTGCCAAAGTGGTTCTTCCAGAAGCCGTAGCTCAACACGGCCACGTCGTTCCTGCCCGGTTGGGTTTCGCTCTGATTGAAGACCCGCCCCACCAGCGCGTTTGTCTTCAATACGCTAAAGAAGGACGGAGAGGTAAACTCCGCCTGCACGTGCGCGGCATCGCCGGCCCCGGTCAGGCTCATGTCTTCGGGCATGCGAACAGCCATCTCGTCAAACGAGCGGCTCTGCTGACGCCAGTCTTCAAAATTTCCGAGTGCAACCGGCTTTTGATCGCCGCGATTCTGCACTTCGTAGACGGTCAGCACGCGGTTCATGTCCGGCACGGCCAGGGGGCGAAGCACCACCGCATCCATGATGCTGAAGATCGCCGTGTTGGCTCCGATACCGATAGCCAGCGTCAAAACCGCCGCGATCGTAAAGCCGGGGGACTTCCGCAACTGCCGAAGTGCGAAACGAAAATCCTGAAGAATGGCTTGCATGAAGTCCTCCGCGCAGAATATTGCTAAGAATCTTGCACGTCGGTGGCCATTCCTTCGTTGTGCGAACAACCATTGAGTTCAGAAGCCTTAGATTCAGAGATATGGCGCGTCGAAGCCATTTGCATGTCCGGAAACGAAAGCAACCGTTCGCAATCGAACAGTTTTTTGCCCCGATCAAACCGCGGAACGGCCCCGCTCCTTGACACAATCAGCCGCCCGCATGATGCTTAACTTTCCGGTTTTACCGGATTCTAGGGCAAGGAGTTGTGCACTTTGCGGGTTCGCGTGTTCTACCACGACAAGTGTTTTGATGGGGCTTGCTCGGCGTCCCTTTTCACGCGCTTCCACCGCGAGTGCATCGACAGCGAGGCCGCCTACGAATATCACGGCCTGGTTCACCGTGCCGGAGCGCTCTTTGACGAGAGCGAATTCACGGGTGACGAGAACGCGATTGTCGACTTCAAATACTCCGCCTCGCCCAAAATCACGTGGTGGTTCGATCACCATCTCTCCGCGTTCCTGACCCCCGAGGATCACCAGCATTTCCTCGCGTGCCAGAAGGATCCGATCTGCGGCGCGCGAAAATTCTTCGATCCCGACTACACCTCCTGCACCAGTTTTCTGGGCCACATCGGGTCGACGAGATTCGGATTTGATACCGCGCCGGTTGCCGAACTGATTCACTGGGCCAACATCGTCGACGGCGCCCTCTACGAGAGCCCCGAGGCTGCCGTGGAGATGGCCGCGCCCGCAATGAAGCTGACGCTCATCATCGAGTCCACTCAGGACCCGGCGTTTATTCCGCGCCTGATTCCCCTGCTGACCGAGATGCCGCTGGCCGAGGTGCTCGCGCAGCCCTTCGTTGCAGACCTTCTGCCGCCGCTGCTCGAGCGCCACAAGGAAGGCATCGAGCTGATTCGCAATCGCAGCGAAGAATGCGACGGAACCATCTTCTTCGACATCACCGATCATCAGCTTGAAGGATTCAACAAGTTCATCCCCTACTACCTGCACCCCAATGCGACGTATTCCATCGGACTGTCGAAATCGAGCTTCCGCACAAAGGTGTCGGTGGGTTCGAATCCATGGACCAAGGCCGACCCCGCAAAGATGGTGAATCTCGCGCAGGTATGCGAGCGCTACGGCGGCGGCGGACACGCGCGCGTAGGCGCCATCAGCTTCCCGCCCGACCAGGCCGACAAAGCCCGCAAAGCCGCCGCTGAGATCGTGGCAGAGCTGCGCGCCAAAAACCCGATGGCGTGAGGCGCCCCTCTAATGTCGCGAAAAGGTCGTATGGACTTCACGAATGTAGTTCAGTAGGAATACAAACTCGCAGTGACTTTTGTCGATCTCCGGTGGACTCCATTTCGCTTTGCGAAGGTCAGCCATCATCGTTTTGTTGTCACTGCTTTGCGTGTTGACTCCAATGATCATTTCCAGTTCCCGATACTTCCCGCTCCGATCGACCACTCCCAGGAGTGAGAGGGCTGAGTTGTCCGGGCCGTTCCAAGGTGCAACGTCGCTCAACGGTGCAGGTGGTTTGATTTCGAACCACGGCAGCGCGCGCAGAGTCATTCCCGGGTCGGCCGGTCCGCCGGGGAGGTCAAATCGTTCCGGGCCACTTTCTCCGGCAGGTTCGATGGTCACATTTGCGGTGAGCAGTGTCCGGTCTCCGGCTTTCACAGTTATGTGTTGCGGCACGATCCTGCCCGCAAAAAGTACATCGTCCTCCCAACTGGTCTGAAGGCCGTGGTTGTTTTCAATCGCTAAAACTCCGCGCGGCAGAAAGTAGTAAGCCGTGCTCAAGGTGACCCCCGAACGCTCAAAAGTCTTGCTAATGCGCACCAGGGGGAGGTCCTTATTGTTTAGAACGTCCCAACCAGATGCACCATCATGCTTGAACTCTCGCGAAACAAGATTGCGCGGAATGGGGTCGAGGATACGACTGAGCAGCATGAGGACACGGCTCGGCTCGTAGTCGGAGGAAGCTTGCATCTTGCGAGCCAATTCGGATTGCACTTCGATGGCGTGGTAGTCGGCCAGCGACACCTCGCGCCGCCATTGATGCGGAGCAAGCCAGATTTCCTCGTAGGTGCCATCCCCGGTGACGATCTCCGGCTTCGACTTCTCATCACGAAGCTCGACGCCTGGGAAGGCGTGGAAGGTGACCTTGATATGAAACGGAGCAGAGCCGGGCATGCGCAGATTCATGTTGTCGCGGGCACGCGCGAACCACTCCATTGATGTCTTGGGTTCCTTACCGCCAGTCTGAGAGGCGGCGGAAAATGTGAGACTAGCAAACAGCAAACAGCTGGCGCAGCGCAGCAACATGAGAGCTTCCCCCACGGTCAATGTCGGACCGGTGCTCTCAGGGGAAGTTGGAAAGGAATCGTTCCGACCGAAGATGATACCCCTCGGACTCTAGGTGTGCATGTGACGAACGGACATTTCTTCGCAGGCGGTTGAGGTGGGCTAGTGCTTAGAAGCTGCGTTTCAAAGCCCAAATTCGTCCTCCCCTTTTCATCGCTTCGGGGCAAAGCGCAGTGTGCTCCAGGGACGAAGCTCCGCAATGGTTCGTCATCAAGCAGTCTGGCGAGCCCTCAGGACTGCGGCGATCTCATCCACACCTTGATCGATGATCTTGTTGTGCAGGCAGTACAGGGCAAGTTCAAGGCGGTCTGAGACGCCGAGCTTTTCGTAGATTTTGCGCAGATAGTTCTTGATGACCTGTTCGGTGGTTCCCAGCTGAAATGCAATCTCCTTATTGCGCTTGCCTTGCGCGATGCAAGTGATGATCGCCGTCTGCTTGGGAGAGAGGTGCGGCTGCGGGCGCGGATTTAAGAGCGCGATTTCCTGGGCACGATAGGCTTCGATAACCCAGTTCAAGGCCTGGTTGTCAATCCAGGTCTCTCCGCCAGCGATGCGCCGTACGCATCGTACCAGCAGATCAGCAGAGATGGACCTGGAGATGATGCCGCGAATGCCCTGGCGATAGAGAGTGACTGTCTGGTTCTGGTCAGCGAACTCAGTCTGCACGATGAGCTTGACGTCGGGCGCGATCCGCCGGAGTTCCTGGATTGAGCTTGTCGCGCCAGCCAGAAGTTCACCCTCGACAAGAACGACCTCGGCAGGGTGGCGTTCAATCGCGGCGCGCAGATGCTCGAGCGAGTCTGCCTGCGCAACCACGCGAATATCGTCTTCAAGTGCAAAGATCTTGCGAATTCCGACGCGGTAAATAGCCTGAGAGTCCGCGAGAACAATGCGGATCGTACCTGGATGAACAGGTCCGTCTAAAATTCCGCCGTCGGGCGCTTCGTCCGAAAGTTTCATAAGTGTCCGCTACGCGACGGATTAGGCCACGGCCAGGCCGAGGATTGAGTCAATCCGGCGTTGGACTGGGTCCGCAGATTCGCTCATCTTCTGGGGAACGAGTTGTGGAAGAGCGATCTCAGCGGGACCTTCTTCAACCATTTGCTCGCCTGAGCCGATCAGCGGTTTCAGAACTTCCGCCACACGCTCGAACTGATACTGCCGGTTCCTCAGCCGCTCTAATTCCTGGCGAATGACATCCAGTTCATCCATCGCCGCCTCAATCGCCGCACGATAAGCACCAGAATTTCCCTGTTGGTTCATCTTTCCGCCTCCATTGTGCGAATGTAAGCGAGAGTAACCACCGACGGGCATTGCACAAAATATGTACGTTGGTTACTGTCGAGTTTTGAGCTCGTGCGCAGGGATATCGGCTGTGCTCCGACCTTTCGTAACCTTTTGGGATTTCGTTTGCTCCCAGAGCATGTCTCTGGAGGGTCGTTGCCTCAGAAAGTCCCTATGAGAACAATCAAAGACATGACCATTGAGACGAGGAAGGTCGTTCTGGACGAGATCGAATTCATCCGCTGCAATATTCGCCATTGTGAGATCCATTACAGCGGTGGCGAACATTCGCTGGTCGATACGAAAATAGAGGGATGTACCTGGGCCTTTCACGGTGCTGCCCAGCGGACAGCTAACCTCATCAATGGGTTCGGTTTATCCAGATTAGGGGCCGCCGACGCTAATGTCCTCTCCAGCAAGCCATAATAGGCCCGCACAACTTCCGGCCTGGATAAGCTCCTCGCAGCCCTCCGTTACCTTCGGGATAAAGGCAGTAGCGAACCTTAGTGCTTTGGATCGGCGCTCGATGCTAGAGTGCGGGATTGGAGGCGAGCATGCACAATTTATCGCGTCGCATTAGAACAAAGAGCAATGGAACTGAAAGAGATCACGGTTCAGTTCAATAGGCTGAGCTCACGAAAGGGCCAGCTCGAGACTTTGGTAGGTGCTATGCGACCCCTTGTCGATCCCAGCTCGCAACTCCCCGAATCACTTGGAAGGCGCTTGTAATATTGAAGTCAATCACCAATAAGTCTCAAACGTGCTGATTCCCACGGCGGTTGGCCCAGGATCTCAAGTGAATAGTTGGTCGAAATTGGGTGCCCCATGTCTCGATCTGAGACCTGGGATACCTCGAACTCAGGCGCAATCTCAGTCCCGAGCGTGCCACACGCCTAACCGAACGTAACGCCAAATCCTTTCACGATAGATACTAGAGAGCCTCAGGCCAGGAAATCCCGGCCATTCGAGATCGTCAGAGCGATGTCGAATGGTGTTTGGTGCATCACGCTGTAGTCCGAAAGCCGCGAACCCGCTTTGCAAGCCAATCCCGAACGGTCAAGAAATAGGCTGGCGCGAACCGCCGCAGTGTTGGCATTTCAGCATTGTTGCCGATCTTCGCTTCGAGCATCATGTGGTCCGTTCCGGGTAGAATTCGCAGCGTGTAATCGCGATTGCCGCCCGTGCTCAATGCGGACTCCCACGCCTTCTGATTTTTGTCTGCAACTATGTTGTCGTCCAATTCGCCAAAGAGCGCGAGCGTGGGAGTTCGGAGCTTTCGAAGCGCAGGCGCCGGGTCATAGAAATAGAGCGACCGAATCGACTGCCAATAAGGATCATCGCGGCTGCCGGGGAAATTGTCCGGCGCCCTTCCCAGCCTGGCAACGACTTTGTCGCGGGCTGCTGCGTACTCGTTCCAGCCCTGGCCCGTGCGCGCAAAATCGTACTTGAGCTTCATGAGTTCAGTAATCTGTTCAATGACCTCAGGGCGCCGGCCCGCAGCCTTCAACTCGCCGCGTGCTTCGTCGATTGTCGTTTCCGCTGGCGAGACGCCGGCGCCAGAGATACTGATCAAAAATGCGACGTCTTTTTCCCTTGCGGCCGCAAGCGGCATGACCCATCCTGCCTGGCTCCAACCCAGCATGCCTATTTGTGAAGGATCGATATCCTTGCGCATCTTCAGGAATTCGATGGCGGCCACAGCATCGCTCGCCAGGTCATCGAATGATTCAGTTTTCCAGTCACCGGTCGATCCGCCTACCCCGCGCTTGTCGTAACCGAGCACCGCCATACCGTGGCGGACAAGAAAATGCGCAAACGGAAGAAGGTACTCCCGGCCTTCCGCTCCGGATGCGGGCACAAGGACCATTGCGGGGTGTTTCCCGGGGCTCAATGGACTGATAAGCGTGCCCGCTAAATGGACGTCTCGATTCGAGAAGCTGACCTCTTCGCGCTTCTCGTTCTCGATTCGGCGTGCCGTCCGGGCTGTCGAATCACCCGTTTGCCAACGGAGCGAAACGACCCTCCCGCTTGCATCGCGGCTGAATTCTATTCGCGATTCGATCGGATTCGGAACCGCGGCGCCGGGGCCAGTTACGAACTTTCCGCCCTCGGCAGGGAAAGGGTGCGAACCTCGCCGGATTCGTCAAAAGCGACAAGATCATTCTTCCCTCTGAACTCATTCCACATTTGAAGGTAGACGAAGTGATCTGGTCCCCACTGATAGGTGCCCACATATTGGTGGAACGGCTCATCATCTGTTGAAGGTGTGTGAACGGCCTGAGAAAGCGAGCTTGTGATCGACGCGCTGAGCATCGCAGCCGAGAAGGTCATTCGGAGGGCTGCGTCGCAGCAGCACTTTAAAGGAAGGCCTCGCCTCTGTTGCCTCGCGCGGCGGCCCTGCCATGGTCATGTTCATACAAAGCGACCCTCCAAACTGGAGATGCAATTGTTGTCACAAAAGTGGCACATTCCATAGACGTGTGGCCCAGGTCTCAAGTGAATAGTTGCACGAATTGGATGCCCCGGAGCCTGCTCTGAGCGAAATCGAAGGGTCTCGATCTGAGACCTGGGATACCTCGAAACTCAGGCGCAATCTCAGTTTCGAGCGTGTCCCATCTAACCTGAAGTAACGACAACCCGGTGGCTTCTGGGCGGCCGCAACCTAGATCGCTCTGCCTTTACCTGCGCCTGCGGTCACAAGCTTTGTATGCCGCGCCGAGCGTGTGGCCGCAACCACGACCAGTGGAGCAAGTACCAGACCTGCTATCGGTCCCCAGCCGAGCCCCTGGCTGCGCATGATCACGACGGACACCAGAACCGAAATTAAGACATAGCCGGCAAACATAATCTGACGGTACCGGTCGAGCGACTCCGAACTCCGGCGCACCCTGCGCATCAGGCGCCGATCAAAGTCCTGCGTCAGGCTTGGCACAGGCGCAGCCATCGAACGCCGCAACAAACGATCGATCTCGGCTTCGCGAGGTTCCATCTCAGGCTCAGTCACAGGAATACCCTCTCTCTTTCAGCATGCCATGCAGCAGTTGGCGCGCGCGATGCAGGTAAGATTTGGCAGTATTCTCGGGAACGCCCAGCAATTCCGCCACTTCAGCTACTCCTGCATCCATCCAATAGTAAAGTCGCAACGTTGATTGGTAGACCTCTGGAAGCGATTGGATGCACTCCGCAAGGGCGTGATCGCGCTGAGCTGCTTCAACCTGCCTGTCGGGACCCGGCTCGCGAGTCGCCGCGCTGTGAAGAACAGTCTCATCCTCGTGCGGGCTTTTGAAGCGGACTCGCGCCTTCAGGTTCACTGCCTGGTTGAAGGTGATCCGGTAGATCCAGGAACTGAATTCGGCCTCGCCGCGAAACGACTTGATCGCATAGTGAACCTTGAGAAAAACCTCTTGCGCCACGTCTTCCGCTTCCGGTGCAAACTCCCGGCCGAGGATCGAAACCGCGAGGCGAAATACCATGGAGCGATAGCGGCGAACCAGCTCCGCAAAGGCTTCCTCATCGCCGTTCTGGACACGGGTTACAAGTTGGGAATCGCCTTCCGCCACCGTCAGCGCTCGGACTTGGCCAGCAGCAGATGGTAGGCAATAAAACCAGCTCCCAAAAAAGCGAACGGCAGAGGCGCAATCCAAAACGAATGGGCCGGAGGCGGAAGAGTCAGAGCGAGCGCGATCATGGCTCCCAGAGAAAGAGTGAAAAGAACCATTCCCAGAATCGGCACGACGGTCGGATCGGAGCGACGAGGCTGCTCCAGCGGAAATTCCGGCAACGGGATTCCCTTTTCCATAGCCGCCATGCGCTCCTCATGGATGACCTCGAGCTTCTTCTGCCGACTCCGGTGGGCCACAAAAAGATAACCAACTATACCCCCCGCCAAAGCCAGTGCTTCTATACCATCGCCGATTGTAGCGCTCATGATTTCTCTCTCCCTCACCTCTAGGACAAGGTGTCTCAGCGCCCGGTTGCAGCCGGAAGAATAAAAATTGATCGCAGGGCCAACCGTCGCAGAACAGAGGGCCGAGGTTAGACTTTCCGCTCGGTCCCGGCCTTCGATGGCAAGCGGCACTTACCCCGAGTGACGAGTCGTCGTCATGCGCGCGTAGAGTTCCTGCAGCGTGCGGACGCCCCCCTCCGCTTCCGCGCGGTTTGGCTCCTCGTTGGCATCGTTCCAGCCCGTGTCGTCCCCCTGGGGCATCGGCTGGATTACGATTCCGTCCCGGCGAGCCAGCACAAACAGATCTTTGTAATGAACTCCGTAATTCACGCCCTCCTGCGGAATGAGCCAGGCGATCTGCCCACGTATGGGCACAAGGCTCTCGTCGCTCCATAAACTGCGAGCGCCATATCCCGTGCAGTTGACTACGGTCGATTGCGGCACTCCAGCAAGATCAGCGGGCGTATGAAACTCGCGCGTTTCGATGCGCCCCCCTGCGACCTGGAACTCCTCCACAAGTTGCCGTGCGTAACTGGCCACGTTAAAAGTTAACGATGAGGTTCGACGCACATACCTGGTGGGAAAAGGAGTCGAGCCCGGAGGCATCTCCTGGGACGATGGCGTTAGATCGGCGATACGCGCACCATACGATGCGAAGTCGTGAATGTCGCTGTACGCCGGCGAGTCCGCCTGATCCCGAAGGTTGTAGCGATCCGTCCACTCGACCGGTGTCCCGGCAGCACCAAGATAACTCTGATACATGCCAAACGAGATTCTGGCCATCTTCTCCCACGCTGCTCCGAACTCCGGTGCGGCGGCCGAGGCCAGTGCAATGCGAGAGTCAGGAGTCCATGACCCTGTCGCGCGCGAGGAGCGAACGTAAGGGGGACGCTCCTTGGCATAGATAGTCACCCTCAGCCCCATGCGCTGCGCCGTAATCGCCGCTGTGAGCCCAAGCGCACCGCAGCCAAGAACGGCACATTCCTGCAACCCGGAAGTTGCCTCTATGGCACGGCGAATGACCACATCGGCCGAACCCCATGACAGGGACCACCCACTGCCACCATGACCGTAGTTGTGAACGACGATCTTGTCTCCCACTTTTTCTACGTCCTGGCGTGGACCGGCTGCACGAAAGGTCGCAGGCACACCGTGATGCGGAAAATACGATCCAGATCGGCGCGAATCGGGATGATGGGCCCGGGAACATCGTAAAAGGGCAATGCAGTTGCGAGGTTGGGTGCTGTAGCGCTTGCGGCAGGTGTCTGTCGTTTCGCCACTGAGCACCCGGCAATTCCGAGAAGCTGCAGAGCAAAGGCGCTCGAATTCTGCACGAAAGCGCGACGGTCCATTCGGCAAGAATACGTTGGCGCATTCGGATTGAGACAACTGAAAATGGCCCAAGTCTCAAGTGAGTAGCTGCACGAAATTGGGTACCCCAAAGACTTGGTTCTAGCTTCTAGCCGCTAGCTTCTTGCTTCTAGCTTTTTCGGGCTGAAGCACCCTTCTGTTCACCTTCGCTGGCTGTAAACAAGACGATCGTTTGGTTGGTGTTTCACAAAACTTCGTAATTATCGGTAAATTTCCACAGGAAGTATTTATTTTTTTGGCCCGGGGGTCTCTCCTCTGCACGCGATCTTGGATGCCCGAAGCTCTCCGGCTTGAGGCTCTGCTGTATTTATCGTGCGCCATTCGGGGCTAATAACCTGCAAAGCGGAAGGAATTTATTTTTGAAGCCTGATCAGGGCATAGCGGCTCGCTAAAAGCTAGAAGCTAGCAGCTAGCAGGCCTTTCAAAGTCCCAGTTCTTGCGCCCGCTTCTTCATCGCGTCAAGGCAAAACGCAATGTGCGCGTCGAGATCGACTCCCAACTCCGCCGCGCCCTGAATTACGTCTTCGCGATTGACGCCCCGGGCGAATGCCTTGTCCTTCATTTTTTTGCGGACGCTAGCGACTTCGACGTCCGCGATCGCCTTGGTCGGCTTGACCAAGGCGCATGCTGTCAGAAAACCGGCCAGCTCGTCGCAGGCGAACAACACCTTGTCCAAATGCGTAACGCGCGGCACGCCCGAGTATTGCGCGTGGCCGAGAATCGCGGTGCGCAACTCGACCGGCCAGCCCTGCCGTTCCAGTTCGCGGACTCCAACGAAAGGGTGCTCTTCCTTCGTGGGGTGGCGTTCGTAATCGAAGTCGTGAAGAAGCGCCGTGGTCGTATAAAGCTCGATGAACCGCCTGCGCTCTTCGCCGCCGAGCCCCAACCGATCGGCTTCAGCCTCGCCGCACGCCGTCACGCAAGCCTCAACGGCAAGCGCGTGCTTGCGCAGGCTTTCGCTTTGCGTCCACTCGGTCAGCAGCGCCCAGGCCTGCTCTCGTCCGAACTTTCTCTCGCTGTTTTCGGGATTCGTCATCTTCGAATTTTACGTGTTGCACACCTTGGTTCGCGTTTTTTAGGGGTTTTCAGAGTCTGATGCCATTTTCTTCGGTTTGACACTAAGTTTCTACTTGACAATTATGGTTCACTGGCTGGAAAGTAGCACTTATCGCGGTGCAAAACACCCCGGAGTACCCGCTCTGGCACTCCGCAATTTTGATCATGGCCACCACTCTTGTCAGCGTGGATACACGCGAAGTTGTGCGGTGCGACTACTGCAGTTTGGTGCAGTACAGAACCAGCAACTCTCTTTGCAGAAAGTGCCACAAGCCCCTTGATCTAGAGGAGCCCGCTCCCCTGGCTCCCCAATTGGTTTCAACCCCACCCGTAGCCGCCTGCGCTGAAGCAGGCCTGCAGGTCGCGGCCCAGGTACGCGAGATTCGTCGCGCGCGCCACCTGAGCCAGCGCCAGTTGGCCGGTCGCATGCAGGTGCCCCGGACCTACATCTCCAAGATCGAGAATGGCAAGGCTATTCCCACGCTGGGTTCGCTTGAGCGTCTTGCCAATGCCCTCGACGTGGATATGCGTCAGTTGGTGCGCGATTCCCGCAGCCGTCGCGATGAAGAGGTGGCCGCAATTCTGGCCGACCCATTCCTTGCCGAGATTGCGGCCATGTTGCCGCATCTTGACTCGCTCCATCGCACGCTGCTTTACGGCTCGCTGCGCGACATGGCCTCAGGCCGACGCCGCACCGCGTAAGTTCGCCGCCCGCAGTTTCGTCTCCAGGCCAGCGGCGGGAGTCCGTCTCGGATTCCCGCCGTTCCGCCTTCTCTCCAGTGCCCCATTACCTTTGCGGCCCGCGGCCGTTTGAGCCATGCCCGATTATGCTAGGCTCGATGGTGCCGCCCAATTTGCGCCGCCCAGACGGACACATCCCGTTTCGGTCAATGAAACCAGGCGGTTCCATCAACCGCCGGGCCCTGCTCGCCTGGCTTTGCCGTTTCGGGTGTGGCAGATGCGCGCCGATGGAAGCGGAAAAATAGCGTAGAGGCGACTCCCTTGCATCAAACTGGCATGCTGCGTATCGATGAGCTGACGTCGGAAGAGCGTGCGATTTATGCAACCCTGAAGCCCGAGCGGCTGCCTCACCACGTCGCTATCATCATGGATGGAAACGGCCGCTGGGCCGGAAGCCGGTCCCTCAAGCGCTTTTTCGGCCACCAGCAGGGAGCCAAGAGCGTGCAGCTTGTGACGGAGACGGCCTCGCGCATTGGCCTTCCATGGCTCACCCTGTACGCATTTTCACTTGAAAATAATCTGCGCCGCCCCAAGACAGAAGTCAGTTTCCTGATGCGGTTGCTCAAGAGCTATCTCGAGAGCAACGTGCAGCGCATGATGGATAACAACGTCCGCATACGGTATATCGGACGCATCCACGAACTGCCCCACGAAGTGCAGGACAAGATGCAGTGGGCCGCGAACATCACCGCGCGCAATACCGGCACCACTCTCACACTGGCGCTGAATTACGGCGGCCGATCCGAGATGGTAGACGCCTTTCGCGCGCTTGCCGCAGAGATGAAACACAAGCACATCCCTGCCGATCAAATCACCGAAGAGGACATTCACCGCCACCTCTATACAGCGCATATGCCCGACCCCGATCTGCTGATCCGCACTTCGGGCGAGATGCGCATTTCGAATTATCTTTTGTGGCAGATCGCCTACGCCGAGATATTCGTTACCGAACGGCTGTGGCCAGATTTTCGTGGAATCCATCTGCTCGAGGCCATCGCGGCCTTCCAGCGTCGCGAGCGCCGTTACGGCGGCATCGGCGAAAACTGCGGCGAAGTGGAAGAAGATCCCGACCGCATGAAAATCGCCGCCAGCTAAGCTCTACTCCCGTAACGAACCACCAGGACCGCTTATCCTTGCTTCATCCGATTAAGGCTTCGCGCCTTCGATCTGAGGGCGTACCGATCTGCGTACGCCAGAAAGGATTCGGGACATGAGCAAGGGAAGCGCGACAGTCTCGTCTGGGATCTCATTTGGAAGTGCATTTGCGCTGGTGATTTCCTGGGCAAAGTGGCATTCCTTCTGGTGGGCCATGCTGCATGGAATCCTCGGATGGATTTATGTGGCCTACTACTTTCTGATCGCGAAGTATTAGTTTTCCCTCTCGGACGTTATCCTTCCATCCATGATTCAGACGCTCGCGATCTCGGGGTATCGCTCGTTGCGGAACCTTGTGCTGCCGCTGGCGGGATTAAACCTCGTCACTGGCGCCAACGGAACCGGAAAATCGAGCCTGTATCGCGCATTGCGTCTGCTCGGCGATGCCGCCCTCAACACGGTTGTCTCGTCGCTGGCACGCGAGGGCGGCCTGCCATCAACCTTGTGGGCCGGGCCTGAGACGATTGCCCGCAGCGTTCGCAAAGGCGAACATCCCGTGCAGGGAACTCCGCGGCAAGGTTCGGTGAGCCTCAAGCTGGGGTTTGTTGGCGACACCTACGGATATTGCATCGACCTCGGCTACCCGCCGCCCGCGCAAACCGCATTTCCCCTCGATCCGGCGATCAAACGCGAGTGCATCTGGCATGGCAACATCTATCGCCGGGCGTCTGTTCTCGTTGACCGGAACAACCGGCTCGCCCAACTCGCGCCGGCGCAAAATGAAGACCCGATCATCCTGACCAAAGAACTAAGCTCGACCGACAGCATGCTTGCCACCATTGCGGATCCGCAGCGCGCGCCTGAGATGCTCGCCGTGCGTGAGGCCATTCGCGGCTGGAGATTCTACGAGGGATTCCGCACCGACGCCGCGTCGCCCGTTCGCATTCCCCAGATTGGAACATTCACTCCTGTGCTCAACGACGAGGGCACCGATCTGCCCGCCGCTCTCGAGACAATCCGCGTCTTTGGCAACAGGGAAGCGCTCGAACGCACCATCGACGATGCCTTCCCCGGCAGCCGCATTCAGATCGAGGCGCAGGCAGGCCGCTTCGAAGTGAAGCTTCAGCAGCATGGCCTGCTAAGGCCACTCGCAGCCGCGGAACTCTCCGACGGCACGCTGCGCTTTTTGCTTTGGACTGCGGCCCTGCTTACCCCGCGTCCGCCGGAGCTTATGGTGCTCAACGAGCCCGAGACCAGTCTTCATCCGGATCTGCTGCCCGCCCTGGCGCGTCTGATTGCCCTCGCATCAGAGCGCACCCAGCTTGTGGTCGTTTCACACTCGCAGCCGCTCATCGCAGTGCTTGAGCAGAATTCAAAGTGCCGCCGACTGCACCTTGAGAAGTCGTTCGGCGAGACGGTGCTTGCCGGCGCCACTCTGTTCAACGCCCCAAGTGGGAATGGCCCTCGCGGTGACTCGGGCTTTCGGCTCGGACCCATACCTGCCCCGCCGGTGTATTCTCATCCCTGAATGAAACGCGTAATTACCGCCCTTATTCTGGCGCCCCTGGTGCTGGCGCTGGTGTTCCTCGGCCCCAAGTGGTTGATCACACTGGCCGTTGCGGCGGTAGCCATGTTGGCTGCATGGGAGTTTTTGGCCCTGACCGAACACCGTGGCGCGAAGCCGCCCCGCATCGCGGTTGTCGTGGCGATCGCCGCGCTTTTCTTCGGCAACTACCATTGGCCCGATGAGACAGTAACGCTGTTTGGACTGCTCTGTATCCTGCTTCTGATCTACTGCACGTTTCGCTCCAGCATCGAACGGGCACTCGCCGACGCCACATCCTCCGTCTTCGCCCTCTTTTATCTGGGGCTCACGCTCATTCCGCTGCCCATGCTCCGCGAAGCCACCAACGGACCATCTCTTCTCGTTTTCCTGTTTCTGACGGTTTGGGCCGGAGATACCGTTGCGATGTACACCGGCCGTGCCTTTGGGAAACGCAAGTTGGCTCCCAAACTCAGCCCAAACAAGACGTGGGAAGGTTCGATCGGCTCAGTGGTTGGGTCGGTTGCGGTCGCAGGGATTCTGCTGGCCTTGAGTTCCTGGCTGGCGTCCTTCAACTCCGTCAAGCTGAACTACTCCGATGAAGCCTGGTGGTACTGGCTGATTTTGGCCGCGGTTGTGAACGTGGCCGCACAAGTCGGCGATCTCGCCGAATCAGCCCTCAAGCGCTCCGCAGGCGTCAAGGATTCCGGAACGCTGCTGCCCGGTCACGGAGGCATTCTCGACCGCATCGATGCGCTGCTGCTTGCCGCCCCGGTGCTGTGGTACGCTCAGGTTATCCGCCTGCGATTTTAGAGGCTTTAGCTGCAATTTCAGGGGCTTTTGCTGCGGGATTTGGACCCTTGGAAACTTTGAAACGACTCGCCATCCTCGGTTCCACCGGCTCCATTGGACAGAGCACACTCTCCATAGTTGAGCAGTTTCCCGACCGCTATTCGGTGGCGTCGCTCGCCGCCGGGCGCAACATCGACGAAGCCTTTGCACAGGCAGTTCGCTGGCGACCGAAGATCGTCTCGCTGGCCACTGAAGAACTGGCCGCCCAACTGTGCTCGCGCCTGACCAAGGCCGGCATCACGGGAATTGAAGTCGTGCACGGTTCCGAGGGAACCGTCGCCTGCTCTACCTTGCCCGAGGCCGATTTCGTTGTCTCCGCGATTGTCGGGGTTGCAGGCCTTGAAGCCACCCATGCCGCGATTCTCGCCGGCAAGCCGGTGGGCCTCGCCAACAAGGAATGCATGGTTGCGGCCGGCGAGATTCTCACCGCCGCCGCCCGCGAGCGCAATGTGCCCATCCTGCCCATCGACAGCGAGCACAACGCCGTACACCAGTGCCTGCGCGTAGGCAGTCACGCCGAGGTCAAGAGCATCTGGCTCACTGCCTCCGGCGGGCCATTCCGCCAACTGCCGCTCGATCAGTTTGCTTCGGTTACTCCGGAGCAGGCGCTCAAACATCCCACGTGGGTCATGGGCCGCCGCATCACCATCGACTCGGCCACGATGCTCAACAAGGGCCTGGAAGTCATTGAAGCCTGCCGCCTGTTCGATGTGCCGCCAAGCCAGGTGCGAGTCACGGTCCATCCGCAATCCACCGTCCACTCGCTGGTGGAATATGTTGACGGCTCGATTCTGGCGCAGATCTCCGTCACCGACATGCGCCTGCCCATCCTTTACGCGCTGGCCTATCCCGAGCGTCCCGGAGTCTTCGCTCACATTCGACATGGCTTCGCTGCGCCATCTGGACTTTGAACAGCCGGATTTTGAGCGCTTCCCGTGCCTGCGTCTGGCGTTTGAAGCGGCAGAAAAGGGCGGAGCCCACTGCATCGCGCTTAACGCTGCCGACGAAGTCGCCGTAGAGGCATTCCTTGAGCGCCGCATCCCGTTTACCGGCATCCCGGGTACAATTGAAAAAGTGCTTGCTTCCACGCCTGAGTCGCACCCGGCAACAATCGCTGAGGTGCTCGCATCAGACCGGCAGGCGCGTCAAATGGCTCACGCGTTGTTGGGCTGAGTCATTACGCCCCCTGGGGCAAAGCACGAGGTCAAGACTTCACACATATGCATCAGTTCCTGGTTTCCGCAGTTGCGTTTATCGTCCTGGTTGGCGTCATGGTTGTGGTCCATGAGTTGGGCCACTTCATCGTTGCCAAGCTCTGCGGAGTGCGCGTTGAGGCATTCTCTTTTGGCTTCGGCCCTCGCCTGTTCGGCTTCAAATACGGCGACACGGATTACAAGGTCTGCCTTCTGCCCCTTGGCGGCTTTGTCAAAATGACCGGTGAAAACCCCGGCGAAGATCAGGCGCTCGATGATCCCGGCGCCTTCATGTCGCATCCGCGCTGGCAACGAATGCTCATTGGAGTGGCAGGCCCCGCCTTCAACTTTGTGCTGGCATTCGTACTGATGGTCTTCTACTTCGGCTGGCTCTACGAAGTCCCCAACATCAAGACCGTTCGTCTTGAATGGGTGACGCCTGCGTCTGCCGCTGATCGGGCGGGCCTTCAGACGGGCGACATTATCCGCAACTTTGACGGCCTTGAGAATCCCGACTTCGCATCCTTTGAAGATCGCGCGGGCAAAGACCAGAACACTACGGTTCCGATTACAGTGGAACGCAGCGGCAAGACTGTGCAGACCTCCCTGCACCTTCCCGACGGACCTGACGCAACGGACTACGACCTCAGCAAGGCCGGCATCTTCGTGCAGTATGTGCAGGGCTCCATTGGAATCGAGCAGGTCTCGCCGGATTCGCCGGCCCAGCGCGCAGGTCTTCAGTCGGGCGACTCCATCGTTGCTGTCGATGGGCACAACTTCCACACCGTCATGCCGCTCCTGGACTACATGCAGACTGGCCAGGGCAAACCGATCACCCTGACGATAGCTCGCAACGGCGCAACCCTGCCGCCGATCGAAGTGCGCCCCTACACACAAGACTCCCAGTACCGCCTTGGATTCGTACCCGCACAACCAGCGGATATTCCCATGCGTATTCAGCCCATGGGATTTTCGAGCGCGGTGGCCGCCTCGAAGGATTTCTGCGCAGGGAACTCGGTGCTGATCGTGAAGGTGCTGCAGAAGCTCCTTACGCATCGCGTCTCCGTCAAGCAGCTTTCCGGCCCGGTGGGGATCGCAGTAGCGGCAGGCGAAGCGGCACAAGCCAAACACTGGTATCCGAAGTTCGGCCTTGCCGCCGGCATCAGCCTCAATCTCGGCATCCTGAACCTGATGCCGTTCCCGATACTCGATGGCGGACTGATTCTGCTGCTGATGATTGAGAGCATCATGCGTCGCGACATCAGCATGATTGTGAAGGAACGCATCTACCAGGCCGCATTCGTAGTGCTGATCGCGTTCTTCGCGTTCATCATGTTCAACGACGTCACCAAGCTGCCCATCTTCACGCATCTGAAACCGTAACCGCGCATCTCCATCAACGAAAGAGTTCGCTCGATGCCAGTACCCGTGATAACTCACCAGGTGCGCGTGCGGTACGCGGAAACCGATCAGATGGGCATCGTCTACTACGCCAATTACCTTGTCTGGTTTGAACTTGGCCGCGTGGAATTGCTGCGTTCGCTTGGGCTCGCCTACAGCCAGCTCGAAAAGGAACACGAGTGCATTCTGCCGGTGGTCGAAGCCACCTGCCGTTACCGCTCCCCGGCCCGCTACGACGACGAAATTCTGATCGAGACGCGCCCGGCATTGCTGCGCGGTTCTGTCATCAAGTTTGCTTATAGCATCTGGCGAAAAGCGTCCCATGAGGGAGAAGAGCGGAAGCTCCTGGCCGAAGGCGAAACGGTCCACGTAGTCTGCGACGATCAGCTGAACAAAAAGCCCCTGCCCGAACACTACGCCGAAGCTCTACGTGCCCTGATGACCACGTAAAAAGGCAGACCACTCGTGTCCCACTTCGCCGATTCATTGCAAAGCCCGCGCAAACTTCTGACCGGATGGCTCTGTAACACGAGGCCGCGAAAACTCATGACTGATGGCTTTGTAACAGGGCACGGCTTCAGCCGTGCCGCAAAACCTCCCGATGATGTGGGCTTTAGCCCCTGCCGGAGCACTATGCCCGAAGCCCTACACGTGATACAGTACACATCGCTCTGTAACGATCAGCCGCGAAAACTCACCGGCTGGCTCTGTAACAGGGCATGGCTTCAGCCGTGCCGCAAAACCCTCCAAAAATCGATGCGGGCTTTAGCCCCTGCGGGAACCTATCTGCCTGACCCATTTCGCGCATTGCAATCCGCGCAAACCGTCACCAGGTTCTCAACGCTTTCGTCCCCACCGCTCGCAATCGGCGTCACAAAATCCAAAGTGGCCGTGAACCGCGTCATTTGTTTGCCGCATCTGCCGCACGCATATCCATCCCGCTCGAACACCTTGACGCGCTTCTCGCGAAGGGGATCGCCGTCGGCATTGGGAAACAGCTTTGGCTCCTCCGCCATCCGTTCCGCGCGAAACTCCCGGCAAGCCTTGATTTCGTCGGGAATCATGACCCGGTACAAGGTGCCCTGCCGATTCGGGTCACCCTCTTTTCGAATCGCCCCAATTCCCTCGAGCGCCCGCAGCGTGTCCTGCACCTTGCCGACCGAGATATTGTTCTTTGCCGCATTGGAATAAGAAGACATCACCACCGCGCGCCGCAAACTGCGATTGCTCACGCGTAAATGCGGATTGCCGTCCTTTGCAATCGAGTGGCGAAACAGAAACCAGTAGAAGGCCGCATCGTATGCAGTCAGAATCGGCTGCAGGTCGTCGACGATCTCCTGGATGATTACCGGTAGCTCCAACGCCGAGAAACCGCGATCCCCGGCATTCGCACTGCCAGCCTCAACCTCGAGTTCCCTCAGAAGCTGCCGTATCTGCTCGATGCGTTCGTTCATTTGCACAGAATTCTACCCCGCGCATCTCATGCACTGCAGTTTGCCGATACCGCATCCACAATATTCTTAGTCCCATCGACAACGCACGGGGCCGAAATCCACATCGTGCCGCCCCCCGAACGACTAAAATTAAGGAGACCGCACGGCAACGATTCCCCGCTGACCGGCACCATATTGAAGATCCCCGAGGCAAGAGCATGAGCGCTACCGTCCTGACCGCTGAACAACGTACGCACGACCAGAAACTGGACCTGTTTGCAGAAGTGGCAATCAAGGTTGGCCTTGGTCTGGAAAAGGGACAGGAACTCGTGATGACCGCATCGCTCGATGCGCTGCCTCTTGCCCGGCGCATCACGGAGCAGGCCTATCGCGCCGGTGCTTCGCTGGTGACCACCCTCTTTACGGATGACGAAGCGACCTTGATGCGATATCGTTTCGCTCCCGACGAGAGCTTTGACCACGCTGCAAAATGGCTCTACGACGGCATGGGCGCGGCATTCAAGAGCGGATCGGCGCGCCTGGCCATCGCTGGAGGCAACCCATCCCTGCTCTCCCATGAAGATTCCGAGAAAGTCGGCCGTGCGAATCGCGCAGTTTCTCAGGCTTATCGCCCAGCGCTCGAGCTGATTACGCGCCACGAAATCAACTGGACCATCGTCGCCTGCGCGACACCCGCATGGGCAACGGCAATGTTTCCTGACGACGCTCCGGATCTCGCGATGGCGAAATTGTGGGAAGCCATCTTTCAAACCTCACGCATCAATGCCGACGACCCTGTCGCAGAATGGAAACGGCACGACGCCCTGCTCCAGAAGCGCGCGGCCTATATGAACGAAAAGCGTTATTCGGCGCTCCAGTATCGCGGGCCCGGAACCGACTTCCGCCTTGGCCTTGCCGATGACCATATCTGGCTCGGTGGCGGAACCACGGCGGGCAATGGCCTCTATTGCATCGCCAACATGCCCACGGAAGAGATTTTCTCCACGCCTCACAAGGACCGCGCAGATGGCGTCGTTACGGCCACCAAGCCGCTGTCGCACCAGGGCACGATGATCGAAGGCATCCGCGTCCGCTTTGAACAGGGACGCATCGTGGAAGCGCATGCAACCCGTGGCCAGGAAGTTTTGCAGAAACTTATTGATACCGACGATGGCGCGCGCCGGCTCGGCGAAGTCGCGCTCGTGCCCCATTCGTCTCCCATCGCGGCCAGCGGCATGCTCTTCTACAACACCCTTTTCGATGAGAACGCCGCCTCTCATATCGCCCTCGGTCAGGCCTACTCATCGTGCGTGCGCGATGGCGACAAGCTGACGCCCGAGCAACTGGCCGCCAAGGGCGCGAACGACAGCCTGATCCACGTCGACTGGATGATAGGCTCGGATCAGCTCGACATCGACGGCATTACCGCGTCAAATGCAGTAGAACCCCTCATGCGCAAAGGTGAATGGGTCTAATCCTGGTCGTTGCGCATGATTCAATCAGCATCTCTGCAACGCTCTGCGACTTGAAAGCACCTTAAAATTACGAGCATCGTGTTTCTGTCGCACCTGAACTGCCATAATTGATGGAAGTGCTCCCGATCCCGGATGGATTTCTGCCCAGGGGCGTAGAATCGGGGCTTGATTTACTCGGAAAGTCCTTTTCAGCTCGCACCCTTTCGGAGACTGGGGACCCATGGAGACCCGGAACTATTGCGCATACAACCTGACTAAGGACGCCGTCCTCAGCGTTAAGGTTACTGTTGCAGATGCTGTGCTTGAGCCCTTTAAGGTCCTGGAAGTACTGATCGGCGGCCTTGGCATCGACTCTGAATCGTCGCTTTGGTTGACGCCCCTCTCAAGCGCACCCCAGGTACCCAGGCTCTTCCCGTTTGACATGGTTTACCTCGATCCGGACTACCGGGTCATTCAGGGCATTGAAGTGGCGCCCGGAGTAGATCTCCCTCCTTACAGCAGCCAGGTTGCCAGCGCTCTCATTCTTCCGGAAAGAACACTCTCCTCAACCAAGACCCTTACCGGAGATCAGCTCCAGGTCCGCGATCAGAGCGAGACGGAGGTCCCGGTCAGGCACGCGTCCCCCGCAGCCGAGCCTCCTTCGGCCCACGCGTCTGTTTCAGTCCCCGAACCTCCAACCTCCTCATTCCCGGAATCCCTTCCCGCCACAGAGACCGAAATAACCCCGGCCAAACAGTCTTCGCGCCGCATGGTTCCTGACGAAACAATTCCGATTGAGGTCACGAACAGTTCAGAATCCCTATACGAATTCTTTCCGAGCCCGCTCAATCTCATTCCTACAGTCCTTGTTCCATCTGCCCGTGCCATAGAAATCCCGGTGAAACCGCGCCCGGCCACTCAAATCGAGACGCCGGCTGCAGTTCAAATCGCAAAGCCGGATGCAACCCCTATCGAGGAACCGGCAGCAACTCAAATCGCGGAACCAGCTAAACTTCAAGCCGTCGCGCAGAGCGAAGAAGCTTCAGCACAGCAGCCGGATGCGCCGCCTCCGCCCGTTCCGCAAGCTTTCCTTCCGATCGCAGACGACATCAGTGCTCCGGTACCCTCGCTTGAAACATCTCTCGCCTCCGCGCCTTCGCAGGCCGCTCCATCGGTGAAGGAGATTCCCTCTCCGGCGGCCGAGTCTCAGCCCCCGCGGCGAAAATTGGCGGCTACTCCGATTCCCACGAACCAGACATCTCAATTCACTGCGGCGCAGACCCCGATCTGGCATCTCTCCACTTCCGCCACCGCAGTTCCCAGTAAGCCGGGCGCAGAGACTCCGAAAGAGAAACTGCCGAAAGAAAAAGTAACGGAAGAGAAAGTATCGGAAGCCAACACGCTGAGTAAGAGCGCCTCCGCATCGAGCAACCAATCCCCATCGAGAGACAAGTCGAAACTCCCGGAAGAGAAGCCTCCTCACCCGGCACTCCCCGATCCGCCGCATCCCTTGGAAGTCGCGCCAACGCTCAATCCGCTCGACAGGCCTCTGCGCGTTCGCGGTTCCGTGCTGCCTAACCGCGGAGTTGTCGGGCAGCCAAAAGAAAACCCAGCAGACCATTCGGCCAACAATGGAGCCGCAATCCCGAACAACGCCCCACCCATCGAGCGGAGTACAAAGCCATCCGCCGAAGAACCGCGCGGCGTCAAGCCGCGCTACATCCACACCTTGCCGGAGATGGAGGTTGAGGTTCAGCAACTGCTCGCGCAAGAAAGACAGAAGAAGAAGCAGAAGGCAGAACCGGCAAAGAATGGCCAGCGCGTGGCGGAGTCGGTCTCTCCAATTGCGGAGCCGAAGCCGAGGTCTGCCGAGCCAAAAACCAAAAAACCCCCACAGAAGGCGAAGCCTAACGTTCAGGGAAAGCCCTCCTTGACTTCACGGTTTCAGCACTGGCTTGATGCTGACACAGTGCTCCCGGTTGCCGGGCCCCGCGAGCGCCGCAGGTCGCTACGGTACCAGTCGCCAGGATTGGTCGCCTATTACTGGACCGGTGGATTGCCGAGGGCCCACGAGGTCGCAGATATCAGCCCGATGGGATTCTACCTGCGCACCAACGCTCCCTGGGTGCTGCATACAATGGTCCGCATGACGTTGCAGAGATCCGATAAAAAAGAAGGACATCCCATGCACTCCATCACGGTGCTGGCCAAGATTGTGCGCATCGATCCCGACGGCATCGGTCATGAGTTTGTTTTCAATGAAATGTTGAATCGCAATACTCGCGATATTCTGCCCGATGCGGGAACCGACATAAGAGCGCTGCAAAAATTCCTGTAGCCGCTCACCCCATTCTCAATTGCCCATGCGTACCATGGCAGCATCGCGCCACCCTGGGTGGCTGTCTAAAAAAGTTCCTCCGATCGGCGACATCACCGCAAAACCACCGCCAATGCAATGCCGTCGTACCCTTTGCTGCCGACGGTTTGCAGCGCGGTGGCAGAGAGGCGCGGTTCCGCGGCCAACAGTTCTGTGAAGCGCCGAACGCCTTGCACGTTCGCATCGTCGATGTCGGGCTCGATCACCTTTCCATCGCGCACCACGTTGTCGGCAATAATGACCGTGCCGGGCCGCGATAGCTTCAACGACCATTCGAGATATTCGGGATAGCTCGACTTGTCGGCGTCGATGAAAATCAGATCGAACGGCGCCGAGCCTTCGGCGTGAAGCGCCGCCAGGCTGTCAGACGCAGGGCCCACGCGAAGATCCACACGATTGAGCACCGCGGCATGATGCAGGTTTGAAGTCGCGACATCGACATGCCGGGGACTCAACTCAAGCGAGACAACGCATCCGTCTTCCGGTACCGCACGAGCAAGCCATATCGTGCTGTAGCCACCTAGCGCGCCGATTTCAAGAATCCTGCGCGCACCCGAAATTTTGACAATCAGCGCAAGAAACTTACCCAGCAACCGGGGAACATCGATTGCCGGCAGACCCGAGTGCAGGTTGGCGTTCAACGCTGCATCGAGGGCTTCGTCGCTGGGTGCAAGCAGATCGCCGAAATATTGCTCTACCTTTGTCCAGATTTCCTTCGTCTCATCCGGCATTTTACTTCTCCCTGGGAGTCACCGATCCCTGCCTGCTCTTCATTGGACGTTGGAACCTCTCAGGAGAAACGTGCTACCGAGAAAGGATCAAGGCCGAGAAAATGACCAAGAGCATGTGGCAAGCTTCGGGGAAACACAAGTATAGATGCGCCGCGCGGATGGGCCGTAATTGTTTTAGTTTTATTAAGACAGCTTGAGTTTGGAGGTCGACCTGATGCGCGGTCTTATTTGTCCCGAGCCACCACGAAGTCGGGCACCCACAGAAGAGCGCGTTTGAATTCGGAATCGGGCAGGGAAACCAGCGCCTGGCGGGATTGCTCGGCATAGCGGTCGGCGGCGGCCATCGCATATTCGACTGACCCGTTGCGCGCCAGGATCTCTCTGATCTGCTCGCGGCTCACGTATTCGAAGCTGCGGTCGTCCAACACCCGCTGGATCGCCTGCCGCTCCCGTGCCGTGCCGTGGTCAATGGAGTGAATAATCGCAAGGGTAGCCTTGCCCTCGCGAAGATCGCTGGCCACCGGCTTGCCCAAAACCTCTTCGGTCGCGGTCAGGTCGAGAACATCGTCGACAATCTGAAACGACAGTCCTACAGCGCGTCCGTAGGCAGCCAGGTTGCCTTCCTGGGCTTCGGTTGCTCCCGCCAGCACCGAGCCGAGCCGCATCGAGACAGAAAACAGGCAGGCGGTCTTGCGGAAGATCAGGTCGTAGTACTCGGCCTCAGAAACCGCTTTGCCGAGCTTTTGGATCTGCAGCAGCTCGCCCTCGACCATCTGTTGAGTGAGCCCAATCAGCAGATCGAGAACGCGCAGGTTCTTTTCTTCGAGTGCAACGCGGAAGGCCTGCATATAGAGCCAGTCGCCCGCCAGCACGCATTTTTCATTTCCCCAGGTCGTGTTCGGCGAAGGCCGCCCGCGGCGCGTCTGTGCGCCATCGATGATGTCGTCGTGCACAAGGGTTGCGGTATGCACCATTTCCACCACCGCGCCCAGCCGGATGGCGCCAGGGCCGGAGTAGCCCAGCAAGTGGGCAGCCAGCAGCAGCAACGACGGGCGAATACGTTTCCCGCCGCCCTCGCGCAGATACTCGGCAATTTCGGTGATGGTGCTTACGCTGGAGGCGGCGTCGCGGCCAAGCTCCTGCTCGATCGCCACGAGGTCTTCTCGAAGCAGCTCAAAGACCTCTCTCGCCGTCGCTATCGCCAAGGTGCTCAAAGGTATCAGTCTCGTCCTAGTTCGTGCGGTAGTTCGTAAAGGTCAATTCCACACCCAGATCCTTGCCACGCAGCGTGGAAATGATGGATTGCAGGTCATCTCTATCTTTGCCGCTTATTCTCACAGTATCGCCTTGAATGCTGGCCTGCACCTTCTTTTTCGAATCCTTCACGATCCGAACAATCTCCTTCGCCTTATCCGTCGGGATGCCCTGCTGAAGGCTGATCTTCTGACGAACGCTCGAACCGGCCGCGGGCTCAACCTTGCCATAAGTCAGGTTCTTGAGCGAAACCCCTCGTTTTACAAGCTTTTGCCCAAGAATTTCCTTCACTGCCTCGAGTTTGTACTCGTTGGCAGAAGCCAGTTGAATCTCCTTGTCGCCCTCCAGAAGACTCACCTCAGAGTGCGAATCCTTGAGATCGAACCGTTGGCGAATCTCTTTGATCGCCTGATCCATGGCGTTGCGGACTTCCTGAATGTCCACCTTGCTTACGATATCGAATGAATTGTCCTGAGCCATACCTGACTTCCTTCAACCGGCTGTGCTGCCGTAAATTGAGTGGTCTTCACGACCTGTGCCACTCTATCAGTTTCCCACGTCGGGCTGAAGGTCAAACAATCTGGTGAAGTTTTTCGTCGTGGCCGAGGCAATTTCATCGGCGCCGACGCCAAGCTGCTCGGCCAGCGTTTGGGCCGTCTGCGTAACCCATGCCGGCTCGTTGCGCTTGCCGCGCAGCGCTGCGGGAGCGAGCCAGGGAGCGTCGGTTTCCACCAGTACGCCATCCAGCGGCATGCGGGCCGCGACGTCACGCAGCGGCTGAGCCTTCGGGTAGGTCAGATTCCCGGCAAACGAGACCAGAAATCCAAGGTCCAGAGACCGCTTCGCCTGCTCCCAACCTCCGCCGAAACAGTGCATTACACCACCGAGGCCCGTCGATTTCCAGTGTTCATCCAGAACTTCAAAAAGATCGTCCCAAGCATCTGTGGCACCATCTTTCGGTCTGCAATGGATCAGGATCGGCCTCTTGCGCGCCGCCGCGATCTTGAGCTGGCAAATCAATCCCTCGCGCTGCACCGGGTGAGCCGCGCCCTCATGGTAGTAGTCCAGCCCAATCTCGCCGCAGGCGATCACCTCAGGTTCCGCCAGCAGGCCGTCGAGCCTGGCAAGGGCAGCTTCGTCGGCTTCCGGCGCGTTGTGGGGATAGATGCCTGCGCTGGCATAGAGTCTCGGCATCCCGCTCTGTCCGTTGAACTTGCGGCAGATGTCCAGCGCCTGGTGCATCTGCGAAGGATCTTCGCCAATCCCGATCGCGAGCACCGCGCCAACACCAGCTTCTTTCGCGCGCATCAGCATCGCTCCACGGTCGTCTGCGTAGCGTTCGCTATCGAGGTGCGCATGAGAGTCAATCAGCAAAGCAGGGGCCTCCTGGTCGCATTCAGCCGCGGACTTGGTTATTCAATTTGGTGCAGCAGTTTCAGCTCCGGGACTCTCGAGCTACTTCAGCCGAGCCCCAAGCGGCACTTCTTCAAGGAACCCTGCCAGTACCGGCGCACCGTCTGGAGATAGCGACGCGGCCAACAGCATGCCGTTCGATTCCAGGCCGCGCATCTTCCGCGGAGCCAGGTTGGCGACGATCACGATCTTCCGCCCAATCAGTTTTTCCGGCTCGTAGTGCTGCGCGATTCCCGCCAGAATCTGCCGCTTTTCGTAGCCCAGATCGACTTCGAGGCGCAGCAGCTTGTCCGCCTTGGGAACGCGCTCCGCCACAAGAATCTGAGCTACCCGCAGCTCCACTTTTGTGAAGTCATCAATGGTTATCTGCGCCGGCTGCGTCGGCGCCGCCGAAGGGTCCGGCGGGTTCTCTTTGCCAGCGTTCTCCCTGCGATCAAGAGGAGCATCCGTCGGCGCGGCGGCCGGCGTAGTGCTGAGACGGCTGCTGGCGAGTTCGGCGGGAACTTGATTCACATGCGTGGTGGCGGTTGGCTTCTCGGGATTAACGGGCGCATGCGTCGGGGTTGTCGCCTTGCTCTCAGTGGACCTTTCCGACTGCTGTGGCGCGCCGGCTCCCGGCTCATTGCTTGGGTTCTGCACCGAATTCACCGATGGAGAGGCCGGTGGCGGCGCAGGTGCAATGGGAAGCGACGAAGGTGGCGCTTCCGGAGCCGTTGAGGGTGCTTTCTCCGCCTGGCTGGCGGCATCGATTGCACTGCGGCTGTTCTCGTCTTCAAGATTTTGCATACGGTCAACTGCATCCTTTTCAGCGCGTGGAAAGAGCGGTGCCGGTTCGCCGAACTTTGTGCCGGACTTCAATCCGCCCCACGCGAGGTTGGTCAAAAATGCCTGCTTTGCAGCGTCTGCGATTTCGCCCTGTCCCAGCTGACGCCAAACCTTGGATGCCGATTCGGGCAGGATCGGATAGACGAGCGCGGTGATTACGCGAATCGACTCGGCCGCCGTGGCCAGCACCCGGGCCTGCAAAAGCCGGTGCTCTTCGTCGGAGCGGTCCGCGGGTTTCTTCCACGGCGCGTTTGCCGTCAGGTATCCGTCGGTTTCTGCTACCAGCGTCCAGACGGATTTGAGCGCCTCAGAAAAATTGAGCTCGCCGAAGGCCGGGCCGAACTCGGCAATCGTGCGCGTCGCGCTGTTTTCGAGCGAAATCTCTGCGGCAGTCGGCATACCCGTCTCAGGCACCACTCCGCCGAAGTACTTATGTACCATGTTGACCACCCGGCTCACGAGGTTGCCATAACCGTTGGCGAGATCGCCGTTGTAACGCTGCACCAGAGAGTCAAAAGAAAAATTGCCGTCCTGCCCAAAGGGAATCTCCCGCAGCAGGAAGTAGCGCAGCGCGTCAGCGCCAAGCACTTCCATGACCGTCTCGGCGCGCACAATGTTGCCCCGCGATTTCGACATCTTTCCCTGATCGAACAGCAGCCACCCGTTCGCCTTTACGGAACGCGGAACAGCGATGCCCGCGGCCATGAGAAAGGCCGGCCAATAGACGCAATGGAAGCGGCTGATTTCCTTGCCGATCAGGTGCATGTCGGCAGGCCAGAACTTTGCGAACCGCGCTTGGTCGGCCGGATCGTCTGACCCGTAGCCCAGCGCCGAAATGTAGTTGATCAGCGCATCGAGCCATACATAGACGACTTGCTTCTCATCGCCGGGCACCGGAATTCCCCACGAAAAGCTGCTCCGGCTGACCGAGAGATCCTTGAGTCCGCTGCGGACAAACGAAATAACTTCGCGGCGCGTCGACTCGGGCTCCATGAAGTCTGGATTGGCCTCGTAGAACTCCAGCAACTTGCGCTCGAAAGCCGACAGCTTGAAGAAATAGTTTTCCTCGCTGACGGTCTCCGTGATGCGCCCGCAATCGGGACAGGGCATGCCCGGCTCGACGTCAACCCACGCTTCATCCGACACGCAATACTGACCTGTATACGATCCCTTGTAGATGAATCCCTTATCGCGCAGCGTGGCGAAGAGGCGTTGCGTCCCTCGCTTGTGGCGCTCTTCCGTGGTGCGAATGAAATCGTCGTACGTCAGCCCCAGCTTGTCCCACAGGCCGCGAAACTCTGCGGCGATCGCGGTGGCAAACTCCTGCGGAGTGCGCCCGGCCAGTTTCGCAGAGCGCTCAATCTTCTGCCCGTGCTCGTCCGTGCCCGTCAGAAACCATGTGTCGATGCCCATCGCACGCTTGCGGCGTGCAATGGCGTCGCACACGATCGTGGAGTAGGCGTGCCCCAGGTGCGGACGCGCATTGACGTAATAGATCGGCGTGGTGAGATAAAAGCGGTCTGGATTCTGCGCGAGATCGGTCATAGTGTGGGGTTTTTGCGTCCAACTCTGCCCAACAATTTTTGGGAATCGAGATGCAATCTACTCTTCATCTTACGGCATGTCAGGTACAGACATTCCAAAACACAGCCCCATCATGTTTGATCGACTGCCTCAAAGGCATGCGGTCGCCAGGCGCGTCAATAAGCGAGCCAACGCAGGATGAGAACGCCGGCGGCATGAGCTTCTCCGCGCTCTCCCTCTTCGCAAAATGCGTAGAATGCCGATTCCATCACGAGAACATTGGCCACACCGCAGGTGGTAGAATCGGCCTTGAAAATCAAGCATTTCTGAGGCCCTCCTAAGTGTATCTGGAATTGAAATACAGGCTTGAGACGCATCTTCAGAGCGTGCTCAAAGTCAAGTACGACCTTGAACTCCCAGGCATTCCCATGGAGACGCCGCCCGATCTGCGCTTCGGCGAACTGGCAACTCCCATCGCCTTCGAACTGGCGCGCAAGCTGCGCAAGGCGCCCAAAGTTATAGCACAGGAAATCGTTGCGGCGATCGGCCATCTCGACGGCTTCTCGTCGTTTGAAGTGGCCGGCGCCGGTTACATCAATGCGCGTCTCGACCGCGTAGTAGGCGTCCGCATGGTGACGTCAGGCGAGGGATCCGCTCCGTCCGGTGTCGGCCTGCACGCGCTCGTCGAGCACACCAGCATTAATCCCAACAAGGCGGCGCATATCGGGCACCTGCGCAACGCCGTTCTTGGCGACACCTTCGTGCGCCTGCTGCGTGCGGCAGGGCAGCAGGTTGCCGTGCAGAACTACATCGACAACACCGGCGTGCAGGTCGCGGACGTCGTCGTGGGGTTTCTTGCACCTTGAAGGAAAATCGCTCGGGGATGTACGCACGCTTCTTGACGAACTCGACCGCAAGGGTGAGCGGATCGACTTCTATTGCTGGGATCTCTATGCGCGAACTTCGCAGTGGTATGAGCAGGGAAGCGACGAAGAAAAAGCCGCGCGAAAAAAGCTTCGCTACGCCACATTGCATGAGCTTGAACTCGGCGGCAACGAAACGGCGCAAGCAGCCGAACTGATTTCAACCGCGGTGCTCAGGCGGCATCTTGAAACCATGCTTCGCCTCGACATCGAATACGATTTTCTGCCGCGCGAGAGCGAGATCCTGCACCTGAATTTCTGGTCCCTGGCGTTTGAGCAGTTGAAGCAGAAGGGCGTGCTCTACTTCGAAACCGAGGGCAAGAACAAAGGCTGCTGGGTGATGACGCGGCCCGGCGCCGAAACTTCAGATGGAGAGACCGACGAAGACGCCAAGGTCATCGTCCGCTCCAATGGCACCGTGACCTACGTGGGCAAAGACATTGCCTACCACCTCTGGAAGTTCGGTTTGCTCGGCCGCGATTTCGGCTACAGAAAATTCTTCACCTACCCCGACCACGAGTGCTGGATTTCGACAGAGCATGGCGAAGCCGAGCATCCGCACTTCGGCGGAGCGCAGGCGATCTATAACGTCATCGATGTGCGACAGAACGATCCGCAGGCAAATCTGGTCCAGGCTTTGCGCGGAATGGGCTTCACCGATCAGGCGGATCACTGCATCCATTTCGGCTACGAAAAGGTCGCGCTCACCCCGCGCTGTGCGCTCGACCTCGGCTTCGAGGTTGCACCGGAAGACCTCAACAGTCCATACATCCTGGTCAGCGGCCGCAAGGGCTTCGGCGTCAAAGCCGACGACCTGATCGACAAGCTCATCGAAGCAACGCGCGCCGAAGTCGATGCGCGTCAGACCGGCCGCGACGACAGAAGAACGCCAGAAGATTGCAAAGCAGATTGCGATCGGCGCTCTGCGCTACTTCATGCTCAAGTTCACGCGCAACTCGGTGATTGCCTTTGATTTCAAAGACGCGCTGAGTTTTGAAGGCGAGACTGGCCCTTACATCCAATACGCAGTGGTGCGCGCTCGCAACATCTTCCGCAAAGGCGCCACGACTCCCGAGGCCGTGCTGCGGGAGTTCAAAGGCGCTGACGCAGGTGCATTTCTCATGGGCGACGAAGCAGAAGACATCTGGGCTTTATGGCTCAGAGCCGGACGCCGTGCCCTTGTCCTCGATCAATGCATTGCCACATCGGAGCCGGCCTATCTCGCCAAGCACGCCTTTCAGTTGGCGCAGGATTTCAACAACTTCTACCACAAGCACCACATTCTCACCGAAGAGGATCACGAACGACGGATGTTCTTGCTCGCTACCGCTGCCGTAGCGCTGCGGGAACTGATAACGGTGCTTGGTTGGCTCGGAATCGAGAGTCCGGAAGCCATGTAGTACCCACGTAATAGAGATGTAGCCTGCATCACACTGGCCGTTGCTCAGACGGAGTATATTGCTCAACGGCCAGACCTATGACAAACACACTTTCGCCCACAAAAATGCTACTGCCCATCGACGAAATCGCCCGGAAACTCGCCCTTTTGCCTGCCGAATACGAAAGTATCGGTACCTATGGCGCCAAGCTCAAACTGAGCCTGCTCGATAACCCCGCGTTTCCCGTGCGAGGCAAACTGATCCTCGTTACGGCCACTACGCCCACTACATCCGGCGAGGGCAAGACCGTGGTTTCGATCGGTCTTGCGCAGGGTCTGGAGCGCATCGGGCGCAAGTCCATCCTCACCTCGCGCGAGCCTTCGCTTGGTCCCGTCTTCGGCATGAAAGGTGGCGCGGCGGGTGGCGGCATGTCGCAGGTGGAGCCCAGCCAGAAGATCAATCTTCATTTCCACGGAGACTTCCACGCAATTACCGCCGCGCACAATTTGCTCGCGGCGATGATTGACTCCCATCTCTTCTTCGGCAACGCGCTCGATCTCGATCCGGCAAAGATCACGTGGCCGCGTGCCATGGATATGAATGACCGCGCACTACGCCGCATCACCGTCGGTATCGGCTCCAAGGGAGACGGCGGAAATCGTGAGACCGGCTTTGTCATCACGGCAGCGTCGGAGGTCATGGCGATTCTTGCCCTGTCCGCGAGCCGCGCCGATCTGCGCCGCCGCCTCGACTCGATTGTCATTGGACCCTCGCGGTCTGGCCGTCCGATCACCGCGGCCGATCTTGAAGCGACGGGCGCGATGATGGCGTTGCTCGACGAAGCGATCATGCCCAATCTGGTGCAGACCACAGAGGGAACACCAGCCCTGGTACATACAGGCCCTTTCGGAAACATTGCGCATGGCACAAGCAGTCTGCTCTCGCAGCAGATGGGGATTCGTCTTGCCGATTACGTCGTCAACGAAGCGGGATTCGCCGCTGATCTCGGCGCCGAGAAATACTTTGACATCGTCATGCGCGCCTCTGGCATCACTCCGGCCGCAGCAGTCCTCGTCACTACGGTTCAGAGCCTTCGCGCGCAGGGAGAAGGCGAACTCGAGGCTGGCTTCCCGAATCTCGCGCACCACATTCAAACGCTGCGAGCATATGGCGTGCCCATCGTTGTGGCCATCAACCGATTTCCATCCGACACCGCCGCGGAGCTTGAGTCCATCGCGACCGAATGCATGTTGCAG
Source organism: uncultured Acidobacteriaceae bacterium (assembly GCA_963737915.1). Taxonomy (GTDB): domain Bacteria; phylum Acidobacteriota; class Terriglobia; order Terriglobales; family Acidobacteriaceae; genus Telmatobacter. The sequence goes on along the minus strand of CAVTUP010000002.1, from coordinate 175,328 downwards.
GAAGTTCATTGCTCTATCGTCGAGGCCTTCAGCAAAGGCGGCGCGGGCGCGGCCGATCTCGCTCAGAAAGTGGTTGAGGCAATCGACGCCAATCCATCGCCGGAAATCCAGCCCGTCTACTCACTCGACGATGAACTCGAAGTGAAGCTGCTCAAGGTCGCGATTCAAGTCTACGGAGCAGATGGTGTAACCCTGAGCGACACCGCGCGTGCCAAGCTTGCGCTCTATTCCGCGTGGGGCTTCGGCCGTCTCCCGGTCTGCATTGCAAAGACGCAGTATTCGCTGACCGACAATCCCAAGGTCATGGGTGCTCCCAAGGGCTGGATGCTGAACATCAACGATGTTTCGCTCTCCGCGGGTGCCGGCTTTGTGGTGGCCGTGTCGGGCAACATGATGCTCATGCCGGGCCTGCCACGCGAGCCTCGTGCAATGTCAATCGGCGTCGATGCCCATGGCGATATCGTTGGAGTTTAAACAGCGGCCACCGGAAATTCGGCGCGACGATTGCTGTCGTTACAAATCCGCACAGCCCCGATTCGTCGCGCGGCTCGACGCGCCAACCCGTCTCTCGATGTCATCACTTGCCTTGTTGTTTCCCGATCCATGCGTTCATACGAATTTCCAGAATTTCCAGGGGAACAGGACCCTCGTTAAGAACGGCATCGTGAAAGGCTCGGATGTCAAAGCGCGGTCCAAGCGCCTTCCGTGCACGCTCTCGCAATTCGAGGATCTGCATCTGCCCAAGTTTGTAAGCCAGCGCCTGACCCGGCCATGCGATGTAGCGGTCGACCTCCGTCGCGATGTTCTGATCGTCCATAGCGGTGTGCTCGCGGAAGAAGTCGATCATCTGCTGGCGTGACCAGTGCTTGGCGTGCACCCCGGTATCAACCACCAGGCGCACCGAGCGCCACATCTCGTTTTCCAGGCGCCCATATTCGCTGTACGGGTCCTGATAAAAGCCGGCCTGCTTGCCGAGTTGCTCGGCATAGAAGGCCCACCCTTCGGAATAAGCATCGTATTCAGAGAAACGCCGGAAGGCCGGCAGATCCGGCAACTCTTGCGCGATGGAGAACTGCAGGTGATGTCCCGGGACGCCCTCGTGGTAGGCGATGGCCTCAACGTTGAGAAGCAGGCGATGAGTCGGATCATACTCGTTTACATTGATTCGTCCGGGGCGGCTGCCATCGCCTGCACCCACTGTGTAGTCCGCGGGAACGGCGTCAGCAGCGCGGTAGGCCTCCATCGGTACGACCTCCAATCGCGTTTTCGGAAGCTGCGAAAAGAACTGCGGCAGCTTCGCATACATCTGATCCGTGTAGTGCTGGTAGAGATCGAATATCTGCTGCCCCGACTTTCCTAAGAGAGTCGGATCCTTGCGGATGTGTTCGTTGAAGCTCTTCAGGTCTTGAAATCCAAGCGACCGTGCCACCTTCAGCATCTGCTCTTCGATATCCGCCACCTGCTTGAGTCCCAACGCGTGAATCTGGTCGGGGGTCAGGCCGGTTGTGGTCATGTGGCGCACCGCGAAGCGGTATCGGGCCGCACCGTCCGGCAGCGCCCATGCGCCGTACTCGGTTTGGCCGTGCGGCGCATATTGATTGCGAACGAACGCGCCAAATTTTGCATAGGCAGGTTCGACCTCATCGCGCACCGCGGCCTCGATCGACTGGGTCAGCCTCTGCCGGGCCTGTTCGGGGATAGCGGAAGGAAACTTTTGCAGCGGCTTTGTGAAAGGGCTCTCGCCGAGCGGCTTTTTGGCAATGTCCTCCGCCTGCGAAGCAACTTTTTCGAGCAGGTACTTCGGCGGCATGAGCCGGTCTCGAAGACCTTGCTGCATATTCGTTGTGACTTGTTCAAACGCGCGGGGAACGGCATGAAGACGCGCGAGGTAATTCTCGTAGTCCTTTTCGGTCACGAACGGCATCTGCGCAGCCAACGTTGCCAGATCGAGATGAACACCGTTCATCTGATTCACCGGCATCTCCCATTGCCGGAACTGTGCGCTGTCCACGCGGTCGTGCAACTGGCGAAGCATCAGTGTCTCGTTCAGTGCTTCCTGTTCGGGAAAGCCCGTGGTGTCCATCGCTGAAAACAAGCGGATCTCGTCGCGCGCGTACTGCGTCTCCCGCTCTGCCGCGGCGGCGGACCGGTCATCAAGAAGATCGTTATAGCGAGGATCCCCAATCGCGGTAGCGAATTCCGGATGGGTGCGCAGTTTGTGTTGCCACTCCTCTTCGATGGCCGCACGCAACTTTGCCCTGCGTGTAGCGAGTGACGTGGACACTTGGGAATTTGACGCTCCGTGTTCATGCGCAGACTGCGGCGCAGCAGAGGGCGGCTGAAGAAGGCAAAACACGCACAGCGAGACGATCAGACGAGCTTTCTGCATTCGTGGACCTCTGCGAACAGCGAGATTCAAAATGTAAATCCACTCTCAAGGCGAAGCGCAGAGCCGGAGCGACATAAGAACCTCCGTGCCTTTCCGCTCCAGCGTCTCTTATCGCGTAGAAAACTCAGTGCTCCGCACAGGAGCTGGATTGCGCAGCGCCTCAAGAACAATGGCGCGCGCCTCTTCCAGTTCCGCGCCCGTAACCTGCATCCGCGGCGGACGCACGCGCGAATTGCCGGTGCCTGTCTCCTGCTGCACCTGGTGAATGAGCTGAACGAATTTCGGCACAGTGTCCATTCGCAGCAACGGCAGAAACCATCGATACAGCGCAAAGGCTTCTTCCCGCTTTCCCGAGATGGCCCGGTTGAACAGCGCCACTGACTCGGCAGGGAAGGCATTTACCAGACCGGCGACCCAACCCACAGCTCCGGCATCAATCCCTTCCACGATTGCGTCATCGACGCCTACAAAGATCTGAAGCCGGTCTCCGGTCAGCGCGCGAATTGCCGTTACGCGTCGCACATCGGTACTGGATTCCTTTACCGCCGCGAAATTCTCATACTCCTTCGCCAACTCTGCGATCTGCGCCGGCAAAAAGTCTGTCCCGTAAGCGACCGGATTGTTATAGAGCATGCACGACAACGGGGTGGCGCGAAATACCGCCGTCACGTGTGCCTTCATCTCCCGCCAGTCCCCGCAATAGACGTAAGGCGGCAGAACCATCAGGCCGGAGCAGCCCGCCTGCTCTGCCGCCTTCGCCAGAGCGACCGCCTCTTCTGTCGAAAGCGCGGAGATTGCGGCGACCACCGGAGCACCATCCCGGGCCGCCGCCGTAATGTTCTTCAGGATTGCTTCCTTCTCTGCAAACGTGAGCGTCGCCGCTTGTCCAAGGGAGCCAAGCGAAACGATCCCGGTGCAGCCGTTGTCGAGCAGCCACCGGCAGTGTCGAGTCATAAACGCAGCATCGACCTGCATTCGCTCATCCAGACAGGTTGTCATTGCGGGCATTACGCCATACCACTTCATCGTGTCTCCTTTGGATTGCAAGTTTGGTGGCTGTCGGGAAAGCCGAGGCTCGAAACCATCGCAGGAAAGATCGGAGGGCGGACGTTGGATTCACCAGGAGCCGAATCCCAACCGAACAGAAACTCCGTCGCCGCACCGCAAATGCGCCCCTGGCAAGGACCCATGCCGCAGCGCGTTTGCAGTTTTGCGTCGCGCCATGAAACATACTTGCGTAAAGAGCCATACGAAACATCCTCACAGCGGCAGACGATGGTTGACTCGGTCGCTACCTCCCTCAGGTGCGGATCCAGTGCCGTAGCGTTTCTCAGTGCGCGAACAAATCCGAGCGCCCGCTTTCGACGCGGAATCAACTTCTCCGCTGCTCCTGTTCTCCCGGCGGCCGCCAGTCCGGCGATCTGGCCCTCGAGCAGCGCCAGTTCCACGCCGCCGATACCGGTTGGCTCCCCGGCGCAGAACACATCCGCGACCGAGGTTTGCAGCAGATCGTCGGTAGCAACAAAACCATCTTCGATGCGGCACCCAAGCAGCGCAGCCAACTCCAGATTGGGCACCAAATGATATCCGCACGCAAGGTAGTCGCATCGCACTTCCCAGTTCTTCCCGCTCTGCTGGAGAGTCACCGACTCGAGCTTCTCTCTCCCATTCGCTGCAATTGGCCAGCAGCCAGTGTAGAACCTGGTGACGCGTGTTGCCGTGAGATAGTTGATCCCCTGCAGCAGCTTGGCAGGTTCGCTCAGCAGATGCGCCGTAAAGGGAACAAAACGCCGCAGCGGAGCCTGTTCGCAAACGGCAACGATCTTCGCGCCACGGCGAGCCAGATGTGCCGCCACCGCCAGCAGCAACGGACCGGTACCGGCGACCACGATGCGCTTTCCCTCGATAGGCAGTCCTCCCCGGACCATCGCATCCAACCCTCCAGCCCCCATCACATTCGGCAGCGTCCATCCTGGAAAAGGCAGGAAGCGTTCCCGCGCACCGGTCGCCAGGATGAGTTTCCCGAAGCACAAGTCGCGGCAATCCTGATTGTGTTCTGCACGCAGTGTGCCGTGTCTGGGATGGTCAATCACTCGCCAACCCTGAAGCCTCACCACCAGCGCGGTGTCTAGTCTTGCGAGCCACTTGCGAGCTTCCGCTCCAGCAGAAGATCCACTTCGCCAGATCTGCCCTCCCGGCGCTGGATTATCGTCCACCAGCCCAACCCGCTTCCCCGAAGCGGATGCGCTGACAGCAGCGGCGATGCCCGCCGGCCCTGCGCCCACCACCAGCACGTCGAAGTGCTCGCTCACGACGTGTGCACCTCCATGCCCTGGGCGCAAACAACCTGGCAGGTTCGCTGATGCGGTATTCCGTCGATCGTGGCTCGGCATTCGAAGCAGATGCCCATCCCGCACAGTGGCCCGCGCGGTTCGCCCGTCACCGATCTTCGTATAGGTGCTCCGGTCATCAGAATCGCAGCAGCCACCGTCGTTCCCGAGGTCACTGTCACGGGAGCGCCATTCACCCTCACGATGAGAGATTGCGCCTTCTCAGGCATGGGCCTCACTCCTCGCGAACCGTGCCGGCAGATATGGCTCAATAGGAATCTTCGTCGCAATGCCTTGCAGATGGTCTGCAATCAGTGATGCGGTTCCAAGCGATGTGGTGATGCCCAATCCTTCATGCCCCGTCGCCAGAAACAGCGAATCGTCCTCTGGGCAAGGTCCGATCAGTGGGAGCTTGTCCGGTGTGGCCGCCCGAAATCCTGTCCAGACACGAATCGCAGAGAGCGACCCGATCTCCGGCAAAAACCACCGCGCGCGGTCGATCATAGCGTTCAGGATTTGGGCGTCCACCTCAGGATCCTCTGCGTTGTACTGGCGCGAGGAACCAATGAGAACCTGTCCGGTTCTGCGCGGCTGCACGTTGAACGCGACCGAATCTGAAGTGAGCGAATGAGCGCTTTTCAGGTATCCGAGTTCTACCAGTTGATGGCGCACAAATCCCGGATAGCGATCCGTAATCACAAGATGTCCCTTGCGCTTTCTAATCGGCAGTCCCGGCACCAGTTCCCCGGCTTCCGCTCCGCCCGCATTCACGATCCGCTCCGCGTGAAGTTCGGTTCCATCGTCGAGCCGCACTTTGCCCGCCTGCGCCGAGAGAACCTTTCGCGAATAAAACTGCGCTCCGAGGCGTAACGCTTCAGCAAGAAGATATGCAGCCGCGCATGGCGGATAGAGCACGGCATCTGAAAGCACCAGCAGCGCGCCAGCCAGTGGCCGACGCAAATGCGGTTCGGCTTCCGCCAGCATCTGGCAATCGAGGATTACGGTAGAAATACCGGAAGAAGCATACAGGGCGCTCTTGCGCCGAACCTCCTGCATCTCCTCATCGTCGCTTGCGACCCAAAGCGTTCCGCACAGGTCGTATTCCACGTTGGCCGGAAGGCGCTCAGATAAATCCTGCCACAGTGTCTGCGAATAGTGAGTCAGAGCCATCTGCGCCGGGGAATCATCCATCACGACGATGTGTCCCATTCCCGCGGCCGTGGCTCCGCTGGCGATGCCCCTCCCTTCGACGACTGCAGTTCGCAGCCCGCGCCGTGCACACTCCAGTGCACAAGCCGAGCCCACAATGCCCGCCCCTACGATGACCACATCCCATACGTCGCTCATACCCGTATGCCCGCGGGGAACGGATCACCGCGGCTCAAAATAAGCCGGCTCTCAGCTGTAATGAACGCGGCACCAGTAATGCTGGGGATGAGTTTGCCCTCACGCAACTCATAAGACCCCTCAAATACTGTTCCCAGAATCCCAGCTTGCCGCCAAACCTGGCGCGGAGCAAGCTTGCCGTCTGCAGCCAGGCACGCCAGCTTCGCGCTGGTTCCGGTTCCGCAGGGGGAACGGTCATAGGCCTTGCCGGGGCATAGCACGAAATTCCGGCTGTCGGCTCCCGGCGTCCCTGAACAGCAGGAAAGCTCAATGTGGTCGATCTCTTTTCCTTCTGCCCCCGTGATGCCGTCTTTGGATAGAGCATTGCGAACGGCCCACGCGAATTCAGTGAGTTGCCCCACGTTATCGAGGTCCAATCGAACCGGAGGATCTTCCACCAGGAAAAACCAATTTCCTCCCCACGAAATGTCTCCGATAACGGTTCCGAAATCCTTTACGGTCACGCGCACGCCGGCCTGGTAGCGGTAACTCGCGACGTTTTCAACCGTTACGCTGCCGTCGGAGTGGAGCGTTGCCCTCACAGTCCCCACTGGCGTTTCGATGAGATGTTCTCCCGGGCCAATTCGATCCAGATGGGCCAGGGTTGTCACCACTCCAATTGTGCCGTGACCGCACATGCCCAGGTAGCCAACATTGTTGAAGAAGATCACCCCGGTTGCGCAGCTACGATCAACAGGCTCGCAAAGCAGTGCGCCGACAACCACATCCGAACCCCGTGGCTCGTTCACCACTGCCGATCTAAAGTCGTCATGCTCGGCGGCAAAACGTCGCAAGCGTTCCGACAATGCATCGTTGCCCAGTTCCGGGCCGCCCGCAACCACCACTCGCGTTGGCTCTCCGGCCGTATGGGAATCGACCACCTCAACAGAAGAAAAGGGCATACGCGTCAAAGGCATGCGAAGAATTCTAGCTGAGGAAAGGTCCCCCTATGGAACATTGCGCCCAGATTCCGGGTTGAGCAGCAGGTTGAGCTTCTCACGAACTCAGGCAATGCTCCGAAACCTGGCGCTCGATCGTAGAATTGCCCCGCGATCGTTCCCCTTATCGCGGTTCAAGAACAACAAAGTGATCCGTGTGACAAATGAGGATGCGCTTGAAGAGTCCCAGCGTCAGCAAACCATCGAAGTTCGAGTTGCGGAGATCCTTCTGAACGCCCGCAAGAGTGAGGAAAGATACTTTGGACAATTCGAGAGGGCCGATCCTCACATCCTGCAGCGGCAATGCGATAAATGCTCGTTGCGTACCGTCCGCTTCCCGCCCGTGCCAGGACGCACCTCGGGCTAGCCCAATTGCCAGGTACTGAGACGGACCATATAGGAACGGCGTGTTCGTGCCGGAGTCGAGCTTCAAACGAACGGGCCGCATCCCGTCGGAAAGACGAGCCGCTATGATGAGCGATTTTGGCAATTGTGCGTCGTCCGCAGTCTGAGTCGGCGCCACCAGTGGAATATGCTGCCCCTTCACGTCTTCGCGCATCGCCGCCGAGTCGTCAAGACAGAGCAGGCTGTGCGCATTGTCGATGAGCATGTCAAAGTGCTCAAGAAAGTCCTCTCCGAGAATCCCTCGAATGGAGAGATCAATGGACCGGAGTTTCTTGAGGTCATACACCAGGACCTTTTGGTCCGTGACGGCATGGGTGCCAGCTTGGACAAGAGCAAGTTGCGCAAAGGAAGCAGATGCGTGAAACCCGGCGCCTGCGATTTCAGCCGCGCCCTCAGTACTCAAGTGGAGTTCAGCGGCCAGGGCGGGATCGAGGATGGTGATCTGGGTGCCCGTATCCAGCAGAAAATTGTAAGGGCCGGAATGGTTTACAGTTACGGCCAGGATCATCTGGTAGCGGTTTACGAGATGGAAGGGTACACTTGCAACGTTTCCCGGGCAGTGGGTTTCTGCACCAAGCGTGGAAACCATTGTCATTGCAAGAACGAACGAAGCTAACCACCTGAAATTTGTCATCGCAGAGCTCCTCAGCCGGGTAGGCTGAGGTCACTCTGGGCGCGTGGTTCTACATGGTCTTGAGGCGCTCCTGATCAATTCATGAACGCGGTTGATGAACTTGTGATGGGGAAATGATGGGGAATAAATCCTTTGTTTTCCGCTTTGCCGACATCGAAGTTCGCGAGCGGGAGTTCTCGCTGATCAAGGCCGGCGAAACGCTGCCCGTCGAGCCCAAAGCATTTCGCGTTCTCCTGATCCTGCTGCGCAATCCTCAAAAACTGCTCACCAAGGAAGAACTGCTCAACGCGGTGTGGGGCGACGCAGCGGTAACAGAGAATTCCCTGACCCGCAGCATCGCGATGCTGCGCCGACTCCTGCGAGATGACACCCACAATCCGCGCTTCATCGAAACTGTGGCCACTGTGGGATACAGATTTCTGGGAAAGGTTGAGGTGGTCGAGGACCTCATCGCCGTCGCCCCGGCGCTCGATCCGGCCAACTCCAGCGAAGCGGCCGGAGCGGCAAGCACCACGGGCTCCCCATCGCCGGATGCAAATGAACCGGCCAAGGGCCGAATCTCGCGGATTGGTCTGCTCTCTGCGGGAGCTGCCTTGCTGGTTGCGGGCGGCATCTGGTACCTTGGCCGGCCGCTGCCGTCCCCACGCATCACGGCCTACCCGCAAATCACCCACGACGGGCACGCTGGATTCATCGCGGGCACTGACGGAACAAGGATCTACTTCAATTCGCCGCCGGGGTTAGTCGGGGTTACCGGCGGAGACATTGTCACGATTCCGACAGGATTCACGCGGGCCTGGCTAGTGGGTGTTGCGGCGGATGGAGCCAATCTTCTCATCTTGTCATCTGATCCGTACCAGTTGTGGACGATGGGAGCGGCCGGAGGTCGGCCTCGTTTTATCAGCAACTACTCCGGCAGTGGTAACCCCGCCTGGTCACCGGACTCGAAGTACATCGCATATCCTCAACTTCCTGGAAATCTCTATGCGATGAGGAGCGACGGGACAGATATTCGCAAGCTGGCAACGATGAAAGGCGGCGGCATCACAGACATCACATGGTCGCCGGACGCCGGCCATATAAGGTTTACGCGGAATGACACGCTCTGGGAGATTTCTTCGACTGGCGGGGACCCTCGCCCTCTCTTGCCGGACTGGAAGGGGCCGGTCGGACAATGCTGCGGTCGGTGGACGTACGACGGGGACTTCTACGTGTTTCTCGCCGGAGGCAAGGTTGTTGTCGACCCCGTGGTCGGAAGCTTCGAGCAGATCTGGGTTCTCGATGAACGCCACCCGCTGTTCCGACAAGTCTCCCGCAAACCTGTGCAGTTGACTTCCGGCCCGATTCACTGGGGCAGTCCAACCCCGAGCAGGGACGGCAACAAGATCTTTGCCGTAGGCGCCACCCCGCGCGGCGAACTGGTTCGCATCGATCCGAAGTCCAAACAACTTCGACCATTCCTCGGCGGCATCTCCGCGGAGTTTCTCGCCTCTTCGAAGGACGGAACCCAGATCGCCTACGTCACCTACCCCGACGGCATCCTGTGGCGCGCAAAGCCCGATGGAACAGAACGGGTGCAGCTCACAAGTCCCCCCGTATATCCGCTCGTGTGCCGCTGGTCGCCGGACGGAAAACAGATTCTGTTTACTGCCCAGCGCGATGCTTCGCATTATGGGCTCTACACGGTGCCCGCACGCGGGGGCAATCCGCAGTTGATTGGACCTGCTAGCGACGGCCCGGGCCAGGTAGATGGCAATTGGTCTCCCGATGGTCGCAGAATCGTGTACGGCGTCGAACTGCAATTCTCCCTGAGCATCCTCGATCTTGATAGCGGAAAAGTAAGCAAGATACCCGGTTCGGACGGTTTATCTTCGCCACGCTGGTCGCCGGATGGCCGCTACATCGCGGCGATGAATGTTCAGACTCGGGCCATCCGGTTCTTCGATCTTCACACTCAACAATGGTCCGCGCTTGTTGAGAACATGGGTGGGTGGAATTTCCCAACCTGGTCGCACGACGGCAAGTTCATTTATGCGCTCAACAACGTCGGGAATTGGTCAGTTCAGCGGATATCTGTTCCGGACGGAAAACTCGATTTAGTCGCTGATCTTGCCAACGTTCATTTCACCGGCGCGCTCGGTCCTTGGTTCGGGCTGGACCCAAACGACAACCCCGTCTTGCTGCGCGATAACGGCACAAGCGACATCTATGCCCTTACCCTGGAGGTCAAGTGACCGCTATCGAATCAACTTGCGACAGCCGGACATTGAATGATGGCGAATAAGGCGTCCATTTTCCGCTTTGCCGATGTGGAAGTTCGCGAGCGGGAGTTCTCGCTGATCAAGGCTGGCGAAGCGCTGCCTGTCGAGCCCAAGGCATTTCGCGTTCTTCTGATCCTGCTGCGCAACCCCCAAAAGCTGATCACCAAGGAAGAACTGCTCAATGCGGTGTGGGGCGATGCCGCGGTAACGGAGAATTCCCTGACCCGTAGCATCGCGCTCCTGCGCCGCTTGCTCGGAGACGACACTCGCAATCCGCGCTTCATCGAAACCGTGGCTACAGTCGGATACCGATTCCTATACAAGGTTGAGAGTTCTGAAGACGCTTCGGGAAAGCTGGATACCACCGGCAAACGGAATGGTCTCAGCGAGGCGGATATTCTCGAGTCGTCCGCGATTGGGCAAAGTGCAGAAGCCGCCGCGAATTCTCCGTCACAGATCGACACAGGCTCGAGGAGCAAGAGACAAAACGGGATGCAGACAGGAGGGGAGCGCAGCAGGCGATGGAAATGGGCGCTATCGAGCGCAGCCCTTTTCGCCACGTGCCTCGCCATCGCGATCTGGTACCTGCGCCGCCCGCTGCCGCCGTTGCGAGTGGTCGGCGAATATGTCCAGATCACCCACGACGGTCGTCTCAAGAATCTTGCCGGAACGGACGGAAGCAGACTCTACTTCTCGCAAACTTCGCCAGAGGCCATTGCCCAGGTCGGAGTAACAGGCGGCGATATCGGCTTGATCCCCTTTGCGATGGCGGGGGACCGGGGCAACCTGTTAGACGTTTCGCCGGACGGGAACAATTTCATAGTCTCCTTACGTCAGCTGGAAGACCCTGGCTGGGTCATATGGAACGTCCCGATTATGGGGGGAGTGAATCGTCGCCTCGGCTATGCCCGAAGCGCAACCTTTTCGCCTGGGGGAGACCTCATTGCTTACGCTACGCCGGAACACGAGATCTGGGTTATCCGAAGCGACGGAGCCGGAGCACACAGATTGGCTTCGACTGGAGGCGAGGCCACTTTCCTTTCCTGGTCGCCGGATGGCAACACGATCCGCTTCAGCATGGAAAATTCCCTATGGGAGATGTCTTCAAACGGATCGAATCTGCATAAGTTGCTCCCGAGCTGGCACCCCTCGTCACGAAAGTGGGGTGGCCGTTGGACGCCCGATGGGAAGTTCTTCGCATTTGTGTCTGGAGATCAGATTTGGGCTATCGATGAGCGGCGTGGACTGTTTCGGCAGCCACCGTCAGAACCGATTCGATTGACTTCCGGCCCAATTCGTTGGGGTCAGCTAATTGCCGGCAAGAATGGACGCGTAATTTTTTCCGATGGCGAGACGCCCCGGGGCGAGCTCTCCCGCTACGATGCGCAGAGCAAACAGTTCAGCCCCTTCCTGGGAGGCGCTTCCGCAGAATCGGTGTCCTTCTCCCGGGACGGTCGATTCGTGGCCTACGTGTCCTTTCCCGAAGGAATTCTCTGGAAGGCCAATCGCGATGGAAGCAGCCCCGTGCAGCTCACCGAACCACCCATTTATCCCCTGAATCCACGCTGGTCGCCCGACGGCACTCAGATTGTGTACACGGATATCTCTACCCAGCCTCATTCAGTAAGCTACATAGTCCCTTCAGCAAGTGGCGGCTCGCGACGACTTCTCCCGGAGAGCACTGACCCGACGCGGCGACTTCTCCCGAAGAACACTGACCCGAACTGGTCGGCCGACGGACAAAAGGTTGTCTACGCGGCCGAGGAGCCGGGGGACGCAAGGAAGCGAGAGTTGCGCATGTTTGACCTCGCCAGCGGCCAGATTACCTCCGTGCCCGGGTCGGCTGGGGCCTGGTCGCCGCGATGGTCACACGACGGCCGGTACATCGCTGCACTGTCCACGGGCCCCGACGGCGTGCTGGTATTCGACTTGGACACGCAGCGATGGTCGACACTCCCGACGAAGGGTGCGGAGAACTTTCCCGCCTTCTCCGCAGATAGCAAGTCCATCTACTTCGTGCGTTTCGGTCGTAATCAGGGCGTGTTTCGCATCCGCGTCGCTGGGGGAGAAGAAGAGCGAGTGGTCGACCTAAAGGATATGCACCTTACAGGAAGTTTCGGGGTTTGGTTTGGGCTAGATCCCATGGACGCACCGCTATTGCTCCGCGACATTGGAAGCGACGATATTTACGCCCTCACTCTTGAACAGAAATAACGCCATCTCGCGAGAACGGTCCCTCAGCGGACCTTTGCAGAGTGAACTTTAACCGCCCCAAACTTTTCTGTTTTTGATTTGCAGACAATTATCCCCCGATAGTGCACTATGGATTTTGGTGGTGTTGAGGGATATCGCAGGAGCTGGTGTTGTCACCTGCTCCAAAACACGAAACACCCACCCCCCTCAATGAATACCCACCCCCCTAACCGGTGGTAACCACAAACGCAAAAAAGTTTGCAGATAATTATCAGGTTTTGTGAAACGTCGATCGCTTCATGACTTTCTGGTGAAGAGCAGCGCTACTCAAAGGAAGGCGCGTCGGCTCTCTGAGGCTGCATTCTGAGCCTCAACCATGCGTCGCCAGTTCTGGCGCGACGATATGGCCGCCGAGCGCGCGCAATTCGAATGCTTCAATGCCCTGCATTCCCAGCATCAGGGCAAGCTGTCCGCCGTGATGGATATCGTGGGACATAATTCTCCATAACGTCCATTGACGCGAGACAACATAGTCTGTTCCGCGAAACCGATGCGGGTACGTCTGCGCAAGGTCATTAACGGTCCACTCATTGAGCAGGGACTCAATGGGCTGCCAACTGAGGGCCAGCCATTCTGATAATTGCGCGGGCTGATCAGAGGGAACGGATTCCTCCACAACGTGGCGCGCGCCGTCAGGGTCGGTGTACCAATGGGGCACGCGCAGCGCAATGTCCGCAACTCCTGGCGCCCCGATCCGCGAGAGCCAGGTGATTCGTCCCAGGCTGATGTGCCGGATCAATTCGCCCACAGATCTGCGATCGGGCGCGGGCTGCCATGCCAATTGCTCTTTCGTCAGCGGCGAGACTGCATGCAACAAACTCGTCTGATAACCGTTCCACCCATCCAGGAGCCGAACAAGTTCAAGCATGCGTCGATTCTCTCTCATTCCTTCGAACTCAGTTAGGTGGAGTCTTGGTCCAATGATCGATGAGACTCACCGCGACGAATCGGGCGTAAGATCCTTGCGAGTTGATTTTTCCAATCTGAATTATCGTCGGAGCAAGCGACGATCGCACTCGCCTCAAGGTAAAGGAGACCGGACTATGAATCCCATCGGCCACACCGGGAACCCCGAAGCCAGGCTCGACGCTGGCGACTACACGAAAGGCGTTGCGGTTGGTCTGGTCACGGAGAACAACGACGTACAGGGGTTGTGTCGCGTCAAGGTCAGCTATCCCTGGCATGACAAACCAGGGGAAAGTTACTGGGCGCGTCTCGCCATGCCGATGGCGGGCAACGATCGCGGGCTCGTAATGATCCCCGAAGTCGGCGACGAAGTGCTGGTCGCCTTCGAGCGCGGAGACCTCCGTTTTCCGTATGTGGTTGGCGCGCTGTGGAACGGCAAGAACCAACCTCCGTACACAAACAACGATGGCAAGAACGACAAGCGTGGCCTCCGTTCAAGAAAGAAACATCATCTGCTTTTCGACGACGGGGAACAGGGCGTCGTCGAACTCGCGCATGAAAAAGGACGCAGGATTACCTTCGACGATCAGGGCTTTTCGGTTCAGGATGAAAACGGCAACACGGTAAAGGTCGTCAGCAGTTCCGGAGCGATGACACTCGAAGCCAGGGGTGCACTTAGCATCAGGGCTTCGTCTATCTCAATCGAGGCCGCCGGAACTTTGGAATTGAAAGCCGGCGCGACCCTGACGATTCGCGGCTCACTGGTCAATATCAACTGACGCAAGAGGAAACTATGGGACAGCCTGCCGCACGCCTGGGAGACATAACGACTCATGGAACTCCGCTGGGCCCCGGACCGGGATGCCCGACCGTGTTGATCGCCGGTCAGCCGGCGTGGCGCGCCGGTACCGATACCCACGTTTGCCCCCTGTTCGATGGACCGAAGCCTCACGTCGGAGGAGTGGTCGCAGTAGGAAGCGCAACCGTGATGATCGGTGGTTTCCCGGCCGCCCGCCAGGGTGACATGGTGATCGAAGCCGGCGCTCCCAATGCAATTGCCGTAGGAGCGCCCACGGTGCTAATCGGATGACCACGGCCATATTCAAACTCGATCCAAGGGCTGCCTGGTCCATGCGCGTTCTGACGGGAATGATCATCACGCAGCCATAGGCGGCTCGCAGCTAAGAACCTTCGTAGCTCCGCACCCATTCCAAAATCGACCGCACCGCAACGCCGCTCGGGCCTTTGGCGATGTACGGTCGCTTGTCTTCAATCCACGCCAATCCGGCAATATCGAGATGGATCCACGGCGTGTCTTCGGCGAAGACCTTCAGAAACTCGGCAGCGGTAATGGCTCCGCCGTGGCGGCCGCCGGTGTTTTTGATGTCGCCAATCTCAGAGCGAATCATCTCGGCGTACTCATCGCCAAGCGGCAAGCGCCAGAATTTTTCACCCGAAGTCGCAAGGGCCGCCTGGAACTTCTCGAAGGTGGCATCGTCGTTGGAGAACGCTCCCGCGTTGATCGTGCCAAGGGCGACGACGCAGGCTCCGGTCAGCGTGGCCGCATCGATCAGATGGGTCGCGCCCAGACTCCTGGCGTAGGTCAATCCGTCGGCGAGCACCAGGCGCCCTTCCGCATCGGTGTTGATGATCTCGATGGTCTTGCCGGACATGGCGGTCTGCACATCGCCCGGCTTCTGCGCCTTGCCGTCGGGCATATTTTCCGCTGCGCACACGATGCCAATGACGCGGACCTTTGGCTTCAGGAGCGCGATGGCGCGCATCGCGCCGATCATGGCAGCGCCGCCGGCCATGTCGTACTTCATCTTCTCCATGTTGTCGGCGGGTTTGATTGAGATTCCGCCTGTGTCGAACGTGATGCCCTTGCCCACCAGGCCCAGCAC
Source organism: uncultured Acidobacteriaceae bacterium (assembly GCA_963737915.1). Classification (GTDB taxonomy): domain Bacteria; phylum Acidobacteriota; class Terriglobia; order Terriglobales; family Acidobacteriaceae; genus Telmatobacter. Next base: position 159,922 of record CAVTUP010000002.1, on the reverse strand, counting down.
CGGCCCATCGGTCACGCCGGGCGGATCATAACGCAGCACGATCAACGCGGGCGGCTCCTCGGAGCCTTGGGAGACACTCCAGAATGCGCCCATCTTCAGCTCGTGCAGCTTGTCGGTGGAGTAGACCTCCCACTTCAGTCCGGTGTCGGCAGCCATCTGGCCGGCCCGCTGGCCAAGGATCGTTGGAGTAAGTTTGTTACCGGGTTCATTAACCAGGGTGCGGGCAAAGTTCTGGCTCTCGCCGATGACTGCGCCCTCAGCAAATGCCGCCTCAAGAGCCGCTTTGTCCGCGTTGCCGGGAACTGCGAGGGTGAACGACTGAACACTCAAATCCTTGCGGTCGCTGCGGTAGGTGTCAGCGTCGAAGTCGCCCACAAAGGCACCCTCCGCGGCCGCGCACGTACACGGCACCGCGGGCAAAAGCAACCCTGAGTCGCCGAATTCCGGCAGAGCCAGGACCAGTTCCCGAATGCCCCTCGGCTTTGCGAAGCGAACCGCGGTTCCGGCGGCGTTTCGCACGGAGTGCACCGTAGCCTTGGCCTGTTTGCCCAGGCCGACGATCAACAGGCGCTTGGCCGCGAGCCCCGCCGGGGCGTGCAGCAGCACGGTTTCATTCGCGGCAGCCTTGAATTCGCCGCTGGCCAAAACGGCCGCAGCGGCGGCTTTCACGGCCTCATCAGTCGTCAACAACACCGGCTGCGGACTGGCCTCGTTTCCCTTGGCGGTTTGGGTGTCGGTTGCCGTTACGGCCAGTAGTTCGGTCTCGATTGCAGCCAGATTCGCGAAAGACAGTTGAGTCTTCATGCTTTCCTCTAGTTCTTTGTGGTGTTTTCGGGTTGTCAGCGCCCCATGCGATGTTTGCTTGCATTCACGGCGGCACGGGCTTCGCGATCGGCTTCGCGGCGGCGTTCGGTTTCGCGCTTATCCCAGTCCTGTTTGCCCTTGGCCACTGCCAATTCGCACTTTACGCGGCCATTTCTGAAGTAAAGGCGGGTCGGAATGAGCGTGTGGCCTTTGATCTGCGTCTTGGACTGTAGCCGCCTTACTTCATCCCGGTGCAGCAGTAACTTGCGTGTGCGCAGGGCATCATGATTGGCTATGTTTCCATGCGAATACGGTCCAATATGAACGTTAAGCAAGAAAGCTTCGTCATCCTTGATAAGCCCATAGGAGTCTTTGAGATTGGCTTTTCCCTCGCGGATGGACTTGACCTCGGTCCCCCGCAGGGCCACGCCCGCCTCGAATTTCTCCAGCAGAAAATAGTTATGGCTGGCGGCTCGATTTTGCGCGGCATCCCGTTCGCCGGAAGCGACCGGGTCTCGAGGCCGTACAGGTTTCTGCGGCCCGGAGCGGTCCGGCTGTACGATAATGTGGCTGGTTTGGCGAGCCATGCGGGAACAACCTCGAACTTTCATCGTAGCATCGGCAAGCCTGATGTTCATGTTGCGATGGGGCTTTGCTAGAATGAGGCATCCTTTGGTTGGAAGCGTCAAGAACAGGAACGGTGTCAAGATTTACTTGAAAATGTGCGTCAAGGGCGGCCAAGGCATCCCGGCACGATCCGGTGCGAAAATCGGATCGGCAATGACGCTTGGGAGTACGATGAAAAGCCGCGCTGACGGTCCGGCTCCCACCGGATCCTTTCTATCGAAAATCTCACTCTGGATCGCGCTTTCCAGTCTTCTGGCCGTGCTCAATCTCGGCCCCGTCCTTCTCCACGCCGAGTCGGCGAACTCCTACTTCAAACACGGGCAGGCCGCTGAGGCAGCCGGCGACTACGATGCCGCCTACACCAGTTATCAGAGAGCCTACTCGATGTCTCCCACGGACGTGCGCTATCGCGCCGCCTACTTCCGGGTACGTCTCACGGACTCCACGTTGCACGTCACCAAGGGGCGAAATCTGATGGAAGCGGGCGACGAGCAGGGAGCGCTGGTTGAGCTTCTCCGGGCCATCGAAATCGACCCCAGCAACGAAGCCGCTCAACAGGAGATTGCAAAGATACGCGCGCAGCATGGCGGGCCGCCAGCCGGGCGAGGAAATCCCGCCATGGCGCCGGGCAGGCAGGAAGAGATTGACTCGATCGGATCTCCTGCACAGCTGAAACCCATGTCGAATGAGCCCCTGACTCTACACATGGTTGAAGATTCAAAAGTCGTTTACCAGGCTGTTGGCAAGGCGTCAGGGATAAACGTTCTCTTCGACCCCGACTATATTTCGAAGCGTATCCAGGTGGACCTGAATAATGTCTCGTTGCTCGATGCGCTCCGCATTGTGGGAACGATGTCCGGGACCTTCTGGCGTCCAATCACTCCCAACACCATCTTTGTCGCAGCCAACACTCGTTCGAAGCGTGCAGAACTCGATGAGCAAGCTGTCCAGACGTTCTACCTCACCAACGCATGGCAGCAGAATGATTTGAACGACGTGCAAACCGCACTGCGCAATGTGCTTCCGAGCGCAAAGGTTTACGGCGTCGCAAGCCAGAACGCGATTGTCATGCGCGCGACGCCCGACGAGCTTTTGCTGGCGCAGAAACTCGTCAACGATTTGGATAAAGCGCGCCCCGAAGTTGTCGTCGACATCGCCGTTCTTGAAGTCAGCAAGAACTGGGAACGCAATCTTGGAATTCAGTGGCCCGGCAGCGTCTCCGTTGCCTTGGTGCCGCCCACGAGCACCTCGTCTTCAACGAACTGCCCCGAAGGCAGCACCAATTGCACTCCCAGCAGCAACAACCCGACGCTCAATGACCTGGCGCACTTGAGTTCTTCAGACTTTGCCGTTTCGGTGAGTGCAGCAACTGCCAACTTCCTGCTGACCGATAACAACACCAGGATCCTGCAGAATCCGCGGGTCCGCGCCGCAGATCAGCAAAAGGCAACTCTCAAGATTGGTTCGAGAATTCCGATCGCCACCGGTTCGTACCAGACGGGAGCATCCACGGCACTCGTTAGTTCCCTGGTCAACACGCAGTTTCAATATCAGGATGTAGGCGTCAATATCGAGGTCACGCCGACTGTCCACTTCGACCACGAAGTAACGCTGAAGGTCAAAATCGAAGTAACAGCGCAGAGCGGCTCCGTGACTATCAGCGGTGTTACAGAACCCATCATCAGCCAGCGCGTCGCAGAGCAGGTTATTCGTCTGCGCGAGGGCGAGGCCAATATTCTCGGTGGCATTCAAGAGCGTCAGATACAGGACAACTGGAGCGGCATCCCTGGCCTGAGTTCCATTCCAGTATTGAGATACCTGTTTGGCGCGAAAGACCATATCATCAACGATGATGAGATCGTCTTCATGGTGGTCCCGCACGTGGTCCGCTCGCAGGAACTGACGCAGGCGAACCTCCGCACCATCGATACGGGCGCAGGCATGTCGATTGATTTGCGCCACGTTTCAGCGCAGGCCTCTAACGGCACGGTGAGTGCTGTTCCCCCGGCAGCTGTACGGCCCACTGGAAATCCCATACCGGGTGTAAGCGCGGCTGCAGCCGCTCCTGCTGGCCTCGCACAGTTGCGCGCAAGCACCGACGCGGCTACGGCTCCGCCTCCTGCTGCTCAGCAACAACCCGCCCCGCCAGGCAAGAGTGTGAACATCCTGCTCAACTCTCCCGGTCCAGTGATTGCGGGAACGACGTTCCAGGTCCCAGTGGTTTTGACCGGTGGCACTGACATTTCTTCTGTGCCCCTTCAGATCCAATACGACCCGGAAAAACTGTCTCTCGTGAATGTCGGTGATGGTGATTTCCTGAATCGCGATGGCCAGATCGTTGCCATGGCGCATCGTGACGACGGTCCAGGCATGATTACGTTGAATGCCTCGCGTCCGCCCGGTGCTCCTGGAATCAGCGGAGCCGGCGTGGTCTGCGTTTTGACCTTCCAGGCCAAGGCAGCAGGCCAGAGTTCGCTGAACATTACGCGATCGGGCGCGATGGACAGTGCTCAGAAACCGGTGGCGGTGCAGACCGGTCAAACCACGATCGTGGTCCAATAAGGTGTTTCGCAGATGAAGGTCGAGCGCCCATTCCGAAAACGCACGGAGCGCGGCCTCACGTTGGTCGAGTTGATCGTCACCGTGGCGATCCTGTCGATCCTGGCTTCAGCAGCAGTCCCGGTTGCGCGCTTCAAGGTAAAACGGGATCGGGAGCGGGAACTCCGCCGTGAATTGTGGGAGATGCGCGATGCCATCGACCACTACAAGGATGCGGCCGACAAAGGCGCAATCCAAACCAAAGTGGATAGCCAGAACTATCCGCCCGATCTGGAGACACTCGTAAACGGCGTGGATATTCAAGGCAAGAAAGTGAAATTCCTTCGCCGCATTCCCGTCGACCCCATGACAGGCCACGCCGAATGGGGATTTCGTTCCATGCAGGACGATCCGAAGTCGGACTCCTTCGGCGGCCAGAGCGTCTTCGATGTGTATTCAAAATCCACGGGAACCGCATTGGATGGAACAAAATATTCTGAATGGTAGTCACGATTTTTCGGGAGTTGAAAGGCAACATGCGCGGTCGACGTAATCAAGACGCGGGCTTCACACTGATGGAACTGATGATCGTGATGATGATCATCGGGGTTCTGGCCACACTGGCCATTCCCAGTTTCGTCGGTGCGGTCAAGTCAGCAAGAGAGGCCGTGCTCAAAGAAGATCTGCGCGTCATGCGCTCAGCCATCGATGCCTACACGATGGATAAGCAGAAGGCGCCGCAGTCCCTCGACGACCTCGTGCAGGATGGCTATCTCAAGGTGATCCCGCAAGACCCCATGACAAAGGCTCGGGATACCTGGGTGACCGACACCAGCGATTCGCTTCACACGCTCGATCAGACTGAACCTGGCATAGATGACGTGCACTCCGGCTCGCAGGAGACCGGTGCCGACGGCCAACCATACTCAACCTGGTAATCGCAAAAAGGGAGACCATGTCTCAACGAACGAATAAACGGTTCCTTCTCGTCTTGATGGTCGCACTCTGCGGCTCCGTGTACGCGCAGGCTGCAGACACCATCACGATCCGCTTTTTGGATAGCAAGACGGCAAAACCGCTGGAGCCTTCGGGATATCTTGTCAACGGCAATCACTCGGCAACCATTCAGATTGAATGGGTCAAGGTGAACGAAGACGGAACCGGTGCGTTAAACCTCCCTGCAGGTGTTTCTGTCGTTTCAATTCACGCCAGCTACGATCAGGCGACTGAGGTTTACGTGAACTGCGACGGTGAGGAACAGAAGGACAAGATCGGCAAAATCTGGTACTCGGTTTCCGACATTCTGACCAAGGGCATCGTGACTGCCGACGGCTGTGCCAAGCCGAAGGAACTCGCGAAGATCAAGCCTCCCGACCCCAAACCCGGAGAGATTGTGTTTTTCGTGCGCAAGAAATCGGGTAAAAGCAAGCTGGACTAGAGTCGTAGAAGGGGCGATCGCCTCCGAGGGTAATGTTCCTTTGCCGTTCGACTCCGCTCTATCTCCGCAATATTCTCTGCTCCTTGAGACGCACGTCTTTTACAGCAGACTCGCTGCGTTCGCTGGCTCTGCGTCCAATTCTGAAGACGACCCAAGCCTGGGAGGCAGGCTCCTCTACGCCGGAGAACTTGATGGCCCCGGGCGCGCCCTTGTGATCGCGGGCAACATCGCCGGAGCCGCCACGCTGTCGGCCACCGCCGACATCGATACGCAAAAACAAGCGGTCCGCGACGGCGTAGTGGATTTTCTAGTGACCTCTCTCGATGAAGCGCTGCGCATTCTCAAGAACGAGATCCGCAAGCGCAACACGGTTGCCGTCTGTGTGAGTGCAGCGCCGGGGCAGATTGCCCGCGAGATGCTGGAGCGAGGTGTTCAGCCCGATCTTCCGCGCGAACAATTCACGACTTCAGCGGATGAACCCGAATCTGCTGATGTGAGACTTCTATCCGAGTTTGAAGAAATGGGAGAGCGTGTCGTGACGTCGTGGGCCGTCTCTTCTGCGCCTGCCAATTGGTTGCCGAAAATTGACGCCATCGCCCTCACTTGTCTCGGTCCCGAGGCCCGGTCAGCCCGCCGATGGCTTTGCCTCGCGCCGCGCTACATGGGCCGCATGTCGCCGAGAGTGAGGCTGCTACTCGGTGACCGAACCTTCGCTGCCGCCTTTGTTGAATGCGTTCGTCGGCGTGTGCACTCGGGCGAGATCGGAACTCCGGTTCAAATCCAGATAACCAATCAGAACAGCGTTGAAGATCACCAGTTCGCACCCGAAAGATGAAAAGCATCGCTGACTCCGGGCTTATTCAGAACCTGCGGCCTCAAGCCGAGACCAAAGTTCCTTCACGCCGTAGCCGGTTTTCGCAGAGACCGCCAACACGTCGTCCAACTCCAGGCCCTTTTTGAGTGCAAGCATATTGCGCGTGCGCTCGTTCCCACTGAGGCGATCGATCTTTGTTGCCACCACGGCGAAGTCGCGCCCCGCGTGGCGCAGCCAGTCAATTAGCTGGCGGTCGCTTTGCTGAGGCGGCACATTTGAATCGACCAGGCAGATGCAGAGTCTCAGAGTTGAACGCATCACCAGATAGGGTTCGATGAACGCTGGCCAACCGGCAGAGATCGATTTTGAAATCTTGGCATAGCCGTAGCCCGGCAGGTCGGCGAAAAGAAGCCGCGGATGTTGACGTGGATCAAGAAGCGCGAAAAAGTTGATGGCTCGGGTCCGTCCCGGCGTCTGGGAAACCTTGGCTGCCTTCTCACCCACCAGCGCATTCAGCAGGCTCGATTTCCCCACATTCGAGCGGCCAAGAAACGCAATCTCAGGCACGCTCGGAGCAGGGAACTGCTCCGCCGATAGCGCCGACAGTAAAAACTGCGTAGTGAATCGTGTGGTGGGCATTTGCGGCCAATCCCTCGGGCTGGGGCTCGCGGAAAGAGCCGTCCCTCGTTGAGGATACAGGACTCGCACGGCAGAATTTTGTGCGGCAGACGTATCGCGCTCTCCAGGAGCATAATGATGGCGCGCGACCGGGGTTCATCATGCCGTGGGTTGTCATCAAGACCGGACTCAAGACGCCAGACGGCAACGAAGAAGAACTGCGGGAATACATCTGCGACTTTTCAGGGTGTGCGAATGTCGCGACCCACGTGATCGGCTGCGTCGTGGAACTTGGCCAGGTTATGAAAGTCTGCGCCGAACACGTTCCTAAGCGTCACCACTGAACTGTTGCCAATTGCGCTCGCTCCGTCGCTCCAAATCCCACTGTTTCTTCTGACAGGTGAACTTCCTGAGCAGGCAAATTTGAGGATTAACTGCACAGAATCATGCTCGATTCGAATCAAAAATCGCCCTATACTATCGTCATTCGGAAAATCTGGAGCAAAATGTGCGTTCACTTGTTGCCATTTGCCTGCTGGCCGCCACGTCCAATGGGCCGTCCGTTCACCCGGTGAATCTCACGGATCCGCCCGTGACTCGTCCGGTCCTCGCGCAGCCTGCGAAACAACCGAACGGTCTTACTCTCTACAACAGCAAAGGCGAACGCGTTGCCCGGTGCGAGAAAAAGAACGACACCTTCGCGAACTGCAAGATGGATCCCGGAGTCACGTTCGATGATGTGATGAACGCCTGGGTTCATGCACTGCAGGACATGCAGAAGTAAGATCGTCGGCAATTTGTCGCCGCAGCTCTCTCAGGTCCTGTTGATGAGCTGGACTATGGCTGATCCTCAATCACGATCCTATGCGATTGCAGGCGCGATCATTGGCCGCGGCGCTCCTTCGAGCGCGGAAACTTTTTGCGGAACGCAGCAGGCTCTGTCAAGACGGCCCAGGTCCGCCTGCATAGCTTTCTCTTCTCGAATCACCGCCAGCGTCTCGCGAAGAATCTTCGCTGCGCCGACGTGGGAAGGCACAACAACTCTGTAGTGCATCCATTTGCCTTCACGGCGGGCCGCCACGACCCCCGCCCGCCGCAGATACGCAAGATGCCGCGAAATCTTGGGCTGGCTCTGCCCAAGTATCTCGACGAAATAGCAAACGCAAACCTCCCGTCCGTCCATCAGGTTCAGCAGTCGCAGCCTGGTTCGGTCCGAGAGCGCTGCAAACAATAGCGCCAGGTCGAAGGTCTTCGCAGAACGATCCACGATGCCATGATATACGCCTTGACAGATATGTCCACCGGATAATATATTCGCTTTAGCATATGTAAGGAGCGATGCAGATGGAAAACATGACGAGCGTTCAGCATCAGGTAAAGGAAAAGTATGGAAGCGCAGCCCGCGCCGTTGCGGAGTCGGGTAGCGTACAGGCGTGTTGTGATCCCGGCCTGCGTTGCTGCGATCCGATCACGACAAACCTCTACAGCGCAGATGAGAAGGGGTTGATTCCCGAGAAGGCGGTGCTGGCATCGTTGGGATGCGGGAACCCGACTGCGTTAATCGAACTCCGCGCCGGAGAAACCGTGCTTGACCTCGGTTCTGGCGGCGGCATCGATGTATTGCTCTCCGCACGGCGCGTGGGAGCCTCCGGCAAAGCCTATGGCCTCGACATGACCGATGAGATGCTCGCGCTGGCTCGCGAAAACCAAGGACATGCAGGCATCCCCAACGCCGAATTCCTCAAGGGAGAGATCGAGAACATTCCGCTCCCCGACAACTCGGTGGATGTCATCATCTCGAACTGCGTGATCAATCTCTCAGCCGACAAAGACCGCGTCCTCAGCGAGGCATTTCGTGTCTTGAAGCCCGGCGGACGCTTCGCGGTTTCCGACGTCGTCGTCCGCGGCAGAGTGCCGGACGAAGTGCGCGACAGCATGCTCCTCTGGGTCGGATGCATTGCAGGAGCGCTTGAGGATAGCGACTATCTCGCGAAGCTTTCGAAGGCGGGATTCCTTGATGCGTCCATCGAGCCCACTCGTGTCTACAACGTCGAAGATGCGCGCCAGTTCCTCTCCGAGGCGGGGGTGGATGTCGACGCCATCGCTCCGCACGTGAACGGGAAATTCATGAGCGCCTTCATCCGGGCCGCCAAGCCAAAGGCGGCTTGCTGCGAGCCGGGTTGCTGCGCGGGGGCGTAGGCCAATGCCAGATCACTTTAACGTCCTGTTTCTGTGCACTGGAAATTCGGCGCGCTCCATCATGGCTGAGGCGATTCTGAATCAACGCGGTGCGGGCCGATTCACGGCCTATAGCGCCGGCAGCCATCCAACAGGGCACCCGCGGCCCGAAGCCCTGAGGCAGATCGAGTCCGCGGGAATGCCAATCCTGAGCCTTCGAAGCAAGTCATGGGATGAGTTCTCCGGTCAGGGCGCGCCGAAACTCGATTTCATTTTCACTGTCTGTGATAACGCAGCGAAAGAGCAGTGTCCATATTGGCCGGGTCAACCGATGACTGCGCATTGGGGCATTCCCGATCCCGCAGCCGTAAAGGACACTCCCGAGGGAATCGCCCGTGCATTTCATGATGCCTTTGTCATCCTGGATCGCCGGATCGGCCTCTTCCTCTCTCTCCCACTGGCAACGCTCGAAAACTTGGCCATCAAGCGCGAAATCGACAAGATTGGCCGATCGTAGGAGGAACCGTGAGAAAGAGTCGTCTGTCCTTCCTGGATCGTTATCTGACCGCGTGGATTTTCGGGGCCATGGCGGTCGGCGTCACGCTGGGCTGGCTGGCCCCCGAAGTGGTGCCGTTTCTAAATCGCTTCAGCGTCGGTACAACTTCAATTCCAATTGCGGCAGGCCTCATTCTCATGATGTATCCGCCGTTCACGCGCGTTCGCTATGAGGAGTTGCACGAGGTCTTCCGTAACAAGCGCGTACTGGGCCTCTCCCTCCTGCAAAACTGGCTGATCGGGCCGGTCCTGATGTTTGCGCTTGCATTGGTATTCCTGCATGGCTATCCCGACTACATGGCCGGTCTCATCATGATCGGATTGGCGCGCTGCATCGCCATGGTGATCGTCTGGAATGAGCTGGCGAAGGGAGACACGCAGTACGCTGCGGGATTGGTGGCATTCAACTCGCTGTTTCAAGTGTTCTTCTATTCCGTTTACTCGTGGGTGTTCATCACGGTGCTGCCCGCGCGGTTCGGATTGCGTGGCGCCGTTGTGAACATCTCGATTCGAGAGATCGCCACGAGCGTTTTCGTCTATCTTGGTATTCCATTCATCGCCGGATTTCTGACACGCACAATGCTCGTTCGTGCCCGGGGACGCGAATGGTACGACCGGAGCTTCATTCCACGTGTCAGCCCCCTGACGCTCGTGGCCTTGCTGTTCACCATCGTGGTGATGTTCTCGCTCAAAGGCAGCTACATCCTGCGCTTGCCGCTGGATGTGCTAAGGATTGCCATTCCCCTCCTGATCTACTTCCTCGTCATGTTCCTTGTGTCGTTCTACATGGGCAGGAAGCTGGGGGCCGATTATTCCAAGACGGCCACGCTCGCGTTCACGGCCGCTTCAAACAACTTCGAACTTGCGATCGCGGTTGCGGTTTCTGTGTTTGGCATCAATTCGGGCGCCGCATTCGCAGCGGTGATAGGGCCGCTTGTCGAGGTTCCGGTGATGATTGCCCTTGTAAATGTGGCCCTGTATTTTCAGCGCAGATACTTCGTCAACCCGCAAACGGCAGATTTTGGCGATGCCCGCATTTCCGCGGCTCGGTAAGTTGCGCCTGTCGAGTTCCGGGCAAATCTGACGTTTCACCCGATGCGATTGCATGGCGCGATCAGCGCGTTCTGGTCCACAGATCGCGGGCGCGTAGAATCGACGCCATGAAGAAAGCCATCTGCCTCGCAAGCCTGACCATAGCCTGCCTCACGATCTCACTCCTGGCGTTCCCGCAGTCCAACCGCGACTCGCTCGACTCCCTGAAGGTCTGCTCTGCCACGCAGAAGCTCATGCTTGAGAACGAGTTTGTGCGCGTCATCGATGACCAGATTCCAGTCGGCGTAGCTGAGCCTCTGCACAGCCATCGCCACGGGGTCGTCATCTTCCTGACCGCCAGCACCTATGAAACCGTTACGCAAGGCGGCAATAAGACTGTGTCACAACGTAAAGAGGGCACCGCTCTCTGGAGCGAAGCCACGGTCCACACCGTAAAGAACGTCGGCAACGCGCCGGCCCATGCCATCCGTATTGAACTGAAGTATTGACCTAGTCGCAAATTGGTCTCCTTCACCCACATCGATCGGTTCGGACCCAGAGACTGGCGAGACGCCCCAACTCAATCTCGGCCTGAGGGGTTCTGAGCGAATTTCCTGCGAAGGACAGCTAATCCTCGTCAGGCGAGCCGAGCCGCCGTCGCATTTTCGCACTTCCAAATTCGCCACGAGTGCAGAACTTGCAGGTGCAAAAAGGCGGCTTACCCTTCGAGGTGGGAGAGAATCTCCAGCCCATTAGCTGAGGGAGTTGTCGAGTCTTATGAATTTCGTTTGCCTCGATACGACGAGGTACTACAACCTCCCAACCGGCAGGATCGTCTGCGTTTGAAAATTGGGCTATAGCCTCGGCTGCCGTGACAATACGATGAGCCTGTCCGTAGTGGCCGATCCAGACTCGCTGTTCATCGGGAACTCGAAAGTAGACGCCAGCGATTGGACCCTGATTTCGTCGCTTCAACTCTCTCAGCCACTGGTGAGAGGCATAAAAGTTGCGGGTAACGGGGACCGCGTAAACACCCTGCGGTGTCCCGGCTGCTTTGCGTACACGAGCTATTCCGCTTCGGCGAATCCGGAGGATGCGCGACTCAGTCGTCAAGTGAACAAACATCGCCATGTGCGCTTCCTTTTAGAGATTGTACAAAGGCTGCATCCGCGGCTTACCGCGTCAGCGATGCGACAAGTATCGACCAGTCAGCGTATTCCCATTCCTTGCGAGGTCGATCGACAGGCCCTGAAACTGCACCGTGCCGCCTTCATGACCGGCGCCCGGCCCCAGATCGATGACCCAGTCAGCCCGGGCGATCACGTCCAGATTGTGCTCGATGACGATGACCGTGGAGCCGGCGTCGACCAGGCGATCAAACAGCCCGATCAGCGTGTCCACATCGTTCATGTGCAAGCTTGTCGTGGGCTCGTCGAGCACATAGATATTGCCCTTATTGCCCAGTTCGGCAGCGAGTTTGAGCCGCTGGCGTTCGCCGCCCGACAGGGTTGAGAGCGGCTGGCCCAGGGTCAGATAGCCCAGGCCCACATCATCCAGACCCTGCAGAATTTTTGCGATGGCAGGCTCGGTGAAAAAGTCAACCGCATCCGCAACGCTCATCTCATAAACGTCGCTGATGGATCTTCCGCGGAGCCGGTGCTCCAGCACTTCGGGCAGAAAGCGCTTGCCCTCGCAGGTTTCGCAGGTGGTGGCCATGGGATCGAGATGGCCGAGATCGGTATAGATGACTCCCAGTCCGTTGCAGTCCGCGCATGCCCCCTTGGAATTGGCTGAAAACAGCGACGCATCGACCGCACTGGCCTTCGCGAAGGCCTTGCGCACATTGTCGAGAATGCCGGTATAGGTCGCCGTGTTTGACCTACGCGAACCGCGCGCAAGGTTCTGGTCAATGAGGATGGTATCGGGATAAGCCTGCGCCAGGCAGCCCACGATGAGCGATGACTTGCCCGAGCCTGCGACGCCCGAAACAGCCGTCAACACCCCCTTGGGGATTGTGACCGACACGTCCTTCAGATTATTCAGACGGGCGTGCTTGATCTTGAGTTCCCCACCCGGCTTACGCACCTTGTCTTTTTCCTTGATCGGCTGGTGCTTTTTCATGTGGTCGCCTGTCAGCGTGCCTGAAGTCAGGAGGCCCGCGAAGTCACCCTCATAGACCACTTCGCCACCTTTGCTGCCAGCCAGGGGACCCATGTCCACCACGTGGTCGGCGATGGCGATCATGTCCGGCTTGTGCTCCACGATCAGCACCGTGTTGCCCTTGTCGCGCAACTGTTGCATCAGTCCGGCCATCCGCCCCACATCGTGCGGATGCAGCCCCACAGAGGGTTCGTCGAATACATAGGTGATGTCGGTCAGCGAGGAGCCGAGATGGCGCACCATCTTGACCCGCTGGCTCTCCCCGCCCGACAGGCTCGAGCTTTCACGGTCAAGGCTCAGATAGCCGAGTCCGATGGTGACGAGATTGTCGAGGCGCGCCGCCAGGGCCGCCAGCATCGGCCCAACCTCGGGCGCCTTGAGGGTTCGCACCAGCGCGGCCAGGTCACTCACCTGCATCTGAGACATTTCGGCGATATTCCTGCCTGAAACCTTGCTCGCCAGCGCCTCGCTCTTTATCCGTGCGCCCTTGCATGCTGGGCAGATCTTGCGCGTAAAGATGCGGTCATACTCGACCCGCACGTGGGGTTGCAGCGTCTCGGGATCCTTGTCGCCCATCATCTGCCTGAGCTTGGGCACTACGCCCAGGTAGGTGAGGTTGATCTTGTCCACCTTGACCTTGCGCCCGTCATTCAGATCGAAGAGGTTCGCGCGTTCCTCGGCTGAGTATTTGCGGATGGGCTTGTCGAGATCGAACAGGCCGGACCGCGCATAGATGCTCCACCACCAGCTATCGACCGCGAAGACCTTGTGGAGCAGCGCCCCCTGCTTGAGCGACTTCGTCTCATCCACCACCGAGGCCATATCCATGGCGCCCACCTGGCCGACGCCTTCGCACTCCGGACACATGCCGCGTGGATCGTTGTAGGAGTAATAGCCCGGCGCCGGCAGACGCGGCTTGCCCAGCCTAGAAAACAGCACCCGCAGCATCTGGGCTGTGTCGGTCACCGTCGCCACGGTCGAGCGCAAATTGCCGCCCAGCCTTTGCTGGTCAACGATGATGGCCGCCGAAATGTTTTCAAGCTGATCGGCGTCGGGCTGCCCGTAATGCGGCATGAATTGCTGCACAAAGGCCGGATAGGTCTCGTTGATCAGCCTCTGGCTTTCCGCGGCGATGGTCGAGAAAACCAGCGACGACTTGCCCGAACCCGACACCCCCGTAAATACCGTGATCCGGCGCTTGGGAATATCGAGCGACACGCTCTTAAGATTGTTCTCTCGCGCGCCGCGGATAATAATCGAACCGTACTCGGGGTAAGCCTTCGGCTGGTCCTGTTTCAACTTACTTGAGCTCTCGCGTGAAAGCTTCTCTGACTTCCCTGAATCGACATTGCCCACATCGACCCCCGCTCCTAGTGAATCTAAGACCTCGCCGGTCCGGTTACCAACACAAGTGGACCCAAACCTCAAATCTTTTGGGAGGTCTATTCGGCCTTCGATGAAGGCGAATACTACCATGGCAACAATCGAGATGAAGACCCTGTGGAGGTCTATACCCGCCCGATGATTGCGCGGATAGTAGAAGTTCTTGGGACGCGTCCAGTCAACCAGCCGTCGGGTTTGGACCAGTAACGGGAAGCCATCTTCTCGAACATTGCCTGAGGCTTCGGCGCAGTTCCGAGCGGTCACCGCCGATCCGGACTCCTTAGCCAATGTTCGCTGCTCTCGTGTTCATCCCGAGACTGCCGCTTTTCGCTGGAAATAGAACGCCGATGACACGGCTTTCCGGTCGTAGCGCCCACGATGCTACACAAAAACCTGTGATGATCAGAGGAGCGATGACGTGAAAGCCGTAAGCGCCGTATCCGCCAGAAAGAGCGCAGGAGGCGGCGGCACCTGTCAGATCAAAGAAGATGCCGGCGTAGGCCCACTCCTTGAGCAGCGGAAAACGTGGCACGAGAATGGCAATGGCCCCCAGCGCTTTCCAAACGCCGAGGATGGCAAAGAAGTACATTGGATAGCCAAGCACGGGCACGACGCCATGAGGGTTGCCCAAATATTGCGCAATCTGCGCCACGCCGCCGCTTCCGATTGGAAACGCTACGAGGACGGTCATAATCCAATACGTAATTGTTCTTGCCTTCATGATCAATTCAACCTCCCAACAACTTGTTCGAGTTTGTTGATGAAATTCCCCCAGCCGTATTTTGCACCCTTAATGTTCGCCTCTTGATCGTCCCGGAAACCGGACTGCTCCATGCGGACATGCGTACCGCCCTCAATCGGCGTCAACGTCCAGGTGACAACGCTGCCCATTCCTAAAGTTCCCCAGGTATACACCAGCCGGGAATTCGCTTCGACCACCAGGACTTCACAGTCGATTACTCCGTTCCAATTCGGCACGGGCTTCGCGCGCAGATTGAACTTGTGTCCAACAACCGGCTCGAAGTCGTTCGCCATCAGCCATTCCTCGATCAGTGGTCCCTGCGTGAGCGCGCGCCAGATTTTTTCGGGAGGATGCGGCATCTCCCGTTCGACGACGACGGAACGCGTGGCGTCTGGTTGATTCATGGATCCATCCTTTTCAACAAAGATTCGAGGCGGTCAAACCGTTCGCGCCAGAATGCTCCGTAGAGGGTCACCCAGTCCAGCAGCGGCTCCAGGGCTTGCGGTTGTGCGCTGTAGTGCGTCTCGCGTCCCTCCCTGCGATGCCTTACCAGCTTTGCCCGCTTCAGCACCGTCAGGTGCTTCGAAACGGCCGGTTGCGAAACGCCGGAGTGATCGGTCAAGACGTGCACCGTCAGTTCTCCGTCACGGGCCAGGCGCTCGAAGATCGCCCGACGGGTCGGGTCCGACAGGGCCTTGAAAAGATTGTTCGCTACGGCTTGCATCCAGAGTTCCCTTCAGTCCGGGTCGCGTTACCAATCCAGGTGTGTGATCTGAATGAGATTTCCGCACGTGTCGTCAAGCATCGCGATGGTCGATCCCGTGGTCTTGGTTGGTTCCTTGGTGAACGTCACGCCGTGCTGCTTTAGCCTCTCGTACTCCTTTTGGACGTCCCCAACGAAGAAATTAGCCGCAGGTATCCCGTGCCGAAAAATCTCTTGTTGATAAGTCTTCGCTGCCGGGTTGAAGCCCTCATTGGGCTCTAGTACCAGTTGCACGCCTTCCGGTTCTTCGGCGGAAACCACTGTGAGCCATCTGTATTTCCCAGCCGAGAAATCCATCTTCTTCATGAAGCCCAGAACGTCGGTGTAGAACTTCAGTGCCTTCTCTTGGTCGTTCACGAATACGCCGGTAAGTTTGATTTGCATGGTTCCTCCTCTGTGCTCCGCGTCGTGAGGTGTTGGGATGATTCGTGATTCATTCCGCTGATCTCCCGACGGGGCGGGTAGGCGAAGGCTCTGAAACGCCCTCTGCCGCAGCTAGCATTTCGTAATCATAACCAAATGGTTATTGATTGTCAACAGGCATTAGTCAAGAATCCTGGCCTACCAGATCAGGTAGCTCCGCCTATGAAATAACCGGAACGACGATAGTGATCCTCACAGATTCACCGCCTCTCTCGGTCTGGCACCGATTCACGGCAGCTTCTCACGCCGACTTCTATCAGCAGAGAGTGTTGTTATTTGTCGGGGCACTCCAAAGCCTTGTCGGTCCTGAGTGGATGCGTCCACTCTTTCTTCACTATTGGTGAACGAACGTGCAATCGTGGCTTTCAATCGCCTCTCCCAGGATTGAAGCGTTGCACGCCGCGTTTCTGGAACCACCTGTGCCAGATCCGACAAAAGGGCATTCATGCGTCGCATGACCTGCACACTCGAAGATCCGTAGTAGCAGATCTCATCAAAAGCAAGTCGAACGAGATCGTCCCATGTCGGAGACGGTACAACCAATCGCAGCTTTCCATCACGATCGAGATGCTCTCCATTTGTTAGATTGCGTTGGCCCAGTCGAAGCAACAGGTCCTCGACCTGATCCAGTGCTTGCACAGCCGTGGTTGGATCATTGATCGCGGGCGAAAGAGCCTTGATCGCTATGTCCACGAGAAGCCGGATCGCATACTTGGGATCTTGTTCGAACGTTCGTTCATCGCCAAACTGAATTCCGTCCGTCAACCGCCGTTCGTCAAGAGGCTCACGCGCACCGAATACATTCAAGATCGGTGTCAATTCCACAACTGTATCGCCGGCAGCCACGATCATCTCGATGATTCCCCCTGACGCTTGGGCCAGGTTAACCAAAGCTGCAATGTTGACCTCTTGTACCGAGAGAGGTCGCCCGTGATGAATGAGTGTCTGAGTGTGTGGTAATGCGCGAAAATCGTACGTTTCATTGCTCGCAGCCTCAGATTCCAACCCTGGATAAATTTTTTCGATCACCTTCCGTCCATGGTTGCCGGTAAAGATCAACATGTGGTTCACCTGAAGCAACGCGACCCGATGAACGAGAGCAATGAACATACCGACGCTCACCAGCAGCAGAACGATCACCACCCATGCACTGACAAATGGAGCTTGTGTCAGTCCGCTCCTGCCTGTCCCTGCAAGCGCTGCGAGCGCATAGAGAAAGGTAGCGGTAAAGATGCCCAATGCATGAGTTATTACTGGATCACGAGTAATCCACAGCACAAGTCGAGGTGAGTACGCTGTTGCGGCGAACTGCACCATCAGGCAAGTCAGTGAGAACACGATTGCTGTCAAGGCAATCATGCCGGAGGCAACCGACGAGTAGAACGCGATTGCCACGGATACGCTCGTCGAGACTACAAGATCCGGAAAGATCTGGCTTTCAAACCTCGGAAACGTCAGACCCGCGACAAGTGCGGCTCCGGCGTAGATTGCCGGAATTACCCAACTGCTCAAATGATGATTTTGATTCCTGTCGAACATACCGGTTCACTCCTGAGCGAGTCTTCCCAACGCGGTTACGGCGCACAGGCGTGAAGCCCCCGTTTCCATTCCGCTCACAACGACAGCAGAGATGCGACCTGCGCGGCAGTCATTCTCTCATCTCAAGCGGGAAGTCAGTTAGCCTATGCGGGATACCGGCGGCAGCACGCGTCTCGCAGCATTGCCCCTTTGCCGATATGGTGGATAAAATAACTATTGCTGAAATAGGTATTACGGACTAGACTTCCATTGATGGCTAAGAATCAGGAACATCGCGATCTCTTCTCGGGGGCTTTGGAAATGATGATCCTTCATTCCCTGCGACTGAAGCCAATGCACGGATACGCGCTGGTCAAACACATCAAAGAGGTCTCCGCGAATCTGCTGCAGATTGAAGAGGGGTCTCTCTATCCGGCTCTTCAGCGAATGCTGAAAGAAGGTTGGCTGGAATCGGAGGCGGGCGTTTCAGCCAAAGGTCGCCCCACTCGCATCTACAAGCTGACAAACGCTGGTCTGCATCATCTGGAACAGGAAGTATCCAGTTTTGAAAAAATGTTCGACGGCATCACCCGTGTTCTTTCCGTCGCCCAGGCCTAGGAGTGCACGATGAAATGGCTCAAGCAGCTCTTCCCCCGCCGCCGTCGTTATGAGGATATTTCTGTCTCGATCCAGGAACATTTCGAAGAAAAAATCGAAGAATTTATCGACGCGGGCATGTCTGGCGAAGAAGCCTCTCGCGCGGCGATGCGCGAGTTTGGCAATGTAACCCTAATCCAACAACGCGCTCGAGAAGTGTGGCAGTGGCCGACAATCGAATCGGTCTGGGCCGATGTAAAGTTCGCTTCGCGGCAACTCAGAAAATCGCCAGGATTCACCGCCGCCGTACTATTCACTCTTGCGCTGGGCATAGGCGCCGATGCCGCGGTGTTCAGCCTGTTCGACACCGTATTGCTTCATCCTCTTCCGTATCGAGATCCTGCCAGCCTGATGCTGATCACGGAGGTCGAACCGGGTCAGGGGAAGGACGAATTTGGCGTCGCAATTCAGGAAGCCCGGGACTACCAAAGCCGAAGCCGGACATTTGCTGAGATGGGCACATTCGAATCGGGCGACTTCAACCTTACCGATGAGGGAGAGCCTCTGCGCGTCAATGCGGCCCTGGTTTCCCATTCCGTGTTTCCGCTGCTGGGCGTCTCTCCGGTTCTGGGGCGTACCTTCATGCCAGACGAAGATCGCTATGGAAACCATCACGTCGCCGTGCTTTCATCGCACCTCTGGAAAAGAAAGTATGGCGGCGATCCCAATATTCTTGGCAAGACGATCAAGCTCGATGAGACCCCCTATCTGGTGATCGGCGTAATGCCCACATCGTTCCGGTTTCCGTTCGACGGCAAGCCGCTTTCCGCCAGGGCCGACCTCTGGGTGCCGGATGCCGTTGTTCCAACGCGTCTCGATCCGCAGAACCGCCTCATGGAATTTGGTGTCGGCCTCATCGGACGCTTGAAGCCCGGCATCACCGAAGCGCAGGCACGAACAGAGATGACGCAGATCGCTGTGGGATTCCAGCGAGAGCATTCGGACGTGTATACGGGTACGCTCCGAGTCGAGCCGCACACTTACGCATTTGCTGGATATTCCATGCAGAAGGCGCGACCCTTGGTCGTATTGCTGATGACCGCAGTGACCTGCGTGCTGCTCATTGCCTGCGCCAATGTGGCCAACTTGCTGCTCGCCCGGGCGAGCCGTCGCAGACGCGAAATCTCGATACGCGCAGCCGTGGGCGCAAATCGGATTCGTCTGATGCGCCAGTGCCTGGTAGAAAGCATGGTGCTGGCCGTGGGGGGAGCAGTGCTCGGTGTGTCGGTCGCTGAGGGGCTTCTGTTTTCGCTGCGCCTTTGGGGACCTCAGAGTGTACCGCGCCTGCACGACGTGTCCCTCAATCCGCTGGTACTCCTCTTCACCTTGGCGCTTACCGTTGGTACCGGAGTTTTGTTTGGCCTGATTCCCGCTTGGAGAATGTCGCAAGTCTCTCCCCAGGCAGCCATCAAGGACACGAGCCAGGTTGGCACCGGCCATCAGGGGCAACGATTGCTCGACGCTATCGCAATGGCTGAAGTAGCGCTGGCAATGGTCCTGCTGATCGCGGGCGGTCTTCTTCTGCGAAGCTTCGCGCATCTGATGCAGACGCCCTCCGGCTTCGATCCGAAGGGAACGTTGGTCGTTCGCACCAACTTTGATCGCGCACGCTATCCGCAGGGCGCACGCAGAAATGTTGTGCAACGGGAATTGCTGCAGAGATTCTCGCATTTGCCCGGAGTGACCAGCGTTGCCGCTGCAAGTCATCTTCCGCTAAGCGATGAACGACAGATCGGAATTCGCCTTGAGCACTCTGCTCCCGATGATTTTCATTGGGCCGCGAATTCCGTGGTCAGTCCCGCGTATTTTCAGACCATGGGAATCCCGCTCTTGCAGGGGCGCGATTTCAACGACCAGGATCGCCCTGACTCGGTGCCGGTGGCCATCGTGAGTCAGGCATTCGTCTCCCAATATCTCCGAGGCAAGAACCCCCTCGGGCAGCGTTTTTATTGGGGCGATCGCGCCCTGTTTACGGTTATCGGAGTTGCATCCGACGTTCACGTCGCCGCGCTCGATGCTGACCCTCCACCCATGGTCTACAACTCCATGTTTCAGGTGGAATTCGGCGCGAGCAGTCGTACAGCATTTCTGCTTCGCGGCAGCGAAAATCGAATTGCGCAACTTCCTGAAATCCAAAAGATCGTCTGGTCCGTAGATCGGGACTTGCCCCTGTATGACCACACGAGTCTTTCCACTCTGGTAGAGGAATCACTCGCACAACGTAGGTTCACGCTTCAGCTCCTGGTTGCCTTTGCTCTATGCGCAGTAATCCTCGCGACAGTCGGATTGTTTGGCGTAATGTCGTATCTTGTCGAACAACGCGAACGCGAGTTCGGATTGCGCATGGCGCTCGGTGCAGACCGAAGCAGGATCCTGATCCTCATCACCCGGAAAGGTCTCATGCTCGCAACAGTTGGTTGCATAGCCGGTCTGATGCTGTCCGTATTGAGCACGAGTCTGCTCCGTACCAGCCTCTACCATGTGAACCGTTTCGACGCGATCACGTTTTTCAGTGTCCCTTGCCTGCTGCTCGCGGTAGCCATGCTCGCCGTGCTTTTTCCAGCCAGGCGCGCCGCCTCCGTTGATCCAATGAAAGCCCTCCGGTCTGAATAGGACCGGCCAACGCGAGCAGCTACTCTCCCCGAAGCGCCTGCATCGGATCGATCGAAGCCGCTCTCAACGCCGGCAATCCTGAAGCCAGCACTGCAAGCAACAAAACTCCAATCGCAGCGAGCGAAAGCACCAGCGGATCGAACGGACTTACGCCGAACAACAAAGATCGCAGCAATCGTGAAGCAGCTACCGCGCCGCCCAGCCCCAGTATGCATCCGACTGCGGCGAGCCTCGCGCCAGATTGCAGCACCAACTGGATAATTGCAGCTCGCTGAGAACCCAGCGCCATTCGAATTGCCATCTCCTGCACCCGCGAAGCAACGGAAAAGGCAATGACGCTGTAGATTCCAAGCACCGAGAGCAAGAGAGCTGCAACCGCAAAGCTGCCGATGAGCACCGTGTTGAATCGGCGGGGAGCTTCAGTCTGCGAGACAGCTTGCTCCATCGTTTGCACCTGCGTCACGGGCAGGCCAGGGTCAATGGAACGCACCACCGTGCGTAGAGAGTTTTCCATCTGTTCCGGCGGCAGCGATGACTTCAGCACAATGTAGCCGCCGTTTCCGTTCAAATCCGTTGGAGAACCAAGAGCACCTATGGCATCCTCCGCCTGATCGACAGGCATGTAGTACTGTTCCTTCGAAGGTTCATCCGGAGATGTCAGCTTTACATCCGCGACCTCGCCCACGACCGTCAGCCAGGGTGTTTGCATCTCCGGCGTGCCGATGCGAAGGCGCTTTCCCAATGGGTCCTGGTTCGGCCAGAAGTGCTGTGCAAGTTTATGGTTCACGATCAGAACGAGCTGCGCCCCGTGACGGTCTGCTTCCGTAAACAGACGCCCTCGCAGCAGCGGAATTCCCATCGCGGGGAAGAAATCTCCCATGACCTGTGAAACGGTTGCCAGATTCAGGTCGGCGCCCTTCGGCGGTGTATAGCCTTCTACTGCAAAAGTCTGGTTGTTGCTATTGTTGCCGCCGGGCAGCACGCTTGTGACCCCCACCGATTTCACGCCGGGAAGTTGCCTCAACCGGCTGAGCAGCTCTCGATTGAAGGCATCGACTTGTGCCTGTTTCCCGTATTGCAACTGCGGCAGTCCATAAGCTCCCGTGGTTACGTTCTCCGGCCGGTAGCCCAGATCCACGGAACGCATCTTTTCGAAGCTTCGCAGCAATAGACCCGACGCCGTCAACAGAATCAGCGCAATGGCAATCTCCGTCACCACCAGTGCAGAACGTAACTTCGCGTGACCGCCGCCTTCCGAGCCGCTGCGTCCGCCTTCCTTGAGATTCGCATTGAGATTCGTGCGAAGGGCCGCGAACGCTGGTGCCAGTCCGCATGCTAACCCCGTGATCATTCCCAGTAGCAGCGCAAATCCGACCACATTCCAATTCAGTCCGATTTCGCTGATCCGCGGCAGGCTTTCCGGCAGCAGGCCTTTCCCCAGTCGCAACGCTGCAGCCGCTATGATCAAGCCCACCACTCCGCCGCTGAAGCTCAACACCAGGCTCTCGATAAGAGATTGCCTCAGGATTGCTGAAGCTCGCGCTCCCAGGGCAAGGCGAACCGCAATCTCCCGCTGCCGCCGGATTGCCCTCACAAGCATGAGCCCCGCGAGGTTCACGCATGCGATGAGAAGCACGACAGCCACCGCAAGAAAAAGCGTGCGCAACAGTGGCTTGGTCTGCTCCACGGTTTCCTCGTGCAGTGGCCGAACCAGCGAGCTGATTCGGAGATTTGCGATCATTGGAGGAAAGTTGCGCATGATCTCCTGGGCAACCGTTTCGGCGTCGCTTTGCGCTTGTGCTGCAGAGAAATTCGGCTTGAGCCTGCCAACCATCTGGTAGCTCCAATTTGCCGCCGCTACCGGTAAGAGTTCGTCCGCCCTGAAACTCATTGGCACCCACAACTCCGTGCGATTCAACTGTCCCGTGACCAACGGAAACTCGAACCCTTGCGGCATCGCGCCGATGACTGTGTAAGGCTTGCGATCCAGCAGAACCGTCTTCCCCACCACGTTGGGATCACTGTGAAAACGATTCACCCATGCGGCGTGGCTTAGAACGACGACTTGCTGACTGTGTTCCACCTCATCCGCTGTGAAGACTCGGCCAAGTTGCGGTGACACTCCGAGTGCGGCAAATACTCCGGCCGTCATCCGCGCCGCGTTCACTTGTGCTGGCTCGCCTGAACCGGACAGCTCGAAGCCGCTGTACTGATACCCTCCCAGCGCCTCGAACCCGTGCGTCTCCCGTGTATAGGCGCGGATATCAGGAACAGTAACGCCGACTTCGCTGTTATTCCCTCCGAAATTCGCTCCTTCCAACCGGTCAGCGAGCACCATCAGGCGCCCTGAGTCTGGAAACGGCAGCGGACGTAAGAGAACGGCCTCCACAATCGAGAAGATCGCCGTAGTAGCCCCGATGCCAAAGGCGAGCATCAGCACGGCTGTGATTGCAAAACCCGGCGATTTGGCCAGTTGCCGCACTGCCAGTCGAAAGTCAAATAGAAGCTTCTGCATGAGTCCTTCCTCGAGAACCGGAGATCCATTCCACTCATACGCATGCCTCGTGCCAAACCTGATCTCGATAACTCCAGCTTCATCAACGAACCATCTCCCGGCTGCTCCTCTGGATCGTTCAATTGTGGCGAGCCGTGTCCGAAATTGAACGCAACCGGATCCATTCGAGTAGCCGTCAAAAAAATCCATTTCAGATTTGCAGATAATTATCCCCGGATAGCGCACTATGGAATCTGATCGTGTTGTGCGCGATCGCAGGCTTACCGCATCTCAGAGCTTGGCTGCTGTCCAATACACAATGCATCCCTGAATCCCGCGTATTTGTGCGGATGAAGTTGTATCTTGTCACTTGCTCTAAAAGATGAAATACCCACCCCCCTCACCGGTGGTAACCAAAAACGCCAAAAAAGTTTGCAGATAATTATCCGGTTTTGTGAAAGTGAAGAAAAAACAGCGCTGAAGCTTGCATGAACATTGGGGTTGGTGACGCTCTTAAGATTCTTGGATACTGGAGGTTTGGCCGTTTGCCAATGATTGGCAGATCGCGCACCCTTCGAATCCGGCGCAGTGAGCGTGTCAATCGGTTAGCGGATCGGCGGCGCCGTTCCAGCCATACAACAACAGAGCGATACAATTCGAACGACTCTCGCAAATGGTGAATCCCGTTGGGTGAACTATGACCATGCAACCGAAATTCCGTGAAGATTTCCTTCGATTTCATCGAAGGGCGGTGCTTGCGATTCTCATCGGATTATCCCTGTTGGCCTCTTGTCCTCCAGCTTTTTCGCAAAATCTGCCAGCCGGCTCCATAGCTACAGATCGATGGCTTGAGATTGATCTCTATTGGTTCAAACAGCATCAGATGACTCCATCTGTCCAGCAGTTTTGGGATAGGTTTCAACCGCTTTTCGTCGGAGTCAGCGGCTACCGTGGCGTCCTGTTGAACATCGGATGGACCGTTGGTCCTGTCATGGAGTGGTCCGGAAATCTTCAGCAGAGAATCTCGCTCCCCACCGGATCCGGGCAGGATCGATGGGTCGACGAACACGGACCACTGACCGGGACTACCGCTGAACGCAGGAAGAAGTCGGAGGTGCGATTTTCCGGCGCAGTTGTGGGAAAGAGACGGGGCTACGATCCCTGGACTTACGGGGACGTGAAAGTGCTGATCGATGCTCTCAAGCAGGAAGCCGCACGGCGCCATATCACCGGCCTTAAGGTTGGCATGTTGAACTACGCATGGACGCACGCCTATGGAGAGGAGGCGCCCTGGGTCCGCCGCCACCCTGAAGCATTCACAAAACCTGCTCAGATTCAGCCTGACAATTTCAACGTCGGCCGCTATTTCGATCCGGAGGCTCGACTCCATGCCGACTCCAGTTCTCTAGGTGGGCTACCCCACGGAATCGTTGAGGGAATGCCGGTACATCAGGCTTACGCCGCTCAATGGGGAAGCATGTCGCGATCACTGGGCCTTGATGCGATCATGCTGAGAGACTCCTTTGGCACTCCGATTCCATATCAGCGTGCCGGTCCCTGGGGCACGGTCGCTCCTTCCTCCGATGTAATTCGTCGCGCCACCGAGGCCGTGGCCGCACTTGTCAAAGAGACAAAACTGGCAAACCCGGATGCATTGGTCATGATGTATTCGAATGCAGCGAGTGCCGTCGGAGACTGGCGCTCCAACGGAATGGATTTGGAAACGATTGCCAGGCAAGGCTATTTGGATATCTGGGTAGACCAGACCTGGGCAGGCGCATGGAATGAAGTCGGCATTCGTGCAGGATCATTCTGGAATGCTCCGACAAAGGGATGGACCTACCAACGCGCATACATGCTGATGCACGCAGCAATCCTCGCCGACACAAAGGTCCGGCACTATCCCTTGGTCGAAACCTTCGATGCCTGGGAAAGTTGGGACGTTATCCACTCTGCGCCCGAACGACTGCGATGGGGAATCTGGGCCTATTCACACGCGGCGGTAAAGACGCCACATGGCTTGAAGATGCCCGTGGGGAGCTACATTTCGTGGGCCAATCAGGGTGAGCGCCTCCTCGATAAACAGGATGTACGATTTCTTGCGCAGAACATCAACGCAGCGGTTGTGGATGCGCACCATACCACCGAAGTGTTCGGCCCAACTCTGGTGTATTCGCGAGAAGCGATGCAGTGGCAGATCGACCATGCGACACCCAACCATGATGTCAACGAATGGATCGACGAGCAATTGGGATCAGCGATGAAGTGGCCGATTCCCATCCTCTCCGCCACACGCATGGAATGGTTGCCACAAATCCACTCGGATGTCTTTATCGTTCAGACGCCGTCTCATCTCTCTGCAGAAAATCTCAACGTTGTTCAGCAATTCATCAAGAAGGGTCAACCAGTAGCCCTGGTTGGAAGTTTCTCAGAGGGTATAGATGAATCCCTTCTTCAAGCGGCTGGCTTACACAATATAGCCGCCCCTCCTGAAGGAGGAGTTCGTTTGTGTGGTGCAACGAATCTTGCGCCAGATCTTGTAAAGAACGTGCCTCTGAACTTCAATACATACTGCAATCATGCGAAAGACTCTGCTTCGACAAGTGCGGGAGCGATCTATGTAGAAGAAGGCACTCCAACCCTTACGCTCAGCGCATCTGAGGGGAGGAAAATCGCGGCATGGGACGCGCCGGGTTTGAGATCTCTCGAAGGGGTTCCTCTATCGAAGATTTGGGGCAACACGGGCGCACCCTATGCGCTGGCGGCCGGGGTGCTAAATGAAATTCAGCGAATGAACTCGAACCTGCACGTCGACAAGATCGATTTGAAGCAAACGATGAGCATCGCGGCCTGGCGCACTCGCGATGGTAATGTCCGCATCCTTGTTGGCAATCTGGAAGAGGGCTTGCGTGATGACGCCGACATGACCCGCCACAATTCCCTTGTAATCCCAAAATCGTTGCGCACGCATTCCAATGCATGGAGCGACCATTGGACCAGACGAGTCTTCCTCATGGAAGATGGCTTGCTGTCCATTACTCTCCCTCAAGCGTCATCCGTTCTCCTGGAACAATCTCGATGAGAGATCGCACATCGAGATTGTTCGAATCTGTCTATCGCTCAATCTGCTATTTCGTTTCGCCGCGCATTGGATCGCTACTGGTGAGATCCCCGATCGGTACGACGGGCGTGACGATTGAACGCACCAGTGCCGACTAGGGAAAACCCTAGTAGTCCCACAATTCGGGCAGCGCTAGAGTCGATTCGATGTACTCCGTTTACTCAGCGCGTTCTTCATTCGTGCATCTTTGCAACAGAGATGGAACGTTCTATTCCATCTGCCCGCGCTGTTTTGACAAAGTTGTCAAGAGCCCTCAGGACTTACGCCTTGAATCTGCGGAACAAAATCACGTCTGCAGACCTGGCGTCGCAGAGCATTATCGCGAACTGAGCAAGTCAATCGCGGATTATCGAACCGAAAGAAAAAATAAATCCCATTAGATCCATAGCGTCAGTAGGCCCAGTTAGGATTCCGTCCTGTTGCTTTTGACAGCTGTCATCTTGTCCACTCATAAGACCAAGAGCTTCCAACTCGAAAGAGTCCTGATGCCTATTTCTGCTGCCTTTGTGTATCTCGAGTTCTCATGGGTTGTTTCGATTTTTTGAAAGGCTTCCCTTGGCTGCGTCCCGCACCCGTTGCTGGTCGACCGCCATCTTGTAAGCAACGTAATATTTGTAAATGTTGGCGACGTACTGCACTGTTTCCTGTCCGATGTCTTCGGCAACCATCAATTCAACATTTCCAAACCACTTGTTCTGGTCGAGCCCATGCTTTGCCGTCTCCTTGCGCAGGCGAACAATCCGGTTCTGGCCGGCGTTGTAACTCGCAAACGTAAAAAGAGTCTTGTCCACCTGGCTGATCGCTGGATCGTTGAAATACGTCTTCGTTATCAACGCCAGCATCTTCGCACCCGCGTGAATATTCGACTTGGCGTTTCGTACGTCAGGAATATTGATCGGATAGGCAGCCGCATAATGCGGAAGCACCTGCATTACCCCGACCGCGCCGCGGGGGCTGACTCGATCCTGCTGAAGCATCGATTCCTGGTATCCCTGCGCCGCAAGCATCAGGTAGTCGAAGTTGTACTGAGCACCATACTGCTTGAAGTACTCCACATAGGACTTGAATCTTTTTATTTCCGCTTGCGAAGTTGCATTCTTGATGAACTTCTTGTTCGCGATGTACTTGTTGAACATCATCCGGCCGAAAAGTGTCCCCTGGCGATGAGTCTTGAGGAATTCGTCCATCAGGGCTTTCAGTTGCGGGCTGTTCTTGCGCATCACCCAGGCCACGCTATCGACATTCATCAACACGGCGTTTCTGTTAATGACGATGTTGGGCAAAACCGTCGACCAGAGATCGGCTCGGTAGTCATATGCAACCGTTGCCGGAATGACTCCGGCATTGGTCATCTCCAGCAAGTCTTCTTCGGTCAGGTTTGGATCGGATTCCTTGACGACGATCTCCGCCTTGCCGGCCTGCTTGAACTTCTGGTTCTGCTCCCGAAGCAGGTTGTATGCGAGGCTGGCTCGGTTGACATAGATTTCTTTGCCGCTCAGGTCATCGACACTCGAAGCCTGCGGTGCATTCTTTTCTGAGACGACCACCAACTTCAAGCCCGAGATAATCGGGATCGAAAAGTCCACGCGTTTTTCCCGCTCGGGAGTCACGGTGACGACCGAAGCGATGATATCTCCGTAGCCCTCGTTCAGATCCTTTTCCAACTCCGCCGGCGTCACCGGAATGAATACGACTTTGAACTTCTTGGCTCTGGTCTTCAGCTTCTTGTTCAAAAAGGCTTCCAGCTCATCTGCTGTATCCGGAACCATGCCCCGTGGTCGCCCCTTGTCGTAAAAGAATCCCGTCTTGTTGTAGAGCACCAGCAGCCGGAGCACGCCGCTCTTTTTGATTTCATCCCAGTCGCCTGTGCGGCGATCGAAGTTGGCGGGAAGCTTGAGAGCATACGCCGGCCCCGCGCTTTCATTCTCATCGAACGAATCAGCTGTTTTGGGAGCCGGTGCCTGACTGGCGCCGTCCTGCGTTTGGACAGGATGAGGTTCGGATTTGCAGCCGGCGAGACTCAGGGCCAGTGCGAAGATCGCGGAAGAGAGCCAGATTGCCATCCAACGGGTACAGGACATGGGGCATTATCCTCATCGAAAAGCGGTAGGTCCAGAACACAAAGAATGTGAAGAACGCCACCCAGGAAGTTGCCAGGAAGAGCGGGTCCACCAGATCATAAAGAACAGACCCCGCCTTCGCTGACGTTTCAGGGACACGAGGATGACGAACCTCGGCAACGAGGCACCGGAAAAGATTCTAGCCCCCAAATAGCGACCATCAGGTACCCTAGGATTGCATCTTAAGCCCTGATGCGATCGTTCGCCTTGCATTTTTGAACTTCGCTATCGATGGTGTGAGTCTTCTCGTTGCGACTCCCGCAAGGTAGCGAAGGATTGCGTTTTTCGCCTTCTCCCCTGGGGGCTCATGATGAAACGAATGATCCGACTGTTCGCGCTCCTCCTTTTCCCGCTTGTCGCGACGGAGTTGTCCCTTCCTCAGCCACAACCGAATCAGAAGGCGACTACTTCCCAAAAGCCGAAAAGCGAAGCCTTGCAGCTTGGGAGATCCTATGCAGAGTTGCGCCCTGAGCAAGTGCGTCTGATAGACAACTTCATTCGCAGCTATAACGCCACCACCGGAAGCGCACTTGTCCCCCAGAAGGTCTATGACGACGCTCGACTGTCCATCCGCACCACGTTCGACGCTGTAACCCATGCGCTGCTAAATGCTCAGTTGACCGATTCGCAAGGCAAGAGCCTTGGACGCGCAATTGATCTTGTAGACGCCGTTGATCAGGTGATGGGAGAGGAATCCGGCGCAGACGGCGACATGCAGTTCCGCCTGTATGTGTACCTGAAGCCCAACGCGGCTGACGTCCTCAACCGCAGCCAGGAGTTCTTTCATGATAAAGACAACGCCGTTTACCACAAGGGATTCCCCATCTGTTACAGGCTGAAGAACGGACCTCCATCGATTCAGTTCTCAATTTCGCGCGACCACAAATTGTCCGACGTTGACGTCGACTATCGCTCTTCCGGTTTTCCCAAGGCGCTGGTCAATGGACACTTGTCCGCTGCCAATTCCGACGTCCGCGCAGGAAACAACCTGGCTCGTCATGACGGACGCTGGACCGGTCTCAATGGCTGGTGGCGCGACGTCTTTGGACAACTCGGAACTGGCGGGGCGTCCCCAAAGGAGACCGCCACAGAGCGCCTCGGGCACATTCCCATGAATCCCGGCGTAAAAGCCGATCAGGGCGCCGACAAAAGCGCGCACGATTTCCTGCAAAACTGGGTTGTCGCAAAAGAACCGAATAAGTCGGCTACGTATTTTTCGCGCCGCAGCTATCCGTGTTTGGAGGTGTTGGCGCAGAAGAACAAGCAACCAGTGCCACAAGGAATGATTCGGCTGCAAACACTAAAGGCAATGCAGAAATTCAGCGATAGCCTTGGCCCTGTGAATTCCGTTGCTGACGTGTTCGAGCCTGCCGAAAAATGGTCGCAGGCATTGAAACCGGCAAAGAACGCGTACCCATCCGAATTTCGCCTGGTGAGCTTGCCCCCCGACATGGGACAGGACGAGGAATGTATCGCCGCTCCGGCCGACGAATCGACCAAACGGAAGGAAGAGAAGTATTTCGCCACAGCGTTTCGCGCGAAGAAAGGAGATGGCCACAAGGTCATGTCGCTGCTTTGGGCGCAGGAGGGCGGCTACTGGAAAATCATTGCCATCCGCATCGAAGATGGTAGCGACGCCGGCCTCGTCCCCAAAAACGCTGCGGCTCTCGCAGTACCCGCTGCGGAAGAACCGCAGGACATTCCCGGTGATCCCGCCTCGGTCAAAGACGTCACACAGTTCTATCAGAGTTGGATCGCCAGGCGAAATGTTTCCCAGGCTTCCCAGTTCGCGTCACAGCGCTCCTATCAGTGCCTCGCGGCGCCCTCCGCAGACCAGAAGAAACTGACGCCCATCGCCAGAATCCAGTCTGCGTTGCAACAGCCGCTTGCGAGAATTCCATCCCGCCCAAATCTCACAGACATGATGTCGGCTATGCAGCCCCTCAACGATCTGCTGCGTCCAGTGCAACACGAAAACTCCAGGGCCTTCGCAATCATGGCTGTGCCAGACCAGAGGGCAGATAGCTTTCTGTGCCAAAATCGTCACTTGCCCGAAAGCACTCCGGACCTGAAGCCTGCCGATGCAAAATACGGAGCTTATTACTTGACCGCCAGCCGGTTCAATTACGAGGAGGAACAATCACCCGCTCTTCTGCTGTTGTGGGCCAAAGAGAATGCGGGTTGGAGGATTGTTGCCTGGGCTGTCGAGCTTCCGTAACGGGAGAAGCACTCAGTTCTATTGCCGCGCCACCTGTCCGGTCACGACGTCCGCTGGCGGAACTGCGGTAAGAACCTCTGTCTCCGCGGGCACAGGAGATGGCAGCGGGCTTTCCAGCGCCAGCGCCAGGACCTCGTCCATCGAATCGACAAAGTGGAGCTTGATCGAATTCTTGATGTTGTCGGGGAGTTCAGCAATGTCCTTCTCGTTTGCACGAGGCAGGATGACTTCAAAGATGCCGGCGCGAAGTGCGGCGAGCAGTTTTTCCTTGAGGCCGCCAATTGCCAGAACCTTGCCACGAAGCGTGATTTCGCCGGTCATGGCTACGTCGCGGCGAACCGGAATCTTGGCCAGCGCGCTCGCAAGGGCTGTGGCCATTGTGATGCCGGCCGAGGGGCCATCCTTGGGAATCGCGCCTTCCGGTACATGCAAATGCAGGTCAACGTTTCGGTAGAACTCGCGGCTCAGACCGAGTACCTGCGCCTTGCCCCGGATGTAGCTCAGAGCCGCTTGCGCAGACTCCTGCATCACGTCGCCGAGTTGACCCGTGATGGTGAGTTTGCCCTTGCCGTCGAGCACCTGCACTTCCGTGGTCAGAATACTGCCGCCCACTTCGGTCCATGCCAACCCGGTCACAAGTCCCACTTCACTCTTGTCGTGAACTTCGGAGTCGCGATATCGCGCGACGCCGAGAAATTCGCTGATCGTTGCCTCGGTAATCTCTTCCTTGTGCTTTACACCTTTTTTGACTACCCGCCGGGCGACCTTTCGGCATACGTTTCCAATCTCGCGCTCCAGATTCCGCACCCCTGCCTCACGCGTGTACTTGCGGATAATCTCGAGAATTGCGTCATCCTGAAACGTAATGTTCTTTTCGCTAAGGCCCGTCTGCTCTCGCTGCTTTTTAACCAGGTATTGGCGGGCGATTTCGAGCTTTTCGTTTTCGGTGTAGCCCTGCAGGCGCAAAACTTCCATGCGGTCCTGCAGCGCCGCAGGTATCGTGTGCATTACGTTCGCGGTAGCAACAAACAGGACCTGCGAGAGGTCATAGTCGACGTCGAGGTAGTGATCCTGGAAGGTCGTGTTCTGTTCGGGATCGAGAACCTCGAGCAAAGCTGAGGCCGGGTCGCCTCGGAAGTCCGAGGCCATCTTGTCTACTTCGTCGAGCAGGAACACGGGATTCTTGGTGCCGGCCCGCTTCATGTGCTGGATGATCTGCCCGGGGAGTGCGCCGATGTAGGTTCGACGGTGCCCGCGAATCTCCGCCTCATCGCGCACCCCACCGAGAGAGAGCCGCACAAATTTCCGTCCAGTCGCCTTGGCGATGGACATACCGAGTGAGGTCTTGCCTACTCCGGGAGGGCCCGCAAAGCAGAGGATTGAACCTTTCGGGTTTTTGACCAACTGGCGGACGGCGAGAAATTCGAGGATCCGTTCTTTGATCTTCTCGAGGCCGTAATGATCTTCGTTGAGAACCCTTTCAGCGTAGTCAATAGAGCGAGTTTCTTTTGACTTTTTCTTCCATGGTACGGCCAACAGCCAATCAATGTAATTGCGGCTGACAGTAGACTCGGCCGACATGGGCGGCATGGCCTCCAGCTTTTTGAGCTCCTGGATTGCCTTGTCGAGCACGTCCTTCGGCATGCCCGCCGACTCGATCTTTTTCCGTAACTCGTCAAACTCGTTTTTCTCACCGCGGCCAAGTTCCTTCTGGATGGCCTTTATCTTTTCGTTGAGGTAGTACTCCTTTTGGGCGCGCTCCATCTGTCGCTTGACTCGCGACTGAATGTTCCGATCGAGGTCCAGCTTTTCAATCTCAATGTCGAGAACATCTGCAATGCGGGCGAGCCGTGCTGCGGGATCGAAGATACCAAGAAGTTCCTGCTTCTCCTCAATGCCGAGCTGCAGGTTTGCGGCGATGGTGTCTGAAAGCTTAGCCGGCTCATCCATCCTGACGGTCGCAATGATTGTTTCGTAATTGAGCGACTGTTGAAGTTTCACATACTGCTCAAAGAGGCCGGTCACCCGCTGCATAAGTTGCTCAACGGCCGGAGTCATCTCGAAATCCGTCTTGCCTGTGCGAACAGTGGCTACAAAAAAGCCATCACGGTCGTTCACCTCGACAGTCTTGGCACGCTCAACGCCCTCGACCAGAACCTTGATGTTGCCGTCAGGCATCTTGACGCTCTGCACAATATTGCAGATGGACCCAACCTGGAAAATCTCCTTGGCCTTCGGCTCGTCGATCGAGGCGTCATGTTGCGTGGCAAGAAAAATCTTGCGGTCGCCATTGAGCGCCTCTTCCAGTGCGCGAACACTCGACAGGCGGCCAACTACGAAGGGCGTCATCATGTAGGGAAAGATCACCATGTCCCGAATAGGCATCATGGGCAGTTTGCGCGCTTCGGTCTTTGCAGTCATAGGAGCACCATAAGGGTTAGACGCGCGACAGTCGCTCTGGACGCAAGCCACAGACGCGGCGCTTGTTGGGATTGTACAGCGGAACTCGCTACGCGCCGGTCGTTGATTTGGAGACCCGGCTTACCAATGAGCCATCCTGGCTCCGAATGGCTATTCCTGTTCCAGGGGCGCGATACAAATTACCACCCTAAAAACCAGCTTCAGCGGTGAGACGTTTTGAATTCCTGAAACGAGAAACCCCAAGTCTCAACGCTAAACTTGGGGCTCCCCAAAACTAGTCTGGTGCGTGCTCCCTCTCCGAGATCAGCCCGCTTTTTCAAGCAGACACAGAGAGAGGTCACGCCGTTCGACCATGTCCTTGGTGATTTCGAGGTCGCGAACCTTCTTATTGCTCGGTAGGTGGTACATCAGGTCCAGCATCAACTCTTCGAGGATCATGCGCAATCCGCGGGCTCCAACCTTGCGCGCGAGGGCTTCCCGCGCAATGGCTCCAATCGCGTCCTGCGTAAAGTGCAGGCGAACGTTCTCGTACTCCAGGAGTCGCTGATATTGCTTTACGATGGCGTTGCGGGGTTTTGTGAGAATTTCGACAAGAGCCTCTTCATCCAATTCGTCGAGGATGCCCATAACGGGCAGGCGACCGACGAACTCAGGAATCAAGCCATACTTGATGAGATCCTGCGGCTCGGTCTTGCGAAGAAGTTCGGTATCGCGATGCGAGCGGGTTGTTGCTGCATCGGCCTCGGCATCGACAGTCTTGAATCCAAGTGCCTTCTTGCCGATGCGGCGCCCTACTACGCGTTCCAGGCCAACAAAGGCTCCGCCGCAGATGAAAAGAATGTTTGTTGTGTCGACAGCGGTGAATTCCTGATGGGGATGCTTACGTCCGCCTTGCGGAGGCACATTCGCCACCGTGCCTTCGAGAATTTTGAGGAGCGCCTGTTGCACGCCCTCACCGGAGACGTCGCGCGTGATCGAAGGGTTTTCGTCCTTGCGGCCGATCTTGTCGATTTCGTCGATATAGATAATGCCCTGCTGTGCGCGGGTTACATCGCCGTCGGCGGCCTGAAGTAGCTTGAGGATGATGTTTTCAACGTCCTCGCCTACGTAGCCGGCTTCAGTCAGCGTGGTCGCATCGACGATCGCGAAGGGAACATCGAGCATCTTGGCCAGGGTATGCGCCAGCAGCGTTTTGCCCGAACCAGTGGGTCCAATCAGCAGGATGTTTGACTTGGCGAGTTCGACTTCATTGTTGCGCATGCGATTCATCTGCACGCGCTTGTAGTGGTTGTAAACCGCCACGGCAAGTTTCTTCTTGGTCTGATCCTGTCCGATGACGTAATCGTCAAGAAAGCTCTTGACCTCTTGCGGTTTGGGAAGATGGCCCGCGGCTGTTGCCGGGTGAGTGGCATCGCCTCGATCGTCCTCGAGAATTGAGTTGCAGACAGCGACGCACTCATCGCATATGTATGCGCGAGGATAGTCGCTCGGCGACGAGATCAACTTCGCTACGGCGTCCTGCGATTTGTGGCAGAACGAGCACCGCAGCGCTTCTTCAGGTCCCGTGCGCGTTTTCATTTTTCCTGCTCCCTTTGGACGAGCGTATTAAAATCCCTTTTGCTGTGGGCGGCCATTACGTGCGAGGCCGGTCGATAATTTCGTCGATGATGCCGTATTCCTTCGATTGCTGCGCGTTCATGATGAAGTCGCGTTCAACGTCCCGTTCAATGCGATCGAGCGGCTGACCGGTATGTTTTGCCATCAAGGTGTTGGTGATCTCGCGAATTCGCAGAATCTCGCGCGCATGAATGTCAATATCCGTGGCCTGTCCGCTGAGCCCGCCCATCGAAGGCTGATGGATGAGGATGCGCGAGTTGGGCAACGCAAACCGCTTGCCCTTGGTGCCGGCGAGAAGCAGGAATGCGCCCATGCTGGCAGCCTGCCCGATACAGTACGTCACGACATTATTCTTGATGAACTGCATAGTGTCGTAGATCGCCAGGCCGGCTGTAATCGAGCCACCGGGCGAGTTGATGTACAGCTGAACATCCTTCTCCGGATCCTCACCTGAGAGGAAGAGCATCTGCGCAACGATAAGATTGGCCACCTGGTCGTCGATAGGTGTGCCGAGGAAGATGATGTTATCGCGAAGCAGACGCGAGTAAATGTCGTAGGCGCGCTCGCCCCGACTCGTCTGCTCAACCACCATGGGAACCAATGCCATTTAGTCTTCTTCTCGCTCTTCCGTTGGGGGTTGCCCCCGTATCCTTAGATGACCGTTTGGACTGGGCGGTGCAAAGCTCGGTCCCTACAGCTAATTCTCCTACGTCCAGCGACGGATAACCGTCGCGTGCGGTTACGCCGGTAATCTCTCGTACAACAGGCTGGCGGTCTTTTCTCTCTTCAATTGTTCCCGGATTCTAGCTAGCCCGCCGTCGTCAGTCAATCGCTGGCGGAGTGTGTCAATTGGTTCCCGTGTCTGCAGGGCAGCCAATTGAAGTTCGCGGTCTAACTCCTCGTCACTTACTGAGATACCTTCTGCCTCGGCAATGCGGTCGAGCAGAATAAAGGTCTTGACCTCTGCCACGGCGCTATCTCGCTGGGCAACGCGCAGACGGCTAAAGTCCATGTTGCGCATCTGCTCGGGATTCATCCCCTGGGCAGCCAACGCTCTCAAACCACGCTCAAGTCGCGCATCAACCTGCTCCTGCACCAGTGACTCGGGGACAGGGAACTGGAAGCGCTCGAGCATAGCCGCGAAAAGCCGGTCTTTGGTCTCACCCTCGACGCTGCGGCGCTTGCGGTTCGTCATGTGCTCGCGAACGCGATTTTCCAATTCGGAGAGACTCTCATACTGGCCCAGTTCTCTAGCAAAGTCATCGTTCAGCTCAGGGACAGTTCGCTTCTTGATGCCCTTTACCGTGACTTCATACTCGACGGTCTTGCCCTGAAGTTTGGCATCGGGATAGTCGGCCGGATAGATCACTTCCGCTTTCAATTCCTGTCCCGGCTTTGCCCCCCGCAGCACCGCGTTAAACGCCTCCACGGTATCCTTGCCGCCGATTTCGACGAGGGTGTCCTCCCCGGTGATCGGAGCGGCTTCAGCATCGTCAGCCAGCTTTCCGGTGTAGGAAATCTGCGCCCAGTCGCCATCCACCATGGGGCGGTCTTCTTCTACTGGCTCGACGGTGGCTCGCGAGTCGCGCAACTGTTCGAGTTCGTGCTGATATTCGTAGTCAGTGACCTCGACAGACGGCTTCTCCACAACCACGCCCTGATAGCCATCGATCGAGAAGTCGGGCAAATACTCAAAGACGGCCTTCACATGGAGTGGTTGTCCATCGTCGATCGTCAACTCTGTCACCTGGGGTTGCCCCACAGGCTTGATGCCCAGTTCCTGAACTCCCTTGTTAAAGCGCTCAGGGAGCAGACCGTCTATGACATCTTTGCGGATCTCTGTCGCAAATCGCCGGCGGACAACGGACTCCGGCACTTTGCCGGGACGAAAGCCGGGGAGCTTTGCATACTTCTGGTAGTTGCGAACCACGTTGCGGAAGGACTTGGAGACCTCTTCAGCGGGAATATCCAGCACCAGTTCGCGGGTACATTCAGGGTTCAGAACCGGGCCATGATGGTGCTCGTGTGCGTGGTCATGCTCGTGGTCGTGCTCTGCGTGGACGTGCTGCTCCTCAGCCGTTTCCGGTCCGGGATCGTTTTCGATCGTGTCAGTAGAACTCAACGTTTTGCCTTCCGGGCGCGACAGGCGCCAAAATCAACTGCTACAGCGGGCTGTCGCCGTGGCGATACAGCGTCGTGTGGCTGGGGAATTACCTCTCTCATGGTATGAGGGTTTGCGGGTGGGGTCAAACCGGCTGGACGGAAGACAAACGGGGGTGGACCGGCGAAGGCACGTTACTGCTCAGTGACAAGCGCTTTGCGCACGTAAGGCAAAAACCTTGGATGCGCCGCGCCACACCGAAAATAGTGCTCGCGTGCGTCGCTCAGACTCAGGGACCCGTTTACGGCGTGACGCACGTCGCCCGCGTCGGCGTCCTCCTGGCCGTCGTCTCCCACCAGCAAACCGGGCACAAAGCCAGGGTGTCTGGAGTTTCGATAGTTCTAAAGCCGCAACATAAGCAGCGGTAACGGGCTTCGGCGGATTCCACGTGGGAATGGACGGGCTTTTGGATGACAGGTTTACACACAGACGGATAGGTGGGCTCCCCAATATTCGCGCTAGCCCGGAAGATCTACAGTTCAGAAACGAAAGATGATACCGGTCTGATGCCGGTGTCAAAGTCACGTCGGGTAGAATCGGGCGGCAGGAGGAAGGTCAAAGGAATGCATCGACTCCATGTTGGTAAAGGTTGCCGGTTGAGCTGGATGTTGGCAGTGGGGCTGTTTGTGATCGCGTCGGTGGCTGCCAGGGCTGAGACCCCCTCAGCGCCATTGCGAGTAGCAATTGTGGGGTTGGAACATGGCCACGTGGAGGGCTTTCTTTCCCAGTTGCCGAAGCACTCAGACGTTGAACTTGTAGGCATCGCGGACGCTGACCCAACGCTGTGGGAGAAATACGGAAAGAAGTACGCTCTGTCAAACACGCTCTTCTACAAAAGCATGGCGAACATGATCGAACGCTGCCACCCTCAGGCGGTGCTGGTGTACACATCGATCGGTGAACATCGTCATGCCATTGAGATCGCGGCGCAGTACGGCGTTTCGGTGATGGTAGAGAAGCCACTGACGATTTCAGCGGAAGATGCGATCGCCATTCGAAAAATCGCAAACGAGCACCATATTCAGGTGCTGGTGAACTACGAGACGACCTGGTATGCGAGCAACCGCGCGGCCTACGACGAGTTGCGGAACGGCAGACTTGGAGAGGTCCGTCGCGTAGTTGTCCACGATGGGCACCAGGGGCCGCAGGAGATCGGCGTGCCCCCCGAGTTTCTAAATTGGCTGACCGATCCTGAACAGAACGGCGCAGGTGCGCTGTATGACTTCGGTTGTTATGGCGTCGATTTGATGACCTGGCTGATGAATGGGGAGACGCCGGTCACCGTGACAGCCGTGGTAAACCACGACAAGCCGCACCTTTATCCGAAGGTGGATGACGACGCGACGGTGGTGCTGACGTATCCACACGCACAGGCGGTGATTCAGGCGTCGTGGAACTGGCCGTTTGGCCGAAAGGATATGGAAGTCTATGGTGCGACCGGCTATGCCATCACCGTTGCGGCCGATCAGGTGAGGTTGCGTCATCAGCATGACGTCGAGGAGAGGTTGACGACGGCCCCGCCGCTTACGGGGCCTCAAAAAGATTCGCTAAGCTACCTTGCGGCCGTGCTGCGTGGCCAGATCGTCCCGAAGGGCGATCTATCGGCGCTCGACACAAACGTCGTTGTAATGCAGATTCTTGATGCAGCGCGAGAGTCGGCGCGAGCCGGCAAAACAGTACGGCTTAGCAGGTTGGGGGAGTAGGAAACCTGCGTCTGGATCTGAAAGCCGTCAGGGTAAATTCGTTTAGCTGGCCGCGAGCAATTCTCTATTGCCTTGCGTGATGCCCCACAAGGCGGCATTGATGCGCATTTGAACTGGGTCACTTGTTGATTCAGGGGAATTCATGACCTGCACGGGGACGGGAATCTCGACCTGTTCGCTCACGAGGGGTTCCGATACGGCGACGGGGGCGGGGGCGCGCTGAAGCAGTTCGAAGGAATAGGTTGTAGGCTGCTGATCTGCAGCAGGGACTTGTGCCTGTGAATCAAAAAGCGGCTCCAAAGCAAGGGCAACTTTTTCGATCTGTTCTTTCCGAATGCGAAGCCGTTCGAATTCCCCGAGAACCTCGGACAACTCCGACCTCGCCGCATCGTACGCCGTAAGATAGGCACCTTGCCTCATGGATCACCTCGCGAAAGCAAGTCTATCGAAGGTAATTCTCCAGGGTCATTCCACTTAAGTTGTAAAGTCGGTTATCCCAGTAACATTCATTCCTTACCCAAACGAGGCAGCCGGAGCAGGATGCTCCGGCTGGCCTAGCGAACGGCGTAGTTGCCTAGGGTACGAAAACCTTCAGGCGGACGTGCCACTTGGTACTTTGCCCCGGCTTGAGAGTGACCATTTCGGTGTTCATGGAACCCCACTCTTTCCCAAAGGGATCAGCGAAGTTGTATTGATGCTCAATCGCCACAAATTGCATCGCAGGTGGCGCATACATCTGGATGGTCTTGATCTCCGGTGAAATTCCTTCAATGGCAACGCCATAGTGCGCGGCGGGATCGATTACCTTGACCGTTACCGCGCCATCCTTCCATGAAAGATGGCTCCAGTTGTCGTCATAGAAGTTTTTGGCGAGTGCGACGCCTCCCGCAGCCTGCAGGTCGTATTGGGTTCCTGCGACTGGCTTGAGCTTTCCTGTGGGAAAGACGTTGTCGTAGTTGTCGACTTCAGCCAACTCTGAACCTGGGATATGGATGCGAACCTGCGTGCGATCTTTCGAGGGAAGATTGAAGTAAGGATGCCAACCGATCGCGATAGGTTCGTCTTCACCGCCCACGTTCTTGGCGACCACCGTGGTATCTACAGCGTCGGCAGTCAGGGATATCGTGAAAAGCAAATCAGTCTTCGACAGCCAGTGGCCTCCGAAGTCTCCGCCATGAATAACGCCCGTGACCTGCTTTCCGCCGGGAATGCTCTTGACGGTAACGTCCTCGGACTTGGCCTTCAGGATGAGCCCGTGCATGGCGTGGCGTTCGGCCGTGCCGAGCTTGCCGATGTTGTTGGCCGGCAGAGTGATCGTGTGGCCGTTCCACTGAGTCGTCAGAGTCTTGCCGTCTGCCGAGAGCTTGCCACGAATCCGGTTGGGATAGGGAACCAGGAAGACCGACCCGAGTCGGTAGCCAAGATCGCCGTTAGCTGTATCGTCCTGATCGAGCATTTTCTTGGCGCCGGCCAAGTCAGGCGACGAAAGCACATCGACGTTGCCCTTGCCTGGAAAGTTGGCCGTGATCTGCAGAACTTGCATACCCCGTCCAGGAAGGACAGTGATGCTGGTGAACTCGGGCTTTGTGGTGCTCGCAGCTTTTCGGCTGAGAGTCACAATCTTTTGGCCGCCGATTTCAGTCACGGCCTGGCCTTGACTGACTTCGACAAGTGAGCAAGCCAGCAGGACGGGCAAGCCCAAGGAAAAAACAGCAAGTTCGCGGAGAATTGGTGTCATCTCGATCCATCCATGAGAACGCAGTCAGACTCTCCGGGGACGCTAGCGGCGAGGCATATTGCCGGCGCGGGAAAGCGTATTCCGGAGGCGGCCTCATTCTACGACAGACAGCCGGTGATGAGCAGACCAAACGGAATGACAAAACAGTGACAAGTCTCTCGAAGGAAAAGGGTAGATGTTTTGTGGAAACGCGAGTCTAATCTTCACCTCTCGATGAGACGCTGGCCCGTGATCATAATCGATCGATGACGGGCCAACAACCGGTGGTTTTGACAGGTGAGTACCCAGACTCTGGTTACCTTCTCTGACCGCAAAGGTGGTATTGCATTGTGGGTGAATAGCGCTACAATTCGAGCCAATCGGTGCAGATATACAACATTCGATCGTGGGGCATTTCGCCTGGTCCTGCGCTGCGCCAAATGAAACTTTAACGCTTCGCCTTTTCGGGGGATCCCCCGGAGAAAGGGTTCCGAGTAACCATCATGCGTCCCCTGCAGAGACTTCTCCTAAGTATTTTTGCCTTGACACTGAACTGCGGAACGATGGCAGTTGCTCAGAAATCCGCGTCTCCCGCGCTGATTGTGGACAAGGTCAACGACAGTCAGCTCGTAACCCTGAGAGGCAACACGCACCCCGCTGCAAACGCTCAGAACGATCTGGGCCCCGTTGGTTCAAATCTTCCCATGTCGGATTTGATCCTCGTGCTCAAGCGCAGTCCGGAGCAGCAGGCAGCCTTTGATGCGTTCGTCGCCAGCCAATATGACGTCTCTTCCCCCAACTTT
This sequence comes from uncultured Acidobacteriaceae bacterium, assembly GCA_963737915.1. Taxonomy (GTDB): domain Bacteria; phylum Acidobacteriota; class Terriglobia; order Terriglobales; family Acidobacteriaceae; genus Telmatobacter. The sequence continues at coordinate 118,684 of CAVTUP010000002.1, read as the reverse complement.
CACCACTGGCTTGAAGCGGCCGAGATCGGCGAAAAGTTCGGGCCATCCCCTGCGGATATCGCAACAGTTTCAAACTGGCTCAGCCAGAGTGGCTTTTCAGTTGACGAGATTTCCCAGGATCGCATGACAATCCGCTTCGGCGGCTCTGCGTCCCACGTACAGAGAACGTTTCATACGGCAATCCACAATTTGTCCGTAAAAGGCGAACGGCATATTGCGAACATGGCCGACCCGCAGATTCCCATGGCGTTGGAACCAGTGGTGGCGGGCGTGAAGGCGCTGCACAACTTCAATCCGCGGCCGATGCACCGCCTTGGCAGCAAGGCGACCCTGAACCAGGACACCGGCAGGTGGGAGCGGATTGGAAGCCTTCCAGGGGGAACAGCAGGCATCCCGCCAGGGGGAACAGCCAGCATCCACGCGAATGCCGCCAAGCCGCAACCGGAACTTGGCATCAACATTGCGCACCGGCAGCAGCGCTTACGTGATTGAGGATGTGGCGCCTTACGATTTTGCAGCCATTTACAACGTGCTTCCGCTTTGGAATGCAGCTACTCCGATTGACGGTACCGGCCAGACCATCGCAATCGTGGGAACCAGCAGAGTTCTCCCCGCGGACGTCGCGAGCTTCCGCAGTCTTTTTGGTCTACCGGCAACTCCGGCATTCACGACAGTGCTTGCGACAACCGCGGACCCGGGCCTCTGCACAAATGACACGACGACATCTCCTTTCTGCACTCTCGATGATCAGATTGAGAATGCATTGGATGTGGAGTGGTCCGGCGCGGTAGCGAAGAAAGCCCAGGTAGTGCTCGTAGTCTCCGGCGCGACCTCCGCCTCGACCGACACAGTTTTTCTTTCCGCAAGTTACGCAATTCAACACAACACCGCGAAGATTTTGAACGTGAGCTATGGCCTTTGCGAACTAGGCATGGGCACCGCGGGAAACACTTCGTATAACAATCTTTGGCAAACCGCGGCATCGGCGGGCATCGCCGTTTTCGCAGCGTCGGGAGACTCCGGATCGCCGGCATGCGATCAAGGGCAAGCGCCAGGCACTCCGTATGGCGCGCAGTATGGCCTTTCGGTCAGTGGTCTTGCTTCCACGATCTATAACACGGCGGTGGGCGGAACCGATTTCAACTGGGGAATATCGACAGCGGCCCCCTACTGGAACGCGACGAACAATGCCACCAACGGCGCGAGTGCAGCGGGCTACATGCCGGAGATTCCGTGGAACGATTCCTGCACGAATGCCCTGGCTTTGACGTATTTCCAGTCACTCGCGACACAACTTCAGGATCTCGGCTATCCCACCGCGACAAGCCCGACGGATCTCGAGTCGGGATGCAATTTTGCAGCGACCTGGGCGACAACAATCGTCAGCCTGGGTGGGCCGGATACCTCGGCGTTTGTGAATACGGTAGGCGCGGGTGGAGGCGCCAGTAACTGCACCATCAATGACGGCGCTACCGTCGCTAGTTGCTCAGGCGGATACGCAAAGCCTGGCTGGCAAGCAGGTGTTACCGGTATTCCTCCCGATCTCAAGCGCGATATCCCCGATGTTTCCTTCTTCGCATCCCCCGGATTCCTTGGCAGCGCATACCTGATTTGCGTGTCAGCCAATGGAGCTTGCTTAACTTCGGTGAACCCGACGGTAGAACCGACCGCACAGGAGATTGGCGGTACGTCCGCTGCCTCTCCAGCGATGGCTGGCGTGATGGCCCTCATCAACCAGAAGGCAGGATCGCCACAGGGCAATCCAAACGCGGAACTCTACACCTTGGCCAGCAAGCAGACGTACGCGAGTTGCAAGTCTGAGACCGGCACCACTTCGAACGGTTGCTACTTCAACGACGTCGATACGGGAACGATTGCGATGGCGTGCGCCCCGGCTAAGCCGAACTGCACGGTGTCGCACTCAGGAGATGCCTTTCGGCATTCTCTCCGGGTATAGCGGAACCGTTGGGTTCGACCTGGCTACCGGCCTTGGATCGCTCAATGTGGCAAACGTAGTAAATGGGTGGACGGCGGCTACCGGAACGGCAACGGCGACAGTGACCATTGTTCCTGGGTCGAGCACCATCGTCTCGAACGTTCCCCTGACGGTTACCGGGACTGTCACGGGCTCGTCCGGAACCCCCACGGGAACGGTAACTCTTACAGGCGGTGGTTATACCTCCTCGGCAACCTCGCTCGTGAGCGGAGCCTACACGATCACAATCCCCGCGAATAAACTCAGCGCGGGATCAGACACCCTGACAGCGACCTACAGCGGAGACGCAACCTACGCTTCCGCGACCAAAACTGCCGTGGTAACGGTGACAGCGCCGGTGCTGCTGACACCGACGGTCACAGTAAGTCCGGCGGCGAGCACTATTGCGACGGGACAAAGTTTCAATGTCGTGGTCACGGTTGACAGGCACAAGTGGAACGCCAACTGGAACGGTCGTTCTGTCCAGCGGCAGCTTTGCCTCTGCTACAAAACCCTTAACCAGCGGAAGCGTTACGTTCGCTCCTCGCGGGAAACACGTCTGGCCGTAGGAACAGATCCGCATGACAGTGACATACACTGGCGATAACACGTACTACGGAACGGCCACGGGCACGAGCAGCGTGACCGTGACCGCATCGACATACGCGTTGGCGGCTTCGGCGGCGACACCCGCCTCGGTTACTGCAGGGCGGGTCAGCGTCCTCAACGATCACGCTGACCTCTTCCACCTTCTATACGGGAACGGTCACACTGGCGTGCGCATTAACCGGCCCCGCAGGAGCAACCAAGTTGCCGACTTGCTCGGCGGCAATCCAGGCACAATTACAGTCACCGGCGGCACACCGGCAGGAACAGCGGCCGTGAACGTAACAACGACAGCGGCAGTTGCGACGCTGGTTAAACCAAAGGTGGGTGGCTGGGCCAACTTCGAAGGAGGCGCCGTTCTGGCGCTGCTCGTTCTCTTCGGTATTCCAGCGAGGCGCCGAAGCTGGCGAGCAATGCTCGGCGTTCTGGCGCTGATGGTAACGTTGGGCGGCCTTGCAGCTTGCGGTGGCGGAGGTGGAAGTAGCGGCGGTGGCGGCGGTGGTGGCACGCCGGGCACCACCTAGGGCCAATACACCTTCACCGTTACCGGCACCGGCGAGATCTAGCAAAAACGGTGGTCCCGACCCAAGCAACTTCACTGTTACGGTGAACTAGACAAAGAACAATAGCCACACAACGGCCCTTCCTTCGGGAAGGGCCGTTTTGCTTTGCAGAACTCCCGCGAAAAACGATTCGCAACGATTCGCTTTGATCTCTTCTGTGGAAAGCGCCCATCTATCCGCATCGGTGAGATTAGAATCAGGATCATTGGACACGGAACGCTTAGCACGTCGCCAAAACTCAAAGCTGACGGTTGGGGGATTCGATGAAATCGCTATTGCTGACGGAATATAGCAAGCTCGAGGTCGCGGAGATGCCCAGGCCGGAGCCTGGTCCGCGCGAGGTCCTGATTCGGGTGGCTGCTTGCGGTATCTGCGGCAGTGATGTGCATGGCTACGACGGGTCTTCGGGCAGACGTATTCCTCCCCTCGTCATGGGCCATGAGGCCGCAGGCGTCGTCACGGCCGTCGGGCCACAGGTCACAAAGTTCAAAGCTGGCGACCGGGTCACGTTCGATTCCACTGTCTACTGCGGAGAATGCGGATATTGCCGCCGAGGCGAAGTGAACCTCTGCGATCGAAGAGAGGTCATTGGCGTTTCGTGCGGTGAATACCGCCGGCATGGCGCCTTCGCCGAATACATTTCAGTTCCGGAGCGCATCGTCTATAAATTGCCGAACCAGATGTCCTTTCCCGAAGCCGCGATGCTTGAGGCCGTTTCGGTCGCGCTGCACGCCGTGAAAGTCAGTGGCGTGAAGGCGGGTGAGACTGCACTTGTTGTGGGTGCGGGCATGATCGGGCTGCTGACCATGCAGGCGGCTCGCGCGGCGGGTTGCGCGCGGGTCATGATTGCCGATATCGATGAGACGCGTCTCACTCTCGCCGAACTGCTCGGCGCAACAGAAGCACTTCGCGGCACCGGCGGAATGATTGCGGACGCGACACTGGGAAGAACCGGCGGAGTCGGAGCAGATGTTGTCTTCGACGCAGTGGGGCGCAGTCAAACCGTGGTGGAGTCCATTGATAGCGTGCGCAAGGGCGGAACCGTCACGCTGATTGGAAATATTTCACCGGAAGTTACGATCCCGTTGCAGAAAGTAGTCTCGCGGCAGATTCGACTACAGGGTACTGCAGCTTCGTCGGGCGAGTATCCAGAAGCAATTGAGATGTTGGCGAGCGGGCGCATCCAGGTTCGGCCGCTTATTTCGGCAGTTGCTCCGCTGGACGAAGGACCGCGATGGTTTGAGCGGCTTCACGCCCATGAGGCAAACCTGATGAAGGTGGTGCTTACCCCAGAGTCGGCACAATGAGCGAGTCCATGTTTGACCTGAGCGGCCAGGTTGCCATAGTGACAGGAACGAGCCGGGGCCTTGGCCAGTATCTCGCGCGTGCTCTGGCAAAGGCTGGGGCAGATCTGGTCATCACCAGCCGCGATCGCAATTCGCTTTCAGAATTTGAAGCGGAGATTCGCGGATTGGGGAAGCGCGTAGTCTCCCTCGAACTCGATGTGCGCGATCAAGAGAGCATCAAGACCATGGTGCGCGAAGCTGAGGCTGCGTACGGGCAAATTCATATTCTCGTGAACAATGCGGGATGCAATGTTCGCAAGCCCGCTCTCGAAGTCACCTGGGACGACTGGAATCTGGTGTTGGACACAAATTTGCGGGGAAGCTTTTTCACTGCCCAGGCCGTAGCACGGGGAATGATCGAGCATGGTTATGGGCGCATCATCAGCATCGGCTCCGTGACAAGTGTCTTCGGATTTGCCGGGCTGGCTCCATACGGTGCAAGTCGCGGCGGCATTCGCCAACTCACTATGAGCCTCGCTGACGATTGGGGCCGTCATGGTGTCACGGTGAATTGCCTTGCCCCGGGGTGGTTTCGCACTGAGCAGAACAAAATCCTTTACGAAGATCCGGAATGGCTTGCCTATCTCGTGGACCGGATTCCGGCAAAGCGCCCCGGTCAACCTCACGACCTGGACGGAGCTGTAGTCTTTCTCGCATCGGAAGAAAGCCGTTACGTCACGGGCCAGACACTGCTGGTCGATGGTGGCATCTCAACCGGAGCTACTCGTGCGACCGTAAATCGCAAATGAGATCGCTCATTTTCCGCACCGCTGCAATGACGCGCAACGAGCCAACGGGAAAATGTCAGTTAAGGCCAACATGCGCGACTGCTGCTCTCTGCATCGCAGTATCTTCGGTTGCCTGTCCCGTAGATTGGCGCACCACTAACCGCGGATAGACTGTAATCGCGGATGGACGCGGGTGCGGAATCTCATCGCGGATGAGTCGCAATAGCGTGGTGGCCGCCGCTTGCCCCATGCCCCGGAGTGGTTGGTGAATGGTAGTCAGCGGAGGGTAGTTCGTTGAGGCGGCCATAATGTCGTCGAAGCCAAGGACTGACACGTCTTGGGGAACACTCAGCCCAGCTTCGCGAAGCGCGATGATCGCTCCGATTGCAGTGACATCATTAAACGCGAAGATCGCCGTAAACGGATGCCTCGTCTGCAGCAACTCCCGCGTAACTTCGATTCCCGGCCCCGGACCGGGTTCCGGGCTTTGGAGCTGAACGACAAGTTTTGGGTCGATGCAAATCTCGAGCTTCCGGGCTTCATTTTCAATTGCCTGCCACCGCAGATTCGTATCGGAGCTAAAGGCTTGTCCTTTGATAAACGCAATATATTGGTGGCCAAGCGATTTCAGGTAAGAAAGCGCGAGGTGGGCTGCCTGTTCATGGTCCAGTTCAATATTGATGACCCCGTCGCGCTGTTTGTGGCCTGAGACCGAGACCACGGGAACCGGTAGATCTTCGTCGATTGGCGAATCAACGGCGATGATACCTTCCACGGAACGAGCCAGCATCATACGCGGATAGCCATCGAGCAGATCCGCACGGTGCCTGTGACTCACAACCAGGTAGAAGTAGCCGTCTTTAAGCAACTCATCTTCGATGCCGCTGATCACTGCAGTCGAGTAGCCTTCGCTGATCTCGGGCACGATCACGCCAACGGTGTAGGTGCGTTTCTGCCGCAGGCTCCGGGCAACGGAATTGGCAACATACCCGTTCAGCGCCGCCGCGTGAAGCACACGCTGTTGGGTCTCTGCGGCAATGCGGTGGGCGGTAGCCTCACCATTGACGATGCGGGAGACCGTGGACTGAGAGAGATCCAGCATCGCTGCAAGTTCTTTGAGCGTAATCGGCTTGATCGGGGCTTTCTGCACGTGAGTGTACTTCCAGAGTAAACGGTAAACGCGGACGCGAAAAGATTTCAGTTGAGAGTGTCCTGATTTTTATAGAATCTCGGCAATCGTGCCTCAACGAGCACCGCGTTCAGGTTGTTGGATGGAATCCTGCCCGTTGCATCGCAAGCTTGCACTCTGGGTTGCGCATGAAAGTCTCCCATACCAATCCCGAACGGAGATTCTCAGCCATCAATACGGAAATTCCCTGGTCAATTCCCAGCACATCGGAGTCGTACCAATTGGCGGCCGGGTGAAAGGCATCGACGAAGCCGTAGCGGCCCCAGGCACGCTTACCCCATTTCGAACGCATCGAGCGGAGAACCGAGATGCAATCGGCCGGCAGGAAGGCCAGGGAACCCGCGGCGGCGCATGGCACGACAGTGCCATCGAGAGGGCCTTGCTTTGGTGGGCCTCCCCAGGCGGTGTAGCCGAGTTCGTAATCCGATGCAGAGACTCCCCAGTAGTCCTCCTTGTACCAGTTGGGGTATGAAAGGCAGAACGCCTTATGCGCGCGGGTTGCCGTCACGGAGTTCTCGAAATAGTCGGCATAGGCGTCCCGCTTGCGCCGGAAGTCATACCAGGCCTGGGAATATTGATGAGTAAAGATGGGATCGTTTCCGCTGATGAAGCTGAAACCCTGATAGTGAATCACAGGCCTTGTAAAGTTGTTCCAATACTCACCTCCTACCGGATGGGTTGGAGACCCGATGGCAAGCAGGTAAATCATCATCAACTCGCAGTAGTGCTCCCAACGTGCATCGAGAAAGCCGGACCCGGGTTTCCAGCCCATTGAAAATGTCTTGCCTCCATTCAGCATCCATGGCCAGTCGACACGTTCATAGATCTGCTTTGCAAAGGACTTGATCTTTGCATCGTCGAAGTAGGCACCCGCGGTCAGAACGCCGCAAAGCAGAAGAGCAGAATCGATCGACGAAAGCTCTACATCCGACCAGCGCGCTCCGGTTTCAACGTCGGTGAAGTGGTAGAAGAACCCGTGCACCTCGGGCATTTTATTCAGGTGCCATTCCAGCGTGGTTCGCACCCTCTCGACGATCTGGGCGTGCGGCTGATATCCGCGTTTGTCGGCGATGCAAAGTGCGGTCAGGCCAAAACCCGTCGACGCGATGCTGGCCATCCGCCGGGGATCGCGTGCTCCACCAAGGTCGTTGCGCGCGCGATCGAGCACCTGCCCGGAACTGGGGCTACCCTGCTCCCAAAAGAACAGGCATCCCTGGCGTTCGAGGTCGTCGAGAAAAGCTTCGTCTTCCTTGGAGGGATGCCACGGGCCGCCGTCGGCGATGATCTTGCCGGGAAGCAGCGCGCATCCGGTTGCCGCGACTATTTTGACCAGCATTTGACGCCTGTTCATCAATCTGGTGGAAACGCGATTGACCATAAACTTGTTCTCCACACGGAGTCAGTTTCGTGCCAAGAGCCCGATCATCTCACAAGTAGCCTCGGAATGCACAATCGATTGCGCCAACAATTGATACCATTCGCAAATTGCATCGTCAAGGCCGACGATTACCGGTGGCGCTGAAGAGCGGGGCTGAAAGCGACGATCTTGATAACCGAAGCGCCGGTGAGGATCAGACTGCAGCCTCAGAAATCTTTCGAGCTAAAGTTCACTTGCATTCATGATGAGGGCGACCGCGCTTCGCAACCGTGCCTTGTTGCCTTCCTCAGCGGGCCGCAACCGCGGAATCTTGACCAGGGGATACCGCCGTATCTCCGCTTCGATAATTGGACCGGCCAGGTGCCAGATCGTAGTGATATCACCCACAACCACGATTTCAGCGGGGGCCAACGCCAGCGCGATCATGTGCATTCCTCGGCCGAGTGCACAGCACATCCTGTCGATCGCTTGTTTGCCGGCAGCATCCCCCGACTGAGCCAACTGCAGCAAGGCATCAAATGTGGGCAATGATTTGTGTGCGATTTCGGCATAGTAACGCATTCCAGCGCGATTCGAGGCTACAGTTTCCCAGCACCCTTTACCGCCACAGCCGCAACGTAAACCCGCCGGGTCCAACTGCACATGACCGAACTCGCCCGCCACTCCGGCTTCACCGCGTAGCAAGTGGCCATTGGCAAAGATTCCGGTGCCGATACCTTCAGAGACGTTCACAACAACCAGATCGCGGGAGCCATCGCTATATCCGAACCAAACCTCCGACAGGGCGCACGCGTTTGCAACGTTATCAACAACTACCGGAAGCCCTGTAGCCTTTTCGACTCGCGACTTGATGCGTCCGATAGGCCAATCTACGTTTGGTGCGAAGATCGATTTCTCAAGATTTGGGTCGAAGCGCCCAGGAAGGTTGATGCCTATTCCTTCGAAGGATCGGTCGCGATGCGCATTCAGCATCTTTCGGATCGAGGCCAGGATTACGCCAATTACTTTCTGGGGATTCGCCGGGAGATCGACCGATTTGAGCGACAGAATTCTACCCCCGAGATCAGTAACTGCCAAAGTGGTCTGCGCGGGATGGATATCCAAAGCGAGAACACCGCGCTGTCCATTGAGATTCAGAAACGTTGGCTTTCGGCCTCGCGGAATTTCTCCGGTCGGTCCTTCGACGATCCAATGCTCGGCGATGAGTTCTTCAACGATCAGCGAGACCGTGCTTCTCTGGAGGCCCGAGGTGCGGGCCAGATCGGCACGCGAAATCGGTTGCTTGGTGCGAATCTGGTTGAAGATGAGATTTCGGTTGATCTGACGTGCGATTCGATTCGACGCGCTCAGATTGCCGTTCATAAAGAAACGCGCCGCTGGCATATTCTTCTTCCGCCTCCAACTCAATCAGGACTGCAGATCAATCCAATCGATTACCAATTGAAACACGAGGATGGGATTGGTGAACATTCTAGAAAAGCGATTTTGCAGAGGATCACAGCTCAACTGCTGCTTAGACTGGAGCGCGGCCGTCGGAATGGTCTGTCGTCGAGCCAACTGACGCCATCCGCGCGTCAGTTGCACACGCCCCACTCCGAGTTCACTCACCCGTGACTTGCGTAGCCCATCCCTGCAAGCACGCCTCTCATATAAGCGAAGCTTTCGCTCACTCCCGGCATTGGATCGTCGGCATGAATTTCATATTCGAGATCAACGAATCCCTCGTACTTGATTGCAATGAGCGCTTCGAAGATTTGTCGCACCGGCATCATACCCTCTCCGACTGCGACCTGGCTTTCTTTGTTTTGAAAGTCTGCCAGATCCTTCATGTGGACGTTGTATAAGCGCGGCCCTACTTCGTGAATGGCTTTCACAACGTCGGTTCCGGCCCTTACGGTGTGTCCAACATCAATGCAGCAGCCAATCCGAGGGTCTGTTCCTTTGAGCGATTTCAAGATATCGAGAGGCGAAGGCCACAGCTTGTCTTCTGGGCCGTGGTTATGGATCGCGATGCGAATGTTGTATTCCTTTACAAACTTCTCAATGCGAGGAAGAGTCTCGGGGGTCGGATCCCCTGCGACGATCACCGAGATTCCGGCTCGTTTGCAGTATTCGAACTTTTCCCTGATGTCGGATTCCTCATCCTTTGCAAAATAAATCGTCCCGGCCGCATGAAGCTTGATGCCTGCTGCAGCATAGTCGGCCAGCGCCTTCGCTTCTTCCGTCGGATCTGAAGGAAGGTGGTCCTTGACGTTCTTTACATTCAGCTCAGTGATCTTGATTTGCTTAAGATCCTCAATCATCTGGGCTCGGCTGAAATTTCGAAGTGTGTAGCTTGCCACTCCAAGCCGGATTGGAGACGGCCGTTTAGCTTGCGTTGGAGAGGCTTGCCCGAAAGATGGCATGGTATGAGACGTCGCGCATGCTGCGGCGACAACCGCACTGCAATGCAAAAAATTCCGACGGGATAAATATCGTTCCATGGTCAAAAGCTCCCTTGACTACTCGGTCCATGTTGATTTGGCTGGTTGTAACGATGCGATCTCGGGCCTACAGATGCGGCTCCCAGCCTTTCTCGTATTCGCGTCCCCAATACTTCATGGCTTCCGCGTTGTTCAGAATGTGGGCGTTGCTTGTGTCGAGTTGGAGTTCGCAGTTCACTTCCCACGCGACGTTGGAGAGTTGCAACATGGTGACCGCGACGTTGCCGACGGAAACCGGGGCGTTGAGTTTTTCGCCCTTGCGCACGCCGGCAATGAAGTTGGCAAAATGCGCGTCGGTCATTGAATCACGGCCTGTCAGATCCGATGAGGAAGTCTCGCCGCCTGTCTTGAACTCCTTTGTCCTATTGCCCTTCAGATCGTAAATTTCATAGCCGTCACGATCGACAAGCACGGAACCGGTCGTCCCCATAATGACCGAGCCGCGATCTCGCCCATAAAACTTCATTCCCTGGCAGCACTTGCATTCCCACGAAATCATCTTGTCTTCGTAGTTAAAGTTAGTCACCAGAGTGTCGTAAAACTGCCAGTCATCTTTGAAGTGGTATCGGCCACCCGACGAAGAGATACTGTGCGGATAATCGACTCCCAGCGCCCAGCGACAAACGTCGATCTCGTGCGTGCCGTTGTTCAGCGTTTCCCCTGTGCCGTAAATCTTGAACCAGTGCCAGTTATACGGTTGAACATTGTCTTTGTACGCTCTGCGTGGCGCCGGACCCTGCCAAAGATCCCAGTTGAGCTGCTGCGGCACCGGAGCCTCTTTGCCAACACCAATCGATTTTCGTACGTTGCTGTACCATGCTTTGGCGTAATAGGCCCTGCCGATAAGACCATCGTGAATCTTGTCGACGATCTCAATTGTGTGCGCAGAGGAACGCTGTTGCGTTCCCATCTGCACAAGCTTTCCATACTTCTTTTGTGCTTGCACCAGCAGCGCGCCTTCTGCTGGATTGTGGCTGCAAGGCTTCTCAACATAGACATGCTTCCCGGCCTGCAGCCCGCGAATCGACATCGGAGCGTGCCAATGATCGGGAGTGGCGATTGTGATCGCGTCGATCTCTTTCTTCTCGAGAATGTTACGAAAATCCTGATCGACGCCCGGGGCATAGCCCAACTCGCGCTGGGTGTCATCCGCGAACTTCTTCATGATCGTGGTGTCAACATCGCACACATATGCAACGCGAGCAGTGTCTTTGTTTGCCTTCAGCGCAGAAAGGTGCGCGTAGGCGCGGCTGTGGAGACCGATGATCGCAAAGTTAAGGCGATCATTGGAACCCATGATCTGGCCGTAGCTCTTTGCAGTCGAACTTACTGCCAGTCCGGCCGCTCCTACTGCAAGGGTGTCAAGAAATTCGCGTCGAGTAACCATGAGAATCTATCTCCATCTCAGGACATGCGACTTGTCGTTGTCCCACGTGGTTAGTGTTTAGTATCGCTCTTCCGATGACCTAAAGGGCCTGGGCACTCTCTAAAGCCTTCTTCATTCCTGCCCAGCTTATGCGTGTGGAAGCCTCAGGTGTGGCCGCTCCGTGCCAATGAGTCTCAAGGCTGACCGCATCGTGAAACCCGGCTTGTTTGAGCGCGCGAAACTGCGCCGCCCAGTCGATGAACCCTTTGTCGACGGGTGACCATTCCACTTTGCCTTCGGCATTCTTGACTGCATTCTTGCAGTGACAGTGGTGGATACGGTCCTTAGGAAGAGTCTCCCAGGCAACTGGGAACGCATCGAATTCGCCACGCATGACCGCGTTACCCGGATCCCAATTAAGTGCCAGGTGAGGTGTTTGCACCGCATTCATTGTGCGCGTTGACTCGCGGCCTGTCGCCGTATTGCACGCGAATTCATTCTCGAGAACCAACAAAATACCCTGCTTGCCTGCAGCCTCCGCGGCTGAGCGAAGCTTGTCGTCAATTGCCGCGCGGTGCGGGGCGACGTCTTCGAGGCGCCAGAAATCAAAACAACGGACTTTGCCGGTCTTGAACTGCTTAGCCAATGCAATCGAGCGCTCCAGAATTTCATCCTGTTGCTTGAACGTAACCTCCGAAGCACCGTGAAGATCTTCTTTGGAGCCGTATGGAGAGCGAGGTGCACCTGGCCAATCGGTCTTGAAGAGAGGACTGGCGATATCGGTCACCTGAAGTTTGTATTTTTCGAGAATCTTGTTTGCTTCGCCGATTTGTGCGGCATCAAGATCGATGACGTTTTTTCCCCACATCGAACGAAGTTCAATCCAGTTCATGCCGAAGTCGTGTGACGCAACATAGCATGCATGATCGAGGTCTGGAGATATCTCATCATTGATGACTGCAATTTTGAAAGCGGATTGAGACGCTGCAGCCCGGCCGATTAGCGGAAGTGCTGCAATCGCGGCGACGGCCGAGCCTGTTGTGGCAATGAATCTCCGTCGTGAACAACCAATCATGGAACTCCTTTAAGTTGCCAAACCTAATCTAGCGTTTGGCGTCTGCGGTTGTAAGCCGGCCACCTCAGACTGCGGCGACCGGCTCGTAGAGAAAGGGACAGGCTGGCCTTAGAACGTGAACTTTGCCGATCCCTGCAAAGACCGCCCGCCACCGATCCCGTTCACACTTCCTTGACCGCTACCGACGGTGCCCGTGACTTGACCAAAGTTCGAGGCCCGGTTGTTGCCGGTGTTCGGGTTGGCGAATTGCGGCGTGTTGGTCAGCTGGAAAGCATCGACGCGAGTCTCGAGCGCAACTTCTCTCCAGAGGCGAAAGCTCTTGAAGAGCGAGAAGTTGTTCTGGAGATACCCAGGGCCGCGGAATTGGTTGCGACCCGTATTGCCGAGGCCCGGGTTCGTGCACGGTGTTGGTGCAGCAGGGCAGCCGGTCGGGTCTGCAACCTGGAACGGTGCAGGATCAAACCAATGCGAGCTTGTTCCAACGCCATGGAGCACGTGATATGCGCCAGAGAGGTTTGCAGTCTGAGCTGTCCCAGGTGTGTTCAGCGAACTGCCGCTCGCTTGCACGGTGAAGGGCAGGCCGGAGACGACGGAGATAATGCCGGAGACCTTCCATCCTCCGAAGACTGCGTCACCCACACCGGAGTTCATGTACTTGTGCCCGTGCCCGAAGGGCAGTTCATAGGTGAACGTCTGTTCAAAGTTGAACTTGCGGTCGTAGTCGTTTGGCGCATAATTTCTGCGGAAGTTGATGAAGAACATCAGGCCGCCATCATCTCCGGCGATGTAGCCCAGCCCTTTGCCCCAGGTGAATGCCGAGGTGAATGCGAGGCCCTGGGAGTAACGCTTTGTAAGCTGTGCCTGAAGCGACTGATAGTTGGACGAAAAACCAAGGAAGTACTGGTTCGTTGCGGCGGTGCGGCCGAAGGCAATATTCTCCGGATCCGAAGCCGCGCCCCCACCGTAGGTGCTGGGCAGATTAATGTTCTGGGATCCAGAGAGGTTTACACCGTGGTTGGCGACGTAGGCCAACTGCGCTGACATGTTTCCAGGCAAAGCCTGCTGCAGGGCAACGTTCCAAGACTCAGCATAGGGATTCTTGTAAGTCTTGGGAATATATACATACACTTGGCTACGAAGAGCTGGCGTATCCGCCACGATGATTCCGTTGGACGGAATTGAGACTGGAACCGGCGCCGGGAATCCCGCTTGGAAAGTTGCCACCGTTACCCCATCGGCCAGCACTGCGGGAGTGAAGGCAGATGATCCGACTGGCTGGTAGCTATTATTCGCACGAATCGGATAGTTGTACGCGTAGGTGTTGTCTGGGAATGGCGTATAGCTGATGCCAAAGCCCATGCGCACGACGGTATTGTTAGAGACTCTGTAGGAAAGCCCCGTGCGGGGAGCGAAATAGCTGTAACGGGTTTCCATGCCTAGGTTCGAGGGGTTATCGCCAATCCCCGCCAAGACAAGGCTGTTGGTGGTGGGGTCGTAGTTGGAGAATCCGCCGTCAATCTTGGGCGTGGCGGGCGGGTAGAAGTCCCAGCGAAGGCCGAGGTCCACAGTCATCTTGGAAGACGCCTGCCATTTATCCCCAGCAAATGCAAAGAACCACCACTGCCGATAGGCGGGGAAGAAGGTGTTGAGATCGCGGCCCGTTTGGCTCGGTTGATCCAGCAGGAAACTGGCAATGTCATTCGCGACATTCGTTTTCGCGCCGGATTGTGAGGTTTGGGGTTCAGAGAAGGTAAATGCGCCGCGCGGGCTGAAGGTCTGGTCTTGCAGAAGGTCGTCGCGGACTCGGCGAAGGTCAACGCCAAATTTGATGGTGTGATTGCTGACGATCTTGGTCCAGTTATTTACGAAATCGATGTTGGACTCGGCTCTGATCCATGGCACCGAAGCGGAATAACCCATCAGCGGATTTGAGAAGCCACCGTTGATGGTCACTGCTGCCTGCCCGCTGGTGAAGGGCTGACCATCAATGTTTACGCCAGGGATTCCGATCGCTGTTGCGTCGTCCGAGCCGTAATCGTTGGGTTGCGCCTGGTTATGCAGGTGGGCGACGCCAACCCGCGCTTCGGTCAGGAACGTTGGCGAGAAGACGTGGTTGTAGTTTGCGCCCGTGCTGTAGGCGGTTTGATTCCCAGTGCCTTGGAAGCCGCCTCCCTGAGGACCACCGTAAAATGCGCCAAAAGCAGCCTCTTGAAACGTGACCGCCTTCTGCCAACTGTAGCGCCCGCTGAGGTGATTCTTTTCTGACGCGGACCAATCTCCCTTGACGTCGAAGCTGTCAGTTGTCTTTGAGAAAGGAAGAGCCGTGACGTAGTTGTTCGACGGATTCGACATAGGCTTCGTCGAATTAAGTTTTCCAAATTTGGCTGCTGCATCGTTGATGCCTTGCAGAATAGCGACCGAAACCGGGTTGATCCTGGAGAACGGGATCTGGTTATTCACAAATGGGGTGCGAGGGTGGGCGGCGGTGCCGTCGCCCGTTGCCGGATCGTAGATCTGCCCTGTCGAGCCCACGAGTGCTCCGCTCAAATCCACGAAGCCGCTGCCGTTGGGAGTAAAGTAGCGCGCATCAGGAATAGTAAAGGTACTGGAGACTGATTCGTGGTCGACAGAACGGAGATAGTCACCGAAGAAGAAGAGCTTGTCCTTTACGATTGGGCCACCGATGCTGCCGCCGAAATAGTTGTAAGAGAGATGACCGAGGGGGCCACCAAAGTAAGACCGGGCGTTGGTTGCGTTGTTCTGGATAAACTCGAAGGCCGATCCGTGGAAGGCATTCGAGCCGGACTTCAGCGTGACGTTGGTGACCGCGCCCGTTGCGCGGCCAAGCTCCGCTTCAAAGTTATTCGTGGAAATGTCGACCGATTGAATAGCCTCTGCCGGAGGAATCAGGATTTGCAGAAGGCCCGTGCGTTCATCGTCGTCAATGCCCTCAACCTGGTAGAGATTTCCCTGACGAGGCAAGCCGTTAACCTCTGTCTGCAGGGATCCCTGTGCGTTAAAGAATTGCGAGTGTTGAAAGACTGCGGGCGCCGTTCCCGGAACGACGTTGAGCAGCGATTGAAAATTCCGATTGGTGCTCAATGGCATTTGAAGAACGTCTTCTGACTCGATCTTCGTGCTGATGTCAGCGCGATCCGTCTGCAGCAGGGCAGGAGCAGTCGTCACTATAACGGTCTCGGACACATTGCCGGTCTGAAGGTCCAGGTCGACGCGGGTAGACGAGTTGCTGAGAAGGTCGATCTTCGCGCGTGACAGCTTTTTGAACCCGTTGGCTTCAGCAGACACGGTGTAGGTTCCGGGCTGGAGATTTGGAAAGGAATAATTTCCGCTTTCGTTCGTCGACGATTCGTGAATCGCCCCTGTTGAGGTTTCGGTCGCCGTAACCTTGGCTCCCGCCACGGAAGCCCCGGTGGCGTCATTTACCGTTCCCAGCAGCGTTCCGGTTACGGCCTGTCCCATCAGTGCCGGGGAAAAACTGAGCACAACAAGGGCGAACAACGATCCCAAAAGGGATCGCATCAGTCTGTGTGGAACCATTGAAGCCTCCAAAAGTGAATCGAAATCAGCGTCCGGAAATATATTGTTCAAAGTCCGAACCAAAGCTATCTTTGACAATTTGGGCTTGTCAAGAGGAATTCTCAGATGCTCGTAGGCTTGGGACTTTTAGGCGGGCTCAGGCTGGTCAGTGCGGCCCCGCCCGCAAGATGAACTGCAGCCACCGGAATCGGTGTCCATGACAGATTCAGCTTTTAAGATTGCGGTGTTGCCCAAAAAGAGTATCGCCGGTTGCGTGCCTCAAGAGGACCACAACCGGCGAAGCTAGCCACGATGGAGCGGGCGTTGCGGCTAGCCCATGACTAACGTAACGGTACGTGCGAGACCTCAACATAGCAATTTTGTGGGAGAGCACTGACTGTTTTGTGTTAGTACCTGTTGCCGCTCCGCGAATCCCTGCCTCGTCTCCGCCAAAATCTCCACTGAGGCTCAAAAGCTGTCCCCAATCTTGGATTCTTGTTGGCGCATGCGCCAACCGTTTGCCGGTCACGAGCGCCATCGATAGAGCTGACCTTGGTATACTTTTTCAGGCTTGTTTCTGAGTTGTTCGATCCGAACCGATCTTGGATGATTGAAATGCCGGGCGGGAGTAGTTCAGTGGTAGAACGTCAGCTTCCCAAGCTGAATGTCGCCGGTTCGATCCCGGTCTCCCGCTCCATATAGGCTGCGGCCATGCGTTGTCCTGCGACAGCCGAACAGACCTCTTCCTTCAATAAAAGGTTCTAAAAAGCTGCTATCTGAGCTACCTTTGCAACCTGCCGTAGACCTGCCGGGCCTCGTCCAGTATCTGCAAGACGGAATCTCTTTCCGCTGTTGTATTCCAGTTCCTGTTTTCTTTTGTCGTGGCAACCAGGCGGTCAATCCAGGCTATGAAAAATGCAGCATCAGCCGGCTTCGGAACAGACCCCTCGACATTGATATAAATCGGGCTCGTAGTGGCATAGACATAATCGTCAAGCACGGGATGCTCCGATCTGTCGCTGTACGCTCGCAGTACACACCATCCGGTCTGCGAAATCAGGATGGTACTCTTCACATCGGTCGATTGCCGACCTCCACTCGGCGTCAGGTCGCGCACCACTTTCCCGTTACAGACCACTTCGACGTGATCGACAGGGACGAAAGAACGAACCCACGAAGTGAACATGACTTTGTTCCCACCCGGCGGAAGCTTCACTTCCTCTCCGACTCCCCTGCCGCCCAGAGTGAACCCCAGCAGCGGACCGTTCGTGACAAATGTGCGCCCCTTCTTAAGCGAGTCAAACCAGGATGCCGTGGCAGTCACCCCCTTGGGGACGCTGGCATAAACGCGGGTAAGCCCAACCGGTCCGCGGAGCGAAGCATAGTTGGCCATGGTGTCGGAGCCCGCGCCCGCTGGCAGACGAAACCCGCAATTGAGCAGGCGGTACCACACCGACGCGGTCATGCGGTGATCGCTGAAGCCCATCACCTCGACGTAATCTACTTTGCCCAGTGCCGCGTCGACTGGTAGCTCGAGCGCCTCATCAAGCTTTTCTCCGTGAGTTAGAGTCGGGTCACGCGTCGGGTCCACTTCGATGTCGAATGGATGAGCATAGCCCACGAGCGCCTGCTGCTGATGCGCTAGATCTTCCACTACTGCATTCGTCGGGAAAAGGCTCGATGCCGCCGTGTTGCCATATGCAGCATAGTCCGGTAGCAGAAAATTATGAGTCAGATTCAACAATCCCAGGTGACCCCAATAACTGGTATGAAACTCCTGCCCGTGCAGCAGCCAGTGGTTTGGCATTGAAGCCGTGTCGGGCGTGGTCCTGAAGTAGGCGATGTCTGGTATCCGCTGTTCTTTGTTGACCACCAGATTCTCGACAAGAAAGAGATTCTCCGCTGCCTCCTGTTCCATAAGCTTCGTCGGCGTGTTGCGGTAGACCCCGCCATAATTCATGTGTACGTGCAGATCGGCACTTGCCCACTGCGAATGCGGGTCCATGGGAATCCGCAGCGGCTTCAGATGGATCACCAACTTCGCGTGGGTACCGCAGTTCACAGTTTCCCTTGCTACCTGGTACTCGAAACCCTTCGTGACTTCCACCACGACGTGCCCCACCGGAACGGTTATCTCCGCCTTCCCCATGCTGTGGAAGTAGTGGCTTTCAAAGGTGCTCGCTGAACGAACGAAGTTGTCTTCGGCATGCATCCAGGCATCGTCGGGAGCATAAGCCCTGCCGTCTTCACCGGTGACCGATATCCGGGCTGGCGTCGCTCTTCCTGAGGGATCGAGAATGGTGATGCTCAATTGCCCCATCACTCGTAGATAGCGCTTCTCCTTGGGACCTACCGGGTGCTGCTCTCCCCCCAGCACTTCCTGTACCCAAAGGGAAGTGTTGCCTCCCCGGTTCGAGACGAAGGCGATTCGCTTGCCATCAGGAGACCAGCGAGGATTGGTATTGTCGTAGTCGCCGTAGGAAATGGGAAATGGATCGCCACCTTCCGATGGCATTACCCAGAGCTGATGCCATTGGCCGCCTAGATACGACGCGTACACAATTCGCTTGCCGTCGGGTGAGAAATCCGGCCGGGCCTTCCACGCCGTCTCCTCGTAATGAATCTCGTGTTCTTCCGAGCCGGATTCAACCCTCGTCCGCCAGAAGCCGCCGGTTCCGTAAATGTGTTCGCGGTTCGAAACGAAAATCAGGTCTCTTCCGTCCGGCGACCAGGTTGGGCTGATCTCGTGATCGAATTCGCTGTAGTAGAAGCGAGGTAGATCGCTGCGGGACTCGCCGGTTTTGCGCCGCACTCCCGTCACTTCTCCGCCGCTGAAATCGCCAACAAATATGTGAAAGCGCCCGTTATACGATGTGGAGACGAAGGCGAGGTGCTTGCCATCAGGCGAAAAACGTGGCTCGATATTCACGGCGCCACCGGAGGTGAGCTGGTGAGACTGCCCTTTTTCAAGGTCGAGCACCCAGAGTTCAAGCGCGTCCTGCTGATATTTCACATAGGCGACCCAGCGGCCGTCGGGCGAGCAGTCGGGTTGGTAGTCGTATCCTGGGCCTGACGTAAGCTGCTCCGCCTTATCGGAATCCACAGCCTGCCGCCACAGGGTCCCGGCCATCGAATAAACCAGCGATCGCGAATCAGGAGACCATGCAGCTGAACTCGGTCCCGTGGTCAACTGCGGCAGATACATTTCGCGGTAGTAGTAACGATGCGGCAGATCGATCTGTTTGAGCACAGGCTCTCGCTGCGCGGTCATCGGCAGCGCAGTCAACAGGAGTATGGTCAGCAGGCTTGCTTGGCCTGTCCTGAAGATTCGTTTTTGAGAGAGCACTGCTCGAAGGTAGAGCTTCATGGGTATGCGAGCAGTCTACCGCGCATCGCTGAACCAACCCCACATTTCCAGCCTCGCACTAGCGGGATGTGGTCTCTGAGTAGGGCACGCGCAATTTGCGATGAGACCACTCCGCATCCTCTTCGGTACTGAAGATGAACTTCAGTTCGCCCCCCTTCATCAACTCTTCGTGGGTCACGTAGCTGCGATCGAGCGAGATGCCATTCAGCAACACGTCTTTTACGAAGCCCCGCGACTCGCTCAAGTTCACGGTCTCGACCGCGAGCACTTGCCGTTCGGCAGATGGAGCACCGCCCGGTCAACAAAGGGGCGACCCAGCACGTACTCGTTTGAACCGGGCGCTACCGGGTAAAACCCCAAAGAAGTGAAGACGAGCCATGCAGACATCTGTCCCAGATCGTCATTTCCTACCAGCCCATCCGGCGACGGCTTGTACTGCGAATCAACAATCTGCTTCAGTCGCGCCTGAGTTTTGAGGGGTGCACCTGCATACATATAGAGATAGGGAAGATGGTGGCTTGGCTCATTTCCGTGAATGTACTGACCGATCATTCCGGAGATGTCTTCGACGTTTGCATACATCGCCGGATCCACCTTCTGGTCAAACATCGCATCCAGCTTGGCGGTCAATTTCTCGCTGCCACCCAGTAGCTCGATCAATCCTTGTTCATCCTGCGGTTGATACCAGGAGTACTGCCACGCATTGCCTTCGGTAAAACCGCTCCCCGCGCCGGCCTTTGCCGGATCGAACGGCTTGCGGTATTCCCCATTCTCCAAACGTGGCTCGACAAATCCGTCGGCTGTGTTGAAGTTGTTTCGCCAGAATGTTGCTCGCTTGTCGAACGTCGCGGCGACTGAAGTCTTCCCCATCGCCTTAGCCATGCGCGCGATGGTCCAGTCATCGAAGGCGTACTCGACGGTCTTGGACGCAGCTTCGTCGTCATGGTCGAATGGCACGTAGCCAAGCTTCATGTAAGCGGCGAGATTGCCATAGGGCGCGTAGGTCGCGCTGGCCACCATCGCGTCGAGCGCGGCCTCGAGCATTGTATCCGCGAATTCCCTTCATATAAGCATCGGCGATAATCGGCACCGAGTGATAGCCGATCATGCACCAGGTCTCCAATCCCTCAAACTGCCACACTGGCAGAATCCCAAATGGGCTCTGCTGCTGTGAAGCAATCAGCGATTGCACAAGATCGTTGGTGCGCTGTTCCGGCTCGATCAGCGTCATGAGGGGTTGCTCGGCGCGATAGGTATCCCATAACGACAGTGAGGATACGAAACGGAACCCTTTGGCGCTATGTACCTGGTTGTCAGGTCCACGGTACTCGCCGTTCACATCCATGCTTGTGCTCGGCGCCATCATCGTGTGGTAAAGAGCCGTGTAGAGCGATTTCTCCATTGCCGGTGAGGCACTGAAATCCACGCGCGATAGTTCCTCGCGCCACATCTGCTGCGTCCTGGAGCGAACGCCATCAAAGTTAAAATCCGGTGTCTCTGCGTCCATATTCGCAATCGCGTTTTGCTCGCTTACGGGCGAAAGAGCGACCTTCACAATGAGCGGGTCCGAAGAAGGCACAAAATCAAACACGGCCTCAAGCCCACGTCCTTCCACGCTTTGCGTATCCCATGCGGATGTTCCCGGCGTTTTGAAACCGCGATACTGAGGCGGGTCTTCTTCCTTGTTGTAAAGTGCATGGCCAGACATTGCCGCGGAGAATCGAATCGCAAAGAATAACTGGCGTCCCGGCGCCCATCCGCGCGTCTCTCGCATCCCGGTCACTGTGCCGTCATTACGAATCCTTATCCGCGACCAGAGCACCTTGCCCGGGTAGTTATAGATGCTGCTGCGCAGATCGAGCAGCAGGTGACGCTTCGCTTCTTTTACAAACGTGTAGCGATGCACACCAACGCGTTCGCTCGCGGTCAACTCCGCATGCACTCCAGAGTCCTGAAGGAACACAGAGTAGTAGCCCGGCTCAGCATGTTCACGTTCGTGCGAAAAGCGCGAGCGGTAACCTGGCTGAGTCTTCTCCGGATCGCCCGGCTCAAGCGGGACGCTCTCGCCGCTGAGCGGCATCAGGAGCACATCGCCAAGGTCGCTGTGGCCCGCACCGGAAAAGTGCGTATGCGAGAACCCCAGGATCGTCGCGTCTTCGTATCGGTAACCGGCCGCCCACTTATAACTTTGTTTGAACGGCCGAATCTGCGTGTCCGGCGATAACTGCACCATGCCGAACGGCGCCGTCGCGCCTGGAAACGTATGTCCCTCCGGCCCGGTACCAATCATCGGATCGACAAGCTTGAGAGGATCCGGGGCCTGGGCGAGAGCCATCGTAGCCGCGAGCAGGACCGCGAAGCTTAGCCATTTCTTCATGACTCCACACTACAGCAACGTGTCACTGCCAAGCCCTTCAGACTGGACGTTCAAACAATTGGCTTGCGTGTTTCCGCGACTGAAGAAATCGAAGGCTCGACCTCACGCAGCATGGTGCGTTACGCCCCTTAATGATTCAATAGAGTCGTAGCAGGAGTGAGAATCATGGCAATACATATTGGCGCGAAGCCCGACAGTGGGTTTGAAGATCCCCTCGGCATGCTCAAAGACTGTCATCGACGGGTCGAGCACTTCCTCCAGATCCTTTGCGTAGTCGCCGAAAGAGCAGCCGGAAGGCCATTGTCCGATGAGGAGGCTGCAGCCGTGCAAGCGGCGCTCCAATACTTTCGCGTGGGCGGCAAACGGCACACCGCGGACGAGGAAGAATCCTTGTTTCCGCGACTCCGAGCCCACCTTTCTGACGAATTCACTGAGTTGCACAGACTGGAGAGCGACCATCGCAGTGCCGACGATCTCCACGCCGCGTCGGAGGATCTCTATTCCCACTGGATTACGAATGGCCAGCTGAGTTCGGAAGAAGAGCGGCGGCTCATTGTCGGTACACAACAGCTCAATCGTCTTTATGAAGCCCATATCCAGGTAGAAGAGAACGTTGTGTTCCCGCGCGCGGCTGAGCTTTTGGACGACGAAATCATCGCGACGATCGGCCAGGAATTTCGTGCCCGTCGCGAATGAATCTCTATTCAGGATCGATCCCGACCGTGAGTGGTTTTTCCCTTCTCTAGGGAAAAAACGAGTGCGAACCTAACCGGCGATCCTGTCGTTCACATGCCCGGGTGCGTCAACTGGTTCGCACGTGGCACCAGGTCCATATAGACGGCGCGAGGAACATTCGTCTTCCAGTGATTCGTTACCCTGGCGTAGAGAATCAAACCAAAGAAAATATAGGCCAGCACGGCCGTAACCGCCATGGGGCCAATCGCGCGACGAACCCATCTCTGTGCCGCGGATGAAGTGCGTCTCGGAACAAGAGAAAACTGCAATGCACCCTGTGAGGGACAAGCTGCAACACAAGCCATGCATGCCGTGCATTCTGCTGATCGAATCTGCACTAATTTATCGACTGCCAGCCCGGAGGGACATGCCGTCGCGCACTTTGTGCAGTCAATACAGGTCTCCGCATCCCGCCGAATCTTTACAGGGCTCAATAGGGAAACAAGCCCCATGAGCGCGCCATACGGGCATAGATAGCGGCACCAGAAATTTTTCACGAGCATGGAACCGAGAGCGAGCAATGCAACGACGATGACCGCGGTCTGCCCAATGCCACGAAAGAAGTTCAGCATTTTGACATCTGCGACCAGACCGTAGGGCGTATACATGAAGCCGTCGAGAGCCTCGGCCGACATCGCGCCAATCACAAACACAAAAAAGCCAAGCAGCACGTATTTGAGCCCGCGAAGTGCGATATCCGCCCAGCGAGGAAGGCGCAGATTGCGCCCAAAAAATCTATGCCCAATCTTCCATAGATATTCTGAAATCGTTCCCACCGGGCACAACCACGAGCAAAACGCCTTTTTCATCAGCAGGCTCATCAATACAAACGCTGCAAACAAAAACATGGCAGCAGGATGAATCAGGGGCACGTGGCCGGTGACGAGGAGGTATTTCGAGTTCATGAGCCCAGCGATGGGAAGCCAGCCTTCCACTCCATTCGGGCGCGAGACGTAGAGGGTCTTCCCGCCGCTCTCGTAGTAGCGTACCCATAGATAGAATTGCAGTCCGAGCCAGCCGTTCAACGCCATAAATAAGCCCTGGACTATATGCCTGATCCGTTGCGAACGGTCCGGTGCAGAGCGACGAATGAAAGTCTTCTTGCCTGCGACTGTAATAGGTTTCGGTAAAGTAGAGGCGCCCATCTTCTCTGGTCCTTCTCAAATCAAAGGCTAATGAGAAGATCGACCGCAAGCAGCGACTTTGGTCACACTAGCTCACCATCGCCCAAGGTGCTCGCTCCAGATATTGCAGGCATCCCGAAGGTTAATCATCTGAGCGACTTACCCAAATCAAGCGCCGCCGGATAATTAGCCCCACCTGTCGGAACCGCGCCGCCCAACCTCACTGGTTTTCCTGAACCTTCACCACGAAATAAGTCACCGATTCGCCGGCGGGAATCAGCATTTGGTGCGGCTTGCCTGCCGGGATGTGTACAACGTCACCGGCTTTCACTTCCTGCTGGGCTCCGCCTTTCACCGATGCGCCGCGCATCTCACCGGGGCCAGTATCCTTCGATTCGACCAACTCGCCCCCTGTAACTACGGTCGCGTGGCCATCGAGGATGTAAAAAACATCGGCGAAGTTCTGGTGCACTTCTCCGCCTCCATCCTGGCTGCGAAAGGCAAGCATCGTGTAGTGGTGCGGATACTTCTCCAGCGTCTCGCTGGCTGATCCATCGCCTTTGGCGGCGAGTTCCTTCAAATGCGTTGCCCGCTCCAGCAATTGAGCTTGGGACCAATGATCGGTTTTCATGCTTTGCGGATTTGCCCCCGTGGTTAGCAGCAGGAATGCCGCTGGTAGAAATGCCTTGATGATTCTATTCACTGTGCGCCTCATAGCAGGTCCGCGATCGCCAATGGGTCCATGTCGCTATAGACCTGATTTTCTCCGCCCATTCCCCAGCAAAACGTATAGCTCGCCGTACCCACGCCCGCATGAATCGACCAGCCCGGTGAGATAACGACCTGCTTGTCGGCGACTGAGATATGCCGCGTTTCATGCGCAGGTCCCATCAGGTGAATGACGCGGTCGGCGTTCGGCAAGTTGAAGTAGAGGTAGACCTCGGACCGACGCATGTGAGTGTGCGGAGGCATGGTATTCCAGACGCTCCCGGGGCTCAATTGCGTGAAGCCCATGACCAACTGACAGCTTTGTGCACCGTCAAGAAAAATGAGCTTGTTGATGCGCCGATGATTGGCCGTTTCAGGCGAGCCAAGCGTTACAGGCTCCGCTGCACAGGCTGCAATCTTGGCCGTTGGATAACCGGAATGGGCCGGGTAACTCAACAGGTAGAATTCGGCTGGCTTGAACGCGTCGTGGCTAGAGAATGCGACGTTCTCATTTCCACGGCCGATATAGAGCGCGTCGAGATTGCCCAGCTCGTATACGACTCCATTCACCACTACGGTCCCGGCCCCGCCGATGTTGAGAACTCCGAGCTCTCGACGCTCTGTAAAGTATTCCGCGCGAAGATCAGGATCGGTCTCAAGTGCCAGCGGCTTCTCCAGTGGCACAGCCGAGCCAATGACCGTGCGATCAAGGTCAACGTAAACGAGATCGATGCTGCCCAGGTTGAAATAGCTTGTCTACCAGGAATGCTGCACGCAACTCTTCAGTGGTCATGCGCGGATAGCGGATGGCGTCTGCAACCTGTATCAGTCTCATCGATAGGACACTTTCTGCGACAGTCTACTTCATTCGATCCAGTACGACCACGTCATGCGATGGTTAGCGTGGCACTCCGCTGTCCCCGCACCTTCAACCGGACAATTGCCGCGCCCGCTTGAAGATCGCCAGAAGCATGGGGCGAGTCAGCTTGCCCGTATTGGTATTTTGCAAAGACGGATGATAGCTGGCAATGGCAACGAGACCGCTCGTCAAAGTGAATTCGCCACCGTGACCAAACACAATACCGGCGCGAGAAGATAAATGACCGGCGCGTTGTTGGTGGGCCAGCAATCCGTCGAAGGCGATGCGGCCGAGGCAAACAACCACGCGGAGGTTGGCGAGCAAGCGCAATTCCTGATCGAGCCATGGCGCGCAGTTCCGCTGTTCTTCGGGAGTGGGTTTATTCCCTGGCGGGGCGCAGCGAACGACGGAGCTGATCCAGAGACCAGAAAGCTGCATTCCGTCCTCTCGCGAGGCCGCCTTGGGAAGTGAGGCAAAGCCGGCCTCGTGCAGCACCGGATACAGAAAATCTCCTGAACCGTCCCCTGTAAATGGTCGGCCGGTCCGGTTGGATCCGTGCGCCCCAGGCGCCAATCCCAAAGCCAGAACCCGAGCTTGCGGATCGCCGAATGATGGAACCGGTCGCCCCCAGTATTCCCAGTCAGCATAGGCGCGACGGCGGACGCGAGCCACTTCCGTGCAATGCGTGCGCAATCGCGGGCAAAGCTCGCAAGAGACAATCCGCTCATTCAAGGCCTCGAGAGAAGCCGGGGAAGATTCCATACCAGAATTCTAGGTCATGCGGCCATTGTGGATTTGAATTTGGTCGCATCTGAAATAGACCTGCTTCAGCGGAATCTCCACAGGGCAAATGTCATCAGATAGCATAGGTCTGTTCCGCCTCATTCTCGGTATCTTGAACGCGCGGATGCGAGAACGGACCAGCGAGTCGTAACCTTTTGAAAGGGAGAAGATCTGATGAAACCCGCAAACCTCTTATTGCTTGCAGGCGATTTCGTTGAAGACTACGAAATCATGGTTCCCTTCCAGGCCCTGCAAATGGTCGGGCACACCGTGCATGCAGTTTGTCCAGACAAGAAGAAAGGCGAACAGGTGCGCACCGCGATTCATGACTTCGAAGGCGATCAAACGTACACCGAGAAACGCGGCCACAACTTCACGCTCAATGCGACATTCGATGAGATCAATCCCGCCGATTACGACGCACTGGTCATTCCGGGCGGCCGCGCGCCTGAGTATCTACGTCTGAACGCAAAGGTGCTGGATATCGTGCGCCACTTCGACAAAGCAGACAAGCCGATTGCGGCACTCTGCCACGGCGCACAGTTGCTCGCAGCCGCCGGAGTGCTGAAAGGCCGCAAGCTGAACTGCTATCCGGCGTGCGCCCCCGAGGTTGAGCTTGCCGGAGGGACTTTTGTGAAGGTGGACTTCTCAGAGGCAGTGGTTGACGGAAAGCTCGTCACAGGTCCGGCCTGGACCGCTCATCCGGCGTGGCTGGCGAGGTTCCTTGAAGTTCTTGAAGCGCACAAAACCGCCAAGGCAGCTTGATTCAACGGAGGCCAGAGAACTTTCTTGAAGAAGTATCAGCGTTGGGCGACATTCACGCCGGCTGCGCGAACCTGTCGCAGCGGTTTGCCGGTCGCCGCATTCAGTACTTTCTGAATCTCCGCAAGGATAGAGAGCGCGATGGTAGCGGGCGTTTCCGCGCCTAGATCGATGCCTGTCGGCGCATGCAATTCGGCCAGCCATTCCTCGGCGCGATCTTCCGGATTGGCGAGGCGAAGCAGGCGCGCAGCCTCAGCCAGCACTTCGCGAGTGCGTCTCTGCGGGCCCAGAATACCGATGTAAGCCAGCGGGCATTTGCGCGCATCCCCGAAAATCGACGCAATGATCCGCGAATCCTGTTCGAAACTGTGAGTCATAAGCACTACAGCGTCGGTGGCCAACAGACGGGATGCAAAGTGCAAATCTGCTGCTCCGGGCAATTCCGCAATAGGAAGAGCCAGAACATCGTTGGCGGTCGCAAATCGGCCGCGCGTAGCCAGATGCGAACGGCCATCGGCAACCACGACAAACCATCCGAGTTCGCGCGCGAGCCGCACTACCGGCTGCGCGTCATCTCCGGCGCCGAAAATCCACAATCCGGGTCGGGCGCCATGGTGCTCAATCAATACCCGCGTCGCAGTTCCATCGATTGAAACTTCTCGCACCATCGACGTGCGGCATTCGATCGCGAGTTCGGCCAAATCTTTCAATTCCGACACGCAACTCAAGACCGAGTTACCGCTCGGTTCGACGTGCGGGCTTCTCCGCGAGTCCGCGAATGCCCTTAGCCCAATGTGCGAACCTTCGAGCACTGTCGCAATCGCGATCGGAGCGCGCCGATCAAATGCCTCCTCGAGGACAGGGAGCAGCGTGCCAGCCGTCGCCCGGCGTTCGAGGAGGATGAAAACCACGCCTCCGCATCCGGAACCATAAGGCATGTCGCCATCATCTTCGACGGTCGAGTAGCGCTCAACCACTGGACCCGCGTCAGTAAGCCACCAGGCACGGCGGGCCACTTCGGCCTCGAGGCAACCGCCGCTTACCGTGCCTGCGCGCCGGCCATCAGGGGCCAGCAACATCCGGGCCCCAGGTTTGCGATAACTGGGCCCATCTACGGCGACAACCGTAGCCAGAACGTAGTCTGCCCCTGAGGCCTCGAGTTCACGCCAAAGGGGCAGAATGTGTTCAAGATCGGTCATCTACTACTATTCTCTCTCCAGAAATTGGCTCAAGCCTCGAGAATCTTCGACTGCAACATGTGTTCGATGCGAACCGGCAACTCGCGCACTCGAATACCGGTCGCTTGGTAGACGGCCGCGGTGATCGCTGGCGCAACGCCGGCCAGGCCAATTTCACCCACGCCGCGCGCGCCGTATTCGCCCATTGCAGGGTCAGGATAGTCGAGGAACGTGACGTCAATATCCGGCGTGTCGGCGCAGGTCGCCATCAGATAGTCGGCCATGCTGCCATTTATTGGTTGGCCAGTGCGCTGGTCGTAGACCGTTTCCTCCAGTAGCCCCATTCCAACTCCCATCACCACCGCGCCCGCGATCTGGTTAGCCGCTGCCTTAGGATTGATGATCCGTCCTGCATCGATGACCGTGACCACCCGGCTCACGCGAAGGCGCGCGATCTCAGGCTCCCATTCCACTTCGACAAACTGGGCACCGTAAGAGTGAAGGGAAACCCCTTTGGCTTTTGGATCTTCCCAGGTAGGTAGTGTCTTGCCCTCCGCTCTCAGACTGTTGAGGCGGGCATGGTTGAGGATTTCGACAAACGGTGTACCGCTGGCGGCAGCCTGATCCTTTTTGTGTACGCAGCCACTCGTGAACGCAAGACTAGACGCTTCGCTGCCATGGAATGGCGAACCTTCTGTCGCAGCGGCCAATCCAAGCAAGCGCTTCGTTACGTTTGTTGCGCCGGAAGAGATGGCATTCAGCACTGAGCCGGTCACCATGGAGCCGCCAGACATAGGGCCGTCTGGTAATGCGCTGTCGCCCAGGATGACGTCGATGCGATCCAGCGGAACGCCGGTCTTGTCATGAACGACCTGCGCGAAAATCGTGTACGTGCCGGTGCCGATGTCTTGTGTGCCACTGCGAACTGAGACGCGGCCGTTGGCATGGAACTCGACAGTGGCAGTGCAGGGAAGCGTTAGTGCGACCCAACTTGCGCCTGCCAGACCCCATCCCAGAATCTTGCCGTCGCGACGCATTGAGCCTATTCCCGCTGTTCGTCGCTCCCAGCCGAACTTCTTCGCGCCAACTTCGAAGCACTCGCGGAAGTGTCGCGAAGAAAAAGGCAGGTTTTTATCCTCATCCTTTTTCGCATCATTGAGAATTCGTAACTGCAGCGGATCGATCTTCAGTTCATCTGCCAACTCATTCATGGCTGCTTCGAGGCCAAATAAGCCAGGCACTGCACCGGGACCGCGCATGTACATGGGCGCGCCGAGATTGCGGCGCACAAGGCCGCTTGTCACTTCGAGGTTGGCGACACTATAGAGATAGGGAGTTGCTTCGCCGCAGTTTTCGTCGAAGTCATCGAGTTGCGAGGTGACGTTGAGATAGTCCTGTCTCAGTGCAAGCAACTTGCCTTCCTTGGTTGCCCCAAGCCGAATACGCTGTTCTGTACGCGGCCGATAGCCGACATTCGAAAACATCATGCGTCGATTTACGCTCAGCTTTACCGGGCGA
Organism: uncultured Acidobacteriaceae bacterium; assembly: GCA_963737915.1. GTDB lineage: Bacteria > Acidobacteriota > Terriglobia > Terriglobales > Acidobacteriaceae > Telmatobacter. The sequence continues at coordinate 89,027 of CAVTUP010000002.1, read as the reverse complement.
TTCAGCTTCCGTGCAGCAACGGCGGCCATGGCCGTGTGCGGCCAGGGAAACAGTTTGCCGCCAAATCCCGAACCAAGAAAACGGGTGATCACGCGGACATTTTCGACCGGCAAGCCGAGCACCTGCGCCATTACGACGCGATGATTCACCACACCTTGCGATGTCTCGCAAAGCGTCACGTGGTCGCCGTCCCACACCGCAACCGAGGCGTGCAACTCGATAGGGTTGTGCGTCTCTATGGGGGTGATGTAGGTCGCGTCAACCTTTACAGGCGCGTCCGCAAAGGCCCCATCAAAATCTCCGCGTTCGCTGCCGGTCTTGCGCTTGCCTGAATAGTCGTCCAGGCCGACGCGAAGGTTGGCTGGCTCCGCTTCGTACTCGACGCGTACTGCGGCCGCAGCAGCGGTTGCCTGCTCCAGGCTCTCGGCAATGACGACGGCGACATACTGGCCCCAGTGACGAACAACCTCATCCTCAAAAGCTGAGCGTACTTCGCTATTGGTCGCGTTATCGTCACCCGGGGCAGTTCGGTATAGTGGGCCGACATTGCCATGATGAAGAACGAGCAGCACACCGGGCATCTTCTCCGCAGCACCCGTATCGAGGGTTCGAATGCGCCCGCTGGGGATTGAAGCGATCACCGGAACGGCGTGAGCCATGTTTTCAAAGTGGAAGTCTGCTGCGTATTCGGCTGCGCCTGTGGTCTTGAGTGGTCCGTCGATGCGCGGTGTGGCCACGCCAATGATGGATGCTGGAGTCGTGCTCATGCTCGCCCTTTCTTACAACCACTGTTCATGACCAATTCGCATTTCAATAGAATCGCAGTGTTCCACCCGCCGCAACGCCTCAGACGTCGAGAATCTTCGATCGCATCAAGTCTTCGATACGCACAGGTAAGTTCCGGACCCGCACCCCGGTGGCGTGATAGACCGCGGCTGTGATTGCGGGCGCGACACCCGCCATGCCGATTTCGCCGATACCTCGCGCGCCATATTCGTTCACAATCAAGTCGGGATAGTCGAGGAAGGTCACGTCGAGATCAGGCAGGTCAGCGCAAGTGGCTACCAGGTAGTCCGCAAAATTTCCATTGATGGGCTGACCGGTGCGGGAGTCGTAATGTGTCTCCTCGAGCAGTGCCATGCTCACGCCCATCACCGCCGCGCCTAGAATCTGGTTGGCGCCCGCTTTGCGATTGATAATGCGGCCACAATCGAAAATGGAAAAGATTCGGCTGACGCGAAGGTGAGCAATCTCCGGCTCCCACTCCACTTCGGCGAAGTGCGCGCCGTACGAATGCAGCGAGTACTGCTTCGCCTTGGGGTCCTCGAACGACGGAGCGGTTTTGCCGGTCGCAGTAATGCCACTCAGGTTGGCCAGCTTGAGCACCTCTTCAAAGGGAACCCCGTTGGCCGTGAGTTCCCCACCCGAGTGAAAAGCTGCGCCTACGACCTGCGGCTCCGCCTTCGGGTGAATCATGCCATTCGTGAACGCGAGTGTCTCCGGCTTCATGCCTTTAAACGGAGATTTCGGCGTGAGCGCCGCAATGTTAAGCAGTCGATTGACCGCAGTGTTGACTGCGTTTGTAGCGGCAGGCAACACCGCGCTGGTGGCCATGGAGCCGCCGGAAGTCGGCCCCTCCGGAAGCGATGTGTCGCCGAGGAAAACGTCGATACGATCCAACGGCACACCGGTTTTTGCATGAACCACCTGCGCAAAGATGGTGTAAGTGCCGGTGCCAATGTCCTGTGTGGCGCAGCGGACGCACACTCGGCCGTTAGGACATAGCTCGACGGTTGCGGTGCAGGGAATTCGTGCCGCTGCCCACGATGCGCCGGCGAGGCCCCACCCGATAATCTTTCCGTTGCGGCGCATTGACCCGGGTTCGGGAGTTCGCTGCTTCCAGCCAATCTTTTCCGCGCCCGTGGTGTAGCACTCCTTCAGGTGGCGTGAAGAGAAAGGAAGGTTCTTGCCCTCGTCGCGCTCGGCATCGTTTTTAAGGCGTAGCTCGAGAGGATCCATCTTGAGCTTGATCGCCAGTTCGTCCATAGCGGATTCGAGGGCGAAGAGGCCCGGAACAGCGCCAGGCCCGCGCATAGGCGCTGGTGCGCCGACGTTGCGTCGAACCATACCGGCGGTGACTTCGAGATTGGGGCAGCTATATAGAAACGGCGTCTGTTCGCCGCAGCGCTCCATAAACTCGTCGTTGACCGAAGTCTGGCTCAGGAAGTCGTGGCGAATCGCCGTGAGCTTGCCATCTGTCGTTGCGCCGAGGCGGATGTGCTGCTCGGTGTGCGGGCGGTGGCCCACGTTTGAAAACATCATTCGCCGATCAACGCTCAGTTTCACCGGACGATTGAGCTTTCGCGCTGCTGCTGCAGCCATTGTGGATTGCGGCCACGGAAACAGTTTGCCTCCGAACCCGGAGCCGATAAACCGCGAGATGACACGCACGTTTTCGCGGGGAATCCCCAGCACTTCAGCCATCACGATGCGATGATTCACCACTCCCTGCGAGCATTCGTAGAGAGTCACACTGTCGCCATCCCAGACTGCGACCGTGCCGTGCATCTCCATCGGATTGTGGGTTTCCACCGGAGTTGTATAGGTCTCATCTAGAACAACCGGAGCGGAGGCGAGAGCTTTGTCTGGATCGCCCCGCTTCCAACTGCTCTGGCGCGGCCCGTCAAAGTCGCTCAATTCCGGATTCACGTTGGGTTTGTCACCGTCGTATTCGACATGGACTGCGCCCGCCGCAGCCTTGGCCTGTTCAAGGGTCTCAGCAACAACGACAGCGACATATTGGCCCCAGTAATAAATCTTCTCGTCTTCGAAGGGCGGCCGCGCTTCGCTGGTTGTGGCGTCGTCCTGGTGCGGAAACAGGCGATATACCTTGTCCATGTTTCCGTGATGCAAAACAAGCAGCACGCCAGGCATTTTTTCCGCTGCAGAGGCATCCAGCTTGCGAATGCGCCCACTGGCAATAGTGCTCTGCACTGGAACAGCGTGGAGCAGACCGGGGAAGTCGTGATCAACTGCGTAGCGCGCGGTCCCCGAGGTCTTCAAAGGGCCGTCGATGCGAGGCACCTGAGCGCCAATAATGCCGGCAGCGTGGGGAAGTGTGTCCGTCGCCATGCGAATCTCCTTAATACGCAACTATGCGGTTGAGAGTTTGAGCGAACGAACTAGACAGCGTTTTGCCAATTCCACTTTGAACGCATTGTCCTTGTGTGGCTTTGCCTTGGCGAGCGCGGCCTCAGCGGCCGCACGGAAGATTGTTGCGTTGGCCGGCTTGCCCATCAACGCAGCTTCAGCCTCATGCGAACGCCAGGGTTTGGTGCCGACTCCTCCCATTGCCACGCGCACGTAACGGATGTGTCCGCCCTCGACTCGAACCACGACAGCAGCAGACGCGAGGGCAAACTCATAGCTGGCGCGATCGCGCAGCTTGAGGTAAACCGAATGCGACCCTGCGATCGGCTTTGGCAAATCGACGTACGTGATTAGATCGCCCGGCTCGAGCGCATTTTCAATATTTGGCGTTTCGCCGGGTAGCTTGTGGAAGTCGCCAAATGGAATGGCACGTTTCCCCTTCGGTCCTTCCACGTGGATCACCGCTTCAAGCGCGGCCATGGCCACGCACATGTCCGACGGGTGGGTCGCGATGCACTGGTCGCTTGTACCCAAAATTGCGTGCGTCCGATTGAACCCATCGACGGCTGCACAGCCTGTCCCCGGGGAACGCTTATTGCAGCCGTAACCGCCGGGTGTCCCTGCTGAAGGCTCGCGGAAGTAGGCACAGCGCGTGCGCTGCAGAAGATTGCCGCCTGTCGTCGCCATATTTCGCAATTGCGGAGACGCGCCAGAAAGCAGCGCCTGCGAAAGCACCGCATACGATTTTTGCACGTCGGGATTCCACGCCAGGTCGGAGTTTCGAACCAGTGCGCCAATGCGCAATCCGCCGTCAGGCAGTTTTTCAATCTTGTCCAACGGCAGCAGGTTGATGTCAACCAGCGTCTGCGGGGTCTCGACGTGGAGTTTCATGAGGTCAACGAGAGTGGTGCCGCCTGCAATGAACTTCGCCTGATTCGCAGCGGATAACGCCTTGTCGATGCTCTGTGCCTTGACGTAGCTGAAAGTTTCCATATTCTCTCCTCTGCGCGAATAAGGCTTAGGCCCGCGACTGGCGCACTTGGCGCACGGCAGCGACGATGTTGGTATAGGCTCCGCAGCGGCAGATATTGCCCGACATGGCGTGCTTGATGTCTTCGTCGGCGGGGCCGATGGGCTCCTTCAACAGTGCGACAGCGCTCATGATCTGACCGCTCGTGCAATAGCCGCATTGGTAGCCATCGTGCTCCACAAAGGCCGCCTGCATCGGGTGCAGATTTCCCGGTTGGCCCACGCCCTCGATCGTGATGATTTCATCACCCTCATGCATGACCGCGAACGAGAGGCAGCTATTGACGCGGCGGCCATTCACGTGGACAGTGCAAGCACCGCACTGGCCATGGTCGCAACCCTTCTTTGTGCCGGTGAGGTGCAGGCGCTCCCGGAGTGTGTCCAGCAAAGTGGCCCGCGGATCAAGATCGCGCAGCCTGTAGTCCTTGCCATTGATGCGCAGAGTCAGGTCGCTCGCACCATCGACAGCAGCCGTCTCCCCAGCTTCGGGCTCGATAACCGGAGCGGCGGCAGCCAGCGGAGCGGCCCCGGCTAGCAGGCTCGTCGCTCCCAACCCCGAAAGAAAAGACCGGCGGCTGAAGCCGGTGCGCTTTTGCTCGGGCTCAGTTAGAGGCTCTAGATCGACGAATTGTCGATCCAGTGCCTGGTCGCAATTCGCAACTTCGTCATTTAGCTTGAGGGGAGAATGCGAGCGCAGATGCTTGAAGCGTACGTCAAAGGGATCTGCCACAGGTGACCTCCTTGGGACAGCTTTCTTTCGTTCACGTCCGGGCTTGCGAAAACTTGGAGCAGTGGGGAAACCCGCACCAAATGGAGAATCGCCGTGCCGCTATCCTACCCAACTAACTGCCGTGGAGGGAATAAGTTTCAACCCAGTCGCTGAGACAGCTTGGTGTTCGTTCCCAAACTGTAAGTTCCTCGCAATTTCGTTTTTCCGCGCTGACTCGGTTCTAGCTGGCCGACGCCAGCGCGCATTCCGGTTCCGGCTCCGCAACCTGCGGGCCGCCAATGCGGATTCGCTGCTCGATCTTGCGGTAGTTGGCAATCTTGTGTGTCAGCAGGGAGTGCGCCTGTTCCAATGCCACAATCTGCCCGGCGATCCCGGTCTGGTGGTCCTCGAGGATCTTGCGCCGCTCAAGAGAAGTAGCATCGCCCTGCTCGCGAAGCTCCGCATAGCGCTGCATCTCGCGGATGGGCATGCTCGTGGCGCGCATGCAGTGCAGAAAGTTGATCCAGGCTTCGTCAGCTTCTGAGTAGCGGCGGTGGCCGTTGCGTGCACGTCCGACCGGCTGAATCAGGCCGACGCGCTCATAGTAGCGCAGAGTGTGCGCGGTCATTCCGCACCGCTCTGCCATGCTTCGGATGGTGTAGCCTGCATCTCTCACAATTCCAACCTACATCTTAGAGCGCGCTCCAAGTCAAGAAGGTTGGAACACTCCTTTGACAATCGTGTTAAAGATCGACGCCGACGGACGGGCCTGACTGAGTCCGGCCACCCATAAATCAATGATTCGCAGGAAGATAATGAGAGATATGCGGGCCTGCGGGTATGGCTTCTCTTAACAATTCTTAAGGAAAGAACCAGCGAGAACGGAGCCAAATTCCGCTCGGCAGAACCCGCATTTGCGCCCACTCAATCCCGTATGATCGACATCACGAGCGAGTGATTTGAAGAATGCAGAACGGCATGGACAAAGAGATCTGCGAAAAAATGTTGGCGGTCGCCTTGGACGAGGCGCGCTTAGGCCGCGCCGAAGGAGGCATTCCGATCGGCGCCGCCATGTTCACCAGGACAGGCGAACTCTTGAGCCGAGGACACAACCGCCGTGTCCAGGAAGGCGATCCCAGCATCCATGGGGAAACCGACGCCTTCCGCCGAGCAGGCCGGCAGAAGAGTTACCGCAACGTGGTGATGGCGACAACGCTGGCGCCTTGCTGGTTTTGCAGCGGGCTCGTGCGACAGTTTCGGATCGGCACATTAATCGTGGGCGAGAGCAGGACCTTCGCCGGTGGAATCGACTGGCTACGCGAAAATGGCGTGGAGGTCATCGACCTCGACAGCCGCGACTGCCGTGAATTGCTGGAAGGCTACATCGCCGAGAACCCCGAGGTTTGGAACGAAGATATCGGCGAAGAGTAATTTTCCCTGGCTCAGGTTCTCGCTTTCGATAACGTAAACTGATGCTTCCGTTTGGGAGGTCCCATGCAACGCCGCCAATTTCTTGCCGCATCTCTCGCCACTTCGGTCACCGCCATTGCAGCGAACTCTGGCGCCCAGGCACCCGCGCCCTCCGCACGTGAGTACTATCTGCTGCGCAAGTACTCGATGCAATCCGGGCCTCAAACGAAGCTCACCGAAAGCTTCATCGGCGACGCCTTCATCCCGGCCCTTACTCGCCTTGCAATGGGGCCCGTCGGCGCCTTCCGCGTAGACATCGGGCCCGAGACGCCCGCGTTTTATGTGCTCATTCCCGGGGCGTCGGTGGAATCACTTGCGCAGGTCAACCTTCACCTCGCCAAGGATGCTGAATTCCTCAAAGCAGCGGAGCCCTTTTGGAATGCGCCCGCTACCGCGCCTGCATTTCTGCGGGCCGAGAACTCTCTCCTGGTCGCCTTCGAGGGTTGGCCGAAGACCACTCTGCCGGCGTCTTCCGCCACCAAAGGCAAACGCATCTTTCAACTGCGAACGTATGAGAGCCCGAGCAACAATGCCCATGTTCGCAAAGTGGCAATGTTCCACTCCGGCGAGTTCGAAATCTTCAAGAATGCCGGTTTTCATCCCGTCTTCTTCGGCGACACGCTCGTTGGACCGCGCATGCCCAATCTCACTTACATGCTGAGCTTCAAAGACAGTGCGGAGATGGACGCCCAATGGGATGCCTTCCGCAACGATCCGGCGTGGAAAAAGCTGTCCGCCGACCCGCGATTTAGTTATGAGGCGATTGTCAGTAATATCACCAACCTGGTCCTGAGTCCGCTTGCCGCATCGCAAATTTAGCAACCTTGCCTGGTGTGGCGATGGATTGACGGTGAATCTGTCCATCTTTCGACGCGCTAGCACCTGGTTTGCAATCCAGATCATATTTCTTCGCCACTTTTGCAGAAGATTATCTTCCCTTGGCGCACAATAATAGTCGGGCGAGGAATTGTCGTGTGCGGGCCGATCTGGGCCAGAGGGAAGCGGGGGGGGTACCACCCCCCCTAAAAAAAATATTGTTTGGAAGTTTGCAGATTAATTCGCATGGCATCGCGGACCGATTTGGTCGCCGAAGCATCTTCGGTTAAGAAGCCATCACCGACGATGAAGCGAGTCTGTTGCTTTTCTCGCTGCGCCCAGCACGGCGGTAAGCGCGAGTAAAGACTCATCCCATTCGCGCGGGCCCGCCAATTGCATTCCGCCCGCCGCGCACGGAATCGTGACCACGGGAAATCCCGCAAGGCTGAAGGGAGTCGTGTATCGGAGTAGGCGGTTGCGGGTCTGGCTGTGGTCGACGCCGGTGGACAGCCGGGTTACAGGCGCGGCTGGCATCAGCAGCAACTGATGTTTCGCAACCAGTTCATCAATGCGATCTCGAAACTCAGCGTGTCGTTGCCGCAGTGAGGCAATCTCTTCGCCGGTAATCCTGGCACCCCACTCAAAACGTTCGCGGATAGCCGGTTCGAACTTATCGAAGTAGCCTGCGTGAATGCGTGCCGCTTCCCATGCTTGAATGGGAGCGAAAATCTTGAACGATTCTGCCCACCAGGCGACGTCAATCTCCGTGGCCTCAAGTCCGAGAGCTTCCAACTCACGGCCCACGATCCTGAGATTGGCAACGATTTCCGGTTCGCAATCGTCCAGGAAGTCCTTGTTTACGACGGCGAATCGCGTCAGGGTACGAATCTCGGCAACCTGCGCGGGTGCAAAAATTGGTGCAAGCAGCGGACCATCCTGCAAATCGCGATATAGCCAGCCCATCGTGTCAAAGGACTGCGCCAGATGCGCGCCCCCGCGCCAGTCTCCCCGGCCGTGAGAAGCTCGATAACCTGCAATACCGCACAGTGCGGCCGGCACTCGGATCGAGCCGCCCGTGTCTGTCCCTATTGCCGCAACCGCAGAGCCTTCGAGCACGCTGGCCGCTGCCCCGCTTGAGGACCCGCCAGTCAGTGCGCCGGGATTGCCTGGTTGGTCGCAATCTCCAAAATCGGGGTTCTCGCCGGTAATCCCGTAAGCCAAAGGATGGAGGTGCGTTTTGCCGGTGATAACCGCGCCGGTTTCGCGAAGCTTTTCAACAACCCATGAGTCGCGAGCCGCCGGTCCGTGCAGATCACGATAAAAGGGAACACCGCAACTGGTGGGTGCGCCGGCTAAATCGAAGCAGTCCTTCACCGAAACGGGGATGCCCCATAACTGGCTTCGACCGTCGCTGAAAACTCCACCTGAGCTGCGCGGCATAGATTCAGCATGCGCCGCTTCAGCTTCGGTCCAGGCTGCGTCCTGCCAAAGAAACGTATTTCGATTCGTATTGCCGTTTGAGCAATTCAACGCACTTTTCGCCAGCTTCGACGGCGACAGTACTCCGCCGGCAAGCGCCTCGCGAAGGCTCCGAAGACTCAATGAAGAATCGCTCATAGTGCGTGGCGAGTTCTACGTCCGTGCTTGAGACGTTGTCGCACGATTTCTATTGGTACTCGGCTAGAAATCGAAATGTAGCGCCATCTGGATCTGCCGCGGGCTTCCGATCGTGTGAGTAACAATGCCGAGGCCAGACGGACAGGCATAGAAACTGGTGTTTGTCTGCGAGCCATCCGCTTTGCAGCCGGTTGGTAGCGGCGTGAGGCTGCCGTCCGGGAAAGGATTGTAGTCAGCATTCTGAGTTACCTCATTTCCGGGAACGTCCAGGCTCGTGGTGTTGGTCAGATTGTAGACATCGAAAGAAAATTTCAAACTGTACTTCTCTTTAATAGCCGTGAGCTTGACCAGGGATATGTCCGCGCGCTTTTGGAAGGACTGCCGAAAAATGTTGCGCTGTCCCTCAGTAAAGGTAGTCTCGAATGGATCCGAGCTCGGAATTGCACCGTTCAGCCCTCCTGCAGGTAACAGTGGAAGAGTGAAGCAGGCAGGATCCAACGCCGCTCCGCCGGTGATTGGGAACCAGGCGCCAGAGGCGCCGGTTTTAGCGCTCTTTGCAGTGCAACCCTTAGCCAGCGGCACGATTGGGTTCGTAATGCCGTCTGCGGTCGAGTAATAGATGCTGCCGATTGCCCCGGAGAAGTCAATGATGCTGTAGGGCTGTCCGCTTTGCAGAACAGTAAGTCCCATCAACGACCATCCGTTGACGCCGTAGCCCAACAGAGAATTCTTTCTAGCAGTATCGGGAACCTGGAAGACGTAGTTGAAGTTGATGACGTGAGTACGATCGAAGTCGGCTGAACCGTAGCCGCTGCGAAGATTCAAAGGGTTGTTGCCGTTGTAGAAAAGCCCAAGCCCGCTCTGCTCATCCAGCGCATGCGAGTAAGTGTAGGAAGCGCCGATCTGAATCCCGTGGCTCATGCGCTTTTCGAAGTGCGCCGCGAGAGCATTGTATGCATCGACTCCCGCAGCTTTGTACGCAATCGATTCAGCTGCGTAGCCAATGTATGGAACGCGTAAGTCAACGTTGCCACCCTCATAGTTCGCCTGGTAGCTACTGCCATCGTCGAGCGTCGCACCAAGCACGTTATACCCATAGCTGTAGTTCTGTTGGTAAGCGCCGCCCGCAAGCGTCGGACTATCTGGCGAAGCGATGTGCGATTGATTAAACGGCACCGGAATCACTTGATGGCGGCCGAGGTTGCCGATATATCCGACTTCAATTGCGATGTCGTTGCGCGGCTGCCACTGTATGTCCAGCGTGTAGTTGAAGGTGTAAGGAAGCTTGTTGGCGCGATCGTACACTCCCAGTGAAATGGGTTGGCCATTATTGATTACGCCTTCAGCGCCGTCGCCAAAGTTCACGATGCTATACGCGTTCGGAAGGTAGTTGGCCAAGTCCGAAGCCTTGGGGTTGTCAGGCGCAGGGTGTTGAAGCGTAGTGCCGTATGGATTCGATAGATTGCCGGTGACGTCGGTTGGCGGGCCATTGGGTGGACTGAATCCGCCGTTACCGCCGCATGTGGGAATGTAATAGTTGTAGAGCGATTGGGACGTCGTGGGGCAAGTCGACACGTTTACAAACGGAAGCTGCTGGTTAACGCCAAATGGGCCGCCGGTTACAGTACCGATCGCGTAGCCGGGCGAGAAATAGCTGAAAAGTTCGCCGCGGTCATAGTACATCCCGCCTCCTACACGGACTACCACCTTGTCGTGCAGGAATTCTGGCTGCCAGGCCGCGCCCACTCTGGGTGCGATTCCCCATTGACGGCCCGTAAGAGTGGTAGAACTCACACCAGAAGTACCATTCGCATTGTTTCCGGCGATGATCAATCCGCTGTTTTCAATGGTGTCCGAAACTACGTCGTACTTATAGCGCGTCGAGTCGAAGTTGAAGAGACGGCCATATTTTTCCGTCAGGCCGCCGTTCCAGTCGTAACGGATGCCCGCCGTGAGTGAAAGGGTCGGGGTTACTTGAAACTTATCCTGAACATAGGTTCCGAGCTGATTGGCGCGATAATAGCGGCTCGCGTCTCCTTGCAGAAACGAGGTTACATAGAAGCCGGTCGCAGCGCTACCCGGAGTTACGAAGCCCTGGATCATTTGGCTGAAGTCATCCGTGGCCACTGTACCGGTACCGGTACGCTTGTCGATCGTGTTCAGTTGCGTGTAACTATAGTTGGCGCCAAAACTAATCGTGTGCTTTTCGATAGTCCAGATTGCGTTGCCCGACGGAGCAAACCGGTTCTGGAAGACACCAGTATTGGGAGCCTGTCCTTCTGCGTTAGGGCCGATGTTCAAGATGGCAGAAGATGTTCCCTCGGGCTGATATTTTCCTAAAACATTGAAGATGGAGACTCCGGGAAAATAGTTCGATCCAAACATGTTGATCGAACCTGTCCCCGCAGCTCCGCCAGGGATTGAGTTGGGCCCGAACAGCTGCTCGTTCGTCCCGTAGATCTTTTCCCGTATGAATCCGAGGGTTTGTGTGAGGCTGAGGTTGGACTTCAACAGCAGGCTGTTCGTAATGGAAAAGACTTGCGCGCCGGAATCGAGATGCTCGGTGAAGCCGGGAATGCTCGAGTAAGCGTACGGTGCAATCGTAGGATCGTGCTGGTAGTAGTACTTGATCGCCAGTGTGTCTTTCGATGTGGCGTTGTAATCAAGATCGGCGACCGCCATATCTCCCGTGAATCGGGCAGTGCCGGGGATGAATGCGTTGTCAACGTGGCCGGGCATGGGAGTTACGCTGTTCGAATTCGGTATCAGCCACTTGCCGGGTTGTCCTGGCACCGAGGGTGAATTGAACAGCACGAGCGCCGTGTGGTCGATTTGTCCTGCGCCAATTTCCGTGCCGAAGGCGTCGTTGGTGAGACTCGCCAGGGCTCCTGCAGAGCGATCATCTGAAAGGCCAACCGGTACGTCGAGAAAGGAGTCGCCGATTTCCTGGTCTGAAACATGAAGGTGCTGATAAGCGAGGAAACCGAAGACCTTGTTCTTGATGATGGGGCCGCCAATTGATCCGCCCAGATTGTAACGATGCAGCTGCGGCACTTTCATGTCTTCAGGGATATTGCTGTCCTGGTTGAAGAAGAAGGGAGCAGCATTGATCCAGTCTGTGCCACGACGAAAATAAACTGTCCCGTGATAGACGTTTGTGCCGGACTTTGTATTCATGTCAATGTGCGCGCCCGAAGTCGATCCTTGTTGTGCGTCATACATCGAAGCATTGACTCGAATTTCTTCAAGGGTCTCTGGTGCCGGCGTGGGGATGGCATTCCCAATGGACAAGTAAACAGAGGCCGTGGTGGGAATAACACCGCCAGCTCCCGTGCTGCTGGATACGCCGGTGCTATTGATGACACGAGCAGATGGAACCTGGCTTGTGCTCTTGCCGTTGAAGAGATTGCTTGCATCCACGCCGTTCAACGAAAAGCTGTTGCTTGTATCTCGCTGTCCGTTAGCCCAGATGGGAGCATTGCCGAGACCGCTGTTCGAACCGGTACCGCCTGAGAGTTCCGCGTTGACACCCGGCGAGAGAATTGCGACTCCGGTGAAACTGCCCGTTGCCAAAGGAATTGCGTCGATCTGCGATGTATCCATCACGTAGCCGACAGTCGTGTCCACGGCGTTCATAAGAGGCGACGCTTCCACTTCAACGGTGGTTGTGGTCTGACCCACCTTGAGTGCAACATTTACCGTCGCTGTGCGGTTCGATTGCACGGTGATGTGCTGTGTCCTCTGGACGTCGAACCCCTCAGCCTTATAAGTCAGCGTGTAGCTGCCAATGGGGAGATTCACGAACGCATAATTGCCTGAACCGTTGGTTGTGGCTGTGCGTGTCAGTGATGTCTGCTCCTCAACCACGGATACCGATGCATTAGGAATAACGTCCCCTGAAGTGTCGGACACCACACCCGTAATGCCACCGAGCGTCTGCTGTGCCAAGGCGGGAAGGACGCACAGGGCAATGACTCCCACAATCGTGAGTACTCGGGAAAAAAGACTGCTGAATTTATGCATGGAATACTTCATTTTGCCGGCCTCGGAAGCTGGGATTCTCAAAAGCTTTGGGAATGCCAGGAGCGTTCAACTGAATTCGAGTTCTGATTTCTGGTCACTCAAAAAGGAGAAAGAAGGGAACTGCACGCCTGGAGCGTGCTTAGTGCTTGGGTTCTAGTCAATTAGAACTGCTGCATGAATAGCAGGATAGCAATTTTCGCATCAATTTCATCTAAAGATTTCCCGACGCGAGGCCTCCGCCCGGCTTGGTCGGATCAAGCCCGGACGACATCGAAATTCCGTCGGCACGATGCGGCAGTCCAGATCGCACCCAGACTCGATTCCGGCGCCCAGGCAAGATGCCGTCCGCGCTTTGCCGTTCAAACTCAACCGAGAAACTGGGGAACCCGCAGCCAAAGCCGGCAATGTACAGTCGATTCAATGTATGGACGAGGTTCGCGGCTGGCACAATCGCGGCATATGTTTCGCTGACTGATGAGCGCGCTCTACTTTGTTCGTCAAGACGTTTCTCTTCGTGAGGTCTGTTCGATGATCGCTCGCTCTTCGAAGTTGATGTTGTTGGCTGGGATCGCATTCTTCTACGCCCTCGTGGTGTTCAACAATGTCACCGATTTTGACTCAAATTATCAGTTTGTCCGCCATGTCCTCATGATGGACTCGACCTTTCCGGGTAACCATGGGTTGTGGCGAGCGCTCCGATCGCCGGGAATCCATCTTGCCTTCTATATCTCAATCATTGTTTGGGAGATTGTGACGGCAATTTTGCTTTGGTGGGGCTCAATTCGAATGCTGGGCGCCCTGCGTGGCCCTGTTGCAGCTTTCAATGCGGCGAAATGCGTGGCCATTGCGGCGCTCACCTTATCGATGCTGATGTGGCTCGTCGCCTTCCTGTCTGTAGGCGCGGAGTGGTTTCTGATGTGGCAGTCACACACCTGGAATGGACAAGAAGAAGCGTTCCGCATGTTCGTAGTGGTCGGCCTGGTGTTGTTGCTGCTATTGCACCCCGACACTGAGGGGCAATCTTAACGCTCATTCAGCGGCAATCACCACTCGGCCACGCCGCATCGCGTACCACGTAACTCCGATAACGATATATGCGAGATACATATATGGAATGCGTGCGTGAAGCACATCAGATGTGGATCGGAGATCGTAGATTGCGATCAGAATCAAAACCGCGATGGTCAGAACGCTGATGCCGGTTACGACGTTTGAGCGCTGTCCAAGAGTTCGTCGCGCGAACGGAAGCGCAGCAGCGACCAATGCGTAAGCTGTGAGAAAGCCGAAAACTGAAAGAGACCCGGCCAAGTCGTACATTTCGTCGCCTGTTACATTTCGCAGAGACATCACGGTGGTGGAGGCGAACATGAGCCCGGCGGAGACCGCAATGGCGAGGCCGGGCGTCCCATGTCGCGGGTTTGTGCGCTCGAATACAGAGGGAAGTAACCCTCCGTGGGCCATCCGCATGAGCACACGTGCCGCCGCTGTCGCGCACGCAAGTACGCACGCAACCATGCTGATGAGCGCTCCGAAGTCGATAGCCACGCCCAACGGAGAAACGCCCGCTTTAGCTGCAAGCAAGTGCAGGGGACTCGTTGATTCACTTAGCCTGCCCGATTCTCCACGGAAGCCAAGCACTTCAGAATATGAGCACAGCATGAAGAAGATGCCCGCAAGCACGGCGCATTGAATCACCGCGCGTGGAATTGTGCGTAGCGGATCCCGTGCTTCGGCGCCCAACGTCGTTGCACTTTCAAAGCCAACGAAGCTAAACATCGAAAGCACGAGTGCCGGCCCGAGTGCCGAAAATGAAACGCCTCTGAAGCGAAACTGGTCCACGTCAAAATGGATACCGAAGTGGACTAGCATAACCGCTAGGACCACGATGATCAGGCCCACTGAGCCGACTTCAATCCAAAGCATCAACTCCGCCGAGAGCTTCACATCTCTGTAAGCGACGAACCCCGCAGCCAGACAGACCAGAGCCAGTGTCGGAATCGCAGGCGGCGCAAAATGGAGAAACTGCAGTGCAAGCAAATTCGTGTAGTAAAGCGCCCCGCCAGCGACCGAAGCCCCTATTCCCAAATAGGCCACCAGAAGTGCCAATGCCGCCGTAACCCCGAAAAGAGGCGGCAACGTGCTCGCTGTGTAGGTATACAGCGAGCCTGGCGACGCGGAGAGCCGCGCAAATCGGCTCACGCAAAAGCCGACCAACAGAGTGGACCCCGTAGCCAGCAGGTAGACGAACCACGTCGCATTTCCGGCGAGTGCAAAGACCAGGGGTATGGTGAGCGAGGCAGAAGTCGACGGCGCCATCGCCGATACGGACTGCGCGAGCGTCTCGATCGGACCAAGTACCCCGGCACGCAGTCCATAGTTGTCGCGAGCGCCTTCTTGCGGGGACACCGCGCCTTCAACGCTTGTCTGGTTGCTCACCGGACCCGCCTTTTGTTAAGGGGTTTCGTTTCGATTGCTTTAGTTTGCCCGTCGCTTGTCTCGGAGTCAAGAACCTCGAGATACACTGGTTCCGATGTCAGTTGCTGCCATCGTACTTGCCGCCGGAGCCAGCCGCCGCCTCGGCCAGCCGAAGCAATTGCTCATGCTGAAGGGCGAAACACTTCTCGAACATGCTCTCCGCGTTGCGAAAGAGGCCGGAGCAGCGCCGGTAGTGGTCGTGCTTGGCGCTCGCCACGACGCAATTCGTGCTGCAGTCCAGTTCGAGGGCGCAGTTGTTCTCGTGAATGAGGATTGGGAAAAGGGACTTGCAACTTCCATCCATGCTGGCCTCAGGACGGTTGAGATGGTCGAGAGCATCGACGGCGTGCTGTTGTTGGGTTGTGACCAGCCGCGCCTTTCGGCGGATCACCTGCGTTCCATGATTGCAAGATTCGAAGGCGAATTCGCACCGACGATCATCGCTTCTTTATACGGCGAAGTAAACGGTGTCCCCGCCATATTTCCTCGCGAAGCCTTTCCTGCGTTGCGTGCACTTGATGGAGATAGGGGCGCGCGCGGAGTGATCCTGCGTCCACCGTGTGCAGTGATTGCATTGCCGTTTGAAGGTGGCGAAGTCGACATCGATTTGCCCGAGGACATTTCAAAGCTTGAGTAAGTACTGGCGTCCAATGGTCGTCTCGATGCAGCCCTGCGGAATATCATGCAAGCAGATGCAGAATCAGCCAAATCCCGAGTTTTTGCGTCGCGCGATTGCGCTGGCGACAGACAATGTTGTTTCCGGCCGAGGCGGCCCGTTTGCCGCACTGATCGTGAAAGATGGCAACATTGTGGCTGAGGGTGTAAATGTAGTCACAGCCACGAACGATCCGACGGCCCACGGAGAAGTCAGCGCCATACGCGCGGCATGCAAGGCTTTGGGTACGTTTACCCTGGTTGGCTGCGAGCTCTATACAAGCTGCGAGCCCTGCCCTATGTGTCTAGCCGCCTCGCATTGGGCTCGACTCGAAGCCGTCTACTATGGTTGTAGCGCGGCGGATGCCGCTCGCGCCGGCTTTGACGATGCTTTTCTCTACGAAGAGTTCCGCAAGGAGCGATCTACCCGCTTTCTACCAACTACTCAATTACTGCGAGATGAGGCATGGTCCTCATTCGCGGCGTGGATTGCCTCTCCGAACAAAATTGAATACTGACTCACAAAGCCGTGGAATACCGGTTTGATTCGGTCCTATCGGAAGCCGGCTTGCCGCCCTGACATTTCGGTAGCAAAGTCCTTTAAATGCAATTACAAATTGATTGCCCAAGCCGCTTCCATGCGATAACGTCTAATACTCACAGACTTTGAGTAGAGTTGGCGGCCCATGCCCCGAGTTGTCCGATGTTCCGTAATCCAGGCATCCAACGCTGTTGCTGCCACTGAGCCGCTCAAAACGCAAAAAGAGGCCATGATCGAGAAGCACCTTGGCCTCATCAGGACGGCCGCTGCCGACGGCGCGCAACTCGTGTGTTTGCAGGAGATTTTCAACGGCCCTTATTTCTGTGCCGAGCAGTCAGTGAAATGGTACGAGAGCACCGAACGGGTACCGGATGGTCCCACGGTCACTTTCATGCAGGCATTGGCCAAGGAATTGAGGATCGCGCTCATCGTTCCGATTTACGAGGTGGAACAGGAAGGCATTTTCTACAACACCGCGGCGGTGATCCAGAACGATGGTTCCTATCTCGGCAAGTACCGCAAGACGCATATCCCTCACGTGGCACCGGGGTTTTGGGAGAAGTTCTACTTTCGGCCAGGAAACCTTGGCTACCCCGTCTTCGACCTGGGCTTCGCAAAAATTGGTATTTACATTTGTTATGATCGGCACTTTCCCGAGGGCGCGCGATGCCTGGGCTTAAATGGAGCCGAGATTGTCTTCAATCCATCCGCAACTGTTGCCGGCCTGAGCGAGTATTTGTGGAAGCTTGAGCAGCCCGCCCATGCCGCGGCGAATGGATATTTCATCGCAGCTATCAATCGTGTTGGAACGGAACCGCCATGGAACATTGGAGAGTTCTACGGATCCAGCTATTTTGCCAATCCCCGTGGTCAGATCATCGCGCAGGCGTCGCGCGATAAAGATGAGGTGCTGACCGCAGATCTGAATCTCGACGAGATTGCCGAGGTGAGGCGCACGTGGCAGTTTTTCCGCGACCGCCGGCCCGATATGTATGGGCCCCTGGTTGCATCTTAGGTGCTTCTTTTAACGAACAACAGTAGATCGTTGCCAATCCTTAGCTGGATGATCGACGATTAGGAGAGATTCCCCGAGGTCTTAATGAGTACCGCGACTTTACCTGACGATCTGATTCTTCGTGAGCGCTTCGGCGACATCAAGCCGCCGCTCGCACCACAGGCGGCGGTGATTGAAGCCAACCGCTGCCTGAACTGCTTCGATGCGCCGTGCACCGGCGCATGTCCCACGCACATCGACGTTCCGGGTTTCATCAAGCGCATCAGCACGGGAAATCTACGAGGCTCAGCGTTGCGAATCCTCGACGCAAACATTCTGGGTGGAAGCTGTGCGAAGGCGTGTCCAGTGGAAGTGCTTTGCGAAGGGGCCTGCGTAATGCATCGCTATAATCATGAACCTATCCAGATAGCGCGCTTGCAGCGCTACGCGATGGATTCCTTCCAGGCAACGGGGGAGGAATTGCTGACAGCGCCGCGAGGTTCGCGCAACGTGCAGGTAGCGTGCATCGGCGGAGGTCCGGCATCTTTGGCATGCGCCGCGGAACTCTGCCGTCACGGCGCGTCTGCGACCATCATCGAGCGTCAACAATTGCCCGGCGGTTTGAACACCTATGGAGTTGCCGAGTATAAATTGCGGGCTTCTGACAGTCTTCGCGAAGCTGAGATGATTCGCCGGATGGGAGTGGAGTTTCGATTCGGAGGAGGGGTCGACTCTGCTGCGGCACTTGAAGAGCTTGAGTCGGAGTTTGACTTCATTTTTCTTGGCGTGGGTCTGGGTGCAATGCAGCGTATGAACATCCCCGGAGAAGATTCCAGTGGCGTGGTGAATGCGTTGGAGTTGATCGCGTCCTACAAGACTGGACGAATTCGCGAGCTCAACGGTACCGTTGTCGTGGTGGGAGCAGGCAACACCGCCATCGACGCTGCCAACGCCGCGCGCCGCCTGGGAGCAGAGACGGTTTACCTCCTCTATCGTCGCGGCGAACGAGATATTTCAGCGTTTGACTTCGAATACGAGCATGCCAAGCACGAGGGAGTTCAGTTTCTTTGGCGCCGCCAGCCATACTCGATCCGCACCAACGAGCGTGGGCGGCTGCTGCTCGATACGGTTCAGGTCAGAGAGATTGAAAAAACGCTGCTACCTGTTCCGGATTCGCTCTTCACGATTGAGTGCGACCACGTGATTCCGGCGATCGGCCAGTCACCGTTTGCACAGCTCGTACAGGATCTTCGCCGAATCGAGGTGCGCGGCGGATGCATTGTCGCCGATCCGGCGACGGGTCAGACCGGGAATCCGCGCTACTTTGCCGGTGGGGATTGCGTTAACGGGGGACGTGAAGTCGTGGATGCCGTAGCGGACGGCAAACGGTCAGCGCAGGCGATTCTCAAGATTGCGGAGGCCGCTTATGCCTGATATCCGCGTTCATGGATTTGCAGGACGCATCGACGCACCAAATCCATTCTGGCTGGCGTCGGCACCGCCCACGAATTGCGGTGAGCAGATAATGCGGGCCTTCGATGCGGGCTGGGGCGGAGCGGTGTGGAAGACCATTGGCGAACCGATAACCAATGTCTGTTCCCGCTACTCGGCTACCGACTGGAATGGTTTGCGGATGATGGGTCTCAACAACATTGAACTCATCAGCGACCGCAGCGTTGACGAGAATTTGCGCGAACTGGCCATGGTGAAGAAGCAATATCCCTATCATGCGGTGATTGCATCTCTCATGGTTGCCTCGAACCGCGAGGCGTGGCACGAGATCGTCGCGCGCGCAGAGGATGCTGGAGCGGATGGGGTGGAGTTGAATTTTGGCTGCCCGCATGGCATGAATGAGCGCGGCATGGGTTCCGCGGTTGGGCAGGTTCCGGAATACACGGAAATGATCACCGGATGGGTAAAAGAGAAGGCGCGCACGCCGGTACTGGTGAAGCTGACTCCGAACGTCACTGACATTCGCACGATTGCGCGCGCGGCCAAGCGCGGCGGGGCCGATGGCATCTCGGCCATCAACACTATCAACTCCATCACGGGGATCGATCTCGACACGCTGGTGCCGCGACCGAATGTGGATGGGAAGAGTTCGCACGGCGGCTACTGCGGCCCGGCGGTCAAGCCGATAGCGCTCAATATGGTGCAGCAGATCATGTCAGATGCAGAGTCGGCGCTGCCGCTTTCTGGCATGGGTGGCATCAGCACCTGGAGAGACGCGGTTGAATTCATTCTGCTTGGAAGTGGAACGGTCCAGGTGTGCACGGCTGTGATGCACTTCGGATACAGGATCGTTGAGGACATGGCCGAAGGTCTCGAAAACTGGATGCGCACCAAGGGTTTTGCGACGTTGGAGGATTTTCGCGGACTTTCGGTGCATCGCGTCACGGAGTGGAAACACCTGAACCTGAATTACAAGATCGTTGCACATATCGACGAGAAGAAATGCATCGGTTGCGACCTCTGTCATATTGCATGCTGGGATGGCGCGCATCAGTGCATCCATGTCGATCGCGCGGAAGGCCCAGTAAATGGCCGGGTTGAACTTCATCCAACGCCTGCCGCAATTGAAGAGCGCAGCCGCACGTCTATAGCGATCACGCCGGTGACGCGCCAGGAACGTGCTGCCGCCGCTTCGAGTCACGGGCCGTACCCGACGCCGCTTGCGAAAATTCCACGGGTCGATGAGACGGAGTGCATTGGATGCAATCTCTGCGCGCTGGTGTGTCCAGTTGACGAGTGCATCACGATGATCCGGGTAGACAACGGTCTTCCGTCGGAGACGTGGGAAGAGCGCACTCACGGTGCCGAGTGCGCTACCCAACCGCAAGTCTCCTGAATCGACAGGCTCTAAATCAATTGAGTTTGGGAGCAACAGATGCCCTCTGTACTCATTCAAAACGGGACTGTCGTCAATGCGGATACGACGGTGAAGGCCGATCTGTTGATCGAAGGCGCGGTCATCAAGGACGTTCGCGCCGGCATTCCGGCGAGCGCGGCGGAGACCGTTGTTGATGCGACTGGCTTGTTGCTGCTGCCGGGTGGCATCGACGCGCACACGCATCTTGACATGCCGTTTGGCGGAACGAATTCTGCCGATGATTTCCTGACGGGCACGCGAGCGGCCGCGATTGGCGGAACAACAACGATTGTTGACTTTGCCATTCAAGCGCGTGGAACGAAGATGCGTGCCGCGCTCGATACATGGTGGAAGAAAGCAGAAGGCAAAGCCTGCATCGATTACGGCCTGCACATGATCGTGACCGACCTGCCCGACGCGGGCCTGGAAGACATGGATGACTTGGTTCGCGAAGGAGTAGCAAGTTTCAAGTTGTTCATGGCGTATCCCAATGTGCTGATGGTCGACGACGCCACGATCTTCAAGGCGATGCGCCAGACGGCCAAGAACGGCGCGCTTGTTTGCATGCACGCCGAAAACGGGTCGGTGATCGACGTAATCGTGCAGCAGGCACTGGCCGAGGGCAAGACTGCACCCATCTATCACGCGTTGACGAGGCCGACTGTGGCCGAAGCCGAGGCCGTGCATCGGGCGATCGCGATGGCGGAGATGGCCGGAGTTCCGGTCTACATTGTGCACCTGTCCAGCGAAGACGCGCTGAACCAGGTGAGAGAAGCGCGCGATCGTGGCCTGCCAGCCTTCGCCGAGACCTGCCCGCAGTATCTCCTGCTGTCGCTTGAAGACAACATGGTCGACAAGGGCTGGGAGGGCGCGAAGTATGTGTTCACGCCGCCGTTGAGAGAGAAGCGAAACCAGCCAAAGCTCTGGGAGGGATTGCGCGAGGACAACCTGCAGGTTGTGTCGACGGACCACTGCCCATTCTGTTTCGAAGATCAGAAAGCGCTCGGGAAGAGCGACTTTACGAAGATTCCTAACGGTGGGCCGGGTATCGAGAATCGACTACAACTGCTGCACCATCATGGCGTAGGCCTGGGAAATATGACGCTCAATCGTTTCGTAGAGCTTGTGTCGACAGCGCCTGCGCGCATCTTTGGCATGTATCCGAGGAAGGGCGTTCTTGCGGAAGGAAGCGATGCCGACATCGTGCTTTGGGATCCGGTAGCTCCGTACACGATCAGCGCCTCCACGCATCACATGCGCGTGGACTACTCCATGT
Source organism: uncultured Acidobacteriaceae bacterium (assembly GCA_963737915.1). GTDB lineage: Bacteria > Acidobacteriota > Terriglobia > Terriglobales > Acidobacteriaceae > Telmatobacter. The sequence goes on along the minus strand of CAVTUP010000002.1, from coordinate 67,404 downwards.
TTGAAGGTTTCCATGTACGCGGGAATGCTCGGGACGTTTACTCGCGTGGCGAGTTGATCGTGTCGAAGGGGCAGTTCATCGGCAAGCCTGGACGGGGCAATTATCTTCGTCGCGAGGCTCGCGGCGGCGCGTGGACCTAGGATTTCTCTTGCTTAGGAGATTCTGCTTTCTGCAATCAATAACCTCGCACAGGACGAACTGGTTGACGGCGTAAGCATCTCTGGTTCCAGCGTTCCAGTTTCGTGCGGCTGTATCGGATGAAAATCTTTCTGGATGAGTTCTGTGGGCGCTGTTGGATGGAGGCCTAGAAGATCATCCGCATCTCGGAGATCAGGTTGTGATTGTAGGTATAGAAGCCCGAAGTGGCGATCTGCATTCCGCCATCGATGATGAAGTACGGGTGCGTGGCTTTCCATTCCTTCTGACGCACGACGTAAAAGGCTGCGGGTGTAACGAAGTTCTGCATCTTTCCGTCGCGACTGCCACCGATGTAAAAGGTCGCGTTATTTTCAACCTCGAACCACACATGCCTCGTGGCATGGGCCTGTGCCAATGCCGTCCAGGCGATGGAACGGCCCTGTGTGTCGGTTTTGCTCGTGGGCAACGTGCCGCCTACCGACGAGATCACGTCGAAGCGATGAAAAGCATAACCGCCGGCCACCGTCGGAGTGAACGAGTTCGAGGCGGCGCCGTTTTTGTGGCTTCCGGTGGCGAAGCAGTGTCCGATGCTTGCAGCGATATCGAAATTTCCGCTCTCGGCGTTCCCTGAGGCGATGCGGTACTTCAGGACTGTGGCTGTGTCGCCAAATCCGTCCTGGGCGCTGCTGTTGTGCTGGATGTAGGGCGCCGGAAGCACATCGAATTCAAATCGCCTGCCGATGACGATGCCGCCACCTCTGTTGTTGCCATAGCTGATTGTCTCGGTGCCGGTTGGTGTGTATCGATGTGCAACGGAGAAGCGGACGTACTGGATGAGGCGGGGGTCAGCACCGACGAGTGGCGTAATGAAGGCGGGCTGCAGAGCGGCCATTGTGCTGTTGTGTGCGGTGAATCGCTCACTGAAAGATTGTTGTGCGGAGAGAGTCGATGCGCAAATCGCGAATGCCGCGAGGAGTGCCAACGCCGAATTGATCCAGCTGAGTTTCATTTAGCCAAGGCTGTTGTAACAACCCCGGTTCTGTGGTTCAGTGACCTGAGGCACGCACAGTTGTGTTTGTCGCGGACTGGGTCCACATTGAGAGACGGTGGATGTGTTTGCGGATGCTGCATTTTGGGGTTGGCTCTACGGCTATACTGCCTGGCATGCAAGGTACGTGGTTGGCGCGGGTTCTGGTTTTTACGTCGTTGACGACGATGTTTGTCTCGGCTCAGGGTAATTCGCCGTGGGTGATGCAGGAATCGGGAACAACGGCGGGATTGCGCGGGATCGATTCGGTAGATGGAACGGTGGCGTGGGCCAGCGGGACGGGCGGGACTGTTCTGAGGACAGTGGATGGCGGCACACACTGGCAGAGGTGCGCGGTGCCTGAAGCAGCGGCGGACGGGGCGACGCTGGACTTTCGCGGAGTACAGGCGTGGGACGCGCTGACGGCGATTGTGATGGCGAGCGGGCCGGGGGACAAGAGCAGGCTCTACAAGACGAGCGATGGATGCAAGACGTGGACTCTGCTTTTCAAGAATCCTGACAGCCCCGAGGGGTTCTTTGACAGCTTCTGGCTGAATGGCTCAAGCGGGATGCTGCTGGGCGATCCGGTGCGAGGAGAGCTGGCGGTTTTCAAGACAGAGAACGGTGGCAAGTCATGGAAGCGCGACGCGCATGACGGACTCGCTCTCAAAGGGCACTCCGTGGCCGCGTTTGCTGCGAGCAATAGCTGCATCGCGAGAGGCAATCGACTTTTTGCGCAGGGTATTGTGACGGGCGGGAAAGACGGCGCCATGCTTTTCACCCGGCTTAACTATCCAGACTTCGACAAGAGCCACGGCGTTATCGGCAAGATGAAGTGGAAAGAACTCGGTTGGAAGACGATTCCGATTCCTATCACAGCGGGGACGGAAAGCGCGGGAGCATTTGCGATTGCCTATCGCTACCCACTCACGAGCGGAATTTGCAAGGATTGCGGGTTCGGGGAGAATTCACGATTGCTTGCAGTTGGTGGCGACTACACGAGGGCGAATGAGTCAAATGGCACAGCGGCGTGGTCGGCCGATGGCGGCGACCAGTGGACCGCATCCGCGAAGCCGCCGCACGGCTATCGTTCGTCCGTGCAGTGGGACGAGGCGTTGAAGGTGTGGATCACGGTGGGCACGAACGGCTCGGATGTGAGCCGCGATGACGGCAAGACGTGGCAGCCGATAGACGATGGCGATTGGAATGCCCTTTCGCTGCCTTTTGTGGTGGGACCAAAGGGGCGTATCGCACGGTTGCAAACGGGTTACTTCCATGCGAAATGACCTGTTGGTCCCCATGCATTTCTTATGAGGCTTCGCGCTAGAATAGCGGGAACGGATGATTCAAACTACTCCAGCGGCTGCCGGCCAGGCCTCCCGCTCTACGCGGGGACCGGAGTTGCGGGTGGCAGATGGATCTCCAGTCATTCAGGTCGATAATCTTGAAAAAACCTACCGTACTGCACGCGGTACGCTCACCCTATTCAAGGAACTGGATTTAGAGGTTCAGAGGGGCGAACTGGTGGCCATTGTGGGCCAATCGGGCGCAGGAAAGAGCACACTTTTGCACATTCTGGGGGCTCTTGATGCTCCCACCGCGGGAACTGTACACTGCGCAACAACCAACGTGACAGCTCTTTCGCAGCGAGAAGCTTCGGCCTTTCGCAATCGCGAGATCGGTTATGTGTGGCAGTTTCACTATCTTTTGCCGGAGTTTTCGGCGCTTGAAAACGTTGCGATGCCGTTGCTGGCACGCGGAACCGCAAAAAGGGAAGCATTTGCACTCGCGACGAATTGGCTCCGGGAGGTCGATCTGGAAGATCGCAGCGATCATCGGCCCGGCGAACTTTCGGGCGGGGAACAGCAACGGGTTGCATTGGCCCGGGCGCTGGTGGGCGATCCAAGGCTGCTTTTAGCCGATGAACCAACCGGGGATCTGGACGAGACGACAGCGGGCCGTGTTTTTGACCTGTTGGAACGATTGCACGTAACCCACGGGCTTACCTCGATTCTGGTGACCCATAACCTCGATCTGGCCGCGCGGTGTTCGCGGACTCTGCGCCTGGAGGGCGGGCGCCTTCACGTTCTCGGAAAAGCTCCCGAAGCGGGATTTCAAACCGGAAATGCATGAGATAAAGCAGCTTTCCGGGTCGTTTTTGAGTCTGATTGTAGTAAGGAGTCTGGGAACTATGGATACGAGTCCTGTCCAGGCTGGCAAGCAGAGGATGGAGATTTCCGGGAGCTAGGTTCCGGGAGGTCAGGGAGATAGGTTCCCCTTCATCCCAAAGGGCTGTTCGGGGCAGTATAGAAATTTCGAGGGGCCTCCGGCGGCGAAGTCAGAAGAAGGGCGCGTGAAGGTTGGGTTGAGGCCGGTATCGCAACCGGACAGCTACTCCTAACGACAGCCTGCTGCAAGGGAGAACATCATGTTCGAACGCTATACGGAGAAGGCACGGCGCGTGATCTTTTTCGCGAGGTATGAGGCCAGCCAATTCGGATCGCCCTATATCGAGACTGAGCACCTTTTGCTGGGTCTGTTACGCGAAGACAAGGCGTTAACCAACCGCTTCCTGCGTTCGCACGCCTCTGTGGAGTCGATTCGCAAGCAGATTGAGGCGCACACCACGATTCGCGAGAAGGTTTCGACCAGCGTGGATTTGCCGCTTTCAAACGAGTGCAAGCGGGTGCTGGCATACGCTGCGGAAGAGGCGGAGCGGCTGGGACACAAGCACATCGGTACCGAGCATCTGCTGCTGGGCCTGCTGCGTGAAGAGAAATGCTTTGCGTCAGAAATCCTGCAGGAGCGTGGCCTCAAGCTTGCGCAGATTCGCGACGAGCTGGCCCGGGTGACGCAGGAGAAGGCGCCGGCGCAGCAACGTCAGCGCGAGTCGAGCCTGCTGGCGGAGTTTAGCCGCGATCTGACCCAGGCGGCCATGGACGGGCAGCTTGATCCCCTGGTTGGACGCGACGGAGAATTGGAGCGGGTCATACAGATTCTGTGCAGGCGCACCAAGAATAACCCGGTGCTGATTGGCGAGCCCGGCGTGGGTAAGACGGCCATTGTCGAGGGATTGGCACAACGCATCGCTGACGGCGAGGTACCGAGCTTCCTCGCGGACAAGCGAGTGCTGGCGCTGGATCTTTCGCTGATTGTCGCGGGTACCAAATACCGTGGCCAGTTTGAAGAGCGGCTCAAGACCATCATGAAAGAGTTGATGGAAAATCAGAACTCCATCATCTTTATCGACGAACTTCACACGCTGGTGGGCGCGGGTTCGGCGGAGGGTTCGCTCGATGCGGCAAACATCCTGAAGCCGGCACTGTCGCGCGGCGAGATTCAATGCATCGGCGCCACGACCCCGGCTGAGTATCGGAAGTCGATCGAGAAGGATCGTTCACTGGAGCGCCGCTTCCAGGCTGTGAAGGTGCCGCCGCCGAACGAGGCCGATGCCATCAAGATCATCAACGGCATCAAGGACCGGTACGAGAAGTTTCACGCGGTCAGCTATACGGATGCGGCGATCGAGTTTGCAGTGTCGCATTCGAACCGCTACATTCCTGATCGGTTCCTGCCCGACAAGGCAATCGATTTGATCGACGAAGCTGGCGCTCGCGTGAAGCTGCGCCAGACCTCGCTGCCGGAGGAGATCACCGAGGTTCAGAAGCGCATCAAGTTCATTGTTCACCGCATGGATTCTGCCATCGCGAACCATGAATTTGAGAAGGCGCGCTTTTACTCCGACGAAGAGCGTAAGGAGCGTGAGAATCTGCGCGCGCTTCGCGACAAATATCACCTTGATGATTCGGCCGCAGGTATTGTGGGCCGTGAAGATATTGAGGATGTGGTGAGCCGATGGACTGGCGTGCCCGTAACGAGCATCAAGGAAGAAGAGACACAAAAGCTGCTGCGTGTGGAAGAAGAGCTTCACAAGCGCATCATCTCGCAGGAGAAGGCGATTTCGGCGCTGGCGCGAGCCATTCGCCGGTCGCGTGCTGGCTTGAAGTCACCAGCGCGTCCGATTGGAAGCTTCCTGTTCCTTGGGCCTACGGGTGTCGGCAAGACGGAAGTGGCGCGTACGCTGGCCAACTTCCTGTTTGGTTCGGACAAGGCGCTGATCCGGTTTGATATGTCGGAGTTCATGGAAAAGCACTCGGTGTCGAAGCTGATCGGTTCGCCTCCGGGATACGTGGGCTACGAAGAAGGCGGGCAGTTGACTGAACGGGTCAAGCGCTCACCCTACTCGGTTGTGCTTTTGGACGAAATTGAGAAGGCACACCCCGATGTATTCAACATCCTGCTACAGGTGTTTGAGGACGGCCAGTTGACAGACGGATTGGGCAACACGGTCGACTTCAAGAACACGATCATCATCATGACGTCGAACATCGGCGCGCGGCACCTGCAGAAGAAGCAGGGTCTGGGCTTCCAGAGCGATCGCGAAGACTTGGTCAACGACAAGGTTGAAGAGCTTGTGAAACAGGAGGTCAAGAAGACCTTCAATCCGGAGTTCCTGAACAGGCTCGATGAAGTGATCCTGTTCCTGTCGCTTTCGGATGCGGATCTGATCCAGATTGTCGAACTGCTGGTTCAGCAGCTCAACACGAATCTGGCGCAGAAGGCGATCACGATCTCGGTGACCGAGGAGGCCAAGAAGTGGATCCTCGACAAGACGCTTGGCGATCGCAGCTATGGCGCTCGTCCATTGCGCCGCGCACTGCAGCGCTATGTAGAAGACCCTTTGTCGGAGGCGTTGATCGCCGGTCAGATTACGGCACGGCCGGCTTTCCTCGAGGTTTATCTCGAGGCGAACCAGCTGTTCTATCGCCCTGTAAGTTCGGACGAAACTCCGAGCGAGGAAAAGGCAGTGGGAATACTCCTGTACAGCGCGTAACGATAATTCCAAAACACCCAACAGCCCCCCGGCCAATCAGCCGGGGGTTTTTTCCTTCCGGAGATGGGCGGCAAGCCATGCCGACGACAAATGGCTTAGCATAGTTGAGTGTTTCCATCGCGAGGTCTCGTATGAGCGATACAGTTGCCGGTAGCCCTGAGTTAACAGCCGAAGAAGTCAGCAACCTTACGCGGCAGACAAACTATGGCACGTGGCGCTTCCAGAAAACGTGGAAGCCTCTCTACATTGCGGACGCCGAGGGCTGCTGGATCACGGACGGGGCGGGGAAACGGTACCTCGATTTCAGCGCGCAACTCATGTGTGTCAATCTTGGCCACAAGAATCCGCGCGTAGTGGAATCGATTGCAGAACAGGCAAGGGAACTGGCGTTTGTCGGGCCAGTGTACGCTACATCTGCACGGGCCAAGTTGAGCGCGAAGCTGCTGGAGGTGCTTCCCGCGGGGCTGGAGAAGTTCTTCTTTGCGACCAGCGGGACGGAAGCGAACGAGGCGGCCTTCAAGATCGCACGGATGTATACGGGGAAGAACAAGATCATTTCGCGGTATCGGTCGTATCACGGTTCAACTTCAGGGTCGATTGCAGCAACCGGCGATCCACGGCGCTGGGCGATGGAGCCGGCAGGCAAGGGTATCGGCTTTGTGTTCGCGCCGGAGACGAACTGCTACGACTGCCCCATCAAGCACACCTACCCGAGCTGCAATGTTGCATGCGCGGATTACATCGAGCACATGATCCGAAACGAAAGCGACGTGGCGGCGATTATTCTTGAGCCGGTTGTGGGCACCAACGGCGTCCTTATTCCTCCGCCGGAGTACTTCCCGCGGCTGCGCGAAATCTGCGATCGCCATGGCGTGTTGATGATCGCCGATGAAGTCATGACCGGGTGGGGCCGCACCGGCAAGTGGTTCGCCGTCGACCATTGGAACGTTAAGCCTGACATTCTTGTTACGGCAAAAGGGATCACCTCTGCTTATGTGCCGCTCGGTCTTTGTGCCACGACGAAAAAGATCGCTGACTACTTCGAGGATCACTATTTTTCGCACGGGCACACGTACGAGGCACATCCCATTACGCTGGGGCCGGCAACTGCCACGATCGAAGAGATGCAAAGGCTGAAGCTGGTGGAGCGCGCCGCCGAACTCGAGCCGTACGTGCGCGGAAAGCTGGAAGCACTCAAGGAAAGGCATCCATCGGTAGGCGACGTGCGCGGTCTCGGACTTTTCTTCGCCGTGGAACTGGTAAAGAACCGCAAGACGAAGGAGCCCTTCAACACGATGCGCGACAAGGTCGAAGGGAAGCCACTGGTGGTGGAACAGATCGCGGCGAAGATGATGGCCGATGGTGTCGCGCAACAGGCGTGGATCAGCCACTTCGTGATTGCTCCGCCGCTGATTGTTACGAAGGAAGAAATTGATTTTGGGATTTCGGCGATGGACAGGCACCTGAGCATCGCCGATGCTTTGGTTTCCTAAAACAAATGCGTTGCGCGGATCGACAGTCCGCGCCCCCTGTCTGTGAGCGCCCCACGTTGCGGAGAGCTTTGAAGTGGAAGGGCGCTAATGGGCCTTCAGTGGAGCTCCCGCGATATTGAGATGAACGCGGTATACGCTGGTGCTCGCCGTGATGTAGAGCATCTTCCGATCGGGACCGGCCCAGGCCACGTTCGATGTCTTTTCGGGAATGAGGATCGTGCCCAGCGGGTTGCCCTCCGGGGAGAATATCCACACACCGCCCGGTCCTGCGCTGTAGATGTTTCCTTTCTCATCGATCTTCAATCCATCGGGCGCGCCGGGACGCGGGTCTGTCGTCGCGTCATAGAGCACTTTGCCATCGGCTAAGGTGCCATTCGGGCGCACTTCGTAGCGTATCCAGATCTTCTTCGGTTCGGAGTTGGAGACATAGAGGTACTTTTCATCGGGCGAGAAAGCGATGCCGTTGGGACGAGTCAGCTCGGCGGCTAGCAACTGCAAATCAGCTCTGGCCGGCGGAGCACCGGGCTTCTGATCGAGGGCGTGCGGGATGCGATAAACGCCGTTCACCTTGAGTTGCTTGTGAGGGTCATCGTCCTTCTGAGTGGGCAGGCCATATGGCGGATCAGTGAAGTAGAGCGAGCCATCGGATTTGTAGACGAGATCGTTGGGGCTGTTGAGGCGCTTGCCCTGATGCGTGTCGGCAAGGATGGTAACCGGCGCGCCGGGAGTCAGAGACTCGAGCCGGTAGATGTCTCGCTGCCCATGCCCTGCGACTGTGAGTCGGCCCTGCACATCAAGGGTCATTCCGTTTGATCCGGGCTCCGGGCCACCGTAGGGAGCGGACTCCTTGTAGCCGCTGGGATGGAGGAACACACTGACTCCGCCACCGGGCGTCCACTTGTGGATGGTGTTTGCAGGTATATCGGCAAAGTAGAGGCTGTCGCCCGCCCACACCGGACCTTCCGTCCATGTGAATCCAGTAGCGATACGTTCCAGTGTGGCGTTGGCTGGGATAATCCCGCCGATCGATGGGTCGAGCCGATCTACTTTGAGGGGCATCGAGGTCTCCGTTGCCGCGCTGCTGCCTTGAGAAGGGTTTGTCTCTGTATTTGTCTTCCTGCAGCCACAGAGAACGGTTATCGCAGTAAGGAGCACCACCGGGCCGGATCGAATCCTTCTCATTTTTTGTCTTCCTGAAAAGCCGACCGGAGCGGACGGCCAGATGTCTCCATGCGCTGACGATTCGCGCGACGCTGGAGATTCAACGCCATCCATCAATATCGCCCCGGCGACGGGCTGTCAAGGACAAGGTAGGTGTCGGAGCAGTGACATGCGGTGGCGCCGGCTATCGTCTTGTTTTTTTCCTCAGAGTCTGGCTTGCCGCACAAAAAGGCGCCGGAGCGAAATTCTGCTCCGGCGGTGCGCGTGCGACGCAAGAAGGATTAAGGTTGTGATGTTCCTGCTCAGTTGTTTCTACCGAGGGGCGGTCAACTGTTGGCGCAGGCTTCCTGCGAGTTCGGCCACAACCCGCAACTTCTCGGCAAGTGGGCCGGAGATCTCGCGTTCGGAGAGGGCCAATTGAGAGTGCAGGAGCAGACCGGCCACTGTGGACTTTAACTCCGTGTCAAGGGCGGCTGTGGCGGCGCGTCGAGCGAGAGTCTGTTCGCGCTCACGGCGATGCAGTGCGGCGCGAATCTCGCGGATGAGTCGGACTGTTCCCGAGAGCGCAAAATTGATCTGCAGGGGAATCGCAAGCCCGGCGCGCTCACAGATGGCCTCTGCCGCAGCTGGATCGCACTCAGCGAGAGTCCCGTCGATCACGATGGCTGCGAATTCTCGACGACGCAGTGCGGCAAGCGCTGTCTTTCGTCCCTCAGCGACCTCGACCTCCATGCCCAGTTGCGCGGCAACCACAGCGGCGCAGTTGCGAGCGCCCTCAATTCCCGTCACCATCAAAATGCTCATCTGAATTCCTCGATCTTGCCTGGTGATTTGCGCCAGGTCTGTGCCTGTCCACACAATGATTCGCTGGGTGGCTCTGTGCTTTGATTTGCCGGGTTGCAGCTGCGATCCAATTCGGAAGAGATCTGCGATTACTCGTCCGCAGGCATGTCGGTAATGCCATACTCCTTGAGTTTGCGATAGAGCGTAGTTTTGCCAATTCCCAGGAGCTTGGCTGCCTGGAGTTTGTCTCCATTTAGCGTTCGAATGGCTCCCAGAATTGCCTCTCGTTCCAGATCAGCAAGTGCCTTGACCTGAACCGCCTCAGTCCCACCCTCTTCCTCGGTGGCAATGGCAGCCGCGCGATGCGCGGCGAGCCCTTGCTGCTGCAGTTGCGTGGGCAGATCGCCCAGATGCAATACGGGGCCCGATGAGAGAGCGCAAGCACGCTCCACGGCGTTTTCCAGCTCTCTCACATTGCCCGGCCAGTCATGGTGCATCATGGTGCGAAGGGCGTCATCGCTGAGCATGAATTTGATTTCGTGCTCGTGACTGATCCGGTCAAGGAAATGCGCGGCCAGCAACGGGATATCTTCGCGACGATCACGAAGCGCGGGTAGACGAAGGTTGACCACATTGAGGCGGTAAAAAAGGTCTTTGCGGAAGGTGCCTCTTTCGACCATCTCAGCCAGATCGCGATTCGTGGCTGCCACGATGCGCGCTTTGATCGGGACGCGATGCGTGGCGCCAACAGGCCGGACTTCTTTTTCCTGGAGAGCCCGCAGGAGTTTTGCCTGAAGGTCGAGAGAAAGCTCGCCGATTTCGTCGAGGAAGACCGTGCCCCCCTCCGCCGATATAAGCAGTCCGTCTTTGGAGCGGTTGGCGCCGGTAAACGCGCCCTTTACGTAGCCAAAAAGCTCGCTCTCAATGAGCGTCGGCACCAGCGATCCGCAATCAACGGGCAAAAATGGCTTCTGCGAGTTCGGTCCGAAGGAGTGAATGGTGCGCGCGATGAGTTCCTTGCCTGTGCCACTCTCTCCGAGGACGAGAACGGGATGGGTGCTCTGCGCGACCTTTGACAAAATGCGGTAGATCTTCTCCATCTCGCCAGAGTGGCCGATGATGGAACCGAGACCCTGCGAGAGACGCAATCTCTCACGCAACTGGCGCGTGGCCGTGTCGGCAGTGTGATTGAGCGCGGCGCGGTCGAGCACGGTCGAGAGCTCGTCCATGGTGAAGGGCTTGGTGAGATAGTCGCAGGCTCCGCATCGCATGGCCTCGACGGCCGCGTTGACTGAGCCTGACGCGGTCATCGCGATGACGGAGAGCGCGGGATAAAGCAGTTTGACCTCGGAGATTAGTTCGAGGCCGAGATTCGCGTTCGCAGGCAGATTGACAAGCAGAATATCTGCGGCGTGGCCGCGAAGCAGGCTGCGGGCTTGTCCCAGGTCACCGGTATTCTCGACCACATAGCCGAGGCTCGCAGCGATCTCAGCGCAGGCCGACCGGGTTGCAGGATCGGAATCCACGATGAGCAGATAGAGCTTCGGCGCCGGTAACGCAACTTGAGGGATAGACTCCATGGCCCTTGTGTAAAGAACTGTTTCGAGCATTGTATTCGCCTCGGAAGCACTTCGCTAAAATGGGACGGTTTGCCTCTAGACCTGCGCTTCTAGGAGTGCGCGCGTTCGCAGGCTTGCACTGGCAACTCGATTTGAAAGCAGGCACCGACTGGATCGCGGTTGGCTGCATGGATAAAGCCCCCTGCGGCTTCCACGATGGATCGCGTGATGGACAAGCCCAGCCCACGATGCGCCACAGGCCATTGATCCGGGCGAACAAGGGCAGTGGAATTTCTGTGCGCCGATTGGCCAGGCTCAAAGACCGTACTCAGCAATCGGTCTGGAATGCCCGGTCCGTTGTCTTCGACGTTCAGAGTCAGCCAGGGAGCATTTCCGGGTTCGCCGCAGCTCTCCCAGAGGTTGATATGAATGCGTCCCACGCCGGCCATCGCTTCGGCGGCATTCTTCACAAGGTTCACCAGGATTCGAGTCAGGTCTTCGCCGGACATCTGCACGGGCTGCGCGGCGCCTTCGACGTTTACGGTTACCGAAACTGCGGGTCCAGCCACGGCCGAGAGAAGATTTCTATTGTACAAAGTCTCGGCGGCGAGATTTTCGATGGTTTTGGAGGGAACACTATGCCAGCGCCTCGATTGACTCCGCTGGTTGTGGATCCCGCTTTCAATCGGGAGCCCTTCGAGTTGAGTCCGTGATGAGCCGTTCTCATCCTGAGTCTCCTCAGGATCAAGCCCCGCAAGCTTATCGACCAATCGGCGGCTCGCCGCAGCAACGAGCTTCAACTCGTTACCGTAGTGCGTGAAGGGCGCTCCGAGCACTCCCGGTTCCTGCAACAGGTCGCAGTAGAGATCCAGGGCAGTGACCATGTTCCGGGCGTCGTGAGCAACAGCGGCGAGGTTCTCGCCCTGACTACCGAGAGTCGATAGATTCTCGACCACGGTTTCGGCACGCCTCCGCTCTGATTCGCCTAATTCAGCCAGTTGTTCAAGTAGTTGCATTTGCATCCCTTTCTGTCCCAATTCGGCGTCTGCTCGCCGCGTTTGTCCTGTTCTGTTACACGTGCTGTGCCAAACTCGGACAATTTCCTTAAGTTTCAGGTAACTTGAGGTTTTGGGAGACGAAGCAGCGGATTTGAGCCAGAGTTGGCTGCGTCGCGAATTCCCAAACTGGAACGAGTGCGATGGTGTCTCGTGGCCGGGAGGGTTTGTTCTCAGCGGTTTACAAGGAGCTGCAAATCGGGACCAAGTTGGAATCGCTATCCCGTTTTGGGAACGACCGGTTTGGTCGGCGGTCGGGCAATGCGGTTCCCTTACAATCGCCCTATGAACTTGAGCGATTCCAAGAACTTCTTTCGGCCTGGGGGCCGGCAGCCCGACCAAATGCGCCTTCTGACTCTCACGCCGGGGTATGTGCAGACAGCGGAGGGTTCGGTACTTGTCACCGTGGGAAACACGCGCGTGCTGACCAACGCGACGATTGAGCAGGGGGTTCCGGGCTGGCTGCGGAACTCCGGGCGTGGATGGGTGACGGCCGAGTATGCGATGTTGCCGCGCTCCACGGTGACTCGCACGCCGCGCGAAAGCGAACGCGGCAAGATTGGCGGCCGAACCCATGAGATACAGAGGCTCATTGGCCGGAGCTTGCGTTCGGTCGTGGATATGCAGATTCTCGGAGAGCGGACGGTCATTTTGGATTGCGACGTGATTCAAGCCGATGGGGGAACTCGCACTGCGGCGATCACTGGCGCGGCGGTAGCGCTGGCGCTTGCGTTGAACGCGCTGATCAAGGCCGGCACACTGAAGCAGTCTCCGCTGAAGCAGTTGGTCGCGGCGACCTCGGTGGGGATCGTGGGCGGGGTGCCGCTGCTTGATCTCTGCTACGAAGAGGATTCGCAGGCCGAGGTGGATATGAACGTAGTGATGACGGAAGATGGCGGCCTTATTGAGACTCAGGCGACGGCGGAGAAGGGGAGTTATTCTCGTAGCCAACTGAATGGAATGATAGATATGGCGGAGGCAGGGATCCGGGATATATTTGCGGCGCAGCGGTCGGTTCTGGGGCGATAACGGTTCGCACAAAATCCCCAGGCGTCGAATGCGGCCCTTGCTGTTAACGCAGAACCGCAGCCAGCAATAGTGTCCCGCCCAATCCAGCGATCGAGAGCACGGTTTCCATCACTGTCCAGGTGCTTAGGGTTTCCTTAATTTCCAATTTGAAAAACGATTGAATCATCCAGAAGCCGGGATCGTTGACGTGCGAGAGAATCAGAGAACCGGTGCCGGTGGCAAGGACGAGCAACTCGGGGCGCACGCCGAGGTGATCGACCATCGGCGCGAGCACTCCCGCAGCTACGGCCATTGCCACGGTAGCCGAACCCATGGCAACGCGCACGACGGCAGCCAGTGTCCAGGCCAGGACCAGCGGCGGCATGTGTGCGTGCAAGGCGATGCCGATGGTGGCCTGCGCAGCGCCCGAATCGCGCAGGATTCCGCTGAGGCCTCCGGCTGCGGCGAGAATTACCAAGACGTTGGCGATGGGTTCGAAGGACTCCGTGCACACCTGTCGCAATAGCTCGCGACCGTGATGGCGGCCTGTCTGGATTCTGCCACCCAGTGTAACGAGCGCCGCGAGCACGGCAATCAGCAGCGCGACATCGGGGCTGCCGATAAAGCGAAAGATCTCGTTCGCAGTGGTTCCCGGAACTGAGATGGAGTCGGCCCAACTGCCAAGGAAGATAAGTCCGATTGGGAACAGGATGGCTGCAGCCGCACGGATGGGGCCGGCGGGTGGTGGAACTGGCTCCAGTTCGCTCGGCGGAAAAGGGGTTGCGGGGGCGCACTCTGTCTCGGGTGTTTCCGCCGGACCACCGAAGATTGGTGTTTCCTGCTCTGGTAGTTTTCCGGTTACGCCGGCGGTTCGTTTGAGCCAGCGGCGAGTGAGCAGCCAGCCTAGCCCTGGTCCTGCTAATGCGGCGGCGGGAAGCCCAACCAGCAATCCCCAGAAGATGGTGCGGCCGAGGTCGGCGTGGTATTGCGTGGCTGCGAGCATCGCTGCGGGGTGCGGTGGAAGCGCGCCGTGAACAATGGATAATCCGGCGAGGAGCGGCATTCCGACGAGGATGGGAGGCCGTCCGCTGCGTCGCGCTGCCGCTGCCACGATGGGCATGAGCAGCACCAGTCCGACCTCGAAGAAGACGGGCATGCCAACGAGGATTCCCAAGCCGAGCAAGGCCCAGGGCAGACCTTTTTTGCCGCAGCCTTCTACCAATGCTGACCCGAGGGCACCAGCTCCGCCTGATCGTGCGAGGAGGTTGCCGAGGATTGCTCCCAGGCCGAGCACAATGGCGATATGGCCCATGAGGTTGCCGACGCCCAGTGAGAAGGAAAGAGGGATCTGCTTGAGCGGCATGCCTGCGGCCAAACCCAACGCCATCGCGCCAATGACCAGGGCGATGGCAGGATGCAGGCGGACGCGGGCGATCAGGACGAGTAGCAACAGGACTGCTCCAGCCGCGCAGGCCAGCAGAAACCAGCTTGAGGTGGGTGGGACGGCGGCAAGGAGCACGGAGGGATTATTCCATATGAGGCTCAACAAAGAGGTTCTGCCGCTGTGCCGAAGAACACACTTTCGGCTTGCGCGTCTCTGCTACCATAGGGACGATCGCAGTTCGTGCCGCTTGACCGGCTGATTTCCTTTTGTCCGGGATGATCGCATCGGCGGCCCGATTATCCAAGAAAGATTCAAGAAGGAGAACTCCTATGCCATTAGTCTCCATGCGGCAGCTCCTCGACGAGGCCGCCAAGGGCGGATACGGCGTCGGCGCGTTCAACGTCAACGATATGGAACAGATTCAGGCCATCATGGAGGCGGCGAAGGAAACCAAATCGCCGGTCATCATCCAGGCCAGCCGGGGCGCCCGTCAATTTGCGCAGGACCGCTATCTTTTCCACCTGATTTTGGCAGCCAGCGAACTGTACCCGGATATTCCGATCGCCATGCACCAGGATCACGGCAACAGCTTTGAGACCTGCAAGAGCGCCATTGAGCTGGGATTCACCAGCGTAATGATGGACGGCTCGCTCAAGGCCGACGGCAAGACTCCTGCTTCATTTGAAGAGAACGTCGAAGTCACCAAGAAGGTGGTTGACTATGCGCACGAACGCGGCGTCACCGTCGAAGGCGAAATAGGCGTGCTGGGCGGGGTGGAAGATGGCCATGGAGCGGGCGGCAGCGGTCTCGACCACATCACCGATCCTGACCAGGCGGTCGAGTTCGCCGAGCTGACCGGCGTCGATGCACTGGCTATCGCGATCGGCACCAGCCACGGTGCATACAAGTTCACCAAGAAGCCCGATGGCTCTGTGCTCAAAATGGACGTTCTGATTGCGATTCACAAGCGCCTGCCCAACACCCACCTTGTGATGCATGGCAGCTCTTCGGTGCCGAAGGACCTGCAGGACATCGTGAACCAATACGGCGGCAAGCTGAAAGAGACATGGGGCGTGCCGGTCGAGGAGATTCAACTTGGCATTCGCAACGGCGTGCGCAAGATCAACGTGGACACGGACAACCGTCTCGCGATTACTGGCGCCATCCGCAAAGTTTTGTGGGAGACTCCGGAGAAGTTCGACCCGCGCGACTACATGAAGCCTGCTCGCGAGGCAATGCAAAAGGTTGTTGCGCAGCGCATGACCCAGTTTGGGCAAGCAGGGCACGCCGGCGATTACAAGCCTGTCGCAATCACCGACATCGCCAAGGGCTATGCTGACGGTTCGCTCAGCACTCGTCCGCTGGTCGCCGCGAAGTAATTTCTGCGACGATTCACTGTCTTAAAGGAATGGCCACTCAGCAAATCGCTGCGTGGCCATTTTGTTTGGGGTTGTGACGATCTTGTTGGGGATTACTGGGATCACTTTGAGGTCGCTTCCGCGGTCTTTTGGGGCGTCGCTGCCGGCGGGGTATCGAGGTGGAGAAACTTGCTGACGTTGTGAGCGGATTTCCCCAGCGCGCGTGTAACGTTTTGGTAGGAAGTATCGAGGGCGTCTTCTGTCGAGTCTCCGGCCGCGGCCAGAGCGGAATCGGTTTTGCGGCTACTGGTTGCCAATGCATCGGCGGTTGATCCGCCGGCGGCGATGGTCGATTGGGCGGGGCGTTTGGATGGATTCACCCAGGCGATGTCAGACGCTGGAAGCTGCTCGAGTCTCGCGATCGCCGCAGGCTGGAAGTCCGAACGCGCTATCTTCGCGGACAGAGGCCACTGCAGCGAGGCAATCCAGAGTGCGCCATTCATCGGCGCTCCGTTCTCGCCGAGATTGAGGATTGCCGTGGTCCCGAGCGGATCCATGTGCTGGCATACGTCGCCTCCGCAACCATGGCTGCATAGGCGCTCATTGAGGAATGAAGCGTGCTTGCCAACAGAGATCCAAACGAGAGGGCCGCGATCTTCGGCATCGAGCGCGGATGCCCGCGTTATCTGGCTGGCATCGCACATTGTGTCTTCATGCGCCGCGGCGTACCAGTAGAGCGCGCGCCATTCCTTTTGATCGTTTTGCGACGGGCTCTCCACGGCGAGGACGGAAACGTGTTCCGCATCGAGGAGATGGCTCATGCGTCCGCAGTCGCTTTTCCAGAGGTGGTAGTAGTGGATTTCGACTGCCTGGAGCGCTCCGAATTTTCGGGGGGTCACCTGGCCGTAGATCGCAACTTCTTCGGGACTTACTGTTGGATCGCTGCGCCCTGGTGTGAGGAGAGCCGGCGCGTCTGCGCAATCCTGCCAACTGATCATGAATATGGGGGCGAACTGAATGAGAAGCTTCTCCTCCGCCTCATCGGTCAAGCCGTCGTGATCCGAATCGACGGCGTCGGTTGCGGCGGGATCGTCGGGAACTGCAGGCGCAGAAAGCGACCTTGCCTCAATTCCGGAGAAGCATAGTGCAATAGCCGCGATCACGGATATCAGACGCATTCTGAGATCCTAATAGATCAAGGGGCGTTGTGCCGCTGTGACGTTCGTATGTGGAGGCGGCCGAGCAAGGATGGAAGAACTTAAACCGCGGGAGCCGCGGATGGCTGGCGCGATGCGACCGAAAACGTGTCGGATTCCTGATCCTTGTATTGCAGCTGGTAGAGCTTCCAGTAAAGTCCGCGATGCGCGAGCAACTGTTGATGGGAGCCCATCTCGCGGAGCTGGCCCTTGTGCATTACGAGAATGGTGTCGGCGCGTTGCACGGTAGAGAGACGATGTGCGATGAGCACGCTTGTCCGGCCTTCGACCATGCGCTCGAGAGCGCCACGGATACGCAACTCGGTGTCTGTATCGACGCTTGAAGTTGCCTCGTCGAGAATGAGGATGCGCGGATTGAATGCGAGTGCTCGCGCGAAGTTGATGAGTTGCTTCTGGCCGGTGGAAAGAGAATTGCCGCGTTCCTGCACGGGTTCATCAAAGCCGCCGGGCAAGCTCTCTACAAAGTCGAGTACGTTGACATCGCGCGCAGCCTGACGCAGAGCAGCTTCGGTAATTTCTTCGTTGCCGAGACGAATATTTTCAGCCACTGTTCCTGTGAACAGGAACGGGTCCTGAAGAACAACGGCGAAGTGCTTGCGGAGCGCGGCGAGATCCTGCTCGCGCAGATCCACGCTGTCCAGGAGAATGGCGCCTGCGGTCACGTCGTAGAAGCGCATCATCAGGCTGGTCAGCGTGGTTTTTCCAGCGCCGGTGTGGCCCACGATGGCGATGGTCTGGCCGGGCTCAACGGTGAACGAGACATCCTTCAATATCCATTCGATATCGCCCATGGCGGCCAATTCTGCGCCAACATTTTGCGAATGGGTCGCGCGATCAACCGCGGCCTGTTGGATGGAAGTCAGCTTCTGATATGTGAACCAGACATGGCGAAATTCAATTCGGTTGGATCCGTCGCCAAGGAGTGGGTGGGCGGGGCTGACGATTTCCGGCGTTGTGTCGACGAGCTTGAAGATGCGCTCGCAAGCTGCCATCGCAGCCTGGAGGATGTTGTACTTGTCGCTGAGGTCCTGAATCGGCCGCCAGAAGCGCTGCGAATACATGTTGAACATGGCCAGCATGCCGATGGTGACAGAGCCCGAGAGCACCCCAAAGCCGCCGCGCCAGATCACGAGCGCGATTGCGACAGAGGAGAGAAGCTCGACGGCTGGATAGTAGAGCGCATACGCGAAGATCGTGTCTTTGAACGCGATCATGTGCAGGCGATTGACGGCTTCGAAGTCATTGAACGCGCGCTGCTCGCGATTGAAGAGCTGCACTACGCTCATGCCGCTGACGTGTTCCTGGGTGAAGCTGTTGATGCGGGCGATGGCCGCGCGGACCCGGCGATAGCTCTCGCGCACGCTGTTTCTGAACAGGCGCGTCACGATGAGGATCAGCGGCAGAACTGCGAATGCAAGCAGGGCTAGCCACCAGTTGATACTGAGCATCACGATGGCCATGATCGTGAGCGTGAAGAAATCATCGACGATAGCCAGGATGCCGCCGGTGAACATTTCGTTGATGGCATCAACGTCGGAGGTGATGCGTGTAACCAGGCGACCCACCGCGTGATTGTCAAAGAACCCGATGTGCATGCGCTGCATGTGGCGGAAGATGTCGCGACGCAGATCGAACATGATCTTCTGCCCGGTCCACTGCATCAGGTAAGTTTGAATGAACTCAAATAGGTAGGCCGAAACCAGTGCACAAAGGTAAATGAGTGCAAGCCGCGTGATGCCCTGTACAGGATCGGATGGAAGATAGCGCGTGAGCAGGTTCGTTGCTCCACCGGCGTGCGCGAGAATGCTTGTGTGCAGCCCGTCCTTTGGTTGGGTAGGGAAGTAGCGATCAATCCCCACCATCACCAGGTACGGTCCGGCGACGTCGCTGAGCGACTTGAGCGAAATCGAGATGGAAGAGACTGCAGCCTGCCACCAGTAGGGGCGCAGGTAGTGGCCAAGACGACGGATCAGGCGGGAGTCGTATACCTTGCCAACCGGGTCCTCGTCTGCTTTGCGAGGTTCGACCTTGCCGGGTGCGGGCGGCTTCGAATTTTCCTGGCTGGGCTTTTGCGCTTCGTCCGGCATCGGTAGGGTAGACTTCCTCTTCTATTGTACGGGCAAGACGTTAAGAGTCGCCGTACGTAGCCAAGTAGCAGATGCTCTAGACTCTAGGAGTGGATTCACAGGATTCTGCCATTCCTTCGGGGAATGGCAGCCAAGCTCCGGAAATCATTCGCCGAGGCCGATATCTTTACCCGCCCGGTTTGCGAATGAACCTGCTCTTTTACCGCTTCCACAAGTTTTTCGAGCCGCGCAATCCCATCCTGCTGTTTGAACACCTCAGGAAGTATGGACGCGCCGCGCACTATCGGATTCTGCTGCATGATGTCGTCCTATTGCATGAACCTGCGGACATTCGCGAGGTTCTCATCGACAAGGCGTCGTCTTTCGGCAAGGAGCGCACTCAAAAACGGATGAGGATTGTGCTCGGAGAGGGCATGATCACGTCTGATGGGGAGCAGCATAAGCGCGGGAGGCGCATTGCGGCGCCGGCATTCCATCGTCGTCGCATCGAGCGTTATGCCGGTCAAATCGTGGACATCTCGGCAACCTTGTGTTCCGAATGGAAACTGGGGCAGCAACTGGATATTGCAGCGGAGATGATGCGGCTTGCGCTTCAGGTCACCGCCCGAACCCTTTTCGACACCGAGGTGACGCCGGAGATCCATGTGATCAACGAACAGGTGAACATCATCATGGATCTTTACAACTTGCTGGTTGCGCTGCCTCGCGCCGAGTTGCTTCTCGACGCGCCGGTACCGCCCATGAGGCGTTTCCGCCTGGCAAAAGCGCGACTCGATGAGGTTGTGGACGCGATGATCCAGAAGCGTCGAGAAGAGGCGGGATCGGCCGCTCTGGAGCAGCGCGGAGATTTGCTCTCGATGCTGCTTGCAGCGCGCGACGATCAGGCAGATGGCGATGGAGGGACCCTGAGTTCGGAAGAGCTTCGCGACCAGGTGCTGACGCTGTTCCTCGCAGGGTACGAGACCGTGGCGAATGCCCTTGCGTGGACGTGGCTCCTGCTGGGGCAAAATCCCGATGCCGAGGCGCGCCTGCACGCGGAACTTGATTCGGTTCTCACCGGCCGGCTTCCGACCCTCGAAGACATGCCTCGACTCGAATACACCGCGATGGTGTTGTCGGAGTCCTTGCGTCTCTACCCGCCTGCGTGGGCGATGGGGCGGGAAGTGCTCGAGGACGTTTCGATCGGCCCGTATCGCTTGCGCAAGGGGACCATGGTGTTTTTTAGCCAGTACATTGTGCATCGCGATCCGCGCTGGTTTTCTGACCCGGAAGCATTTCGGCCCGAGCGATTCACGACCGAGGCCAAAGCTACGCGTCCGCGGTTCGCTTACTTCCCGTTCGGAGGAGGCGGACGGCAATGTATCGGCGAGTCGTTTGCGTGGATGGAGACGATGCTTGCGCTAGCTACGATCGCCCAGCGATGGCGGCTCCAAACTCGCATCAGGCCAGACGATTGAATTGCAACCGAAGATCACGCTTCGTCCTAAAAACGGCATCAAGGCGATTCCAATCGCGAGGTTGCAGGGCGAACGGTAATTGGATAAACGTGCTGATCCACTGTGAGTGCCAGCGGCTACCACGGGTGATTCTGCCGCATGCACTAAACTCGAACGGTGGGGTTTCGGGATTTTGTCGGCAATTCGGCGACGGTAGGGCGACTGCGGGAGTGTGTCCGCAGCGATCATTTTCCGCAAGCGCTGATTCTGGCCGGGCCTAAGGGTGCAGGCAAGTACACGCTTTCGCTGATGCTGGCGCAGGTGGTGAATTGCCTCGAACCTGTGGAAAGTGACGGTCTTCCGGACTTTTGCGGGCGTTGCCGCAACTGCGTTCGCATAGCGGCGGCGGCCAATCTTGAAGAGCGCGTGGCCGAGGCGGTAGAGGCTCGCGACGAACTGCGCGACACGGACAAACGCGAGACCCGGATCCTGATCCAAACGCACCCGGATGTACTGATTGTGCCGCCGGACCCTCCGCAACTGCTGATCAAACTGGGGCAGGTGCGTCAGGTGATTCACGTTGCGTATTATCGGCCGCCCATCGAATCGAAACGCACCTTTTACGATTTTCACGTCTTCGGCATTCATGAAGGAGGCTGCCAACAGCCTATTGAAAGTTTTGGAGGAGCCGCCCGCACACACTTCGATTATTCTGCTC
This sequence comes from uncultured Acidobacteriaceae bacterium, assembly GCA_963737915.1. Lineage (GTDB taxonomy): Bacteria > Acidobacteriota > Terriglobia > Terriglobales > Acidobacteriaceae > Telmatobacter. The sequence goes on along the minus strand of CAVTUP010000002.1, from coordinate 46,086 downwards.
ACGGAAAATCCACAGGAATTGCTGCCGACGATCCGCTCGCGAACAGTTCTGCATCGGCTGGGAGCCTTGCCGGCTGCGGAACTTGAGGAACTGCTGGTGGAAAGGCGTCCGGAGTTGAAACCCCAGGACCGGGCTCTTGCGGCGCGGTTGGCACAGGGAGCAGTCGGCCGCGCACTAACAATCGACCTGGAGACCTATCTTGCAAGCCGCCAGGACGCCCTGGTGGTTTTGCGCACCGCTTTGCGGGAGCCTGACTATTCGCAACTTTTCCACAGCACAGAGAGCTACCGGGGGGGAGCGGACGGCCAGGAAAAGACTGTGAATCTGTTGCGAGCCGTGAGCAGCCTGCTCGAAGATCTGTTGCTTGTCGTTGCCGGAACTCCGGGTCTCGTTCGCAACTTGGACTTGCGAAGTGAGTTGGAGCGAATGGCCAGTGGGCTTACGGTGGATTGGATCGAGAGCGCGGCCCGCGCACTGGTCCAAGTGGAGCAGGGCATGCGGCGCAATCTTTTGCGCTCTCTCTCGCTCGACGCGATGGCTGTGAGCCTGGAACAGCGCTAAGCGACACAAAGGGATCGAGACTTTCGTTATTGCTTGCGTGCACCCTCAGGGGTGTTAAGAACATCTCAATAGGAAATCTCCCGCACGCCTGCATCTTTGACTGGAGACAAACAAGAATCTGAATGTTGCGCGAACGCGACGCAATTCACAAGCAAGCAACCCACTTCTGGCGGTGGGCATCTTTTCGGATAGAATCAGAACACTTTATTCGTTGAACACCGACAAAGCCGCCCGTGATGCCCGATGAATCCGGGAACTGCGGAACCGACTGGGAGTCAAAGAATCGGCTCCACAACAGTCGCCCGCACAAAATGCAATCGGATCGGCAGAGCGTATCGTAGTTGCTTCACTATCTTCAAGTTGCAGGTGAAAGACATGGTTCCTCGGAGGAAGTTATCTTATGAATAATCAAACCACTATACCTGGAATTGAAGATGACAGGCGTACCCTGCCAGTTTTCACAGCACAACGTAGAAGAAATTCCTCGTCCAGTTTGCCGGTTCGTTTTTCGGGGTACGACGCAGAGGATGGGACCGCTCATCGCCAAGCGGAGCTCTTTTATCTGCAGAAGCAGATTCAGTCACAAACGCCGATGGTGATCGTATTGGAAGACGGCGAGCGGATGGAGGGCTGCATCGAATGGTATGACCGCGGGGCGCTGAAAATTCGTGGGCGGTCGAAGACTTTGATTTATAAATCCGCGATTAAATATATGTATAAATTAGGCGAAGCCGGGCAATAGGACGCTTAGTCATTTTTCGGCTGAAATTGCAGCCTTGCGCAGGCGGTCGCGGATCGCTTCGCCGATCCCAATTGCGGGTGGCATGGGACACAAGATGATTGCGCATCCCTGCGCATCGAGCGCTCGTAAGCCCGCATAGAGGCAACTGGCTAGCTCATCGGGCGCGTGCCAATGACCCCACGCAAATACCGCTGCGGCTCGCAGGGGGACGTCGAAGCGAGTGTCTGCCATCTCCTTTGGGAGCATCAGGCCAAGGCGCTCTTTCAAGTGCATTGCCGCGACTTCGGCCAGTCGGGCAGGCAGCTCCGACAATTCCGCGTCTACCAGGATTAACCGGGCCCGAGGAGCATAGTGGCGCAGCCCGACGCCAGGCGATGGCAAGGCCTCTTCGGGATTATGGGATTTATCGGCTTGAAACACCTCAACCTGTCCGCCCGTAATCTTGTGGATCTGAGAGGCGGTGATTGCGCCGGGCCGGTAGATCACCATCGGAGTTTGGGTGGGGTCGAGAACGGTGGATTCCACGCCGTGGCGAGTACTTCCAGCGTCGATCAACGCATCGATACGGCCATCAAGATCGTCAAGCACATGCTGGGCTGAAGTGGGGCTGATATGGCCAAAGATGTTGGCGCTCGGCGCGGCAAGAGGCACGCGCGCTTGTCGGATGACCTCAAATGCCACCGGATGAGCGGGCATGCGGATGCCGACGAGCGGCCTGCCAGCGGTTACTGCATCGGGCACAGCGCCGGAGCGTGGCAGAAGAAGGGTCAGAGGGCCGGGCCAAAAAGCCTCCATCAGGAGTAGAGCTGGCGCGGAGATTTCCGTGACCAGCGATGCGAGCATTGGGTTTCCTGCGACTGGCCCCGCGATGTGAACGATCATCGGGTCCCAACTGGGACGCTGCTTGGCCTCAAAGATGCGGGCCACGGCTGCAGGATCGAGGGCGTTGGCCGCCAGCCCGTAGACGGTCTCTGTAGGCAGGGCGACGAGGCCGCCGGCGCGCAAGATTGCCGCGGCTCGCGACATCGCCTCTTGCGCTTCTTCGGTGTCGAGGCGGGTCGGGTCCACGGCCAAACGCAGTGTTTTCACAATCCTATTGTCGCCTTTTGCGGGTGATGCCGCCACCTGCCGTATACTTTCTGCTTACCATGGCTATCGAGACGGAAATCAAATTTCGGGTTGCGGAGATCGGGGCGTTGGTCCTGCGACTGAGGGAATCCGGTTTCAACCTCGATACGCCTCGGGCTTTTGAGAGCAACGTTCTCTATGACACGCCGAATCGAGACATGCGGGCGCGCACGGAGATACTTCGCGTTCGCAGTTACGCGGGGCGATGGACGGTGACTCACAAGCGTCTTCCCGATTCGGGATTGGGCGAGGATCGGCACAAACATCGCGTGGAGACAGAAACCGAGGTTTCCAATGGGGATGCGCTCGCGGAGATCTTTGTGTCTCTGGGCCTGGTCGCGGCATTTCGATATGAAAAATGGCGCAGTGAATGGAACGACGGCACAGGGCACTGCGTTATCGACGAGACGCCCATCGGCGACTACGCGGAACTTGAAGGTCCTGCGGAGTGGATCGATCAGGTTGCACCTCAACTCGGAATTGCGAGTTCCGATTACATCACGCTGAGCTACGGGCGGCTTTTCGAGCAGTGGCGCGAAGAGAATCAATGCGACGCCAACGATCTCACCTTCGCAGCAGTGGCGGCATCGAGCAGCGTGCGATAGCGATACTCCAATCAAAACCTATTGTCACGAGCAACGATCCTCGATTCTGCGCGGAGAATAAAGTCTGCTGCGTGGCCGCCGATAAGCCTGTTTAGCAGCAATCAAGGGTTGGAGGAACAATGGAAAAGCATGGGGACAATTTCGCAGGGAAATCAAGGAAGAGGCGCGAGATTTTTGCATGCCGCGGCACTTGTATTCGTGATGGCTTTTACCGTGACGATCGGTGCGGCGGAGGAACGTGCGGTGAAATCGCGAGTCGCGCCTGTTTATCCCGAGCTTGCGAAGCGCATGAAGATCATGGGTGTAGTGAAAGTCGAGGCTACGGTCGACGCCGACGGAAGAGTGACCGATGCGAAGGCAATCAGCGGGAGCCACACGCTTGCACCCGCGGCAGAGGATGCGGTTCGCAAATGGAAGTTTGCGCCTGGAGCCGGGACGGCAAAGTAACGTGGAGATCAAGTTCGAGTTGTCGCATTAAGGCAGCGCGATCTGATTTGTGGACGGGAGAGAATTGTGGCCGCCGAAGTATTGCTTGCGGCGGCCATTCGCTGATCAAGCCTCGGCGCCGTGGCACTTCTTGTATTTCTTGCCGGAGCCACAGGGGCAGGGATCGTTGCGGCCGACCTTTTCGCCGCTTCGACGCTGCGCGGTCTGGTTCCCATCGCCTGATCCGGCCATCGTCGCAGCTTCCAGTTCGCGCTGCTTCTTGCGATGGAATTCCTTTTCCAACGCATCGATGGTGGTGGAAGGCGCGCGTGTGGGGATGGCAATCTCGCGCGGCGCAGCCTCCAGCGTTAGCGGCTGTGCAGCACTTGCCACTGGCGGAGCCGGAGGTACGGGCCGGCGCGGTTCGGGCGCCGCCTGGACCGGCTGTCCATCAGGCCCGAGAATCTGCATCCGGAACAGGAAGCGGACGGTGTCCTCCTGGAACTTGGCCATCATCGCTTCGAACATGTCGAAGGACTCTCGCTTGTAGGCGACGAGGGGATCCTGCTGCGCGTAGCCGCGAAGCCCAATGCCTTCCTTGAGGTGATCCATCGAGAGCAGATGATCTTTCCAAAGCCCGTCGATCACGCTGAGCATGACCATGCGCTCGTGATAACGCATCGTGTCGAGGCTCAGGATCTTTTCCTTGGACTCGTAGTCTTCCTTGAGCTTTTCGAATATCGCATCGCCCAACTCATGACGCGCGAGTTCGAGGGGATTGATGCCCATCGATGCAAAGCTTTGTCCAAACTGGCCGATCAGCTTCTCGTCAAGTCCCTTGATATTCCATTGATCGGGGTGAAGATTTTCAGGTGCAAATTCGTCGAGCATGGCGCTGAGAATGCCGCCCACGTAGTCCTCGAGAATCAGCTCGCGCTGCTCAACTCCCTCGAGTAACTGGCGACGCAAGCCGTAGACGGCTTCGCGCTGCTTGTTCATGACGTCGTCGTATTCGAGCAGATGTTTGCGCGATTCGAAGTTCTGCGCCTCGACCGCCTTTTGCGCGGCTTCGATGCGATTTGAGATCATGCGCGACTCGATGGGCACGCCCTCTTCCATTCCCAGGCGCTCAAGCAGCGTGCTTACCCACTGCTTTGCGAAGATGCGCATCAGGTCGTCTTCGAGCGAGAGATAGAAGCGCGATTCGCCGGGATCGCCCTGGCGTCCGGCGCGTCCACGAAGCTGATTGTCAATGCGCCGCGACTCGTGGCGTTCGGTGCCCAGGATGAAGAGGCCACCGGACGCGATGACCTGCTCGTGTTCCTTGAGCACGTCTTCGTTGTGAACTGCGAACGCTTCTGCCCACTCGGGCTCTGCGATTTCAAACTCCTGACCCTGGTAGTAGAAGCGCAAGAAGCCCGCCGGCGCCATCGGATTGATGGCTCCTTCGGCGACGCTGAGGGCGCGCGCACGGCCTTTCTTTACCAGTTCCTGCCGGGTCATGAAGTCTGCGTTGCCGCCGAGGAGAATGTCGGTTCCGCGGCCGGCCATGTTGGTGGCGATGGTCACCATTCCGAGCCGCCCGGCCTGGGCCACGATTTCTGCTTCTTTCTCGTGGAACTTGGCATTCAGCACGACGTGGCGAATGCCTTTGCGCGCGAGGATGCCGGAGAGGCGTTCGGATTTTTCGATGGAAACAGTGCCCACCAGGACCGGCTGCTTCTTTTCGTGGAGCTGCGCAATGTCTTCAGCGGCGGCGTTGAATTTTTCCTTCTCGGTTCGGTAGACGACGTCTGGGTTTTCGACGCGCAGCAGAGGCTTGTTGGTGGGGATGACAACGATTTCGAGTTTGTAGATCTTTTCGAATTCGGCGGCTTCGGTTTCGGCGGTGCCGGTCATGCCGCTGAGCTTCTTGTAGAGGCGGAAGTAGTTCTGGAAAGTGATCGTGGCAAGAGTCTGATCTTCCTTGCGGATGTTTACGCCTTCCTTGGCCTCGATGGATTGGTGCAGGCCATCGGACCAGCGCCGCCCCGGCATCAAGCGGCCGGTGAAGGTGTCGACAATGATGACCTCGCCGTCCTTCACCACGTAGTCCACGTCACGCTTGTAGAGAGAGTGTGCCTTGATGCCCGTCTCCACGTAATGTTTGAGTTCCCAGTTCTCGGCGCTGGCAATGTTGTCGATGCCGAGAGCTTTTTCTATCGTGACCCAGCCTTCGTCGGTGACGCCGATGGTGCGGTGTTTCTCATCGACCACGTAGTCGCCGGAGAAGGTCTTGCCCTCGAGGCTCTCGACTTCCTCACCCAGTTCGAGCTGAGGAATGATCTTGCGGACGCGCGCGTACTTGTCGGTGGTCTGGTCGGTCGGGCCGGAGATGATGAGCGGAGTGCGCGCTTCGTCGATGAGGATCGAGTCTACTTCGTCGACGATGGCGTAGTAGTGCCCGCGCTGAACGCAGTCCTTGATCTCGAACTTCATGTTGTCGCGGAGGTAGTCGAAGCCGAATTCATTGTTGGTTCCGTAGGTGATGTCGGCGGCGTAGGCGGCGCGGCGTTCGTTGTCGTCGAGGTCGTGAACAATGACTCCGACGGTGAGGCCGAGGAACTCGTAGATTTTGCCCATCCACTCCGCGTCGCGCTTGGCGAGATAGTCGTTGACGGTGACCACGTGGACGCCGTGACCGGCAAGGGCATTGAGGTAGCAGGCCAGGGTGGCGACGAGGGTTTTGCCTTCGCCGGTCTTCATTTCGCTGATCTTGCCCTGATGCAGAACCATTCCGCCGATGAGCTGAACATCGAAATGGCGCATCTTGACGGCACGCCAGCCGGCTTCGCGGACCACCGCAAAGGCTTCCGGCAGAATCTCATCCAGCACTTCGCGTTCTGCGGCGCGAACGGCGTCGGCGTCTGTGATGCCTTCAATTCTGGCGGCGATGCGGGCCCGGAATTCGGCCGTTTTGGCTCGCAACTCTTCGTCTGAGAGCTTTTCCGTCTCCGGCTCCAATACGCTGATTGTGGAAACGATAGGGAAAAGCTTCTTGAGAGCGCGGTCGTTCGCGGTGCCAAATACTTTAGTGAGAGCTTTATCGAAAAACACAGGAATCTCCGTTTACTAGTGTAAATGGCGAGGGTTAGAACGGGCTTGGGTTTGCTCGCTCAGTGCGGACAGCAGAGGGGTGGAAGCCGCCGGTTCTAGAGCCGCAGAATAAGCCTGTCAATGGGCTCACCTCGCCGAATTCGTTTCAGTTGTCGATGAAAGAGACGCGCCGGGGGTCTCCGGCTCTCCATCGTCGTCCTCGTCAACGTCTTCTTCGAGTTTTGCCTCGATAACGTGGGCGACCGTTGGGCGATAGAAGGTTTCGATGATCTGGAATGCCGAGCCGAAGGCGGAAGACGAAGGGCAGAATCCGACGGGCTTGCGGCCGGCGCGGAGGGCGCGTTTCCAGGCGGCTCTCCGAAGGTGGTAATGGAGGACGATCACGATAATCGCCACAAACGGCGCGCTCGCGGCCAGTGTTCCGGCGGCATAGTAAAGAGCGTTCATGTGGAACCCTTTCAGAGGAGGGCAGAATTCCGCTGCGATTGGCTCGAGATGCAATGCAGCGGGGCTGCAAACGTCCAGAGCGTATGTAGGGAATCAGGCTTTTCTGAAAGGCGGAGGGCGTTGAAACAAGACGGAGAGTGCGGGAGCGTCCGGAGTACGGCCAAGGTAGAAGAAGGCGAGTGGAGACAGCAAACTCAGGGGTGAGATGATGCCGACGAAGAGAATCGGCAGGATCGCGGCGAAGGCCCCGTGGTCGCCGCCATGAACCGGCTGGGCGAGCAAAAGCAGCAGGGCTACTCCGATTGCGATGAGAGCAATCAGGAACCAACTTCGCCGATGCTGGGCTTGAATCATTTGCATGCGGTGCAAACTGCCTTACCACTCTTATCCTCTCATAGACGCAGTTGGGGAGGCATTCGATTCAGGACGTGGGACGCCTGGATGGATTTTCGGTTCATTTGCGGCCGACGCCGCGGTTTCGCTGGCGCAGGGGTGTTGGTTCGAGTGACAGAGAGGTGCCCGCTCCGGACCCAGCAATCGGGAAGGTGAGATTGGTGATGGCGAACGGTGTGGTGACGGCGATGTCGATCACGGGAACAAATCGTGCGAGGCGGGGATGGTGGTGCTGAACGAGCAACTTGACCACGAAGTATTGGGTCAGCCAGGCAGATCCTTCGAACGCGTAGAGCGCCGTCACGTTGTGAGAGACCGAATGGGGCAGGTACTTTTCATAATTGCAAGTAGACAGGCCGGGTGTCTGAGGCTGAAGACCACATTCGTTCTTCAACATGCGGTGGGTGGAATAGGCGTCCAGAGTGCGCGAGACGGCGTCGGCTCCGAGAAGGGTCCAAGTGAACGCATCGATGCGAGGCTTCGAGACGGCTGTGGGCAAGGGCTGCCGCTGTGTAAATGCGCCTTCCATTTCGGAGAGGGCTTCGTCACGGGGTTCTGCTGCCAGGAGAGGAACAAATACAAGAATGAACAGAGCGCAAGCCAATCGCATCGCCAAGCCCTTTCGAGGTGGTATCCAAGGGGTTTATCGGCAAGGGAGACGAGCCAAATAGGGCAAAGGTGAACTCACCTGGAGAGGGGCGAGGCCCGCTGATCGAGGATCATACAAGAATGACGCACCCTGCGGAGTGCCTTGAGGAAAGTAGCCATGGTACCGAAATTTCCACGTTCCGTCTTCGGCGCGCTGCATGCCTTCCCACTCCCCGGAGGCGACCGTCGTATTTTTTAGCACGTAATGATGCGCTGTAATGATCACGGAGGATCGATTCGATTCGACCATTCGCTTCCACCAACGGAACGTCTCGCCGCTCACCACGCCGCCGGGGTTCCCGCCAAGTGTGCCTCGACCGACTTTCTGGGTCGGTTCATTGATGTCGCTCATCATCAGGAATAGGAGATTCCCGACGCGGAAAGAATATCGCTCCCAAGTCCCCTCAATTTGAAATGGACGCTTCGTCGCGTTGACACGTGAAAACTCAGTATGTTCACCGGTAGGGTCGATCCATTTGCGCCACCACCAGGCCTGTGGCTCATCGAGGCCACTCCGATCGTGATTGCCCGAAAGATCATAGATGTCCTCACGGTGATGCTTCTGTAATACGCTGAATTCAGAATAATGGAATCGATTCATGGGAATACGGAATCCTTTGTGACGGAGAGAAAAAACATGGCGAACAAGAGTGATGCTGTCTTGCGGGAACACCTGGTGAAGCTATTGAGCGGGAGCGAAGCGCATGCGGATTTTGAGACTGCGATTAAAGATCTTCCCGCGGAATTGAGGGGTAAAACACCCAAGGGTGCGGAACACTCGCCGTGGGAACTGCTCGAACACTTGCGGATCGCTCAGTGGGACATTCTGGAGTTTTCGCGGAATCCCAAGCATGAATCGCCGAAATTTCCCGATGGATATTGGCCCGATCAAAAAGCACCCGCGGATGAGAAAGCGTGGGACAAGAGCGTTCAGGCCTTTCGCAAGGACTTAAAAGCCTTCTGCGAAATGGTCAGCGATGAGTCGACGGATTTGTTCGCTGTCATTCCACACGGCGATGGGCAAACCATCTTGCGAGAAGCTTTGCTGACGGCAGACCACAATGCGTACCATCTCGGTCAGTTCATTCTTGTGCGCCGTCTTCTGGGTGATTGGAAATAAGGCTCAAACGGGATGTTCGGCGGTTACGAGGCGCTCGGAGACGGCTTCGATGATTTGCTCGTGAACCTCGTCGATGGTGAGGTTGCCTTCGATGAGGATGACGCGCTGCGGTTCGCGTCGTGCGATTTCGCGATACTTATTCCAGACACGACTGTAAAACGCTTCCTGCTCCTGCTCGAAGCGGTTCTCATCCTGCCCGGTCTTTGCGACGGATCGTTCATTGCGACGCCGGGCGCGGGCCAGGCTCGATTCGAGGGAGGGAAGCAGCAGCAGGGTCATGTCCGGCTGCAGATTGCCGCAGACAATGCGGTGGAATTCGAGCACGCTGGCGGATCCCAACTCGCGGCCACCACCCTGGTAGGCCTCGGTGGAGTCGGTGAACCGGTCGCAGAGGACGATTTGCCCGGAGGCGAGGGCTGGTTCGATGACTTCCGCGATCGCCTGCGCGCGATCCGCGAACATGAGCGCCATTTCCGTCATGGGAGCGATGCAGGTTGACGCGGAGTCAAGTAAAAGAGCGCGAATCCGGTCGCCGGTGGGCGTTCCTCCGGGCTGGCGGGTTACCACCGGATCGAGATTGTGCTTCTGAAACCAGGCAGCCAAACGCTTGATTTGGGTGGTCTTGCCGGAACCGTCGAGGCCCTCAAGCGTGATGAATAGTCCGCGCGGCATGGGGTGAGTCTACCACCTGTGTCGTGTGACGACGACGATCGCACATTAGCTGTGATAGAAACATTTTCGTTCTAAATAATTCGGAGTGATCATTGCCGGGACGCAAGCGCGCCCCGTGGGTTTTAAATCCGCAATCGCGATTTATAGCTGTCGCTTTATATACCGGATTTCCCGAAAGGGACCGGACGACGGAAATCCATTGGGCCACGATCCTGTCATGCTCCCTTCGATTTGACTGGAACATCCTGGTGCAGGTGACTGCGCCCTTAGTGGAGTTATTCGTCATGAACTTGTCTATCACTTCTATCACTCAACGATTTCTGTCGTGCATCTGCCTGGTTGCGATGCTTTTTGCGGTCAATCGGCTCAATGCCCAAAACCTCACGCTGGAAGGACAAACCGGCGGGTTCATCACACCGACTGCGTATGTGGTTTATTCCGCCGAGGGGAAGAAGCTATCTCACCCAGCGGTCGGGTACCACTTTGTAAACACGGCGGCAGTGATCGGCAACGTGCAGACGTTCAGCATCACGGAGGGTTTCGCGAACCGGGCGGAGGTCGGCTACACGCGCAACGTTCATACGCTTGGCAACAGCGCGGCATTCAGCAGCCTATGGGATTACAGCGGAATGAATGTCTTCCACGGCAAAGTGGTAGCGCTCAAGGAAGCGACATGGCACGAGCTTATGCCCGGCATCGGAGTAGGCTTCGTGGTGCGCACCGACGACCACTTTGTGTCGGGGGCGCTGGATAAAAAGATCTACGGTGTCGATCAGGCATATACGAACTACGACGTATACATCTCGGGAACGAAGACGTGGCTCAAACCTCCGATTCCCCTGCTGCTGAATTTCGGCTTCAAGGTGACAAATGCATCGATCTTCGGCCTGGGTGGCCAGTCGACACGTAACAGCGGCCGTTTGTTTGGCGGCGTAGGGATTCCGCTGCCACTCGGTCACGGCTGGGCTGCGGTTCCTTCTGCGGGGTTTGCGCAACAGCCACCGCAGGTCGTAAACCTGAGCCGGATATTGTTTCCTCCGGGGAGCGGTGCGCATATACCCACGACGCTGGATTATGCGGTGCGCGTAACCCAGAGGGAGAATCCGCACTTTACGTTCGATGTGGGGATTGGGCAGGTCGCGGGACAGATCGGCTACACCGCGGTGAAGACCGGGGTAGCTAACCCGCCGTACGTGGTGGTTCCAGTGAACCTGGAGGCAAGGCACGTGCTGGGAATTGGCGCGAGCTACCGCTATTAAATGAACCAGGAATGAACCAGGATTAGTGCAACCGTGGTCCGTCTGAGCGTGAGCGGACGTCATCGAGAGGGCGTTGGCTAAGTCCAGCGCCCTCTTCTATATATGCGTTTCCGGCAAACTAAAGTTATCCCCCTGAGTGCAACTTCTCATCCGTATGCGGGTTCCAACACTCTAGTCTGACCGCACGATTCGGTGCAGGCGCCGGATGTGGACTGCTGAGAACGGCATGAGCCGTCAGCAATCAGCAACCTGATCCGACCGGCACGTTAAGGAATCGCAGCAAGGTCGGGCCAGCCGCAGCCCAAAAGGTTTACGGCTGGTGAAGTTCAAGGAGGTTTTATGCGAATTCTTCGCTCATCGCGCCTCATCCTGCTGGCGCTTTTACTGTCCCTCGTTCCCGCTTCTTCTTTTGCGGGTGTCTACATTAGTGTTGGATTTGCTCCGCCGGTGCTGCCGGTGTATGAGCAGCCGCCATGCCCAGAGCCCGGGTGGCTCTGGACTCCTGGCTACTGGGCCTACGGGGACGATGGCTACTATTGGGTGCCGGGTTCATGGGTACCTGCTCCATACGTAGGTGCGCTCTGGACACCGCCTTATTGGGGCTGGTCGAGCGGACTCTATGTGTTTCACCCCGGATATTGGGGCCAGCACGTGGGCTACTACGGCGGCGTGAACTACGGATTCGGATACATGGGCATCGGCTTTGTGGGTGGCGCGTGGCATGGCCACGACTTTGCATATAACACCGCGGTGGTACGGGTAAATAATGTGCGCATTCACAATGTCTATGTCGACCGGACAGTTGTGAGGAACTACACCGTAGTGAATGATCGGCGAGTCGCCTACAGCGGCGGCCCCGGCGGAATTCGGCATGATCCCAGACCTGAAGAACGCGTAGCCATGCACGATCGGCACGAAGCTCCAACGGTATATCAACAGGAGCACATTCAGGCTGCGCGAGCTGACCGGAACCTTTATGTGAAGAACAACGGTGGGCGTCCGCAGACTCTCGCGGTAGAGAGACCGATGGGAACGGACAGGCACGCAGGCCCGGACAATGCAAGGCCGTCTGCGAATGCGCCGAACGTCCATCAGGGTGACAATCGCCCGGAATCGCGTCCCGCACCGGGAGTGCAGACTCACCAGTCGATGCAACATGGAACTGCGTCGAACATTCCAAATGAGCAGCAGCGGAATACAAACCAGGGCCGAGTAGAGCAGCACTCGCGGCCCGAGGCACGTCCAGCGCCGCAACATCAGCAGGTTCCTGAGACACGTCCGCAGCAGCAACCTCGTCCGATGCCGGAATCACGTCCGACACCGGAGACTCGCCAGGCGCAGCAATATCACCCTGCGCCGCAGGAGCGTTCGCAGCAGCAATCGCGTCCAATGCCCGAATCGCATCCAGCGCCCCAACATCAACAGGTGCCTGAAGCGCGTCCGCAGCAGCAGTCGAGGCCGATGCCGGAGTCACGTCCGGCACCACATCCTCAGCAGCAATCTCGACCGATGCCTGAGTCGCATCCCATGCCCCAACACAATGCCCCGGAGACTCATCAGGCTCCTCAGCAAAACCACAAGCCCGACCAGAAGCCTCATTAGATCGCAAGTCTCGGCACTGAGAGGCCCACGGTTCGCCGTGGGCCTTTTTGCGTCAGGCGGCTGTCGGTTCTATCCCCGCAATCTCAATTTCGAGTCCGCCAAAGTCGGGATGAAGGTTTTCGCGAATGCGGTAGGCAACATCGATGGATTTTCCCTGGACGAGGCCGAGCGATAGCGCCTGCGAAGCCAAGTCCCAACCGACTGCTCGAGTGACGCCGCTCATAGCGGGGAAGCCCTCCGCCGTTGTCGATTGCTGAACCAATTCGAGACGGAGATGACGTTCTTTCATAATGCGGGGCTGGGATGCAATTCGAACGTTGCGAGCGACAAAGATTGGCTCCGGATTGCCATGGCCGAGGGGTTCGAGCTTGCTCAGCCAACCGGCCAGAACGGGAGTGATTCGGTCGAGCGGCAATTCCGCATGAATGCGAAGGAGACGCTCAGGCTCTCGCGCGGCCAAACGCTCTTCGGCGCAGAGATTGAGTCGGCGCTTGAGTTCAGGAATGGATGAGGCCGGCAGGGCGAAGCCGACAGCGAATGCATGGCCACCGAAGCGGGTAAAGAGATCGGCGCAAGTCTCGATGGCTTCGAGCAACTGGAATCCGTCGACCGAGCGACCGGAGCCGTGTGCCACTCCATCTTCAATGCTGATTACTAGCGCGGGCTTGGCGGTGCGCTCGACAACGCGCGCGGCGAGAATGCCGATGACACCGCGGTGCCATCCGTCGCCATCGACAACGAGGAACCGGGCGGCGGCGAGGTCGGAATCGCTGGCGAGTCTTGACTCGATGGCGGCGAGCGCGGAGGCTTCGGTATCGCGGCGCTCGCGGTTGAGGCGCTCCAGTTTTGCGGCGAGCTCACGGGCCCGGGCAGTGTCTCGGGTACAGAAAAGCTCAACGATTTCGGATGCGACATCCATGCGTCCGGCGGCGTTGATGCGGGGTGCGATACGGAAGGCTACATCGAAGCTCGTAAGAGCCTTTGCAGAAGGATCGAGTTCGGCGGCCGCAAAGAGCGCGCGCAGGCCGACGCCTACTGGGCGGCGAAGTTCGCGAAGCCCGAGCGCGGCAATGACGCGGTTCTCGCCAACTAGAGGCACAGCATCCGCGATGGTTGCGATGGCCGCCATTTTGAGAAAGCTGGGAAGTATTTTTTCTTTCGCACGCTTCGCGTCATGGCGCTCGAGGATCGCCTGCGCTAGTTTGAGTGCAATGGCGGCACCGCAGAGGGACTTTTCGGGATAGCAGCAGGCGGGCTGGTTGGGATTGAGGATGGCAAGCGCGACTGGGGCGGTTTCATGAGTCGAAGGAAGGTGATGGTCGGTGATGATGAGATCCAGACCGAGGCGCCGCGCCGTTTCAGCCTCGGCGAATGCTCGCATCCCGGTGTCGACTGTGATCACGAGGCGAGCACCCTCTGCGTGGGCTGTCTCAAGCACCGAGGATTGCAGTCCATATCCTTCGCGGAGACGGTGGGGGACGTGAAAGCGAACGATGCCGCCAAGGATCTCAATGGCGGTCTTGAGAAGGACTACTGCTGTGGTGCCGTCGACGTCGTAGTCGCCGTAAAGCAGAACCGGCTCATGTCGGGCGATCGCGGTTTCGAGACGCTCGACGGCCACGGTCATCCCGAGCATGAGGAACGGATCGTGGAGATGGGAAAGCTCGGGATTGAGAAATGCGAACGCTTCGTCGGGCTTCGTAATACCGCGTGCGATAAGGAGTTCGGCGAGCACCAGCGGGAGGCGTGCGGATCTGGCGAGTTCTTCAGCCTGTTGCGAATGGGACTCGGCCAGGATCCAACGCTGGCGAGGACGGCTGCGGATGGCAGCGGGGCTATTCTGAATTACGCCCAGTGCGCTCAACCTGCTTACTCATCCTCTTCATCGTGCTCGTGGTCGTCGATCACGATGTCGTGAAAGCTTTCAATGTCTTCGAGAAGCGACTGGAAGCGTTCGTACCACTCCGTCGTCGTTTCGTGAAGAAAAGCCACGCCCTGGTAGATAAAGCCGAGCTGAATGTAGCCGATCATGCCGGAGTATTTGCGCAGCCATTGCGCCTCGACGAGTTCCGTCGCTTCCTCATCGGGAAAGTTCATCTCTCCGGCTTCTTCGATGAGCGAGTCGAGTTCCTCACGATCGAGCTTCATTTCGCTGAAGGTGATGAAAGGAGATCCGACGTGTTTCGCCATTTCGACAAAATCTTTCCACGCGTCAGGATTTCCTTCTCCTTCCCAAACGATGGAGGGGATGTCCTCCGTGACGTATCCAGGAAGCCGGCTAAGGCCGTGGCCCTCAATGAACGCCACCATGTCATCTTTCAGCGAGAGTAGATTGTCCGTGCTCATAGTCAAACAAACATTCTCTCAGATGGGGCTGGTCCGGGGCAGTGAATTGTGGAAAGTTTGCGGATGAGGTCGAGCCTGTAATCTGAATAGGAAGGAGTATCTTTTGCCGCCATTCAAGCACCACGTCTTTGTGTGTCATAACGTTCGCCCTGAAGGTGCTCCGCGCCCATCGTGTACGGCTGATGGCAAGAGTGAACTGCTCACTCAGTTGCAGCAACTGACAAAGGCCGCCGGGCTGGGAGATACGATTCGAATTAACAAATCCGGCTGCCTGGATCAGTGCGAACACGGACCGACCGTGGTGGTTTATCCCGAGGCAATCTGGTATGGCAACGTGCGTCCGGATGACGCGGCGGCTATCGTGGAAGAGCATCTGATGGGAGGGCAGCCGGTAGAGCGGTTGCGGCTGGCTGACGAGTGCATCAATACGAAAAGCTGCCCTCACCGTGGATAAAACCGAACAATGGCGATGAAAGGCTAATGCAATGAGCCGCAGTAGCCGATGAGAGCGCGCGGAGGATCCGGTGGATCGCACCCGATGACTTTCAACGTAGCCTTCTAAAGGTCGCGGAGTGGATCACAAACAGCGCCTACGAGTCGACCAGCGGTGGCAGAAATGGTTGCGACAGAGCACGGAAATGTGTCCTCCGGAGGTGTACACCTGGGCACCCAATGCGGTATTCTCATAACTTAGCCAATGATTTTTTCTCGTGAGTATATTGGGTATCTGGCCCGCCGCACGGTCAAGCACCTCATCGACGCCAAACTCATCACCACCAGCGATTTGAAGAGTACCGAATCGCGTGTGACCGATGGCTTGATCGAGGAGCTGTCTCTGGAAGATCGCATCAACGAAGAGGTTCGCGTGATTCTCGACGCGTACTCCGACGAGATGCGCAAATCGGGTGCGCAATACGCCGAGATGTTCAAAAAAGTGAAGACCGAGCTCGCGCGCAAGTACAAGGCGGTGCTATGAGGATCAGCCGCGACAAGCTCAACAAGCTGGCCCACAC
Organism: uncultured Acidobacteriaceae bacterium; assembly: GCA_963737915.1. GTDB lineage: Bacteria > Acidobacteriota > Terriglobia > Terriglobales > Acidobacteriaceae > Telmatobacter. The sequence continues at coordinate 30,028 of CAVTUP010000002.1, read as the reverse complement.
GGTAGCCGACACGCTGGCCGATATCGACCAGGTGGGCTTCAATGAAGATCGCAATACGATTCGCCAGGAAGCCCGAAAAGCGCTGGAGACACTGCTGACGCAAGAAGCCGCCATCGATACTGCGGCCCGGGCGAAGATTGCTTCGCAGCGCAAGATCATCCTCGAAGGCTCGCAGGAGTGGGAGATTCTCTACCGCAAGTACTACAACGACGAAGTGCGCAAACTAGGGATCTGAGGCGCGCGAAGTCCGTCGGTATCTTTGGCATCAGGTTGGATTTTTGATAGATTAAACAAGTGGCTGCAAGGCCATTCCCCTCAAAGTGTGGCGCTATCGTCTAGGGGTTAGGACGTGAGATTCTCAATCTTAAAACCCGGGTTCGATTCCCGGTAGCGCTACCAATCAAGACCCTCAAAAGCCCTCTAGTTCGGCGAGCTTGCTTTCGTCGAGAACGACGCTGGCGTTGATCAAGCCTCCGGAGCGCGATCTGTAGCACATCCGATGGCTCACATCATTCGCCGGATCCATAGAAATCGGCAGCAGGCCATCGAGATTTCTGGCCTCGTTTCGTCCGGAACTGAGACGGTAGCTGTTCTTTGTGTTTATTATTGGCAGGTCCCCTACGCGAACAATGAAGGCACGGCGAGATCACCGAGCAACCGCATACCTAGCGACTCTCGCGGGATGGGTCTTGCTCGGCCTCGCGGCCTTAGTTCTGCTTGGCTGGGCTTTCGACCTGAGAGGACTGCAGAGCTTCGTTCCCGAATCAGCCGGTATGAAGGCCAACTCGGCTGTCGCAGCGCTGCTTGCGGCTGTTGCGCTCTTGCGTCGCAATCATCGCGACCTGCCCTTCCTGTCGATCGCGGTGTTTCTCATTGGCGCATTGACCCTAAGCGAGTATGCCTGGGGCACTAATTTCGGAATTGATGAGTTCTTCTTTCGCGATACGAGTTATATTTTCTATCCGGGTCGGGTCTCCCAGTACACGAGCATTGGATATATCCTTCTGGGATTATCTCTGCTGCCGATGAACTCGCGGCATCGAGTATTGCGGCAGGTTTCAATTGGCCTCGGTTTATTGACGGGTGCTCTCGGCGCCCTGGCAATCGTGAGCCACGGCTATGACACCCATGCGAGGAACCTGATTCGCCCGCACAGTAATGTTTCTATTCCAACGGCTCTGAGTTTCCTGATTGGCGCCATCGGCGTGCAGTATGCAAATCCATCCGAGGGCGTCGTTCGCCTTCTCCATTCGGACAACGCGGGGGGAGCAATGTTACGACGACTGCTTCCCGTAGGAACCCTGCTTACTTTGTTGCTTGGCTACGCAGTCAGGGATGCACAGATACACTACCACTGGGAAAGCGGTTTCTCGCTGGCGCTTGTTGGTCTCGGTGTAGGCGCGTGTCTTATTAGCGGGATCGTGCTCACTGCAGTTGATCTGGAACGGCAAGACCTTTCACGGCGGGAGAGTGAATCTCGCTTTATGTTGGCCGCAAAGACGGCGCCGGTGATGATCTGGATGACGGGCACCGACAAGCTATGTACATACTGCAGCGAACCCTGGCTCGAATTCACCGGACGCTCACTGGAGGCCCAGTTGGGAAACGGGTGGACAGAGGGCATTCACCCCGACGATCTCAAGGAATGCTTGGCGACATACGTGGACTCCTGCGACCGCTGTGTACCTTTTCAAATGGAGTATCGTTTCCGCCGCCACGATGGAGAATACCGCTGGATTTTCGACACCGGTGTACCGAGATTGGATGAAAAGGGCACGTTTGTGGGATACATCGGATCGTGCGTTGATATCACAGATCGTAAACGTGCCGAAGAAGCGCTCAACAGCCTGAGCGGACAGTTGATCAAAGCGCAAGAAGAGGAACGCAGCCGCATTGCACGAGAGATTCATGACGACTACCAGCAGCGGCTAGCCTTGCTATCCATTGATCTCGGAAATGTTGCGCAGAGTCTGCGGGCGGACTCCGGGTCGGGATGGCGACTACGCGAACTCTCCAACCGAGTGGGTGAATTAGGCTCGGATTTGCACTCCTTGTCACACCGTTTGCATTCTTCCACGCTAGAAAACCTGGGCCTCGTCGCCGCACTGATATCTTTGTGCGCTGAGTTCACGGAGCAACATTCCATAGAAGTGGACTTCGTCGAAGAGAACATGCCGTGCAACATTCCAAGGGAAGTGGCGTTATGTCTCTTTCGCATCACGCAGGAGGCTTTGCAAAACGTCAAGAGGCACAGCCGCGCAGATTCGGCTGAGGTTCGAGTAGAGGGTAGGGAACAGAAGATTTACCTCTCTATCTCCGATACCGGATTAGGCTTTGATACAAGCGTCGATGCAGCACAGAGCGGAATTGGCATTCGGAGCATGGAAGAGCGAGTACGACTCGTGGGTGGGCAATTTGCGCTATTCACGCGGCACCTGGAGGGCACCAAGATCGAAGTCTCGGTCCCGATCGAAAACTGATCAAGGAATGAGCGGACCAGTGAAGTGATTTCGCGAAAGCGGAGGCGGATCTCACAAGCGAGCAATGCATGGGATCTGCGTCGGCCGCCCGTTCGATTTCCGGTGGTGCTACCATTTAGCCCCATAGACCCGCTGGGTCTTCCCATTGTCCGTTCCGGAACAAAGCGCGTTTCTGCTCAATTTTTCGGGCTAGAATTCGCGGATGAATTTCTTTCTTACCCTCCCTAGCCTGGTCTGCACGAAAGAATCTCCAAAGCATGAAAACCGGAGATACGGCGCATGGTGCCGTGGATGTTGGTACATGCTGCTTGGTGTGGCGCTGAGCGTGTCGGTGGGTGGAAGCGCGCAGAAACCTGACCACTCCATGGAAAACATGCCGGGAATGAACATGGGTGACATGGAAAATATGGGCCCGAGCATGGCCGCTATGGCGGGTCACATGACGATGACATCGTTGCGGCCGAAGCAGCCGGGAGACGAGGAGAAAGTGAAGGCCGTGGTGGCCCAGGTGAAAGCGACGATCGAGCGATATCAGGACTATCGCAAGGCGTTGGCGGACGGGTTCGTGATCGCGAACCCAAAGGTTAATCAACCTCAGTTCCACTTCAACAACCAGGCAAATATCAAGGCCGCGGAGACGCACTTCGATCCTGCGAAGCCGTCATCGTTGCTCTATTTCCAGACGCCCACTCAACGTTACAAACTTGAAGGGGTCATGTTCACGGCCAGAGCCACGGCGACGGAAGATGAATTGAACGAGCGGATTCCGCTGAGCATGGTGCGGTGGCACGAACACACCAAGTTTTGTGCAGCCCCCGAAAATCGTGTCAAGGAGTATTTTGGCGAGCACCCGAAGTTTGGCATGTTTGGCTCGATCACGACGGCGGAGGCCTGCAAGGCGGAAGGCGGCACTTTCTTCCCGGTCATCTTCAACTGGATGATCCACGTGTTTCCGTACGAGAGCGAGCTGAAGGACGTGTTTTCGATGAACGACGATATACCGCATTTCGGAAAAGACAGGCCGTTTTAGCGGTCGACGGCCGGATTTTCAGGGTTGGTGGACGACGGGGCGAAAAGTGACAGTCAACGGTCCCGTTTCAGTAGCGTCTAATGGACTGAGAATGGACGCACTGAACTGATGAAGCCAATTAATACGATTTTCAGCCTTTACGCTTCGCTGCTGCTTCTGTGCCCGCCCTGTGTCGGGCTTTCACAACAAACTGCTGAAAAACCTGTGGGGGAACAAAAGCCCATCGCGACCTTGCGCGTGGATGCGCGTGAGGTGCTGTTGCCCGTGACGGTGCGGGACAAGAAGGGGGCGCTGGTTCCGAACCTGCAAAAGAGCGATTTTGCGCTGACGCAGGACGGGCGTCCGCAGACGATCAAGAGCTTTTCGCGGGAGTCTAACCTGCCGTTCAAGGTTGGTCTGCTGGTGGATACGAGCCGCAGCGTCTCAGGCGCTATGGAAAATGAGCGTAAGGCTGCGGGCAAGTTCATCGACCAGATGGTGCCGGCCGAACCAAAGGCAGGGGCACCGGCTGAGGCGGATGAGGCGTTTCTTATTCATTTCGACCGCGAGGTGGAACTGCTGCAGGATTTCACTTCATCGCGCGAGAAGTTGCACACGCAGCTCGACGAAATGGGCTCGACGCGGAAGTCGCAGGATGACCGGCAGGGGCCGGAAACAACGGGCGACGAGAGGGACCACAGACAGGGCCGCGGCGGCACGCAACTTTACGATGCGATCTTTCTGGCGGCGGACGAATTGATGAAATCGAAGGATGGCCGCAAGGCGCTCGTGGTGTTCTCTGACGGCGTGGATCGTGGCAGCAAGGAAACGATGAATGATGCCGTGGATGCGGCTGACCGCGCCAACGTCGCCGTTTATACGATTTACTTCAAAAGCAGCAATGATCACGCGGATAGCGGTTTTGGCTATCCGGGCGGACGGCACGGCGGTGGCTACCCTGGCGGCGGAGGCGGCTATCCGGGCGGAGGCGGTTATCCAGGTGGCGGCGGCTATCCAGGAGGAGGCTATCCCGGGGGAGGCGGACAACAGCCAGGCGACGGTGGAAAGGGCGGCTCGGGCCGGGACGGCAAGAACGTCATGCTGATGATCGCGACGCGCACGGGCGGACACGCGTACGAGGCTAAGAAAAAGGAAAACCTGGACGAGATCTATGGCTTGATCGTCGAGGAACTGCGGGGGCAATACCTTTTGTCCTACACGCCGGATGTTGTGGACAAAGAGGGTGGATATCACAAGGTGGCACTGAAGGCAAACAAAGGCGACCTGACTGTCGTGACGCGCGAGGGCTACTACGCGCCGGGCAGCGACGCCTCAAAGTGAGCGGATGGTTCTTCCAATCCTGAAGGGTCGAGCGCGGGTTCTTTTACTTCTTCTGTGACCACAAAGAAGTAGGAGAGATTTGCCTGCCCGAATGACGTGGTGATGGCAACGTCGGAGGCATCGCGCCCCGTGGCCATTAACACGCGGCCGATGCGAGGCACGTTGTGGCGTGCGTCGAAGGTCCACCAGCGATTTTCGAGGTAGACCTCGAACCATGCGCTGAAGTCCATTGGGCCGCCGGGAGGAACGCCGATGTCGCCGAGATAGCCGGTGGCGTAGCGCGCGGGAATATTCATCGCGCGGCAAAACGTGATGGCAAGATGCTGAAAGTCGCGGCAAACGCCGATGCGCTCGGTATAGACGTCGAGCGCGGATTTGGTGGGCCGGGCATGGGGATAACTGAATGTGACCTTGCCGTGTACCCAATCGCAGATAGCCTGCACGCGTGCCCAGCCGGGAGTGGTGTGGCCGAACAGCTCAAAGGCGATGTTTGAAAAGCGGTCGACTTCGCAGTACCGGCTGTTGAGTAGGAAACAGAGCAGATCATTGGGGAGTTCGGCTACGGGCACTTCGCGGGCGTGCGGGTTGACCTCGTCAAGCGCACCTGAATCGTGGATCAGTGTGGAACTGGTGAGGCGGAGATGTCCCTGGGGTGCGACGAAGCGGGTGCAACGATTTCCGAAGGCGTCAGTGTAGTTGGTGACGTCGAGCGCGGGTTCGGTGTGCAATTCGTCGGGCTCGAGGAGATCTTGCGCGCGTGACGGATGAACGTGGAGAAGGGCGACCATCGGTGTGGGCGCCGGGATTTCGAATTGCAGGTCGTAGCCTAAGCGAATCAACATGATGACGGAATGCCTGTTCTTTGCGAGGAATGCCTCACGCCGCGCGAATCAAACCTGAGAATTGCGGGCGGCGGGACGAGGGACAGTGAATTTCTTCACGGTCACTGGATTTGATGCATTTTGCGTGGCAGGTGAATCTTGATGCACAAAGTAACGGGCCGCCAAGGATCTGGATGCGGATATGCAACCAATTGGCTGCGGGTTGCTACCCCCCCCGGGAGACTCTGTGAAGAAGTTCTCTGCTTTCACGGGCTTAGAAGAGAGGTATCGCAGTAAGATCCTCTTGCCATTGGGCTTACTCGCAGAATCCTCTCGGCAAACGGGTTACGGGGATTTTCATCCTTTTTCGGGAGCGGTGGGTCCCGAAAACCGCGAGGAAAATCTCATGTATCCATTGTGAACTCCGAGGTCGAAATTATCTGCAAAATTGACGGAAAATATTTTGTGTCCGAGAGAACTCGTACGGGACAGGCCTAAACAGGCCCCTCATTTGAAAAGCAGGTTGCCCCCTATTCACTGGTTGCTGGTCAAGTGCGCGGATCGGGTGATATCAAGGGTCATTCAGATTTCATCCGAAGCCCAGGCTGGGACATGCGAATTGCGCTGCACACTCCATTGGCTGCCACGAGGAAAGAACCGCTTGCCGAAATGACCCGCCGGGTCAGGCAGGCATTTCTTGATGCCGGGCTGGGCGAGCCTGCGATCCGATTTACCTTCGCCGATACTCCACTTGCGAGTGTTTCGGCGATCGATCGGGTGCTGAAACGCCATGCGGAGATGGAGCGGTTCCTGGGACAACGCCAGTTCCTCGGGCAAGGCGCGGGAATGCGGATGATTTCGAATGCCGAGACCGGAGAGCCCGCTGAGTTCTCCACGATTGAGGCGATCGCCAAGGGTGTGCCGCGGTCGTACCCGTTCGGCAGTGTGGCGCTTCATTTCTACACACCCGAGTTTGGAGAGAGGCTCATCGGGCTGCCGGCGATGGGGCACTCGCTGCCCGGCGTGTTGGTCACGGACAGCTGGTGGATCAGCGGGCGGCAGAGGGCACTTTCGGTTTACACGGTGGTGGAGGCAAACGAAAAGGACAAGAAACTGCCACCCAATCCAACGGCCGTGGATGCGGTGATCAAGGCCTGCGGGAAAGCAAAGAAGACCGTGCAGGTGCCTATTCTGGCGCCGGGCGGGGGCCTGACAGTTTCGATCGCGCCCGCGAATCAGGAGGCGGTGAAGGCAGTTGTGGCCGACTACCGCGGGCGGTTGAAGGAAGTGGTGGCTTCGGCCGGGATGCCGCATCATCTGCCGCCGACAGCCGAAGCATTAGGGCGAAATCTGGGCGTTACTGCCGGTCCGCGCAAGCCGGCGCTAGTAGCGGCGTTCAAACCGATGGGATACGACTGCACCGGCGGTACGGGCGAATTTCATCTGAGGCGTCGGACGCTGGGCAATCTTACGGTGGAGTTCTCACTGGATGTGGGGACGTGGAGCCATTCGGTGACCGCAATCTTCCTGGTTCATGGGGCGGGGTTCAGGGCGACGCTGACGATTCCGGTGGGTCAAGAGGCGTGGGGGCAATACCCGATCGGCGACGCTGCGCAGTGGCAGAAGATTGTTGAGAATCTTGCCGCGCTGGTTCGCGAACTTGACAGGACTCTTGTTCCAGCGATCGAACAGGCGGCAGGGCCTTCGCCGGCGTGGTATCAGCCGTCGTCGTGAGGCGTTGGTGAGCTCAGACGCAGGAGGGCGAGTTTAGATCTCAGGTTCCCACCCTTGCTGCGCAAGGATGGGGCACCCGGCGTTCGTGAGTTCAGAAGCAGGCCGGTTCAAGATGACAATGGATTGAGATTGTCAGCCATCGTGTCTGTCGTGCGCAAAAGCCATGTCGATGGCGTGGGCGATTCTGCTCATTCCCGGAGCAAGCGTGGCGGCGAACTTCTGCTCTACGTCCTTCCTGTATGACGACGCCTTCTCGCCTTCCAGATAAATCTGCTGCGTCAATTCCGTTCGGCCATCGGCAAGGTCTGCGAAGATCCACTCGCATAGAATCACTGCGCCGTCCAAAGGAATTTCCATCGTGTATGTTTGCGGGGGCGCAACCTCTCGCAGGCGCCATTGCCGTGGCGGCTGGCCCGGCATCTCGGTGGTCCCGCGTGAACCGCTGGCGAAGGAACCCTCGAGTCGGAACGTCGCTGGGGGATCGTCCCAGTTTTTTACGTCGGTCATGTAGTTCCACGCGAAGTCGCGCGTGGCATTGGTTTCGACGGAATTGGCAATTAGCGGTGCGAGGTCGCTCATGATGTTGCAGGGCCAATCACCCTGCCTCCACCTCAATGAGTGTATCCGTCGATGGGGCGCAATCGGTGAGCAGAGACGGAGAAGCGTGTTGACGATTTGGAATCCATCGAGGTATTTCAGGCGGCATGAGAGTTTTTCAGGTCCTATCTTCAGAGGAGGATTTGTGTTTCTTTTTGCGACTGGGGATTGTGATGACGCGTTTGATTTTTGCTCTTTGTGTTGTGTTTGCGTGTGGTGGGGTAAGCGCGCAGAAGACTGTATGGCAGCCATCGCCGGGACATACGCAGGTTCCGATATGGCCGGGGGCAGCGCCTGATGCGCAGCCGGTGAAGGGAGCGGAGTTTGCCAAGTCCTCGGGGAAGGACGAGCTGATTGGCGGCAGGCCGGTGGTGGAGGTGGACAACGTAACGCGGCCTACGATGACGGTCTATTCGCCGAAGGGGAAGAATACGGGCGCGGCGGTGGTGGTGTTTCCAGGGGGCGGATATCAGATTCTGGCTATCGATCTTGAGGGCACGGAGGTTTGCGACTGGCTCGTTCCCAGAGGAATCACGTGCGTGCTGCTGAAATATCGCGTGACGGATGTGGGGCCGTATCCCAAATCGGGGCCGTATCCCGAATCGCCGATGGCTTTGGAAGATGCGCAGAGGACGGTTGGGCTGGTGCGGCTGCATGCGGCGGAGTGGCATATCGATCCGCACAAGATTGGCGTGCTGGGATTTTCGGCGGGCGGGCATTTGTCGGCGGCAATCAGCACGCATTATGCGAAGCGTTTGTATGCGCCGGTGGATGCCGCGGACAAGGAAAGCTGCAGGCCGGATTTTGCGGTGGCGATCTATCCTGGGCATCTGTCAATCGCGGCGGCAGAGTGGGATGCGAAGCAGGGAACGAAAAAGTATGTGGTGCGTCATGCGGCGAATGCGGACATGAATCTTGGATTGAACCCGGATGTTCCGGTGAATGGCCAGACGCCGCCGACGTTTCTGCTGCAGGCGGAGGATGACCACGTCGACACGGTCTATGACGCGCTGGCTTACTACATTGCGCTGAAGAAGGCGGGAGTTCCCGCGGAGATGCACTTGTATGCTCAGGGCGGGCATGCGTTTGGTTTGCGGCGCACCAAGTTTCCGATTACGGGATGGCCGCAGTTGGTGGAGACGTGGCTGGGGACGATCGGAATGACTCCGGAATAAGTGTGGTGTGGGGTCTTCGAAGATTGCGGGTTTCTCTGCATCGCGAGCTGGCATTTTTGACAGGTGATGCGGCGGTATGTAAGGGGATAAATCTAAAGCGAGATTCGTCGCGCGCAACGCGGTGATGCGAGATGAAGAACACCTGCTCACGAAAAGGGGGCAATCGATTTGACCGAAAGTAATCGAACCGAGGCGTTCCGTTTCGAGTTTCGCTGGCCGCTCGTGATCCAGGTGCTGATTCTGACTCTTGTGTTGGCGTCTCTGCCTGAACACACCAGGCTGCTACCGCATTGGTTCAGCTATTCAGTGGCGGCCCCGCTGGTGCTCTCGATGGTCAGTACGCGCGTGAGCGGTGGTCACCCGAAGTGGCTATCTATCGAGAGTGCGATTACGGTGACTTGCTGTGCCTGGGCGGAACTTGTGAATCTCGCGACGCTCGTGTATGTCGTCAGGGAACTGCTGAGTCGGCCGGAACAATTCACCGGTCGTCACTTGCTGACATCGGGGGTCTCGATGTGGGTCACGAACGTGTTCGCCTTTTCGGCTATCTATTGGTCGATCGATCGCGGGGGGCCAGAAGCGCGCATCAATCGCCAGGAAAGGCGGGCCGACTGGCTTTTTGCGCACGAGAGCGCTCCCTCCAAGGATGTGGCGGCTGACTGGCGGCCAATGCCTGTCGACTATTTGTTCCTGTCGTTCTGCACGGCGACAGCGTTCAGCCCGACCGACGTTCTTCCGCTTACGGGGCGGGCGAAGATACTGATGATGATTGAAAGCTCGGTTTCTCTGGTAACGCTGGTGATAGTGGCGGCGCGGGCGATCAACATACTGGTGTAGGTGACGGCTGAAATTCCAGATTTCAGACAAGGGAAGGGCGCCCGAGTTGCAGGCGCCCTTCTGTCACTGGCCGATCGAATGGCTATTTGTTGGTGTGGGATGTTCCGGTTGCCTCTTCGACCGCGGCCTGCGCGGCTGCGAGGCGTGCGGTAAGGAGACGGAACGGTGAGCAAGATACATAGTTGAGGCCGATCTTGTGGCAGAACTTGACGGACTCTGGATCGCCGCCGTGTTCGCCGCAGATGCCTACCTTGAGGTCGGCGCGGGTGTTGCGTCCCTTAGCCGTCGCCATCTTCACCAGCAATCCCACGCCAGCCTGATCGAGCGTGGAGAAGGGATCCTGCTTGAAGATGCCGTGCTTGAGGTAAGCAGGCAGGAAGTTGTTGATGTCGTCGCGTGAGATGCCGAACGTGGTCTGGGTGAGGTCGTTGGTTCCGAAGCTGAAGAACTCGGCCTCTTCGGCGATCTGATCGGCGGTGAGGGCAGCGCGCGGCAACTCGATCATGGTGCCTACCATGTAGTCGACGGTTTCGCCCTTCTCCTTGAAGACATCCGCAGCGACGCGGCGAACGATGGCCGCCTGGTTGCGCATTTCTTCAATGGAGCCGATGAGGGGCACCATGATCTCGAGGTGTGGATCGCCGCCCTTGTTCTTGACGGCAACCGCGGCCTCGAAGATGGCGCGCGACTGCATTTCAGTGATCTCGGGGAAGGCGATGCCGAGACGGCATCCGCGCAGACCGAGCATGGGGTTGGCCTCATGCAGCTCTTGAACACGCGCCAGGAGCGGACGGAGTTCTTTCAGCTTTGGCGAGCGGGGCTTGGTGTCTTCAAGGTGCGAGATCTCGACCAGCAGGTCTTCGCGCTGGGGCAGGAACTCATGGAGCGGCGGATCGAGGAGGCGGATGGTGACCGGGAGAGACTCCATTGCCTTGAAGAGGCCGGCAAAGTCGGCGCGCTGCATGGGCAGGAGTTTCTTGAGGGCATCACGACGCTCTTTCTCGGTCGTCGAGAGAATCATGGTGCGCATGTGTCCGATGCGGTCCTCTGCAAAGAACATGTGCTCAGTGCGGCAGAGACCGATGCCTTCGGCGCCGAACTGACGAGCTTTTTTGGCGTCACGAGGAATATCGGCGTTGGCACGGATCCTGAGCTTACGCAGCGGGTCGACCCAGCTCATGAACTTCACGAGATCAGGATCGTCGGGTTGGGCATCGAGCGTTTTGAGCTTGCCTGCGATGACTCGGCCGGTGGTTCCGTCGAGCGAGATCCAGTCGCCCTGCTTGTAGGTGTGACCCTTGACGCGGAGTTCCTTTGCGTTCTCGTCAACGGTGCAATCGCCGGCGCCGGCAACGCAGCACTTGCCCATGCCGCGAGTGACGACAGCCGCGTGGGATGTCATGCCGCCGCGCGAGGTGAGAATGCCGGCTGCGACTTCCATGCCGGCAATGTCTTCCGGTGTGGTTTCGCCGCGAACGAGGATGATGACCTGATACGCGCCGCTGGTGTGGTACTTAACCGCATCTTCCGCGGTGAAGACGATCTGTCCAACGGCCGCGCCGGGCGATGCCGGAAGACCGGTGGCGAGGACTTCAATCTTCTCGCCCTTTTCAATGAGGCGCGGAACAAGGAAGTCGTAGAGTTGGTTGGGCTCGACGCGGAAGATTGCTTCTTCCTGCGTGATGAGGCCTTCGCGCACCATGTCGATGGCGATGCGAACAGCGGCGAGGCCGGTGCGCTTGCCATTGCGGGTCTGCAGCATGTAGAGCTTGCCATCCTGGATGGTGAACTCGAAGTCCTGCATATCGCGATAGTGCTTTTCCATCTTCCAGGTAATGGCCTTGAGATGGTCGTAGACCTTGGGCATGGCGCGCTCGAGCTCGCTGATTGAGAGCGGAGTGCGGACGCCGGAGACGACGTCTTCGCCCTGCGCGTTCATCAGGTACTCGCCGAAGAAGATGTGCTCGCCGGTGGCGGGATTGCGTGTGAAGCCAACGCCGGTGCCTGAGTTCTCACCGAGGTTGCCGAAGACCATGGCCTGCACGTTGACCGCTGTGCCCAACCAGTCGTCGATGTGATTGATGCGGCGATAGGTCTTGGCGCGATCATTCTGCCAGCTCCTGAAGACTGCATCGCGGGCCTGGACCAACTGCTCAAGCGGGCCCTGCGGAAAGTCCTTGCCGGTTTCCTTGCGGACAAGCTTTTTGTATTCGGCGATGATCTCTTTGAGGGCGTCGGGGCCAAGCTCGTAATCGAACTTGACCTTCTCGCGCAACTTGATGGAGTCGAAGATGTGCTCGAACTTCTTCTTGGGAACGTCGAGAACAACGTCGCCGAACATTTGAATGAGGCGGCGGTAAGAGTCATAAGCAAAGCGAGGATTATTGCTGAGTTTTGCCAGCGCTTCGACGGCCTTGTCATTGAGGCCGAGATTAAGAATGGTGTCCATCATGCCGGGCATTGAAAATTTTGCGCCGGAGCGAACGGAAACGAGCAGGGGATTTTCACCCGTGCCGAGTTTTTGGCCTTGCAGCTTTTCGAGCTGGGCGAGAGCGGCGTGCATTTCGACGTCGATGGCGGGGCTGACTGCGCCACGCATGTATTCGCGACAGGCTTCGGTCTGAATTGTGAATCCGGGAGGTACCGGCAGTCCGGCGTTGGTCATCTCGGCGAGACCTGCGCCTTTACCGCCTAGAACATCCTTCATGCGGCCATTGCCGTCAGCCTTGCCGCCGCCGAAGAAATAGACATACTTGTTTGGGGTTGAGGTTGAGCTTGCTTTGCCGGCAAGCTGCTGATCCACTACGCCCTGCGTCATGGAATAAAGCCTCCGATGTAGGATTCCGACGGGCCGCGAAACCTGTGCTGAAAATGCTGGAACGCAGGCTTGGCTTATCGGCGGAAAGAGCTTCAAAAGTACCAAGGGCGAGCAGTCATTCAGGCACAGGATAGCGCCTTACGGCAGTGCTTATTCGCAAGTACAAATAGCGCCGCAAGTATACACTTGCCTGTGCCCCACATCACAGGCCCACTTAAGGCCCATGCAGGCTGCTTTTGATGCTCGGAGGTGTTGCTGGAGGAATGTGGTGCGCACCCGCGCAACGACAGGGGATAAGAGAGGGGCGACGCTGGTTTACGCCGCCGATCTCTCGAAGCACGGGTCGGATTGCGGACAGGGGACCGCAATGTGAGATATGAGAATGCGGTCGAGTCCTACGAGAGAGAGGATCTCCGCGACTCTGTGCGAAGCATTGACGATGGTGAACTCGTGACCTCTGGCATGTGCGTTGCCATAAAGAGAGATCAATGCGGCGATGCCAGCGGCGTCGATGCGCTCGACATTTCGGAAATCGAGAGTGACGGACTTTTCGCGCACTAGCGGTTCCATCTTGTCGAGAAGGTTCTGCTCCTGTCCGCGCACCAATTCGTGCAAGTTCTCGGGGGTCATCATCGGTGTTTCCATTGTCTGATCAAAAATGCCGTTCATAATAGAACCTCCTTGGGACGCTTTCTGCGGCGTTCGCAGGATGTGAACCGCCAACTTCGGGCTGCAGTTCCTCGCCCTGATACATTGCACCCGGACCGCCAAAGCAGCATTTGAGGAAATATGCTGAAATCACAGAGGATACGAGCAATGCCTCAATCTGATCTTCGGTGCGGGGTGTTCGAAATCCAACTACAACGTCCACAATCGAACACTCTGCAAATCTATACGCAGGGAAGATATGCACTGGTTCCATGTATCTAGATGATTTGATCGCGCGGCGAGACTCAAACGATTCACCAGCGGACGCTAAGCATATGCGAATGCTGGCGATTGCGGCTGGTTTTGTGGAAGCGGGAGCAGTCGCATTGCCTCATGCTGCGCAAGGACGCGATGCGGATCGATATGAATATTGGGTGAATGCCGGACGCGCAGGGACGATGAACTATCTCGAGCGCCGAAGCGAGGAAGGGAAGCTGGTAAGAGCGCAGGTGGCAACGCCGTTTCCGTGGGCGCGATCGGCGATTGTGTGTTTTGCGCTGTACAACTCGTCGCAACCGCGGTCGATTGATGCAGCCGGTGCAGAGACAGCATGGATCGCGCGCTATGCATGGAGCAGTCGCGTTGATGCTGATGGCAAGCGGCGGCCAAGCGATTATCACAAGGTGTTGTTGAAGCGGCTAAAGCAATTTGAATCGCGACTGCACGAGGAGTTTGGCGAGTTTGAGGCGCGAGCGTACGTCGATACGGGACCAGTGGTGGAACGCGCTCTGGCAACTGCGGCGGGACTGGGATGGACGGGGAAGAACACGTGCCTGATTCATCCGAAGCTGGGGTCGTATGGGTTTCTGGCGGTGTTGCTCACGTCGTTGCGGATCGGAGATGAGGACGCGCCGCTGATGGTTCCGGATCGATGCGGTAGTTGCAGACGATGCCTTGATGCCTGCCCGACGGGCGCGCTGACTGCGCCGTACCAGATGGATGCGACGAAGTGTATTTCCTACCTAACGATTGAACATCGCGGAGAGATTGCGCCGGAACTGATGGAGGGCACGGGGCGGCAGGTTTTCGGGTGCGATATCTGCCAGGATGTGTGTCCGTGGAATCGCAAAGCTCCAATTGGCCATGACCCGGAGTTGGAGGCGCGCGCGGAGCTTGTAAATCCAACGCTGGAGTGGCTGGCTTCGCTGGAGGAAAAAGATTTCGAGCAAACGTTTAACGGCTCGCCGGTAAGGCGCGCGGGATTCCAGGGCCTGCGGCGCAACATAGCCGTGGCCATGGGAAACAGCAGGTTGCGGCAGTTTGCACCACAGCTTAAGGAGTGGGCCGAGGCGACAGACGCAGGAGTGCGTGCGGCCGCCCGGTGGGCGCTCGAGAAGCTTGACGTGTAAAAGACCTCGCCGAAAACCTGAAGGCAAAAAAGCAATTCATTGCAGCCTCTTAACGAGGCCACAAGGGAAAATGGAGCTATGCCACCCGGCTCACGTTAGCCGCGCTCAGGCCTTTTGGCCCTTGCGTGCATTCAAACTCAACGGCTTCACCCTCGTTGAGGGTTTTGTAGCCGTTCTCCTGAATGGCGGAAAAGTGGACGAAGACATCTTCGCCGCTCGACCGCTGAATGAACCCGTAACCTTTGGCTCCATTGAACCATTTCACTACGCCCTGCTCCTTCATTTACCCTTCTCCTTCTTCGCGGTTGGCACAACGGGGACTTCGCTCGCAGGCTCAGTTTGAGACTTGTCGGCGAAGGTTATCCGGGTCCAGACATGCCGCGAGCCGCCTGAGCGCTCGGGATGCGTGCGCTGCGGCAGCTCGTTTTGTGACCGAACCAGGGTTGTGCTTTCCAATTACCAAAAACATCCAATGCTGTGGCCTTCCATGGACTTACACGCGGCTGCCTCCGGCCGCCGTGCTCCTGTTATGGCAGGAAATCGGTGTGGATGCAAGGAGAAAAAGCGCACGCCGTACCGCAAGGTAATCAGTCGCAACGGGGATGTGAAAAAATGGAGCAAATCCACTGTGCAGAGCAGAGAGCGCGGGTTGCGAGATGAGGGCGACACGCAAAGTGCCGCTTCGCGGTTCTTCCGTGTTACGAGCGGGAGTTATTTGGGAAGCGTCTCTGAGCAGTCAGTCTTTGGTCCGCGTCAGAACAATAGCGGTGGAAGTGCTACTTGGAAGGAGATTTAGGTGGCAGACGTCTCAGAATCCGGGACCCTTAGCGGAGCGACGCTACCGGTGGCCGGGGGATTCGATGATAGCCAACCGGGCCGGATGTCGAAGTGGTACCGGTGGCGAAAGAGCGGCGCGGCGGTGCTGGATTATCTGCTGGACGCCGAGGTGCATACTTACGCTTTCAGTGTTGCAGCAAACGCTATTATCTCGTTCATTCCATTCATTGTTCTGCTCTACACAATTTCGCGGGCCTTCTTCCACTCGGACGCCATGGTGGAGGTTGTGGGCAAGATGGTGCACTACTTTCTGCCCTCGAATCAGGATTGGGTAGCTGCCAGCCTGGCGGCTGCGTCGGCGCGGCACGGGGTGCAGGTGTTTTCAATCGTGATGATTCTGATCTCGTGCACGGGGATCTTTTTGCCTCTCGAGGTGGCACTGAATCAGACCTACGGCGTTACAAAACATCGCAATTACCTGATGAACCAGTTGGTGGCCTTCGGGCTGGCAATCATTATGGTAGTGCTGGCGATGCTGAGCATTGTGCTGAGCGCGGGAGAGCGGCAGGTGCTTGGTTTTATCTTCTTTCACCACACGGACAATATTGTTTTCGAAGCGATCAGCTTCATGTGGATGTTTTTGCTGACGGGGGTCGCGTCAATCCTGTTCTTCTTTTCGATTTACTGGCTGTTGCCGAATCGGAGGATTTCGCCGTTCCACGTTATGCGGACAGCGTCGTTCACCGGGGTGATCTGGCTGGGGGCGAAGTATCTTTATGTCGCGGTTCTGCCGCTGCTGAATCTGAAGGCGATTTACGGACCGTTCTATGTTTCGGTCGGGCTGTTGTTCTGGGCGTATATTTCGGGGCTGATTCTTTTTGCCGGAGCGCAGCTCAGCGCGATTCCTCCGACGGAGAAGTTGAAGAAGAAGGCGGTCTAGCCTGCCTGGATAGGTGTTTGATTATAGTTTACGCAACTTGTAGGTTGCACGATCAATGAACGACGATCTGTGGCTTCCGCATCATTGATTGTGCGCACACTTGTCCAATCGACCGGCAGGCCCGCGAGGGGTGCTATCGACGATCAGAAGATCCCCGCTTCGACAAGCGGAACTGAGTAAGTTGGCTGAGCCGTCGAATATCCAGACGACATGGCCGATGCTCCTGAAGCCCATGCGCATTCCGAAAAAACGGGATGGCCTGATTGGCGGTTTGAATATTGGGAGAGGTCTGCGCGGCGCCCACAGCGCGTCACTGATTATCGTTAGAACTCCGATCAACAGCAGCAGATCTTCGGCTCCGCATATTCACCCCACAAACGAAGGCCCGTTTGTGGGGACCCGCTTACCCCGCGGGGCTGGTCCGCGGGGCCATAGCGCGCTTTGTTCAGGATGACACCGAGTTAGTACGGTGGTCTGGGCTCCGTTCAGGTTGACCCGGCGTTGTTCGTGACGGGAGCTATTTAAATGTGCCGTTCCCTCTCAGTAGTTCATCGCGATGAGCGTCGGAGACAACCATGGAACCGAACGCCGGACCGGACAATGGGTTGGCTTTTATTGCGTCCGCGATCGCAGCGTTGACCTTATCGAGGCTCTCAGGGCTGGATGCGACATAGACAATCCAGAAGTGGTTTGCTGACTCGGTGTGGATTGCCATGGTGTCAATTTCGTATTGGTGAAGGCTGCCGTCAGCGAGCAACTTCTCTAGCAGTGGCACAATAAATTGCTTGCTGAGTACGTCGACTGCATCGTCGGGCGCGTCCGCCTTTAATTTGTAAGTGCCAACGTGAACGTAACCGCCCTTAAAGGAGCCCGGATGCCAGTTGTAATACTTACTGGTGAAGATGAGATCCCAGTGTTTGGTGGCACTCTCGAGAGCGGGAGAAGATGTATTTCCGGCCGCATGCAACTGGTCCAGCACCTTCATCAATCCTGCCATGGACATTGACGACCACCAGTCGTCGTGAGTCTCACCGTCGGGCTGATGAACCAGATTCTCATCGTCGCCATATCCGACAATTGTTCCGTCGGCGAGCGCCTTGTCCATGATCGTTTTGTCAGCGGCATTTGCTTTTGCCATCTCTGCCCAATGTGCACGAGGAATCTGCCAGTTGGCGACATACGAGTACATGGGTGGTTTCTCTTTAACCTCTGACGTCTGTGCGACCAACGGAATTGCGCTCAGGGTGAGCATCGTAAACCCGCAGAGCCCCGCGAAGACACACCACAATCTTTTGTTCATCTTTCTTTCCTCCACTTGCGATTTGGCCAGCGGTGCTCTGGGGAATATCTGACCGAGGAAAGTGTACAGGTCGCTTTGGCGGGGAGTCCAAAGGATTTGGCAGCGCGGCCCATTCCTGATTACGGAGAAGGCTAGAGGGCGGTCTACGACGAGTCGTGCGTCACGGTCAGTCAGACAATGCGCCTTCTGTCATGCGATCCGACCTGGATGACCTTGTCATCTTCAACCAAAATCGGCACGCTGCGTGCGCCATTGTTCAGCGACGTCATTCGCGCGCTCGCTTCGGGACATCGGTTCGGCGCCTTCGAATTCGCTGATCTTGGACATTGCGAACCCAACGTGGAAGAAGACTCCAATCCCCGGTGACCAGGGTGTCGTCTGCCAGGAGTCCAAGCTGGACTATGCGGCGCACCCCGGCCACCTCGACGATTCCGACCTCGTCATTCTGATCAGCGAGAAGCTCGACAATACCTCCCGGTATGGCCAGGCAAATGGAGGCCGCGTTTCCTGATTCGATATTGTTTCGACAATCGAGGGTCGCAAGTCATTCCTTTTTCCGCGCAACCATCTCGAACGAGAATTTGAGTTCGTCTTTTACCTTCATCGCACCGCCCGCGACAGAGATGGGTTTGATGCCGTAGTCGGTCTGCCTCAAAGTGAATTCACCGGAAGCGCGGAGCAAATCGCCGTACTCTGCGATTCGCGCATTTACGGGCAGGGGATGGGTTACGCCGTGAAAGGTTAGATTTCCATTAAGCGTTGCGGAATACAAGGCGCTTTGGATTCGATTCACCGAGACAATCGCAGCTTCGTAGAGGATTTGGGGGTACTTCGCCACTTCGAGAACCTGCTCGTTCATCATTCGTTCGATTTCGCGGCGGTCTTTGTCGCTGAAGTCATCGAGAACGCTCAACGAATTGGCTTGCATTACCAGGCGGAATCCGCTTCCCTCAGCGGATTCGGGACTGAAGTCCACTTCGCCGGCGAAGGTGCGGATCCCGATCTTCGGGTTGTGGCCCATCGCGGAGAGTATTCCAGTAGCAAACGCCTGCACCGTGAAGCGGCTGGCCCTCGCGTCTACTACGAAATGAAGGAGCTTGGCATTTGCTGTTTCCATGATGCGTCACGATCCCGCCGACTCCGTCACGTGGACAGAGCCGGCTCACTGCCGGTCGTTTGCGGCTTTAGTTACATCGCCCGCAGTTTGAAGTAGCGCTCCATATCAGGGATTACAGATGTCGCGAGATTTCCTACTCCGAACTGCGACATGTAGCGCCGCACGGTGGGATTCGAGAGGAGCAACCCGGCGCCGAATACCATCAATGCGACGCCGCCCAGCATGTAGAGAGTGTCCCTGTCGCTGCCATTCGCGGTCGACTCAACCAGTTCCATTGCCATATCAGGTCTCCTTTTCGCCTGGATTTTTCTCGTGCGACTTACTCGTCGAGAAGTCGCCTGATCAACGCCTCGGTGGTATTCACTGCATCTTCTACTGCCGCCTCAACGGGTTCACTCAGGCCCATGAAACCTTCGTCTCCGCCGAGTGAGGCGGGCTCACAGCCTACGAGCAAGACTCGATTCAGAGGGCCACTCATCGCGCTCGCCATGCGGAGCACGTTCATGGGATGCATGGCGTGGGGTTCGACAAAGTTTGTTGGCGCGGCGGTAAATTCCTTTCGCATCGGGCTCGACGACCGACACGGTGCCTGGCGTTCGCCCATGAGGAAAAGCATCAATGAGGATGGTGGTTTTGTAGCCGTCCTGCAATGCATAGGCGAGGTCGAGGCCGCGAACTCCGAAGTCGATAACGCGGACGGATCTGGGGGAGGGCGCGCTGCATCAAGCGGCGGACGACTTCGACGCCAAATCCGTCGTCGCCGAGGAAGATGTTGCCGATGCCGGCGATGAGAATTTCCTGCTTGATGGGCTTGGAGATTGTGGCCGACTCGGAGGGGGTATGCGGAGAATCGAGCAATGGTTCCAGTTCGGCCGGGGTGAAGAAGAAGCGGTGGCCCGGTTGGCGCATCATTCCGAGATCGCGCCCGGGATCGTTCTCGAGAACTACGCAGACGTGCCTGACGCCTTCATAGTCTTCTTCAATGCTTTCGATGGTTGCCATTTGACCGCGCAGCGCGATGTCGAGAATGTCGCCGCCTTCTTTGGGATGAAGGCGCACGCGGCTCCCAACCTTTACAGAGGTCCCGATGATTTCCAGCTGATCAACGGCGGCTTTGTCTTCGAGGAGATTCCATTCCCACTCATTCATTGCGTCTTCTCCTTTGCGGGGGAGAGGCCGCGCAGGATTCCGTGGAGCTTCATGAACTGTTCTTCGGGCATGTTCTCGGTGCGTTCGAGGATTCCGCGGGTGAGATCGTCTGATTGCCGCATCTCTGTTTTCTCCGCATCGGTGAGGGTCAGAATGCGAAGGGAGAGAATTTCGTCGATCTCAGTGGAGTCGAAGAGATTTCCGGCGCTCTGGGGCGCGATCTGAGGATAGTCATAGAGGATGATGGGGGAGGACAGAACGGCTGTTGGGCCATCTCCTGCAAGAACGGGCCACGTGCCAACGTTTTTGCAATTCGCCACCTGATTTTTGAGATCTGGAGGAGGATCGAGGAGAGAGATAAACTCTCCATCGTCGGCGCCGAGGATGGTGTGGGCCGAGACGAGGGAAACTAGAAGGACGGCATCGCGGCCGCGGGTATCGTGCGATGGCTGGGGCTCGGGGAGGGCGAGGTTCTGGACCTCCACTGCGACTTTGTAGAATGCGTCTCGGCATCTCTCCGATTGAATCTTGACTTCGCCGAGCAGTGATTGCGACTCCCGCACGATGACTCCAACTGCTGTTCCATTGTCATCGCGCAAATATTCGAAGGTCGTGCCTTGGGGGAACGAGAAGGGCAAGGAGAAGTGTAAGTGCGCTCGGGGATCAAGTGAGTCGCAAATAACTTCTCGTTCCACTGCCTCCTGCCATGGATGATGAACACGGCCAGCGACTTCGAGACAATCGACGATCTCCATTGAGGGGACTTCGCCTTCAGGCGTTTCTATACCTGGAATGTGAGGCAGTGGAGAATGAAGCTTTGCGACGGAGCGCTGAACAATCTGAAGGAAGCGAACCTTGACGGTGAGCCGCGTGGATGAAGTTGTCTGCAGCAGGCATTCGGTCGTCATGCTGGATCGATCGGAGCCTGACTGCCGGTTGCACCACGCGGAAGGGTAGAGCACGCCGAAGTTCCAGCGCTGCTGGTTTTTGACCGACGATGGCCGGTAGGGATAGAGCATGTATCCCTCGTAGAGCACGGCTTCGGCAATCTTCTCGACTCGATCCAGATTCACGACTTCACCATCGATTCGCTGTCGAGCACCTGCTCGAGCGCCCGCTCCCACGTCGGAATACCGTGCTGCATCTTGTAGCGGTAAAGGCGCTCGAAGACATCGCGGTGCAGATTAAGCCACACGCTGTTGGGGTAGTAGCTCTCCATCATCTCTCGCCAGAGGGTGACGGGCAGTGTGTATCGTGCTTCTTTTTCCCACGAGATGGGAGCGACCTGCAATGAACTGTCGTCGCGGATATAGAAGACGGTACCGCTGAACAGCATGTTCAGAGGAATCTCTCCGTCGGTGAGCCCGGCAAAATACTTGGTTGCCGCAACATTGAAGTCAAAGGTGCACGGTACCTGCAAATCCACTACGCCGCTGGGGCCGGAAAAGCCGGGCACCAGGACGGTGGCGTGAGTCCAGAGCAAGTTGCGCAAAGTCTGGCTCCATCTGTCCGGTTGGCCGAAGAGATCGAGGAGGCGTTCCTGTTCGGCAGGCGAGTAACGACGGCGCGTAACCTCGATCTGAATCTGGCAGCGGAGCGCGATAGTGTGGATCGCTTCGTTGGCGACAGCATTCCTGATCTGCAATCGAAACGCGAGCATTGGAACGGCTGCAAAGGGAACGACGGTGGCGGTCTCGATTTGAAAGCTCAGATCAGGCACTGGGACCTCCGCCAATCACCTCGGATTTCGATTTCAGCTCCGCGAAGAAGCGGCCGATCTCCGTCCAGACTTCCGTGCCTCCCGAAAAGCCTTTCCAGTTGGTGCGAATCAGGCCGACGAGTTTGTAGCACTCATCGATGGGGGCAATGTAATACTCGGCACGGGTCAAGCCATGCGCATGTCCTACGCGGTTGACGAGCAGCGCCTCGATATCGGAGCGCAGGTGATGGAGGACGGGATTGTTAGCAGCGATGTCTGTCCATGCGTCGAGGGGCAAAAGCGATTCGACGGCACCCGCGGGGCTGGGGTAGAGCGCGATCATTCTGTTCTCGAGACTGGAATGAAAGAGGAAAGCCATGTTGATCGGGATCAGCAGACTTTCCCATTGGCCATCGGTCATTTCAAAGTTTGTGAGGAACTTCGCGCTTCTGGAAACGCGCTTGTATTTGGACTTCTCCATGCCATCGAAGAGCATGGCGCAGGCATCGCACGCGCAAAGAATCTGGCGGGAGGTGAGCTCGACCAGATGCGGATGGTCGTGGCCCAGTCCAGCGCTGCATAGCTCGCAGAACTCGGTTGCGCGAGAGGAAGAACTGCGGGCACGGGTGAACTGACGCAGAACACCGAATGCCTGCTCGAAGCCCAGTGTCGATTGGTCAGGCACGGGAGGTTCCTTGCGCCTGAGGGGAATGGCCGTTGGGAGCGGCGATGACGAGATTCTGTCCCAGCAGGCTTTCCAGGGCGACAAAGCCGGAACTGGATGGTTCGTCGAGGCCGAGAATTTCAAGTGCGACGACATCCGGCGCAAATTCGTAGACGACGTCTTCCACAATTGCGCGGACGTCCTTGGCGGATGAGCCGCAACTGTGTCCTGAAGTGTTCACCTGCAATTGGACGACGCCTTCGTCTACGCGCACCAATTCGGCATTGCAGGAGAGCTTGCGCAAACGGGGCAGCATTTGATCCACCGCCTTCCGGACGCGGGTTTCGAGGTCATCGGGATGCAGCGAGTAAAGCACGAGCAAACTGCTCACGACGGAGTCTTTGGCGAGATTGTCGACAATTGCGCGACCTGAGTTTGGATCGTCGAAGACGATTTCCATCACTCTTTCAAGGCCCGCGCCATGGACATCCATCAGGAGCTGCACCAATTCTCTGCATGCGACTTTCTGTGGGCCTTCCGGCATCTGCTCGAATTGCGTAATCAGCTTGCCGAGCTGCCGAATCTGATCCTGAAATACCCTGCGGTCTGTCACGCGCCTCCTATGGGAATCAAAATCGGGTGTGAGCCGGGTCTCCCGAGCCTTGGCCCTCGCACGGCAGGTCCGGCTCACACGTTCGATGAAAATGCTCCGGCTTACACCTGCACGCCGAACATAGGGGAATGATGTGCCTCCAGCACTTTCCCGTTGCCGAGGTACATGTGTACGCCACATGGCAGACAAGGATCGAAGCTGCGCACGGCGCGCATGATGTCGATGCCCTTGAATTTATCCGGGCCATTTTCTTCGAAGATGGGCGTGTTCTGCACCGCATCTTCGTATGGTCCTGGAGTGCCATAGCAATCCCGCGGATTGGCATTCCAAGGTGTCGGCGGGTAGGGGTGGTAGTTTGCAATCTTGTGATCGCGGATAACGACGTGGTGAGAAAGAACTCCGCGCACCGCTTCGTGGAAGCCGCAGCCGATGGCTTCTTCGGGGACTTTGAAGTCATTCCATGTGCGGGTACGACCGGCGTGCAACTCTGCCAATGCCTGCTCGGCGAAGTAGAGTGCGGCCGCGGCTGCGTAGGCCTGGAAGTAGGTGCGTGCCCGATCGCGCTCGATGGCGTTGCTCCACTTGGGAATCTTCCACTCGAACTCGACCTCGGGCTTCGAGGTTGTCTTGGGCAGGTAGATTTTGACGCTGTGGCCCGTGGCCTTGATGTATCCGATGTCGACGAGGCCGGCAAGCGCGGTTGCCCAGAAGCGCGCGATCGGGCCGCCGCCAGTATCGAGAGCGAGGTAGTCGCCGGTGCGTTTGTCATACCAGCGCGGCGACATCACCCAGGTGTATTTCTCTTTGAAGTCACGCTTCTGGGGCTTGGGGAAGGTGCTCTGGTTCCAGGGGTGACGCTGATCCACTGGATTTCCGAGGGGGTCCTTTTGCACGAACGTCTGCGCGTTTTGCCAGTCGTCGTAGTAGGAGCTGCCGAGCAAAATGCGGATGTTCAGGTTGATGTCGACGAGGTCGGTGGTGACGAGCTTGCCGTCGACGACGACGCCGGGCGTGACGTACATGGAGCGCCCCCAGTCCGTCATTTTCGCGTAGGTGTAATCGCAGACGTCGGGGTTGTTGAACGATCCCCAGCATCCGAGGAGAATGCGCCTACGCCCGACCTCTTCGTAGCCGGGGAGGGCTTCATACATGAAATCGAAGAGGTCATCGTGTAGCGGAACTACCTTCTTCATGAACTCGACGTATTTCATGAGGCGGACAATGTAGTCGGTAAAGAGCTGGACGGTTGGTACGGTTCCAACTCCGCCGGGATAGAGGGTTGATGGATGGACGTGACGACCTTCCATGAGACAGAACATTTCGCGAGTCATGCGGCTGACTTGCAGAGCCTCTATGTAGAAGGAGCCAGTGAAGGGATTGAGCGCCTTCATAATGTCACCGATGGTGCGGTGGCCATGGAGTTCCGCGTGGGGAGCCGCGGTTTTTTCTGCTTTCTCCCAAACGCCGGGATTGGTTTCCTTGACCATTTTTTCGCAGAAATCGACACCGACCAGATTGTCCTGAAAGATGTTGTGGTCGAACATGTATTCGGCGGCTTCGCCAAGATTGACGATCCACTCGGCCATCGCCGGCGGACGAACTCCGAATGCCATGTTCTGCGCGTAGGTGGCGCAGGTTGCGTGGTTGTCGCCGCAGATGCCGCAGATGCGGCTAGTAATGAAGTGCGCGTCGCGCGGGTCTTTGCCCTTCATGAAGATGCTGTAGCCGCGGAAGATAGAGGACGTGCTGTGACATTCGGCGACTTTGCGTTTGCCGAAATCTATCTTGGTGAAGATGCCGAGGCTGCCGACGATCCTGGTGATGGGATCCCAATTCATCTCTACTAACTGGCTCTTGTCGGAAGCAGCCTCGTCACGTGCGGCAGTAATCGTCCCCATCGTAGTTTCTCCTTTTGCTTTGTTAGTAGGAACCGGAGTGATAGCCAGTGGTAAGTTCCGCGCGAGGATGACGCCATTTGGGCTCTTTGTTCACTGTGTCATTCGTCATATTGCGCAGGGCCCGAAGCGCTTTTCCATAGACGCCGATTGCGTTGGTAGACAGTTTTGCGCCGGGAGGCTCATCCATAAAGGGCATGAACTTGTCGGGGAATCCGGGCATGGTGCAACCGATGCAGATACCGCCGACGTTCGGGCAGCCGCCGATGCCGGCCATCCACCCACGTTTGGGAACGTTGCAGTTGAC
Organism: uncultured Acidobacteriaceae bacterium; assembly: GCA_963737915.1. GTDB lineage: Bacteria > Acidobacteriota > Terriglobia > Terriglobales > Acidobacteriaceae > Telmatobacter. Next base: position 4,698 of record CAVTUP010000002.1, on the reverse strand, counting down.
TACAGGGCCCCAGCAACCCAGCTTGACGATGCACTTTGGAGAGCCGTAGCTCGTGGCGAAGTCGCCCTGCTCGTAATAGCCGGCGCGATCACATCCATCGTGAACGGTGCTGCCGAAGAGCCATGTGGGGCGCAACTGTTCATCGAGGGGAATCATGGGCGCCAATCCAGCCACCTGATACAGGAGGTAGAGGACGGTCTCCATGAAGTTGTCGGGTTGGACGGGACAGCCGGGAACGTTGACGATGGGGAGGCCAGCTTTGGACTTCCATCCCCAACCGAGGTAGTCTGCCAAACCCATGCAGCCGGTGGGGTTTCCTTGCATGGCGTGGATGCCGCCGTAGGTCGCGCAAGTTCCGCAGGCGATCACGGCAAGCGCTTTGGGAGTAAGGCGATCGATCCATTCGCAGGTGGTGATGGGCTGAAGAGTATGCGGATCGGTCCCCAGCGCAGCCCAGTAGCCTTCTTTCTTGATCTTTTCGTTGGGGATGGAGCCTTCCACAACGAGCACAAAGGGATCGAGCCGACCTGCCTCCGCCTCGTACCAGAATTTCAGGAAGTCGTCGCCGTTTTCGTAGGCCAGGACCGGATTGTGCAGATGTACCTTGGGCAGGCCGGGGATTGCGCCCAGCAAGACGTCTTCAATACTTGGCTGGGTGGCCGCCGTAATAGAGACCGAATCTCCGTCACACCCCAGGCCGGCAGTGATCCACAGGATGTGGAGTTCGGCGACAGCGGGTTGCTTCTGGGTGACTCGACCATAAGGGATTGCTTCTGGAGTCATGATCGGGGATCTCCTTTTCGGGATACCGCGTGGTTCTGCTATCGGACTGCAGATGTTGCGACACGATGCAACGAGCCCTGGACATAAGAACGATGGATGCGACTTGTTGCTTGACTGTTGGTTCGCAAAACGACGATTGGAGAGTTCTCGCCGAAACCTCCGCCGCTCCTGAAAGAGCCGGGAGCGGAACGTCACCTGAAGCCGTTCGACGTTGGCGTTCTGGCTTTTGTTGTGGCCAAAGACAGAGGGAAGTCGCCTCAATCAAACTTGGCTATCGGAACAGGCGCGAGTGAAATGTCGCAAGCGGGACTGGCCCTATTCTGACGTCGTACTTTGAGCAAGTAGAGGGTAGGGGATTCCCCGATGTGGAGATGTGACGAAGATGGTTACCAGACGCGCCTGCCATTGAGATCAGGCGCTGGTTTCGTTGATCTTCCATTGAATCGCGTGCTGGATGAGTTCTCTGCCGCTGCGGAGGGCGAGCTTGTCTTTGATGTGTGCCTGGTAGGTTTCGACGGTCTTGACGCTGAGGTGAAGCTCCTCGGCGATTTCGCGGGTGGCCCGGCCTTCTCCAATGAGGCGAAAGACTTCGAGTTCGCGATCGGAGAGCGAGGAGATGCGGGACTGGATCATCGAGGGAGCGCCGCCGATGTAGTGTTGCAGCATTTTATTTGACATGCGGTCGCTGAGGTAGAGTTCGCCATTCAGTATGCGACGGACAGCTACGAGGACTTTCTCGGTTGCTTCCTGTTTCATGATGTATCCGTTGGCACGGGCACGAAGAGCGCGCTCTGCGTAAATAGCTTCGTCGTGCATGGACAGAATCAGCACCGGCAGCTCGGGGTCAGAGGCGCGAATGCTCTTGAGGAGTTCAAGTCCGTCGGGCCCGTTGAGGGAGATGTCGAGAATCATGATGTCGGGTCTGCACTGGGTGACGGCCTGCATGGCAGCGTGGGCTTCTTCAGCTTCGCCGCAAACCTGCATGTCCTGCTGCTGATTGATCAGAAGGGCGAGTCCCTGACGCAAAAGAGGATGATCGTCGACGACGAGGACGTTTTTCTTGGTGCTTTGGGCCGCCCTGTCGGGAGTGGTAAGTGTACTCATTCGGTTGTCCTCTCAACTGGGAGACACAATTGGAAAGGTGCAGTTCACACAGGTTCCTCGTACAGGATGTGGACCGACGTCGAGTCTTCCGCCAATCATGCCGGCGCGATAGCTCATGATGTGCAGCCCCATGCCTTGAGCATTGCCGCGTACTTCTGGGATGCCGGAACCATCATCGGAGATGAGCAGGGTTCCACAGCCATTCTCGGATGCGAGGCGGATGAGGATGCTGCGCGCGGCGCCGTGCTTGATGGCGTTATTCACGGCTTCCTGTGCAATGTGGTAGAGGTGTGTCGCCACGGCGTCGTCGTGAATCAACACTGCCGTTTCGCATTGGAACCTGCACGATATGCCGAAGAGATCTTCGACTTCGCCCGCCCACAGTTGCAGGGCGGACATCAGTCCCTGGGCATCGGAGACGACGGGAAGCAAGCCTCGGGCAAGCTCGCGGGTTTTGTGTATGGCTTCATTGACGAGGCGTACGATTTTGGCAGCATCGGCCGCTTCAGTGAGTTGCTTTTCGGCGAGTCTTGATTCGTGCACTTTGGCCATGAAGGCGATTCCGGTGAGGTGCTGGCCAAGGCCGTCGTGCAAATCCTGACCGATGCGTCGCTGTTCTCTCGCGCTGATGTTGAGCAGCGCTCTCTCCAACTGCTCGCGCTCTGTGATGTCGATGCCAGTCGCGATGATGTAGTTCGGCATTCCATCGCTATCGGGCAACATGGAACTCGACCAGGCGACAAGACGATTGGTGCCATGTCGCGTTACCCAGTGACTTTGATAGTCCTGCGGCAAGAGGTCGGCGCTCAACTGGCTCATGACTTCTTTGGAACGTTGCATTTCTTCGGGGAGCAGGAAGAAATCCCAGATGTATTTGCCGCGCACTTCTTCGAGGGAGTATCCGGTGGTGAGTTCGCAAGCGCGGTTGAATCGAAGGATGCGGCCTTCGGGATCGAGGACGGTCACGAGGGCGCCGACGGTATCGAGAATTGCCGAGACAACATTTCGTTCCTGCTGAAGCGCTTTCTCGGAGTGCTTCATGTCGGAGATGTCGAAGGCCACGCCGTGGATGAACCAAGGCTGTCCATCGGGGCGGCGCACCATGCGGGCATCGCAGTGGAACCAGACGACTCGACCGTCGCGCGCGATTACCCGGTAAGAGGAGCGAAGCGGCTTGCCGGAGACAAACATGGTCGCGGCTTCGAGGCTCCAGCGTTGCTTGTCGTCGGGATGAATGTGTTCATACCAGCGGACAGGGTCTTCAAGCCATTCTTCACGGGAGTATCCCAGCGCGGCTTCGATCTCGGGGCTGACGTATGCCTCACTAACTCCGCGATCGACGTAGGCCATGAAAACAACGGCGGGAATTTGCTCAAGGAGGGCACGGTATTTGGCCTCGAGACTCGAAGCGTGCGCGTCCTCGGTCAATACGGAAGAGAAGGAATTCGAGCCTGCAGGATTCGACATTCCGTTGAATACGCTGGCGAGTTCGAGGAGAAGCGATTCGGCTTCGGCCAAATCCGGCGATGGCTCATGACTCCCGACTTCCGGCTCGCGCATCGGGTAGCGATCGCCAAGTTCGGCTTGTGAGAGAAGGGCCACGATGTGCTCCATGCCGATATCGATATGGCATTCGATGCTTGGACGTCAGCCGGCTTTGCCCGTAACAACTGGCTGACGCCGCCAGGCGGGGACCTTGTTGAGAGATGCCTGTGTGAATTTGCGCAACGCGTGGATTGCGCGCCCGTAGGTTTGGACCGCGGCGGAAGAAAGCAATGATCCCGGAGGCTGATTCATAAAAGGCATGAACTTATCAGGAAAGCCGGGCATCGTACAGCCGATGCAGATGCCGCCGACGTTCGGGCAGCCGCCGATTCCGCCTATCCAGCCGCGCTTGCCAACGTTGCATTGAACGACGGGTCCCCAGCAGCCGAGCTTGACGATGCAGAGCGGGGAACCATATTCCTCGGCGAATTGACCCTGCTCGTAGTAGCCGCCGCGATCGCATCCTTCGTGGACCGTGCTGCCAAACAGCCATGTGGGCCGCAACGCCTCGTCGAGAGGAATCATCGGGGCGCGTCCTGTGGCCATGTAAAGCAGATAGAGCAGGGTTTCCATGAAGTTGTCGGGTTGAACGGGGCAGCCGGGGACACAGACGATGGGGATTTCGGCTTTGGATCTCCATTGCCAGCCGAGATAGTCAGGCAGACCCATGCAGCCGGTGGGATTGCCCTCCATCGCATGGATTCCACCATAGGTGGCGCATGTGCCCACGGCGATTACTGCCCAGGCATGCGGCGCGAGCCGGTCGATCCACTCGCAGGTGGTGATGGGCTGACCGGTTGCCGGGTCGGTGCCGAGAGAGGCCCAATAGCCTTCCTGCTTATTGTTTTCGTTGGGAATGGAGCCTTCGACGACGAGAATGAACGGTTGAAGCCCACCCTGCGCCGCGAGGTGAAAGCGCTGGAGGAAGTCGTCTCCATTTTCGAAGGAGAGGAAGGGATTGTGGAGATTAACTTTGGGAGTCCACGGAATGCCGCCCGAAACGATGTCTTCGATGCTGGGCTGCGTGGCGGCGGTCATGGCTATGGTGTCTCCGTCGCAACCAAGACCGGCGGTGATCCATAGGACATCGATCTCCGCAATGGGTGGATTCTTTTGATCCCAAGCTTGCATAAGCCTCCTGGGAATCTCGTCGCAACGGGGGAAGAGCGCAGCGACTATATTCCTCCTGAAAATGAGACTTAGGCAAGCGGGATCGAAGGAGGCGGAGAGGATCTTCAATCGAGAGTGTGGCTGGGGTTCGGGGGC
>CAVTUP010000001.1:0-393329 GCA_963737915.1 uncultured Acidobacteriaceae bacterium | reverse complement strand
GCATCGGAAAGTGATTTGCGGCTGCTGGACTCCAGTCGCCTGCACTTGTCACCTAAGCCGGCTTAACCATGTGTTTACTGAGAACGTCCACCAGGCCCTGGTTGGGAACACACTGCTTCGCCGAAAAGGAAGACAGGATGTGATCCAGCTCATTCTCAGACAGGCCCTTGAATAAGCTCGCATAGAGCGGCTGCATCAGAGTCCCCGTGTAGAAACACAATAAGGTCTGTTTGACGCACCGTGCATTGAGTCCCGAATCCACCTGCGGATCACCAACAACTTGATGGATCTGGTCAGCAAGGTGGGCTGTTGCGTCCTTCACTGGCGTTGGAGGTAGCCACGACATCCAATCATCGGTGCCGAGTGCCGCCTTCTTGCGAAGAAGGTCGCTGATGCGCTCCATGTAAGGAGATGCAGGGTCGAGTGTCAGCATTCCCATCACGCCAACGTCTTTGTAATTCCACGTCGTCCAATGCGCCTCGTTCCGTTCAAAGATGCCAATCTGATCGTCTAACGCGCGCAGGCGGTCACCATTCTCGTCCGATGGCCCGTTGTAGACTGACCCGAACTCGCCCACCCATAGCGGAACATTATGCTGCTGAGTGAACTTCGTTCCCTCGGCATCGAGAAAGTTGCGCTCCAGTTTTGCCAGATCCCAGTCCTGAGCACCACCCGCCGAAGCAGATCGCGGATGGATGGTGCCAGGGTACCGGCCGGGTCCGAACCCTGGCACGGTGTAGTTATGCGAACTGTAGGCGAGGTTGTCGTCAAAGGGCTTCTCAAATCCCGAGAACTGCTTCGCATAGTTATCACCTTCAAGGAAGATGATGTGTTTGGAATCAATCTTGCGGATCTCTGTTACAAGCCGCCGAAAGACGGAATTCATGCGGTCCCAATTGGGTTTGTAGTTTGAATAAATATTCCACGGATAGTCGCCAAGATCGTTGTTCGAACAAGGCTCGTTAAGCAAATCGTAGCCAGCCACCACAGCCCGGTCCTTATAGCGCCGTGCAAACTCCTGCCAAAGGGCGACGCAGCGATCCTGATAGTACGTAACCTCCCAAAAAAGACTGATGCGAGATGCATTGTCAGAATGCCAATGGACATTCTGCCATCCCTGGGCCGAATGGAGATCCAGAATGACGTAAAGACCGTGTTTTTCGCAGTGTCTTAGCACTTGATCGAAACGGGCAAATCCTGCCTCTTTGTATTTGAAAGGAGCGGCATCGTCCTCGAAATGTCGATAATTCAGAGGTATCCTCACGACGCTGGCGCCGGCCTTTCTGAGAAAGATCACATCGTCTTCATTGAAGAAGTAATCGAGCATGCGCTCGAAGAAAAACTGTGCCTTTGCCGGACCAAGCACCTCCGCCATCTGGGCTCGCAGAGTATGCTCCGCGCCTGGATGCCCGTTAATAAAATCCTCCATGTTCATCCAGCCGCCCGGACAGGTTCCTCTCAGCCGAACCTTCTCCCCTTTGGTATCGACAATGTGACGGCCGCTGACGTGAAGGAACTCCATCTTGTCATCCCCCTCATTCCTGTCCGATGCTGGTGCACTGGCTGTTTGTTCCGCTTCGCCTGCCGCTCCCGTTCCCGTGAGTGCTGCCGCACCGGTAAGCGCAGCAAGCTTAAGAAACTCTCGCCGTGGTTGCAGATTGGTTCCCTTCTTTGTCATAAGACCTCTTTTCGAGAATTAGGTTTGGCGGTTAACAATCGCGGTCGCCGCGAAAGAGCGACAGTAACGATTCCAGACTGATACGTGACGGTTCCTGCAATCTGCTTTGCACCCTAGGAGCCGCGCCAGAGTTAGTCTGCGCATTTGCAAAAGAACAGCAGACCTACGAGGCAAATAGTATCTCGGATACATGCACCCGCGGATGATCTACCCACCTTCTGGAAGGGCAAAATCAACTCGCATTCGCTCAACCCGAAGGCCAGTAACCTCGATGTAATCTTGAGTAACCTTCGGAACAATCGACTTGACATCGGAGATTCAATGATTGAACTTCACCTTTATCGGGTCATTTGTTGAGTTGTTGGTGGAACGAGTCGCACAGACTCAAGTTTCGTTCATCGGTTCGCCTGTGCCGTTTGCCTGAATATCAAGAGCGTCAGTTTCCCCTCCTAGGTAGGAGTTTCCCCCTTCGAATCCAGTGAGTGGTATCGGTCCTTGACGGTTACTGAGCCACGCCCGAGTTTCCCTGCGCTCCGGTCGTCAACCCTTGGGAGGTGTCGTGTCCCATCGCATTTCTCTGCAATTTCGCCTTCTCGCGTTGGTCTTGCCTCTGCTTGTCGTAACTCCGGGCATAGCGCAGTCCGCTCCGCCAAGCGCAGACACCTATATTGCCAGCTCGAAGAGTTCAACAAATTACGGCTCGCAATCCACTCTAGTGGTTCAGACAGGCACTCAGACCTTTCTCAAGTTTGATTTGTCAGCCATACCCTCGGGGATCAGCGTAAGCAAAGCCACGCTTCGTCTGTATCTGAACGGAGTGACCGCAAGCGGGAACATCGATGTTTTTCCAATCTTTAACAGCTGGAGCGAAGGCACGCTGACCTACAAGAATGCGCCACTATTAGGAGGTTCAGCGACCGGTGGGCATCCGGCTACCTTGAGTTCCTTAAATCTGAATCAGTTTGTGATCATCGACGTCACACAGCTGGTTCAAGACTGGGTGAGTGGAATCCAACCAAACTATGGTCTTGCTTTGGCGTTGGGAGGCGCCACGGGATCCTTTTCATTCGACAGCAAGGAGAGCATTGCCACCAGCCATCAGCCAGAGCTTGAGATTGCATCAACTGGGTCGGCAGGTCCGCAAGGCATCCAAGGACCGCAGGGTTTGATTGGCCCACCGGGCCCGGCTGGCCCAACAGGGCCTCAGGGGCAAACGGGCGCCCAGGGCCCTGGTGTCGGTTTCACTTTCCGGAACTCGTTTAGTCCTTCTGCCTCCTACGCAATCAATGATGCGGTTACCTACAACGGCTCAACCTACGTTGCAATTGCGGCTAGCCAGGGACCAAACAATCCGACGCCGTCTACAAATCCGACGGCGTGGAGCTTAATTGCTCAGGCTGGTGCGACGGGCACCGCTGGGACACAAGGGCCACCGGGACCAATCGGGTCGACAGGACCTCCCGGCACAACCGGCCCGCAGGGTCTGGCGGGTCCGACAGGTCCCCAGGGGCTGTCGGGGCCAATCGGTTCTACAGGACCTCCTGGCGCGAGCGGCCCACAAGGTCCGGCTGGCCCGATAGGTCCGCAGGGGCCACCGGCACCTCCGCCGATCACGGTGATTCACAGCGGCGGTTCTCCGTACACGATGGCTGGCATGACCGGTTTCTACTGGAATAATTCCGGGAGCACCTTCACCTGGAATTTGGACGCTCCCACAGCGGGCAAGCAGTATTGCTTTGGAAACTACAGTGGGCAAACCGGCGCATTGATCATCGCTTCCGCCAATGGCGTTTTCATCGTTTATGAGGGAGTCAACGGAGCAGCGACGAATGGAACGCTTGTCTCCAGTGGCGCAAAGGGCGACTTCATTTGTTTGGTTGGCGTGGATTCAACCCATTACGCCGCGGCGGGAGCAGGATATGGTAGCTGGACGAACCGCTAGCATTCTCGCACTGCTCTTGTTTGAGGTGGGAATTGCATCGCAGGCGCAGATATTGCCTGGCGTACTCAATGCGCAGCCGGGTAACAGTGTCATCACGCTGGGCAACACTGCAGCAGGATCGACCTATTTTCCGGGATACCAATCTGCAGCGGTACTACCCATACTCATGTATGGCGGAGCGGGCGGTTACACACTCTCCAGCTTTACGATCAGTGTGAACACGGCTAGTCAGGTCAATCTGGGTATCTACTCGGCGGGACTGAGCAACTGCCCGACGGGTGTGTCGTTCTGCGCGGGTACGTTGCTTTGTTCGTACAATAATGTGACACCCACCCAGGGCAGCAACACCTACAACTCATCGAATTTTTCAGACTGCGGAGTCTTTTCCGCCAGTCGGTTTTATTATCTCGTCGTCCATAGCACCGGCGGCAGCATCACATTGAACGCCGAGAGTGAAAGCTTCTGCAGCGGGACGGGCTACTTCGGATTTCACGCCGTGATCGGAAGTGGTACTTTGCCCCTTTCGATGGGCCCCCAGGATGAGCCAACTGCAAATCAATGCATTACGGCTTCCGCCAAATTCAACTGCGTTTCGTCGTGCGGAGTAGCACCGATCCCGTGGGCTGTCTTCACCTATGGCGGCAACACACCAGGGACAAGTGTTACTGCCGCAAATCTGGCAAAGGGTGCTTATTGCATCAATGGGACATTCGGTGGCTCGCTGACGGCTAGCACGAGATACACGAATACTCCAGCTCAAGTCCTCGCTAGTACACCGAGCTGCAACGGGTCGTCGGTTCCCAGCGGAGTTTTGTCTATTGCCCGAAGCGTCTCCTCATCGGACTACTGGACCTATATAAACGCTGGCGCCAAAAGCGGCTCAGACACGACTGTGTTGTTGGGCTGGATCTACAATTCCGGCAACACGCAGGACGCCGGAAGTTCATTCGACCTGGCTGAACTGATAGGCGGGAACACCATCACGTTTAGTTCCTACGGCGGAACGGGATTGGGATATTGCAGCGGTTCGGCTTCTCCGCCTTGCTTCAAAATCGAGCGGACTGGCGGAATCGGGGGTACGACCACTTGGGGCGATATTCCGTTCTCGCAAAACACCTGGTACGCGTTGGTCTGGTACGTCAACGATGGGGCAAACTACTACGAGGCCACGGTGTACGATACGACCGGGGTTGCGCTTACCAACTACCTCGACAATTGTGCGGGTAGCACGAACACGATCTGCATCCCCAACACAGGCACGGGCGGCGCAGTAGCTTTCAAGGTAATGAATAACGGATCGGGCGTGGGTGTTGCCGCCGGCAACTGGTATTACGGTCCGTTCTTGCTCGATCCCCTCGGAACTACGTTTAAGAGTATTGGCGGAGCCCATTCGCAGGTCTTCTTTCCCGACGGTCCCAATGTAGTCAAGAATCCAGTTTTGTGGGCGATGGTCAATGACGGCCTGATTCCGAGGGCGGAGATCAAGACGGTTGCCGGTCACAGCGGTTGGTGGAGTTATGCCCTAAACAAGTTTGTCAATTAGACATGGGGGCCTCTGCGCAGATAGATTGAATCCTCGCTCGTCTCTCATCATTCACAAGCATGGCAACCTATACGCACGATGCACCGTCGTGCACGACTGCACAGGTCTCCACTCGCCGCCACTTCCCCGGCGAATGTGACTGACTGTCGCTTTGGATGGGTGACCTTTACTTTCTTATCGCCGAATGGCGACCGTCGGGAACATTCAGCGGACTTCTCCCGGTCTTATCGGTCTAATCTTGGTGATTCTTCTGTTCACCGTGCGCTACTATTTCGGTTACCTCTGTTTCCCCGCTCTTCGTAGTCCCACAAATCAATCGAAGGAGACAATCCTTGCCTCTTGAAATTCGCGGTCTTTCAAAGCGCTACCCCAATGGCGTACAAGCACTGGACAATCTCAGCCTGACCATCGGAAATAACATGTTTGGTCTGCTGGGACCCAATGGAGCAGGCAAATCGACACTGATGCGAACCATTGCCACGCTCCAGGATCCCGACGAGGGGAAGATTCTGCTCAACGGCCTGGATGTGGTGGCAAACAAGGATGAGGTCCGCCGACAACTAGGGTACCTGCCTCAGGAGTTCGGCGTTTACCCGCGCATCTCGGCATCGGACATGCTGCACCACCTCGCGGTGATGAAGGGAATTCATAAATCCGGCGAGCGCAAGGAAATTGTGGATGCACTGCTGCGCCAGACCAACCTGTGGGATGCGCGCAAAAAAGCGTTAAGCACTTACTCGGGCGGGATGAAGCAGCGCTTCGGCATCGCCCAGGCATTGCTCGCAAACCCGAAGCTGATCATCGTCGATGAGCCGACCGCAGGCCTCGATCCCGCGGAACGCAACCGCTTTTTGAATCTACTTAGTTCGCTTGCTCGGGACGTGATCGTAATCCTCTCCACGCATATCGTGGACGATGTGCGCGAGTTGTGCCCGCGCATGGCAATCATCAGCAATGGCCGGTTGGTGCTTGAGGGTGCGCCCGAAGAGACGCTGGAACGGTTGCGAGGCGGCATTTACACGATCGTCGTCGATACAGAGGAAGAGTTTGCCTCTGTTTCTACACAACACAAGGTGGTCTCAACCAAGCTGCTTGGCGGCGCACACGAAATCCGAATCTATTCCGAATCGGCGCCTGGAGACGGCTTTCGCTCAGTCGACCCTGCTCTGGAAGATGTCTACTTCCTCACGCTGAACTCGCAGCGCGTCAACTAGCTTAGCCGCAGGAGATACATGATGTTTCTGGAATTCCTCTCGTTTGAGATCAAGCTGAGACTCAAGAGCGTTGCGACCTACTGTTACTTCGCGTTGTGGGTTGTGCTCGCGTTCTCTTGTGTGGCTGCAGAGGATTTTGGCCCGTTAGGCGCAGGCAAAGTCTTGCTCAACGGTCCATTTGCCACCCAACTCTACGACTTCCAACTCTGCTTCTTCGGCGCAGTTGTCATGGCTGCGATCTTTGGCACATCCATACTCCGCGATTTCCAGCGTGACACCTATCAGCTCGTGTTTACAAAGCCCATTTCAAAGTTCTCCTATCTCGGTGGCCGCTGGGCTGGATCGTTGATTGTCACTCTGCTTGTGTTTTTGGGCATTCCGCTGGGTGAGATTCTCGGCAGCTTTGCCCCATGGGCAGACCACTCGCGCATCGCGCCTGTCAACCTGGTAATGCTGGCTTACCACTACGCCGTCATTATTGTTCCCCAGGTCTTTTTCCTGGGAAGTATCTTCTTTCTGGTAGCCGCACTCACTCGCCGCGTGATCATTGTCTATTTGCAGGGAGCAGCACTCTACGCCGTCTACTTTACCGGCTTGGTCGCAGTCCAGCAGACGCGCAGCCTGAGACCTTTCTGGCCCGCGGTCTGCGATCCCATTGGAATTCTGCTGCTGCGTAGCACTGCGAGATACTGGACCGTAACAGAGCAAAACTCCCTATGGATGCCATTGAATGGGATGTTTCTATGGAATCGCGTTCTCTGGATTTCGGTCGGAATTGTCGCGTTGCTCACCGTGTTCTTCCTGTTCCCGATGTCGGCAGAGGCCCTCACCGCGCGTCGCAGCCGCAAACAGAAGAAGACTGAACAGGAGTCAACCGCGCCACCTGCGCCGCGCTTTCATCATCTGCTTCCGAGTGTCTCGACCAGGTTTTCATTTGCTACCGGCTTTCAGCAGTTTCTGTCGCTAAGCCGCATTTACCTTCGCAACATCTTTCGTGAGATTCCATTCTGGGCAATCACCCTCGTGATGGTGGTGTTTTGCATGGTCAACGGCCATTTTGCCGGGACCATTAACGGCGCCAATGTCTGGCCCGTAACCTACCTCATGCTTCAGGCGGTCGAAGGCGGCGGAATCCTGTTCCTCTTCATCATTGCCACCATGTATGCCGGAGAACTGGTGTGGAGAGAACGCGATACTCACTTCGAACAGATTCACGATGCTCTGCCGGTTCGAAGTTGGATCGACACCCTGGGGAAGCTGGCTGCTCTCTGCGCAGCGGAGTTCGTACTGCTTACCGTCGTGATGGTTTGCGGGATCCTGTCGCAGGTGATCGCCGGTTATTACAACTTTGAGCTCCTGCAATATTTCAAGGAGCTGTACATTGTCACTTTCGTTCCCGTGATCACGTTTGCGCTGATGGCGTTCTTCTTGCAAACAATTTGCAGCAATAAATTTGTTGCGCACGGTATCGCCATTGGCCTCTTTGGAATTCAGCCCATCATGGAACGCACCGGATTTTCCGATCGCCTTTATATCTTCGACGATTCGGTCATTTACGTTTACTCCGATATGAATGGGTATGGCCACTTTGTAAAGCCCCTCTTCTGGTCCACGTTCTATTGGCTTGCATGGGGCATCTTTCTCGGAGTACTTGCCAGTTTGCTTGCGCGACGAGGAGCCGAAACCGGTCTTCGTGCCCGTTTGCGCTCAGCGAAAGCATCCCTTCCGGCCTACGCCATCATGCTCGCGCTTCCCATGCTTGCTGCCATCGCGAGCGGTTCCTGGTATTTCTACAACACGCATGTGCTGAATCCGTTTCTTACCGATCAGGACGTAAGAAAAGTTCAGGCCGATTACGAAAAGCAATACAAGAAATATGAGCGGTCGCCGATTCCCAAGATTACGGCCGTAGACACGGCAGTCAACATCTACCCTGAAAGCCGAAGCTTCAATGCAACGGGCACATATACAGCAGTGAACGAGGGCAGTGCGCCCATTCAGGATATCTATGTAACCAATGGCCGCCGCTCGCTAAAGTCAATCACACTTCGACCGCCCGGCCACAGCAACGCTGGCCGACACCACACATGGCTTTTGGATCTACCATCTTGCCTCGCCGCTCGAGCCCGGCGGCTCGATTCATATTCATTTCCAATGTGCTTACGAAAATCCGGGATTCCGAAACAGTAACGAGCAAGCGGAGTTTGCGTACAACGGCACCTTCTTCGATCGCGACTATTTCCCCTCCCTGGGCTACGATTCCAATCGCGAACAGAATAACCCCGTACGTCGTCGTGAGGCTGGGCTTGGCCCACAGGAAGAGCTACCCGACCGCGGCGATGCCTATGGCATGAATACTGACCTCTTCGGTCCCGACTCCAACTTCATCACCTATCACTCCGTTGTAAGCACCTCGCCCGGCCAGATCGCGATCTCCCCCGGAATCCTGAAACGCGAATGGCAGGAAAACGGACGAAGGTATTTCGAATACAGCATGGGCTCAACGCGCATTCAGGATTTCTTTAGTTACATCTCCGGAAACTACACCATCGCGCGCGACAAATGGAATGATGTAAACATCGAGATCTATTACCTGTCGTCCCACACCTATGATCTCGACAAAATGATGGGCGCGGCGAAGCTTGGCCTCGACTACTACACCAAAAACTATGGCCCCTATCAATTTGACCAGTTCCGCGTTATAGAGTTCCCCCGGTACCGAAGCTTCGCGCAATCGTTTCCAAATACCGTGCCGTATTCCGAAGCGATTGGTTTCATAGGACGACTTCAGCGTCCGGACGATATAGATTTCACCTGGTTCGTTACGGCGCACGAGTTAGCGCATCAATGGTGGGGACATCAGCTTGTTGGAGGGTACGAGAAAGGCTCGAATATGATGTCCGAAAGCTTGGCTGAGTATTCGGCTCTTCGAGTAATGCAGCACAAATATGGCGATGAGCACATGCGGCGCTTCCTCAAGCGAGAACTGGATGGTTACCTGCGCGGTAGAAGCGGCGAGGTGCGGCGCGAACCCCCCTTGGTGCTCGTGCAGAACGAACCTTACGTGTGGTACCAGAAGGGATCACTCGCCTTTTACGCACTCTCCGATGCCATTGGCGAAGACAAACTCAACAGCGCCCTCAAGGAGTTCTTGGATCAATGGAAGATGAAGGGGCCGCCCTACCCCGATACGCGCGGCCTCGTCGAATCTCTTCGCAAACAAACTCCACCCGAGCTGCAATACATGATCACTGACATGTTCGAAACGATCACGCTCTATGACAACAAGGCAACCTCAGCGAAGGTGCAGACCACGGCTGATCACAAGTACAAAGTCACTATGGTTATCGATGCGCGCAAGATGCGGGCAAACGGCGAGGGTGCTGAAACCGAGATTCCAATTCATGACCTCGTCGAAGTCGGTGTCTTTAAAGGAAAGAAAGACAGCGAGCAGTCACTTCACACCGAGAAGGTCTGGATTACGAAGCCGCAAACGACTCTCGAGTTCGTCGTGAGTGAACCGCCCACCCGTGCCGCCGTCGATCCCTACAGCAAGCTGATCGACCGCAATCCCGAGGATAACTGGGCAGATGTTCAGTAACCGACTCCTCAATGACACCTGCTGTTTAGCGGCAACTGATGCCGCTCATTCAGTCGTGTATCGGATTTCGAGCCCGCGAATTCGGTAGCAGGAGTAAGACAATACCACGGCAATAAGCACCAGCAATCCCATCGACGCAGCCCATGCGGAGACCGGTTCGGTCTCAACGGTAAGGAGGGCGAAAATGCCCTCGCCTGGGATGCTGACCGGCATCAGGTGACGAAGGTACGCCGCCACGCTGAGTTTTTGCAGCAGAGAAGGCAGCACAGGGTTGATCGCCTCCCAGCCGAGCACCAGCATTGCTGCTGGGGTGGGGTTCCGGAACATCATACTCAAGAGAAGAAAGACCGCTCCATATCCAAGGCATGCAAGCGTCGTGATGACAACATAAGCCTCCAACTGTCCGAGGCCCGGTCCGTTGATGACATAGTCACGCCCCGCCGGCCCGTAACCCACATACATCAGTGTGAAATCTGCGACGATCGCAGTAACAAACAGAGACAACGCACTGATAGCGCCCGCAGCAAACTTCGCCAACAGCAGGACTTCCCGCCGCACCGGCGACAGAAGGTAGAAGTGCAGGCTGCGCTCGACCATCTCGCCACGAATCAGCCGTGAGAAAATCCCGAGGCAGCCAAAGAAGATTCCAAGACGGATGTAATAGAACTGGACAATACCCGCGAGAATGTCGGTATCTTGCGGCATGGAAGACGGCGCATGCCCGTCGATCAACAAATGAACGCCGATAATGAGAGTGGGAATAAAGGCGAGAAAGTAAATCCAGCTCGCCCTCCACGAAATAAGGTTCCTGCGCAATTCGATAATCGTGATGCGGCGCGCCTGGATCCACCACAGGGACCATGGCTGCTGCCTGACCAGACTTACAAATGCTCCTGCGTTCAGTCGCGTCATGATGCACCCCCGTCCGTTCCGATCAGGTATTGATAAATTGCATTCGCATCGTCATCTGCCGGAGCCACTCCCTCGATCTTCACGATTCCTTCGGCGGCAATTCCGTTCAACATCGAATAGAACTGATCGATATCGCCCGTGCGGAGAAAGACACCCTTTCCATCCGCGTGCAACCTTGCTTCCACGCAGTGATTGATGGCGAACATCTTCGATGCGAGTATTTCCGGGCGATCGCAGCGAATCAAAACCTGCATCGGCTTGTCGCGTACTTCCTTTCGCACCTCATGAATGTTTCCCTCTGCCACCAGGTAGCCTCCGGTGATGAGAATAACCCGATCGGAGATTCTATCGACCTCATCGAGAATGTGGCTGGAGATGATCAGGTGCATCCCCTGACGTCCGAGTTCTTCAAAGAGGGCCAGAGACTCGGCGCGAGCCACGGGGTCGAGTCCATTGAGAGGCTCGTCAAGAACAAGCACCTTTGGATGATGAGCGATCGCCTGCGCGAGCCTAATCTTCTGGCGCATACCCTTGCTGTACCCTGCAATTTTCCGGCCGGCGGCGTCACCCAGCCGAGCGCGTTCAAGCGCTTCCATGGTCAGCCGGTAGGCGTCCGCTTTTCCCATTCCGTGGAGCATCAGGCTATCCAGCACAAACTGCCACCCGGCGATTCCGCGTGGAAAGGAATCAAACTGTGTGCAGTAACCGACGTTCCGAAAAAATTCGGTTGCGTCGCTCGGCTGCAGCCCCAGAACAGAGACATGCCCGCTCGATGGCTGCACGAGCCCGGTCATCAGATTCATCAGCGTCGTTTTGCCTGACCCGTTCGGGCCGACAAGAGTGGTGATTCCCGGCGGAATGTTGAGCGACACGCGATTGACGCCTAGGATCTCGCCATAAAATTTGGACACGTTGTCGAAAATGATCCGGTCGTTCATCCTCGGACCACCTCTCGGGCACGAATGCGCGCGTTGAGCATCGCGACACAACCGATGCAGGCCAGGCCAAGGACAACGAGAATTGCCGAGATGGGAAACGATTCACCGACAAACGAGAAGCTCTGAACCCCGAGCAGCCTGCGCCAGAGAGTCGACATCAGGAACGGGACATTGAGCAGAAAACCCCATTTTGTACGCAGGATTGCGGTCACAACGCCGCCAATGCCCGCCGGAACGAATACCGCGGCGAAAATAGTTCCCGTGGCGACGATACGCCACTTGACCCATGAAGAAAGCGCCAGCCCGAGAAGCGAAAGAAACGCAATCCAGATCACCGCGCCGACAAAAATTCCGATGCCGATTTGAAGATTCCCGCCTATCCATGGTTGCGGCGACGAGTATCCCTGGTACGCGAAGAGCAGCAGGCACGGAACCCACGTCACTGCGGACAACGAGGAGAAGAGCGCAAGGAACTTGGCAAATACATAACCGAAGCGCGAGATCGGATGGCTGAGCAGGATGGGGAGGGCATTATCGGAAAGATCGGAACTGATAAGACGAGGCGCGACCCACGCCGTGATGGCCAATGCAATCATCGACTGGGTCTGCAGAATCTGAAAGAAGTAGCGGGCGTCCACCTCAAACCCAGTGGAATTGCCTTTCACGATCAAAGCTCGCGCGATCGGATTGTTGGCTACATAAATGACTATGAGGAAAACGATGACCGGCAGAAGTGAGAGCGTGAAGAGCGCGACCGTGATTTTAGAAGACCACGCCTCCGCAAACGCATAGCGCGCCAGCACCAGAACGCGCGTCCACAGCGGCGTGACCTCTCCTGCATAAGCGCGATAGTTGTGTTTATACACTGACATGTTCTGGCCGCCCCACTTCGTTCTCCATTGCCCTGAGGAATATGTCTTCAAGAGAGTCGCGCCGCTGGTTCATCCGGCGAATCTGCACGCCCAGGTCTGAAGCAATCACGTACAGATCCCGCGCTTCAATGTGGTCTGGCATCACGAGCTTGATGCGCCCACCCGGAAAGCTTGCGCATTCGCAACCGAGCTCACGGATTCGCGCGGAAAACTGTTCAGTCGCACCCACCGTCTCGATCTCGATGAAATTCCGGTGTGAATTGCGCTCTTCCTCGATATTGCGCAGCGCGGCGATTCGTCCATCCTTGAGAATGAGAACTTCGTCGCACGTTTCATCAATATCGCGCAGCAAATGAGAGGAGATAAGCAAACGAATGCTGCCTTCTTTGCGAATCTCTTTAATGACCTGAATCATGCGCTGGCGGGCTACCGGATCGAGCCCGTTCGTCGGTTCGTCAAGAATGAGCAATTTGGGGCCATGCGCGAGCGCTTGCGCCAGCTTGATGAGCTGCTTCATCCCAAGGGAATAGGTGCTGACCTTGCGGTATCTCACTTCACCAAGCCCGACATAGAAGAGAGCTTCATGCGCCCGCTCCAGAGCTTCACCTCGAGGAAGCCCCGCAAGTTCAGCCATGTAGCGCACGAATCGCACGCCGCTCATGTTGCCGATGAAAGAATCATTCTCCGGCATGTACCCGATCTGCTGCCTGATTTGCGCCCTGTCGCGGCGCACGTCGAAATCGAAGACGCGGGCAGTACCCCGCAATGGCTGGTGGAAGCCAAGAAGCGTATTGATCAGCGTGGATTTTCCGGCTCCGTTCGGGCCGAGGAGGCCGATAGCCTGCCCTCGCAACGTGCCCGTAAGTCCATTGAGCACGATGCGGCTGCCAAGCCGGACCTCCAACCCGTCGAGATCAATTACGCCCATGTCATTGTCTTACGCTTTGCCCGGGCATCTTGTTCCTTGAATCGAGCAGGGCGCCGAGAGTAAGAAAGTCAAAACCGAAAAGACGGCTGTCGCTTGCGGCTTCTATGCGGGTGTCTCTGCCCCATGCGCAGATCGCCGTCGGCCTGGAATCCGCAGCAAGCTCGCGGATTGCATCGGCTGACTTCCCCTTGAATTGAGAGAGCAACGGAGTCAGCACCGGCCCCAGATTCTGATACGCGATCGCAGAGTAGTTCTCATTCGTGTCTTTTGGAAGCAAAGCCTTGAACGCCTGCGAATGCGACAGCGAATTGCCGGATGCGCGAGTCTGCAGCGCCTCCAACACTAACGCCCGACTTGACGCCATGATCATGTAGCCACTGGCGAACGTGTATTGCGCAACGACGGTCCCTGACTTGAGATCGTGAAGGGCGTAGAAACGCTGCGCGCCCACCTGGCTCGGCTCGATCACGATGTCGCGAGAGTTTTTGCCCTGTTCCTGATTGTGAAGGTCCTGCGTCAGCTGCTCCAGTGTCTGCTCAAGTCGTTGAGAATCGCGAACCTCAACAACCACTTTCCATGAGGGCGTCGGCAGCACCGGCCCATCGAGCGCCACCAGGAAGTCTCCGCCAAGACTCGCCGCAAGATCGTCACGGATGCTGATGTGCAACTTGGATTCGGCGGCTTCCCATTTTCCCTGGTCTCCGCGCCCGTTTTCTTCAGCCATCGTCATTAGGTCATTGGCGATCTCTTTCGGATCCTTTGACAGCACCGCCAACGCAAACGCGGCATTGGGCGAAACGAAGTCGAGCGATCCGATTGGCGCAGGGGCTGCAAGCCAGGAGGCGACCCGCTGCCTGGTGCCGGAGAACTGTAGATTCAAATGATTCTCCGGAGCTCCGTTCAATTCCCGATGCTCGGCAATGAGATAACGCACGTCCTGAATACCACTGTTCTCGACCACACCGCTGGCGTGCCCATGAGCCCGCGACACTGCCATTTTCCCGTTCATCATCTGATGAAGATCGGCGGCGAGAATAACTCCCGCGCCTCGCGAGTAGGCATCGGCGATCTGCTTGCCGAAATCTCTCGAAGCAAAACCGCTGGCCCCGGCGTTGAGTTGCCCATTCAATTGCTTGAGAGCATCAATGCTTCCCGAAAATACCGCTTCATGCGGCCGAATCAGAGCGTAAGCTCCCGGCTTTGTCTTCGTCGTGCTGGATGCAGCATTCAATTCCTGCTCATCCAGCACGGTGAGGCCACCGTGCATTGCTGCAGACGCAAACTGCTGCTTCAACAGATCGCCAAGACCGCTCTTCTGTACATCCGCGATAACGGCAAATCCGGATTCGTTGGCTTGCTTTACGCCGACGATGACGATTTCGTCACCAAGATACTGGCTTACGTCATGGAGCTTATCGACCAACGCATCCAACTCCGCCGTTTTGTTTTCGCCGCCACGACTCCACCACTGCTGAAGTTCGGGACTACGATTGAGCTGATCCTTGAAGATGGTGTTTGCCTGGATGAGAAAATTGCCGAGGTTTGGAACGCTGATGTACAACACCGTGTCTGCTGGAACCCGCTGCAGCAAATCGCTGCCATATCTCGGCTCCGGGAAGGGAATATTGCCAATGCGATTGCGAAGCGTCGCGAATTCCGCCACCAACGGCAGGTACTGTTCGCGATTGTGACTCCAGTTGATCTGCTCTTCAAACGGCTCGGGGCTGAGGTTCTCGCTCGTTGCGATCTGGTCTCCGGCCTGAAGCAGGGAATCGGTTCCTGAGTGTGAAACGTGAACAGCCCCCTGCAATACCGCGACCCGCGAACCCTTCATTCCCGAATCGACAGAAAACACTGTGCCTGTAACCGCGACACGGCAATCGGGAGTTTTCACATACAGATGTCCGGATGTCCGCTTCGCAGCTTGAACAATAACGGCGCCGCGATCTAGCGCCACAGTCATGTCATGTCCACGCGCGGCGACGGCCAGGGCACTGCGCTCTCTGACCTCGATCGTCGAACCGTCTGCGAGGCGAAGAACTGCATGCGAACCTCCCGAGGTCCGAAAGTGCTCGTCCGCCTTCAACTCGTCGCCGGCATTCAGTTGGCGGTCGCCGGCGTCAGAGAGTCGGTAGGCAGTTCCGTCAATCGATTGCACATGCGCTTGAACACCTGCGGGAACCTGCCAATATGCCCGGTAAACGAACAGCAGGCTGACCGAAAGGGCTAGGCAAGCGGCGAGCGCCCATCCGAACGCCTGTGGCCGCCAGGCAACTGCACGCGTCGCCTTCGGAGCGGCCCAATCCAAAACAACCGGCTTCGATTCGCTGCGAGACTTGTGAAGACAGGCCAGGCACTCGCTGAGATGAGCTTCCACCAGAAGTGCTTGCGGCTCGGAGAGGGTCTTCGCTCGATAGGCGGAGAGCATCTTCTGCACATCGTCACAACTGTTGATGGCGTTTACCGCGACGCCCTCGACACCCTCAATTCCGAGGCGCTGCGATACCCGCCGTGCCGACGCAGCCAGCATCGCGGAGTTGGGCTGATCGTTCTTTAGGGTGTCTACAGCTGTCGTCAAAAGCATCTCATCCTGGTTCTTCATCGCGTCCCCCGTTCCAATTCGCCAAGTCGTTTCTTCAATCTCGACCGCGCCTGATGGAGTGTCACCGCGACAACCGCCTGCGATGTCCCCATCAGTGTTGCGATCTCACGATTTCCTAAGTCTTCGAGATAGCGCAACGTGAACATCTCTGCAGCGCGCGGAGCCAGTTCCCTGATCGCCAGCCTGAGCCACCTGCGGAGTTCCATGTCTGCTACGCCGGCATCCGGTGAGCTTTCCGCTTGCGTAGACACCGCGGTTGCAACCAGTTCCAAGGGCTCCAATGCGGCAGCTTTCCTTCTTCTCAGCAAGTCGAGCGCCCCGTTGATGGAAGCCCGGTAGAGATAGCTGGCGGCATTTGTCGGCGGCAGGCCAGTCCCGTTCGCCATGCGCAGAAAGACGGACTGGGTCACATCCTCTGCGTCCGCCATGTTTCCGGTGATTCGGTAGGCGGCAATGAGAATGCGTCGGTGATGCTCTCTGAACAACTCGGAGAGAACCCCGTTGGTTCCTGCGAGCGGCATGGCTGCGCTGGCTACGGCCACTGGTATACCTTCTTGGCTTTTCATAGTGATGACGCTTCAAATCGATCGATATTAATGAACCTGGAAGAAATTACGCCGAAATGCGGTTGCGTGTTCCAAAATACTTGCGCAAGAGCTCGAAACATCCCCCTGATGACGTGTTTCCGTATAGTCTGTGTCGTTGAAGCAAAAATGCCGCGATGGATGGCCCATCTCAGATTGATTCGATAAGGATTGCCTATGGAAGCCGCTCCAGGATTCTTCGACAAAAGCCTCCGATTTGGGCTGTTGAACTTGGCATTCTTGACAATCAACATGGCAAGTATCCCGCGCCTCGCGAGTCAACAGCCAGGTCCTCATGCGCCGGCACAGGATGCTCGCAACACCGAAATCCGGTCGACCGACACTCCGTTGCCACTTCCTGTGTTCACCACATTGGCTGCGTGGGAACAGCGCAAGGCGTTTCTCCGAAACCAGATTCTCATTGCGGCGGGACTCTCACCCATGCTGCCAAAGACACCGCTCCACGCCCAGATCTTCGGCAAGATTCAGGAGAAGGACTACAGCATTGAGAAAGTGCTGATCGAGACATTGCCCGGGTTCTATCTTGGGGGCAACCTGTACCGTCCGCGCAACGGCAAAGCGAAGCATCCGGGAATCCTCAATCCGCAGGGCCATTGGCCCTACGGCCGTCTCGAGAACGAACCGCTTTATTCCGGACCCTCTCTGGGCATCAGCCTCGCTCGCCAGGGATATGTCGTGTTCGCCTACGACATGGTTGGATATACAGACACGATCCAATTGCCCCATCGCTTCGGAAGCCCCGAGCAACGGCTCTGGTCTTTCGGTCCGCTTGGCCTGCAGCTTTGGGATTCCATCCGCTCCCTCGACTTCCTTGAGTCGCTTGATGACGTCGACACAACCCGCCTGGGAATAACAGGCGCATCCGGCGGTGGCACACAGACGTTTCTACTGACGGCGGTTGACGATCGAATACAGTTTGCTTCTCCCGTAAACATGGTCTCGGCCATCATGCAAGGCGGCGACCTATGCGAGAACGCCCCGGGACTTCGTCTCGATACCAGCAACGTTGAGATCGCCGCCATGTTTGCGCCAAAGCCTATGCTGCTTGTTTCTGCGACCGGCGACTGGACGCACAATGTCCCCAAGCAGGAGTACCCCGCGATCAAAAAGATCTACGATCTTTACGGCAAAGGGGACCAGGTCGAAGTAGTCCAGATCGACGAGGTCCATAACTTCAACCAGCTCAGCCGCGAAGCCGTCTACCGATTTTTCGCCAATCAGCACCCGACTCTCAGCGACCGACACGAACTCACCGAACACGACATCTCCGTCCCGATGATCCAGGACTTGTCGACGTTGTCGAATCGCACCCTGCCCGCGAACGCCCTCGATCTCGATGGTGTGTTTCGCCTGTGGCAGACCACCGCGCAAACTCAAAACAGCCAGCTTCAGGATGACACCTTCCTTCGTGATCGGTTAAGACAGACACTCTCAATCGAAATTCCCAAAGACGTAATCGCCGACCTTGATGGCCGATCGATCGTTCTCAGTCGCCCGTTGAAGAAAGATCGCGTTCCCGGCATTTGGATTCCAGGATCCGGACGGCCTGCAATTGTGATCGATCCACATGGTTCTGCTACGGCGCTCAAAACAGCCACTTTCGCCCGCCTTCAAAAAGAGGGAAGACCGATTCTGCTCATCGATGCATTTCAAACCGGAGCAGCAAAAGCACCGCGCAACGGCGACCCCTCGAACCGGACCTCTTTGAAGCCGTCCGCGGATGCCGACGAGGAGGAGCAAGCCAACGCCGCTGCCGGCGGCCCAAAGTTCCTGACATTCAACGTCTCAGACGACGCAGCACGAGTTCAGGATGTCATTACTGCGATCGTCTTCGTGAGCAAAGACAATGGCGCCGTAGATGTATACGCCTCCGGCAACGCAGCGTTGTGGTCCACGTTCGCAGCTGCAGTCAGGGGTGTCCAAGTCTCATTGCATCTCGAGAATGTGCCCAAACTCACGTCAGATAGCGACTATGTGCAACATTTCAACGTTCCCGGCATTCTGCGCGCGGGCGGCATGGCGACGGCAGACAGACTCATGAACAACAGCTGAGCGAAAGCCGAGATACCGCGACTCCTCTCGACGGCCCCAATCTCGCACTTGACGCCAGGCACTCCGGGATCTGACCATGACCCTTTGAGCGGCGAACGAAATAGCAGGCAGAGTAAATCCATAGAACATCATTCAGGAAGCCGCTCCCGCCTCGCGCCTTCCAGGCCCAAGGCTTGACGACGGCATTTCCCAACGGAGGATCCGGCATGGCAATCGAGGGTAATAATCGCAGGGAGTTCTTGCGCACGGGCGGCGCAGCATTGGCCGCAACCACAGTCTCTTGGAGCGCGTCGAGTTACGCCAGCATCGTGGGAGCGAACGACCGTGTAGGGTCGGCGTTGTCGGTTGCGGAGACCGGATGAAAAGCTCCTTGATCCCCGCGTTTCAGGATCATTGCAAAGAACTGAATTTCGAGCTCGTCGCCGTCTCCGATCTTTGGAATCGGCGACGCGAAGAAGGCGTCGCCTATATTCAGAAACTCAGCGGAAACACCGTTGCAGCCGTGCGCAACAACGACGAATTGTATGCGCGCAAGGATGTGGATGCCGTTCTCGTCGCGACTGCCGATTTTCAGCACGCGCAGCATGGTGTCGAGGCCGTAAACGCCGGGCGCGACGCCTACGTCGAGAAGCCCACGGCGCACACCATGACGGATGCGCGTCAGTTCCTCGCCGCGGTCAAAAAGACCGGCAAAATCGTGCAGATCGGAACCCAGCGCCGAAGCACTCCCAGCTATCAGAAGGCTGCTGACTACATCCAGTCCGGCAAGTTCGGTGACATCGTCATGGTCGAAATGACCTGGAACGTCAACCAGCCTGGGCGATGGCGTCGGCCCGACGTGGTCCCGCTTTTGAAGGAGCAGGACACTGACTGGAAACGCTACCTGTTGAATTGCCCGCACGAGCCGTTCGATGCGCGCAAGTATCTCGAGTTTCGGCTCTTCTGGCCCTATTCCTCGGGCATTCCCGACCAGTGGCTGGTTCACCAGATCGATACCGTTCACTGGTTCACCGGACTGCCCCACCCGCGAAGCGTCGTCGCCAACGGCGGCATTTACCTGTGGAAGGATGGACGCCAGAATTGGGACACCATGACTGCTGTCTTCGATTACGGTCCGCTGAACGATCTCAGCAAAGGCTTCCAGGTCCAGTATTCCTCGCGGTTCACGAACTCCGCGGGTGGAGTCAAGGAGCTCTACTACTCCAACGGCGGCATGATCGATATGGATAAACAGTGCGTTACACCCGACGGTGGCTTGCAAGCTCGCGAGGCTGCGGCCATGGGCATGAAGCCAAACCTTCTGCCCAGTTTCCCTCTCGTCGAGCACGCCGAGGCAGCCTCAACCGCGGCCGATACCGGAGGCGACCCGATGACCTCCGCCAACATGCGCAACTGGATGGAGTGCGTGCGCTCGCGCAAAACCCCCAATGCCCCGATTGAAGCCGGTTATAACCACTCCGTCGCCTTGTGCATGAATATTGCCGCAATCCAAACCGGCCAAAAGGTCACCTTTGACGACAAGACACAACAGGTCATGGCAGGTGGAAAGGTCTATGAATAAGCTCCTCGCCCGTGGCGTGTTGGCCGTGTGCCTTGGTGCTGCTGCCGGTCTCTCCGCTCAGACTCCCGACAAAGGTGTGCGCGTTGCCCCGGACGAAGCCCATCAGCGCATCGTCGTCACCATCGACGGCAAGCCCTTCACCTCGTACGTATGGCCGTCTTCATTGAAGAAGCCGGTGCTATATCCCTTGGTCAGCGACGAAGGGATCACCGTAACCCGAGGCTACCCACTCGAGCCGCGTGCCGACGAACGTGTCGACCACCCACATCACGCCGGCTTGTGGTTCAACTACGGCAATGTCAACGGCTTCGATTTCTGGAACAACTCGGATGCCATCAAACCGGAAGACCGCTCAAAGATGGGAACGATTCACCATAAGGCGATCCTTTCCACGAAGAGCGGCCCCGAACAAGGGGAATTGACCGTAGATTCCATTTGGACAACCGGCCAAAACACGGACATTCTCGAGCAAACTACGCGGTACATCTTCACGCGTCGCGAACACGCCCGCGTCATCGATCTGGTCATAACCCTCAAGGCGCTCGATCAAGTCGTCTTTAGCGACAACAAGGAAGGTTTGCTTGGAATACGTGTCGCACGCTGGCTCGAGTCTCCGGAGGAGAAGGGCGGCGTCTTCATGGATGCAAACGGCAACCCGACCCAGGTCGACGCCGCTCCCATTGCCGCCGGCACCGCAAACCCCGCCACCGGCGTATATCTGACCAGCGAAGGAGTTAAGGGCGGCGCCGCGTGGGGCACGCGAGGACGATGGTGCAGCCTCACTGGCCACACCGGCAACAACACAGTCAGCATCGCTATCCTCGACCACCCCGGCAACCCCGGCTATCCGACCTACTGGCACGCCCGCGGATATGGATTGTTCGCGGCCAATCCGCTCGGCCGTACCATCTTCGACCCGAAACAGGCTCCGTTAAACTTCACTCTAAAAAAGGGTGAGTCCGCGACATTCCGCTACCGGATCATCGTCTACTCTCGCGCCGCCTCCCCATCGGACCTGAACCGCGAAGCCGACAGATTCTCCGCAGAATCAAAGTGAAAGCAGACGGTTGCTCTTGGCTATTTCACTGCCATCTTTTCCGAATCGCGCTTACCAACAGTTAGCCAGCCATATCCCGCAACGAAGGTTCCTGTTTAGACTGGTTCCGGTCGACTCATGGATCCCCAATCCAACAACCCCGCCCGACGCTGGATGTTCGTCTCGCTTGTCACAGCGGCGATCGCCATCAGCTACTTCGACCGCCAGACCGTATCGGTTGCCATCGCTGCGATCCAGCGGACAATCCCCATCTCGAATCAACAGTTCTCCTATCTTCAAACCGGATTTCTGCTTTCCTACGCGGCCATGTACGCAATCGGTGGCCGCTTGCTCGACAAGCTTGGTACACGGCTTGGCTTCCTGCTCATCATGCTTTGGTGGTCGGTGGCATGCATGTTGCACGGCCTTGCGACCTCGTTTGCATGGCTGCTGGCGATGCGGTTTCTACTTGGAATGGGTGAGGGCGGCGCATTTCCCGCAGCCACGCGCGTTGTATCGGAATGGTTGGCCCCTCACGAACGCGCGACCGCCATGGGCTTTATCAACGCAGGAACAGCCGTCGGCTCCCTGTTGGCGCCGCCGTTGATCGGTCTGGTGCTGATCTATAGCGGGTGGCGCGCGGTCTTCTTCTCAGCCGGATCTATCGGATTGCTCTGGGTCCTGTGGTGGGCGATTTCATACCGCGGAAGCCTCGCTCGCCTCCCGGTCGATGCGGCCGAGGTCATCGAAGCACGTCAGCTTGCGGAACATCTCTCGTTTGGCGAAATCGTTCGCTTGCGCGGCGTCCAGGGCCTCGTGATCGCAAAGTTCATGAGCGATTCGGCGTGGTATTTCATGCTCTTCTGGCTGCCGAAATACCTCTATGACGCCCGCGGCTTCGACATCAAGCACGTCAGCTACTACGCATGGATTCCCTATGCCGCATCGGGCATCGGCAGCTTTCTCGGGGGCTGGTGCTCCAGCCGCCTGCTGCGCAGTGGACGATCCCTCAACTTTTCACGCAAACTTGTGCTCGGCATCAATGCGGCCATGATGCCCGCGATGATGCTCGTTTCCCTCGTGCCGGTATCCTACGCACTTGTTCTGTTCAGCGTCGCTTTCTTCGCGCAGCAATCCTGGTCAGGTTTGATCATGACCATACCCGCTGACGTCTTTCCACTATCGGCGGTCGGCACCGTCTCCGGTCTGGTGGGGTTCGGCGGGTCGATAGGTGGCGCGATCTTCGGCCTGATCGCCGGAGCGCTCCTTCAGCATGGAGTCACCTATGGCGTGCTCTTTGCCGCCTTTGGATCTTTTCATCTGATAGCCTTTCTTGTCCTCGTCTATCGTGGAGGCGAGATTCAACCGCTTCGAACTAAAGACCTCAAACAGATTGAGAGCACAGCATGAAGATCACTGAAGTGCGCACGCGCGTCGTCCAATGGGAAGGCAAGACAGTGCCGTTACCCCCTCACTTCTGCACCAATCCCATGGACCTGGTCGCGTTCCGTGAGGCTTCCATGGGCAACTTTGCCTTTCACGGCTGGGTACTTGTCGAGATTTTCACCGACAGCGGCGAAGTGGGCCTGGGCAACGCTGCCCTCTCGCCAACGGTTACCAAGACTCTGATCGATACCTATCTGAAGCCCCTGCTCATCGGTGCCGATCCGTGGGACACGGAATTCCTGTGGCAGCAGATGTACCGCCGCACCATGGCTTTCGGCCGTAAGGGCGTAGCTATGACAGCCATCTCGGCAGTCGACATTGCGCTGTGGGACCTGCTCGGCAAGAGCGCGAAGCAGCCGGTATTCCGCCTTCTCGGTGGACGAACGAAGGACAAAATTCCGGTCTATGCCAGCCGTCTCTACGCAATGCCCATCCCCGAACTTCGGGCCGAAGCCGAACGGTACAAGGCCGAAGGCTACAAAGCCATGAAGCTGCGATTCGGATGGGGCCCAATCGACGGCGCCGCGGGAATGCAAAAGAATATTGAACTGGTGCGCACCGTGCGAGAGGTAATCGGAGACGGAATTGACCTCATGGCCGACGCTTACATGGGATGGACGCTCGACTACGCGAAGCGCATGCTGCCCCTTCTGGAGCCATTCCATCTTCGCTGGCTCGAGGAGCCCGTGATTCCAGATGACACGCGCGGTTACAAGGAGCTAAAAAGCCACGGCCGCGTTCCCATCGCAGGTGGAGAGCATGAATTCACGATCTTTGGCTTCCGTGAACTCCTCGAGAGCAACGCTCTCGACTACATTCAATTCGATACCAATCGTGTAGGCGGCATCAGCCAGGCACGAAAAATATCCGCCCTGGCCGAGTCGTTCCAGGTGCCTGTTGTGCCCCATGCCGGACAGATGCATAACTATCATGTCGTGATGGCAAGCCTTAACTCACCAATCGCGGAGTTCTTTCCAAAGGTAGATGTCGAGGTCGGAAATGAACTCTTCTGGTATATCTTCGACGGTGAGCCGGTGCCGGTAGATGGCTTCATCAACCTCGACGATGCGCTTCCGGGTCTCGGCCTGACGGTAAATGAAGATTCGTTAAAGCAGTTCAAGGTCATCGAGTAGGAGAGCGCGAAAATTGATCCGCTTGGTACAGATCGGAAATGACGCACTACGACGAGTCGCACTCGTGACGGAACCGCACCTGAAGTGCCTCGCCGAAGTCGAGTCAGTATATGAATTGGCATCGGCGTGCATTCATGACGGCACTTCGTTGTCGGAGCGGTCTCGAGAGCTTGCGACCGGCGAGTCACTCTCTTATGACGACGTTTATTCCGGTAAGAGTGCTTGGCGAATGCTTCTTCCGATCGAAGTGCCGGGCTCGCCCGAGCGCGTTCTCGTTTCTGGAACCGGCCTGACCCACCTCGGCAGTGCAAAGGACAGGCAGGCCATGCATGTTCAGCACACGATAGCCGCTGCCAAGGCGATGACGGACAGTATGCGCATGTTTGAATTGGGCATCGCGGGCGGCCGTCCCAGGGAAGGCGAGATCGGGGTGGCTCCTGAATGGTTTTACAAAGGCCACGGCGACACTCTGCAGGCCCCCTTCGCGCCACTCACGGTACCGGCGCACGCAGAAGATGGCGGTGAAGAGGCCGAGATCGCAGGCATCTATCTCATTGCAGACGATGGCGTCCCACACCGCATCGGAATGTGCCAGGGGAATGAGTTCTCAGACCACCGGTTCGAACGGCACAATTATCTCAACCTCGCGGGGTCCAAGCTACGCCAATGCAGTATCGGCCCTGAGTTAGTTGTCGGCACCGCGTTTCGCTCGATCGCCGGCGAGGTCAGCATCGAACGCGGTGGCCTCCCGCTATGGCATAAGGCAATAGAGACAGGTGAAGAGAACATGTCGCACAGCCTTGCAAATCTGGAACACCATCACTTCAAATTCGACGGGCATCGCGCACCTGGCACGGTCCATGTGCATTTCTTTGGTGCGCATTCCCTCAGCTTCGGCGAAGGCATCGAGCTCGAGGATGGCGATTGGATGCAGGTGCATTTTGAAGGATACGGCCGCGCCCTCCGCAATCCCGTTCGCATTCAGGATAAGAAGCTGCATCAACCGGTGCGTGTGCAGCCTTTGCTTTAATCACCGTCCCGTCCGACAAAGGAATGGAGAGAATTATGACGCAGCGCGTCGCAATCCTTGGACTAGGCACCATGGGTATGGGCATGGCAAAAAACCTGCTCAAAGCCGGTTTTGCCGTCACAGCCTATAACCGGACCACTGCAAAGACGGCTCCCCTTGCCGCGGCAGGCGCGCGCATCGCGGAAACTCCGACGGATGCCGCTCGCGAAGCCGACGTGATTCTCAGCATGCTCTCGGACGACGATGCCTCTCGGAGAACTTGGACCGGAGAGCGAGGTGCACTGAACGCCGCAAAGCAGGGAGCAGTACTTGTCGAGTCCAGCACCGTGACCCCGGCGTGGATTGCAGAGCTTTCGGGATTCGCGTCAGAGCGTAAACTCCACCTGCTTGACGCCCCGGTAACCGGCAGCCGCCTGCAGGCCGAAGGAGGCCAGCTCATCTTTCTCGTGGGCGGGGACAGCGGCGTCCTCGAACGCGTTCGGCCGGTGCTTGCGGCTATGAGCAAGGAGATTGTGCTGCTTGGCCCGATAGGCAGTGGTGCCCGCATGAAGCTCATCAATAACTTCCTGGCCGGCGTTCAAGTTGCATCCCTGGCTGAAGCAATGGCGTGGATCGAGCGCAGCGGCCTCGATCGCGAACAGGCCCTGAGGATCCTCTGTAATGGGGCGCCGGGGAGTCCACTGATCAACACCATTTCTGCGCGCATGGTCGCGGCATCCTACGATGTAAATTTTCTACTCTCGCTGATGCGCAAAGATCTGCACTACGCGGGCGCAGACGCGGCGACACTTGACGTTGAGTTGCGCACGGCGAAGGCGGCAGAGGGGCGCTTTGTAGATGCGGCAGCCGGTGGCTACGGCAACAAGGATATGTCCGCCGTCGTGGAACCGTTGCGCTCCAAGGCTCACTAGGGACTCATGCCGGATATTCCCGCGCCGAGAACGATTGGATCGGTCCGGAAAGAGCCCGACCGAAGACGCTCCGGCTAATTCACTTCCTCAACCGTGGCGGCCATGGGAATAACACTATCCACTTTGGTGATCTTGAACAGTTGTTGCACACGTGGTGTTACTCCGGCAGCAATCATGCGCACGCCCTTGGCCTGGCACCGCACATAATGACTAACGAGCATGCCGATGCCCGCCGAATCCATGTAGGGCACGTCGGTCAAATCGAAGATGTTGACGGCGGGCGGCTGCTCGTCCGGCATCGATTCAAATTCAAATAGATTGCGCAGCGCGAGAGGCGTTAAGGAACCGAACATGTCGCGCGCGGTGAAGGGTCCGGAGAGATGAAAGATCACCGTCCCGGGATCCTTACCTTCCTTGCGCTGGATGTTGAATGTCGAACCCTTCCAAATCTGGGCTTGAATCATGAAAAATTATCTTCCTTGCCGGTTCCCGGACTATGCCTCTCCGCCAGGATGCACGCGCCACGCGCACGAGAAGGAATCCTGACGAACCTGCATTCTCCTGAACCTCTGCCTTTTACACTGAACCCCTCGGATTGTAACGCTCGCAAGACAGATTGCAAATGAAAAGTCTACTTCTGAAATCCGGGCAGGTCCACGCGTTTCGCGATGTGGTCCTGAATCCAGTGGCTGTCCCACCATTCCTTGGGGTCGATCTGCACTCCATCGAGCTGCATGGCAAAATGTACATGATCGCCGCCCGCCATCCCCGTCATTCCACTCTGACCCATCACCTGGCTCCGCTTCACCATGTCGCCTTCATGCACATCAATGTGGCTGAGATGTCCATAAATCGTCTGCAAGCCGTATCCATGGTCGACCACGATGCAATTGCCATAGATCCCAAGCGGAGCCGCATAGACAACACGTCCATCGTTGGATGCTTCGACCCCGACATGTTGTGTCACTGCGAGATCGTATCCAAGATGAACCTGCTGATCGATCTTCTTTCCTTGGTAGATATAGTTGCGAAGGTCCGCAAACGTCGCTTCTGCCTGCGAGTGAGCCTGCCGGGCAAACGGTTGCGAGAACAGGAACTTGTCTGCAGTCTTTAAGCGAAGATCCGAAAGTGTTTTGTTGTTCGCGCGCCGCATCTCGTTGTTGATCTTTACGAACCGCGCTACCACATCGCCTGAACCGTTCGGATCGAGTTCACCCACGACCTTATTCAGGAACGCATCGCTTATCTGCAAGTCGTGAACCGTATATTTCGGTTGCTCTTTTTTGGGAAACTGCACGGTAATCGGACTGGTCACATCATTGCCCGCGCCGTTGGCCGCGTATACCTGCGGAATGGTGCCGGCAGGCATGTTCCATGCAAATGCGAAGAGCGAGAACAGTCCGGGCTTGCCTCCCGGCATAGGCCATGCCCGAAATGTCTGATCACCCACACGCACCCCGGCCGCGTTCCAACTGCCCGCGACGTTGAATGTCGCCAGATCAGCCATGCCCAGGTAGAGGTAATGCTGCTCTGAATCCACGCTGATCGTCGGCGGTTGCGTCACCACCGTGACCTCATGATCCACGTGCGATTTTTTGCGAAGCAGATCGTTCGATGTGGCTTCGACGACCAGGACGGCCTTGCCATCGCGCAGCTGAGGGGTTGTCTTTACGCCGGCAGTGAAGTTCCAGGTGCTGTCCTTTTCGATCGAAGGCTTCGCAAGTTCCCAAACCACGTAGCGAGCGCCATTCTGCTCAACAAATGCAGTAAGGTTACGCACTCCGCGCGGATCGCGCACATGAACTGCGATCGAAGTAGCCTGGCCTATTACGCTGACTGGCGCGGGCAGGTCAATCGCAGGAGTTGCAGACCGCGAAAGCACAATCGCAATCGGCAGGCACACAATGAGGAGAATTACAGCTAACAGGGCTTTTCGCACAACTTTATTGTATCTCTGACGATTTGCTCAGAAAGCTCTTAACGATTTCATCGCGGCCTGGGAATCGCATCGTGTCACCCATGGTGAGACATTTCGCCCGCTCCCTCCATGGCACACTTGAAGACGCTGCTTTGGAGGACCTTGTGTAGTTTGCTAAACTAGCGCTCTTTGCGTTGCGAGTTACAGGACGAACCCAGATGGAATCCCTACCCGATCCGCGTGCCGATGTACTCAGGCTTGGTGGAACCAGATCCATCGTCCTCTGGATTCTCTTTTTTCTGATTTGTTTCGGGCTCGGCTACCCAACTCTGAATCGCTACGACGCCAGGACTGCGGATACCGACGTAATCTCGTATTACAAAATGGTGGCAAACGATCCGCCTCCAACTGCCGAAGACAACCCATTCCGATTTCGCGTGCTCGTACCGTCCATCGCAAAGCCCTTCTACCTTCTGGCGAAAGGGAGGCTCGGCACATGGAACCCGGTCTTTTTCGGCCTTCTTATGTCGAACGGTCTTTTCACCGCAACCGCCGCGCTCTTTCTACTATTGATCGCGGTCCGTGTGCTCGGCGACCTCCCGACGGCGATGCTCGGCTGCACTCTTTTCTTGCTTAATTATGTAGTCGCAAATCTGTGGCTTTCCGGCTTGGTCGATTCCTCCGAGGGATGCCTTCTGCTCGCGGTCACTTGGTGCCTGTTTTCGCGCAGGTGGTGGCTGCTCCCTCTCATTGGCATTGTCGGCGGAATCGCGAAGCAAAGCTTTCTTCCTTTTTCCGTTTTATTCGCGGCAACGTGGTGGTTGACCACTGAAAGATCGCGGCGAACCTACGCGCAGCTTCTGTGCGTGGCGGCGCTCGGGCTTACGGCGACCGCATCCCTTGGACTCACTCATTGGAAGATTGCCGGGCAGTTCCTTTGGCCCTGGAGCATGGCTACATTGTGGGAGGAAGGCCGGTATGCGGATAATTTTGTTGTGTGGCTCACCGACTATCGCTTTTGGTATGCCTTTGTCTGGCTTCTGCCCCTGGGAGTCTGGCGCCTCAACAGGTTTCCGAAGCCTTGGCTTGCAGCTTCCGTCATCACAGCAGCGTTCGCGCTCGGGTTGGCCGTGTACACAGACCTCGGCGGAACCGTCAACAGGCCAATCTTCAACGTCATCGGTCCCATACTGAGCCTCTCTGCAGCGCACCTCATCACTACATGGAAGTCGAACGGCCCTCTTTCAAAGCAAGACAGGCCCGCCAATCCAAGTTAATCTTGCCTGTTGCACACAGGACAATTCATTGGACAGACGTAGATTTCTCTCATGCAGTGCGTCAGCTATGGGCGCCGTCGCCGTCGAGCGCAAAGTGTTCGCCGGCATACTTGGCGCGGACACGCCTCAATCTCCCACCCTCAATCCCAATCGCCATCGTTTCGGCGTGAACTACACTCCATCGCACAACTGGTGGTTCTGCTGGAACGACTGGAATCCGGACCCCATCAAGCGGGATCTCGATGCCATCGCCGCACTCGGAGTCGATCATCTCCGCGTGCTTCTCATCTGGCCCTACTTCCAACCCAATCCGAAGTGGGTAAGCCCGGCGCATCTCGACCGGCTCAATCAACTTCTTACCCTCATGGGCGAGCGTCATCTTGACGCGCTGGTGACCGTATTCACCGGGCAGTTGAGCGGTTGGTATTTCCTGCCTTCTTTCAACCGCCTCTCTGACGGCTTCTATACCGACAAGGCTATGTGGGAGGCAGAGGAAATATTCGTGCGCGAGCTGGCACGGGTCATGCGTCCTCACAAGAACGTGATCGGCTTTGATATGGGCAACGAGATCAACACCTGCTGGAGCGCCGAAACCAGCGCGGGTGACGCATGGATGAAAAGAATGTTCTCTCTCATGGATTCCGTTCTACCCGGACACCTCAATATCAACGGCATCGATCACAAGCCATGGTTCGAAAACTCAACGTTCTCTCACAAGGCTTTGGTGTCGATGCAGAGCATGCCCGTCATGCATTGCTATCCCTTCTGGACAGGGGCCGTGAAGTACGGCGGAGCCATGGACCCTCCAAGCATCAAACTGCTCGCAGCTATGGCCGCGCTTATTCGCTCCTACGCTGGCACGCAGCAAAAGCCCGTCTGGGCAGGTGAGTTCAACACCTGCATCGAAGAACTGTCTGAAAAGCAGCAGGCGCAATGGCTAGAAAAAGCGGTGCTCGCAGCAATCGATGAAGGAGTCAGTTGGTTCAGCTATTGGGATAGCCACGATGTCGATCCGCGCTTCGAATTTAACCCACTCGAATATAGCCTGGGCCTTCTCACTAACGATGGCCGCGTCAAAGAACAAGGCCGCGTCTTCAAACAACTTGCCGACGCCTATCGTGGCAAAGGAGTGGCATTTTCAAAGAAGAGTTTGCCCGCCCCGCCGACGGAACAAACCACCGACGCCACATGGCGGTGGATACTCAACTGGCTCGATTGGCAGCCGAAGAACGCCTGACCGTCAGCTCCCGCTTGCGTCAGATCTTTGTCCGGCAGCTTCCATCAGAATGCAGAACGACTGCCCTTCGGTCGAGTTGCCGGGACGATCAAAATCAGGCGCGCCGCAAACTCCGTGCACATATCCATGATCGTCCATCTTCTTGCGCGCCGCCGAGCGCATCCGATTCGCATGTTCGCGATAATTCGATGGTAGCCATCCGTCTGCAACGCCTTCGTAAATTGCGAAAGCAAGCATCTGCGCCAGATTTGTTTCCACAAAAGTCTCCGGCTCATCTACCACGTTGTGAAACAGTCCATCCGTTCGCTGATATTTCAAGCAGCCGTCTATGATCTGCTGCCCGAAATCGGCCAGCCTCTCGCGATCTTTCCTTCGATCAACAGGCAGCATGCGAATCACCCGCGCCAGCCCTGCCGCCGCCCAGCCATTGCCTCCGCCCCAGAAATTCGGATCCTTGAATTTCTGTTTGCCGTCATCCCATATATGCGCAAGCAATTTCTTCTGTGGATTCCAAAGTCGCTTTCGATAACCCTCGATCTGAACCAGCGCCTCATCTACATAGCCCATCGCTGCCAGGAATGGCGGTGCACAGTTGAATCCGTCCGACCACATCTCCGGCGCATCGAACAAGTGATAGAGAATGCCATCTCCGCTACGAGGCGCTTTATGCCTTATCCACTCCAGCAGTCCGTCCACGGCATTTTGAATTTGCGCATCGCCGGTCCACTGAGCAGCCTTTGCGTAAGCCTCGCCGCCCATCGCGGGATCCGTTGGGCTCCCACTGATCACTACACCCAATCGTCCATCCGGCGTGCGCTGTACGATTGCCGCCTTCGTCAGCAGAATGACCTTTTCCTGCTCGCCCGCCTGCAACATTGCCTGGGCCAGAATCCCTTGTTCCCAGTCGCGACGTTGCATCGCCATTCCTGCCGCGATTGCGAGCGTTATCCGGCGCTTACTTTCGGTAAGCCGCGTTGCATCTGTTTGCTCCTTGTCGTCCTCGATTGCGGAATTGTGTACTGCGCGAGCTAGCGCTTCAACAGCGACCACCGGCGTTGCGGTCGCAGCTATCCCCCGCAAAAACCAACGCCGATTCATCGCTCCTCCATCTGAGTGTGCGAAGCAGCACGTGGCATCTACTTCCCGCTCGTCAAACTGCGAATGATCTCCACCTCGCGCTCACGGTACGGCTTGCCATCGGCGTGAAACACGTCGTGAAACCAGATAGGCGGCTCATGATCGACATACGGGTGCTGCCATGAATCCCACGGCAGGAATGTTTGGCTCTTTCCTGCAACGAATCCCCAATTGATCGCGCCCACATGATTCTCATGGGCGACGGGAAGAACAGTGTCAAACGTGCTGCCCGCGCCGCGCGCCATATATTCCGTGCAAATCAGAGGACGATGAAACTGGTCCAGCATCTTAACGTGAGCCTCAAAGTCTTCGGGCCAGCCGTAATTGTGGAAGCTGATGACATCTGATTGCTCAATTTGAACGCGCCCCATGGGAGGCATCGCAGCCAGCGAACTCCAGTCTCCGTGCCACACGCCGCTGGTGAGGGGCTGCGTGGGATTCGCCGAACGAGCCCACGCAAAGACCTGCGGCAAGAGTTTGAGAATGATCTGATTCTTGTTTTTCGGATCGTCCTTTGCATAAGAACTGTCGTTGCCGTTGTCAGGCTCATTCCACATATCCCACGCAAGAACGCGCGAATCATTGGCAAACGTACCTACGATGCCCTTTACATATTGTTCAAGCCGTGGAACCTGTGTCGGGTCCTGAAGAACATCCGTCCCGGGAGCCTGCACCCAACGCGAGTTGTGCACTCCCGGCACTGGCGGACGCTGCGGTCCCAGTTTTGGATGCGGATCCCAGCAGGAATCGAAGAGCACAAGAACCGGCCGTATATGGTGACGCGCGGCAATCGCGAGAAACCCGTCGACGCGCTTCTCGAACGCCTTCGGATCCTGCTCATAAACCAGGTTGTGCAGAAATACGCGCATCGTATTCATGCCGATGTTTTCGGCCCATCCTAGTTCGCGATCGATCGTAGTTGGGTCATACGTCTCAGCCTGCCACATCTCCAATTCATTGCTTGCCGTGGAGGGCAAAAAGTTCGCGCCAACCAGCCACGGTTGTTTTGCGTACCAGGCTTCTGCCTGGTCCTCTGTCCAACGCTGCTGCGCATGAAGTGCCGGCAGCGATACAAACAGGAGCGCGATGGAGAGCAGCCTGCGTGCCGCATTACCAAACCTCTTCGGATTTTTAGAAGCGCAGGAGAGCGAAAGAGAGTTGATCATTTTTTCCTCATTGTTGCGAAGAAGTATTCTACTGCCCCTTGCTGAGTTCTGCTGCCTTGGCGCGCTCCGCGGCCGCTTCGTCTGCACGGCCCTGGCGCTCGTACGCGACAGCAAGCTGAATGTGCGGCTCCGCGAATGTTGGGTCGGCCGCAACTGATTCCTGATAGCGCGAAATCGCATCGGCTATCTGGCCCCGCAACATGAGCTGGTTGCCGGCGTTCATCGCGAAATTGGCGCGTTGCCGACTCACTGCCCCGCGAGCCAGAACCGCGCCTTCGCGGCGATAATCGGCAGCTTGATCGCGAAGGCCTTTCATCTCGGCTCGCAACTGCGCAGCCTTCCGCTGATCACCGGCCGCTTCGGCCGTTTCAGCCTGCGTGCCGAGCGCAGCGGCTTGCTCCGCCAGAACGCCAGCCAGAGTGACCCGCGGTCCAGGTTGTCCCGGCAACAACGGAATCGCCTTCTTCAGCGCTTCGGCCGCCTCGGGCAGTCGAGAGTCCTGCTTGAGCGTACTGCCGAGAATCGCCCACGCATCACCATTCTCAGGCCGCAGCGCCACAGCTTTTTTCAGCTCGACGACGGCCTCGTCGAGCCTCCCGAGTTGCATCAGCAGGATTCCCAGCGTGTAAGGCGGATCCTGCAGCGTCGGATCCATTTGTCCGGCGAGAATCAGTTCTGCGACAGCCTCGTCGAGGCGGTCTTTGAATTTGTATGCAAGTCCCAGATCGTAGTGCAGCTGAGGATCGTTCGGATCCAGCGCTAACCCTTTCTTGAAATCTTCAATCGCCTCATCGAATGCCGAGAGTTGGATGTGAGCTACACCAATGTCTTTATAAACGACCGCATCCTTTGAATTCACAGCGAGCGACCGCTGGAAATACTCGAGCGCCTCTTTGCCTTTGCCGGTGAGAGCCAGTGCAAGACCCAGGTTGGTAAGCGCGCTGGCATTGTGAGGATCGCGCTCGACAGCCTTTTGAAACAACGGAATCGCCTCCTGCTGACGTCCTCCGCGTTGCAGCGCCATCGCCAACTCAAACTGCACGGCAGGCAGGTCGGGGTTTAGCTTCATCGCCCGGGTGAACTGCAGGATCGCGTCATCATCTTTGCCTGCCGCAGCCAGGCTTCGGCCATATTCCAGCATCGCCTCCGCACTTGGAGGTTCCAAGGCGCATGCGGCTTGCAACGCCGCTAGCGAATTCTCCAGATCATGCTGCTCTCGAAAAAGAACGCCGAGGTGAATCCGCGCACGAACAAATGTGGCGTCCAAAGAGATGGCATGCTCAAACCTCTCCCGCGCCTCGTGCCATTTGTGCTGCTGAGCATAGAGTGACCCGATATCGTCGTCCAGATCAGCGCGGCGTCCGGCCAATGCCTCCGCAGCCAGAAATTGTCCGATGGCCTCAGCGGGTTTTCCAACGGCCGCCAGCGCGCGCCCATATGCCTCAAGAAACCCGTCGCTGACCGCTACGTGCCCCGGCTGCTTTGAGAGATTGAGCGCTCTCTCGAAATGTGGAATAGACTTTGCTGCCTCGCCTGCATGCTCATACGCCAGCGCGAGATTCGTTTCGATAGCATCGTCGCCCGGCTTGAGCTTCGCTGCGGCTTCAAATTGAACGAGCCCTTCGCTCGTTTTGCCTAGTTCAAACAAGACTGCCCCGAGCGCGTCGTGTCCTTCGGCAATCCCGGGCTGCAGCCGTACGACCTCGGCAAACTTCGCCCGTGCGAGTTCCAGGTCGCCCGCTTGACGAGCTGCAAATCCCGCGCGGAATGCCGCATCCGCCCGCTTGACCGCGTCGGCATTCGAAGCGCCTGGAGACTGCGCGGCAAGTTGCAGACTTGCGCCAATCAGCGCGCCCATCAGAATGTTGTGGAAGAAGACTCGAACGACACGCATCGCTTATTTCCCCGCAGGCTTGGGGTCGGATTGATGCTGCAGCTCAACGACCATCTTGAATTCCCGATTCGCTTCTGCCATTTGTCCCGTCGCTTTGTACGCCTGTCCGAGCAGGTTATGCGTAACGTAGTTGGAAGGATCCATCTTGACGGCGCGATCGAGGTAGTGGACTGCCTGGATGGGCTGCTTGAGCTTGAGAAACGTCTGGCCCAGCAAAATATAGGGCGCCGTCGAATTCGGCTCTAGCAGCACCGCGCGATTCAGCGCTTGTTGCGCATCGGTATACTGGCCGCTGCGCAGATACGCATCGCCGAGTCGATCGTACAGGCTCGCGTTCAAAGGATTCAGCTTGCGTTCTGCTTCGAGTTCTTTGATTGCGTCAGGCACGTCGCCTCTGGCGAGAGCCACTTCGCCAAGCAGTTCGTGCGCCAACGGCAGGGTGGGATTGATCTCCAGAGCCTTTGTCGCTTGCACCCCCGCCTGGTCACGCAGTTCCCGCCGCAAAAAGAGCCTCCCCGTCAACAGGTACGCCTCAGCCGAGTCCGGAGCAAATCCATACTGTGCGGCAAACGCATGGCGCGCGTCATCGTAGCGCTGCACATCGGCGTAGCAGAGCGCGAGCACGTAGTTGGGGTCGACATTTGCGCTCTCAACGTCTGCTCGTGCTTTTTCAAGGAAAGGAATCGCCTCTCGGATTCGGCCCAGCCTGAACAGGCTTACACCGCGCATCTCGATTGACTCGCGATCGCCGGGATCCTGCTCCATGGCCTTGCTGAAGGCTTCAATCGCTTCAGCGAACTGTTCGCGTTGATAAAAGATCATTGCCCGCAGCCGCTCGACACCAGCCGGTTCGGGAGACTGGGTAGCAAGCTGATCAAGCTGTGCCATCGCCTTGTCCAGACGTCCTCTGGCGGCCAGATCCTTCGCGGTTTCAAAGGTGATTGCGACGGGTCCTTCGGCGCTCGAGCTGGATGCGCTCTGCGATGTCTGGGCCCGCCCGGCCGTATTCGGAAGCAGAAAGAGAAGTGCGATTACAAAGGCGCGAAACATATTGGTCCTGAACTTGCAGTTTAAACTCCGCGCCGCCCTGCGGAGAATGAGAGGAATGAGCAACGAGAATTCCGCAGCGCACAAAAGAAGAGGGGAGCCGAAGCTCCCCTCGTTCTTTTTGCGGCTCCCTCGTGAATTAGAACTGTACGCGGAGGGCGAATTCAAGCTGGCGAGGAGTGCCCGCCGGTGACAGGCCGCTGATGGTTCCATCGGATTCGATGTTGCCGCCAGGATTGCCTGGGTTGATGTGGTTGAATGCGTTGAACGCGTCCATTCGGAACTTCACGGCAACGCTTTCGTGGATCGTGAACGTCTTGGTGAGTCCCATGTCGTCGTTGAAGTAGCCGGGTCCGAAGTACGTGTTACGGCCAACGTTACCGATCGTATCCAGTCCGGGATTCTTGAAGACCCCAGTGCCCGGATCAGTCAGCAGATTGCTTGTCTGCTTCTGATAGTAGGTCCGCTTGCCGGTACCGCTCGAACCAGGCGTGAAGGCGGTCAGACTGTGCTTCATCCTTCCATGGCCGGCATAGCTCGGATAGGTCGGAGCGCTGCCCGGGATGTTCGTCGACGCTTCGTTGTAGTTCAAGGTGAAAGGCAGACCAGCGGACCAGTTAAGAGAGGTGCTTAGTTGCCATCCGCCAATCAACATGTCGGTTGCACGGTTGACACCTGCTCCAAACTGCTTGCCCTTGCCGAAAGGAAGGTCATAGCTGCCATAGAATGTGAGTGATCTGCGGTCGCACGTTGCTGTCGCGTCCTCGGTTCGCAGTCCTGGCTCCAGGTTGCGTAGCCCGTGTTCGCCGCATAGGCACTCGCCCACATGTAGTTCGCCGTGTAGGCCAGCCCCTTGGCGAGTTGCTGTGTCAGCGTAACCTGAAGCGCGTTGAATTCCGTGTTCAGGTTGTTGCTGTAGTAGGTGATGTCGTTAGTCCAGCCGCACTGCCCAGGGGTTATACCCGCGGGTGTAACGTAGTTGCCGTCTCTGCATGCGGCCAGCGACGAACCGTAGTAGCTGCCGGAGAAAGTTATATGTTCCGGTACCGCCGCTGGGAGAAATTGTGCCGGCGGGTACGCTCGGATCCCAGTGAAGTGTCTGTCCAGTCGTGCTGAGGGACGCGGGGAGAGTAATAGCGGCCTCATTCGGATTGGTGGTGTTACCGCTGCTGTCACCCAGGGTGTAGGTTCCCTTGTTGCCGACGTACGCCATGGTGAATGTAATTCCCGGTGTGAGCGCACGTTGAAGGGCAAGGTTCCAGGCGTCAATCTCAGGGAACCGGAGCGGATTCGGACGAGCCCTGGAATTCACCGCGGCTCCAGGATTCGGCAGCAGACCGTTGGCAGGAACGGCCAAGGGTACCGGCGTCGTCGGGCCGCACTCAAGCGTAAATGCAGACGAAGTCGTGGTTGCACTGTTGATTTGCTGGTTCGTAAGAACCGGAAGGTTCTGGGTTACGGTGTGACCGAAGATCGATCCGAAGATACCGATGTCAAAGCTCCGTCCGTAGCCCGCGCGAATGACCGTCTTGTTTCCAAGTTGATAGGCCAAGCCGACGCGAGGAGCGAACATCTGCTTTTTATCGATCTGCCAGCCCATGTCTCTCGGGATTCCGCCGATGCCTGCTACGTGCAGGTAGCCGTCATCCAAGTCCAGGAGCGACCCGTTTCCGTCAGCGTTGACGGACTCAGGGAAATAGAGCTCCCAGCGGAGTCCAATGTTCACCGTCAGATTGCGTGTGGCGCGCCAGGTGTCCTGCCCGTAGAAGAAGGTGCGCTTCTGGAATTCCTTGGCATTAGTGGATGTCGAGACGTAGCCGTTGAAGCTGGTTACACTTGGCCCAGCAGGAATGTGGCAAAGCCATGACCACCCTGCGTCGTCGACGCGGGATCGGATGTTGGGCCCGGCTGCGAAGTATCAGGTGCCGGTGCGGTTGTTGTCCGAAGGGACGCGCAGGTTACGTGCGTAGCGCAAATCGAAGCCGAGCTTGATCGAATGAGCACCGAGAACCTTGGTCCAGTTGTTGACGATCTGGAACTGATCCTCTTTTTCAGTCAGTGGGCAGTTGCAGCGGTTGACATTCAGGCCATCGCCATAATTGTAGTTGTTGCCGTCGATCGGTGTGCCACTTCCGCCGGGTAGCTTGGCAGTATTGAATCGCCGGCGAGCCGCCTGTGATAGTAGTCGCCCAGTATTCAGTCCTGGGATTCCAGAGCTCGTTGGCAAATTCGGCTTCCTGGTCGTGCTTGTGAGGTGATGATGTTGTAGCGATAGTAGCCGAGCCGGAAGTCGGTTAGCAGCGTCTGATTGATGGCGATGTCCATGCCGGAGGCAAGGCTGTCGTTGGCGCTCTTTGAAGTTGCCGCCGTAGCCGCCAATGCCGAATCCTGGTCCGCCTGCCGCGTCAAATGCACCTTTGCCGGTCAGAATGATCCGTGAACCGCGAGAACCGGCCAAACAGGTGCATTTTCTGGTTGATCGTCCAGTCGCCGCGAACCGTCCACTGGTCGCTGTTCAGATGATCCGGTGCCCGAACCGTGGAAGTTGGTATCAAGGCCGTTCAGGTTTCCGTTGCTGCCCAGGCCGATGCCCGTGGTGTACGGCTCAAGAAGTTCGAGCAGGGCAAGGGCGGAGCGCCGGCGGCTGCAGTATGCGCCGTCGGAATTACGTTGCCCGGAAATGCAGGGTAATGCAGTTTACCGTCTGCCCCCAATGTCGGAGTTTGCGAGGTGTCATAAATGATTCCGGCCGCGCCAAGTTGCGTCGTGTATTCGCTGAAATCGGCGCCCGGAATACCGCTCGGGCCAACTGTTTTGCCCAATGCCGTTCAGTCAGCAGGCTGGTGGGAAGCGTGTCGGTGGCTGACTGTCCCAACCTTCTGCCGCTGCCACTTCATAGTTCCCAAAGAAGAATAACCTGTCGCGATGATCCTGTCCGCCGATAGAACCGCCGAAGCGATTCTTGAAGCCTGCAGGAATCGAGTTGGGGAGAGCCTTGAGCTCTCGTGATTTCGGTCCGGAGCGCTTGGCTGAAGGGATCGCGTGCGGCGTTGGCGTTGCTCGGTGCGGAAGTCGTATGCGCTCCCGTGAAAACTGTTGGTGCCCGATTTGGTCTGCGCAGTAACGACCGCAGAAACGGCCTTGCCCAACTCGGCATCGAAGTTCTGCGTTGTGATCTTGGTTTCCGTTACCGCGTCCATCGTCGGGTTGATCACGATAATTCCCAGAATCGGATCCTGGTTATCGGTACCGTCCAGCTCAAAAGCGGTTCCGGCGAAAGCCTGGCCATTGACCATGATCTGTTGAGAGGCCTGGGGATTTTCGCTGGCTGCGTGGGACCAGCCCAACTTCTGGGCGCCTGGAACCAACAACTGCAGGTTGGTAAAGTTTTGGTCGCCGACGGGAAGACTTGAAACTTGTTGCTGGTCAAATACGGTGGCAACGTCTGCGCGGTCCGTCTTCAAAGTCGGCTGCGTCTCGGCGTTTACTTCAACGGTCGTTCCCGTGTCGGAACCCACGTCCAGGGTCGGATCGACGCGGGGAGCAGTATCGGCCGATACCGAGATGCCCTTTGCCTCGAAAGGCTTGAAGCCCTTCGCGACAACTTTCAGGTCATAGGTGTCGGGAATAAGGTGGGGGACTGAGTAGTCGCCGCTGTCGTTTGAAATTACATTGACGACAGTGCCTTTCGCCACGTCCGTGACTGTGATCGTAGCGCCGGATATTACCGCCCCGGTCTTGTCCGACACAGTGCCAAAAATCGATCCGTAGACCGATTGTGCGCTGGCCGGCACATTGATGAGAAAACTCGCGCAGGCAAATAATGC
Source organism: uncultured Acidobacteriaceae bacterium (assembly GCA_963737915.1). Lineage (GTDB taxonomy): Bacteria > Acidobacteriota > Terriglobia > Terriglobales > Acidobacteriaceae > Telmatobacter. The sequence goes on along the minus strand of CAVTUP010000001.1, from coordinate 353,822 downwards.
CAGCACGAGGGCTGTGCGTAAAGTCTTGTTCATGCGGTCTCCTGAAAAGTGGTGCCGTGTTCTAATCTCTGAACTTGTTTGTGATTCTGCCGGCTGGCAGGGTGACTTTGGCTAGTCGGCTAGCAAGGCTTGCCCGCCACAATGGCAGGGTTCGCTAAAATCCCGGCGTCGCTGCTCACAGAAGATAGATAGAGAGCGCTAAAAAGGCAGACTCCGGAGCAAATCGAAACGTTACTGAATTAAGGGCCCCTCTGTCAACGGACAAACGCAAAATCCCAGAGCGAAAACGCCTAAAATCGACATGTCAATCTCTCGAACCTGTTTCAATGCTGTGCGAGGCATTTTGGCGATAAATTTCTGCTACCGGACCTCCCGGCCAAACCCTGTATCTAAAGCGATTTACTGTTTGTTTCCCATTGTTACCCAACTATCCAATTAGTTGGTTGTTGCGGACCATTTCTCAGAGTTAACTCCAACTTTCTATATCAAATCGCCTACATTTGATCGCTATTTGTCATTGCAATCCTTGCGGCTGCACGTTCTCGGATTGCGCAATATTGCGCAGGTTCATGGTCGGCCCGGGGTACCTCATGTGCATCGTCCGATTGGCCGTGGCCTCCATCAAACGGTTGATTTATCAATCAACTGCCGCGACCCAGAAAATTCCGGCATCGGATTCCGTGGACCTCTTGGGAACTCATGGGTACCGCTCGCAAGGCATTCACTTGCGCCGGGTCTCATTCTCCACGAACTCCCCTAAACCAAAGGCAGTTAGGTATAACATTCCGTCGTCGGAGGCTTCAGCCATCTTTCCTTGTTGACTCATTGGATGCCTGATCGCAGACATCGCCGCCCCGAATAAGTCCAGAGCGGCTTCCTGTCCACTTCTAGTCCCACAGGTTCACTGTGTGACCCGCAGTTCCTGCTTTCCAGTGGCATCCGGAACGGTGATGTGCAGAGACCGCGCAGCCGAATCGTACGACGTCTTCAGCCCCTCGCTAGCACCCGTGATCCGCGCATCAGCCTTCTCAGACGGCCAATCGAAGATCACGACATCCACCGTTTTCCACCACGGCGCATAGCTTCCCGTACGCTCGCCGAATTCGACCGACACGCTGCCGGCCTCTCGCTTGCATTGAAATTCCTGCCGCAGAAACTCGCCCTTCTGATAAGCGAACGTGTGCCCGTCATCTAAATACAGCGATCCCTCGCATTGCGTGCCGGGATACACCCGCAGTTCGAGCGGCCCGTTCGGCACCTCGTCGGTACTCTGCACCACGGGCTGCATCGGCAGAATGCTCCCGGCGCGAACGTAGACAGGCAGCGTTTCAAGAGTCGGATGAATTCTTACCGGCGGCGCAAATTTTTCCAGTGACTCTCCGGCTGCGATGGTCTTTGAAATCGTTGTAATGTCCGGCTGGGCAGGCTGGTGCGCCGCCTTCTTCCCGGTCCAGAAATCGAACCAGTCTCCCGGTGGATACGACACCGCGTAGTCGTCCATCATCTCGCCAAACGGCGCCGGTGCAATCAACATGTCGCGTCCTAGCAGAAACTCCGTGTCCGCAGAATCGAAGTAGCCCGGAAACTCCATGAATAGCGGTCGCATCAGCGGCAATCCCGTGCGCGACGCCTCTTCGGCGAGCGTGTAGATGTAGGGCAGCAGTCGATACCGGGTTTCGATATAGCGCCGCCGAATCGCCTCATGCTTCGTACCATGCACCCAGACCTCTTGCGGCAGCGAGCCAAGCGTAGTGTGGTCGCGATACATCGGATTGAAAGCACCGATCTCGATCCAGCTCGTGAGCAGATCGGGAGAAGGCGACCCGTTGAATCCGCCAATGTCGTCGCCCACCATCGAAATTCCGCTTAACCCCAGGTTCAGCAGCATCTGCGTCGCCAGCCGCACGTGGTTCCACGTCGCGGAGTTATCCCCGGTCCACGTAAAGCTGTAGCGTTGCCCACCTGCATACGTCGCGCGCGTCAGCACGAAGGGCCGCTCGGTCGGCCGCAGTTTCAGCAGCCCCTCGTAAGTGGCGCGCTCGTTCTCCATGCCCAGCACATTGTGAATCTCCGCATGTGTGGCGGTGCGCGTAGCGAATCCCGGCTCTTCGATGCGATGAATATTGTCAAGCGGCATCGTCTTGGCCGGACCATCAAAGACCGACGGTTCATTCATGTCGTTCCAGAATCCTGAGACGCCCTGATCCACAAAGCTCTTGTAGAGGCTTCCCCACCACTCCCGTGTCTGCGCCCGCGTAAAGTCGGGAAACACCGCCGGCCCCGGCCACACGACACCGACAAACTCGCTCCCATCGGCCTTCTTGATAAAGTGATCGCCGGCATGTCCCGTGTCGTACGGCATGTAGTGCTGTTTCGCGACGTGCGCGATATGCAGGTCGGTAATAACCACCAGGTGAAACTGCTGCTTGCGCAAATCAGAAACCAGCCCCTCAAACTTGGGAAATCGCACCGGATCAACCGTGAACGGTCGATTCCTGTCCTGGTAATCGATGTCGAGATAGAGAACATCCGACGGAATCTTGTCGGCTCGAAGGTGATTGGCAATTTCGCGAATCTGCGATTCAGGCGAATAGCTGTACCGCGATTGCTGAAACCCCAGCGACCAAAGCGGCGGCAACGGTAGGCTTCCCCGTCAGATACGCATAAGCGAGCACCACCTGCTTTGGCGTTGGGCCGTTGATGAAGTAGTAATCGAGCGGTCCGCCTTCCGCGCCAAACGAATACGCATCACGCGCGGCCTTGCCGAAGTCAAACCACGTGCGCCACGTGTTATCGAGAAACAGCCCGTAGCTGCGTCCCCCTGTCATCGTGGCCAGAAAGAACGGAATGCTCTTGTAGAGCGGATCGGTTGATTCCTGCGGCCCTACGTCCGTGTTCCAAAGCGTGAACGCCTGCTCCCGCCGATCGAACGACCCCGACTTATCCCCCAGACCATAGAAGTGCTCGTCGCCGGGCATTTCCTTGGAGACTGTGAAGCCGCCGTGCGCGAACTCCGTTGGCCGACCGATTGCATCTGCGCACAGCACGTGCCCTGCGAGATCGCTCACGACAAGTCGCAGTGGATCACGTTCCACGCGCACCTCGAGAGCGGCTGTCCTGAAACCTGCCCCCCGCGCATCGTCAAGGGGCTGCACATTCACGCTCTTTGTACGGGCCTCAGACAACACGGCCCATGACGCGTCTTCAGGCAGCGCGCTTCCCGGAGCGAATGCGGAATCGAACAATGTCATCCCGCAGTGCTGTGATTCGAATCGTAGCGGAGCCCGCCTGCACTTCTATTCCGTCAGGCAGGGGCTTGGCCGATGTGACAGACTCCAGTGCAACGCGTTTCGCAATCGATGGTGCAGGTGTTTGTGCGGCTCCGGTTGAGGTGATTGCGGCGGCGACTACAAATAAAGCAGCAAGCGAAACATGTTTCATCATGCGGATCATGTAGACCTCTTTGACAACCCGAAATCATACCAATGGAACAGTCGGTTGTTCGCAGAAAGTCTTTGGCCCCTGTATTAAGTTCAAGTTTTCGTGATTTTGATCAGCAAGACGAAACGTTCAGCCCTTGCGCTTGGCTTGGGCAAAGTCGTCCGTCTTGAGGACCTTGCCGCCCTCTTGAACAACGTAGAGCCGCTTCACATCAAGGTCCTTCAGTGTGTCGACGGACCCGGACGGCCAGCGTATCTCGACAAGGTCCACTTTCTTGGCTTCGCCCAACCCAAAATGGATCCGCAAATCACTCGCCGAGTAGTACCCATTGCACGACCGAACTTCTTCGATCTGCGTCAATGGCGAACCCGGTTTCGCGTTCAGCAGTGGCGTGCCCGTCTGCGCCACCACTTTGATGCGCGCGCCGATCCCGGTGCGATTGCTCTTCGTACCCACCAGGCGAATCTTGATCCAGCTTCGATTCAGCGTCGAATCGCAACGTAAGAGTTGCGGAACAGCATTGACGCAATTCACCACTGCATCCATGTCGCCGTCGTTGTCAAAGTCGCCGATTGCAAACCCGCGCGCTTTCACATCTGCCGTAATACCCTTGCCGCCAATCAGGCTCACATCTTCAAATTGCCCGTTGCGCAGATTGCGGTAAAGGTACTTGCGCTCCGCATAGGCCGCGTCGATCTGCGTTCCATCCACTTCCGGATATACGTGCCCATTCGCGACGAGAATGTCCAGCCACCCATCGTTATCTATATCCATGAAGCTGACGCCCCACCCCAGCAGGCGAGTGTTAATGCCAAGCCCCGCCTGATACGTGCGATCGTCAAACGAGCTGTCGCCGAGATTCTGAAATATGGAATCCGTATCGCCCGCAAAATTCGTCTTCACAATATCGAACAATCCGTCGCGGTTGTAATCGCCAATGGACACGCCCATCCCCGCCTGCGGCTTGCCGTCAGGCGAATACGCGACGCCGGCCTCAATGGCCTGATCCTTGAACGTCCCGTCCTTCTGATTCACGTAGTAAGTAGCCGACGTGGAGTCGTTCGCCACATAAATATTCGGCCACCCGGTATTGTCCAGGTCTGCTGCGCCGCAGCTCAACGCATACGTTCCGAGCGTCCCCCACATCCCGGCTTTCTCGCTCACATCTTCAAACGTGCCGTCGCCGCGGTTGCGATACAGCAGATTCTTGCCGCCCTCAAGCCCCGGAGGCCCGCACGCCACTTGAATCCCCTTGTACGTGCAATTCGCATCCTCGGGCAGGGGCGCTGTCTTTACATCGAAGTCGATGTAGTTCCCAACAAACAAGTCGAGGTGGCCGTCCTTGTCGTAGTCCAAAAACGTGCAACCGGAATTCCACCGCAGTCGATCCTGCAGCAACCCGGCTTCCTTCGTCACTTCTTTGAATGTACCGTCGCCGTTGTTTCGAAAAAGCGCATTCTGCCCGTAGTAGCTGACGAAGAGATCATTCCAGCCATCGTTGTTGTAATCCCCAACGCAGCAAGCCTGTCCCCAACCCGACCGCGCCAAACCGGCCTTGATCGTCACATCAGTAAACGTGCCGTCGCGATTGTTCTTGAACAACCGGCAAACCGGGGCCCCCAGCGACAGGTCTTCGTCGCTGGGGTGGCTCACCGGCTCCTTGCCCTTTGGGAAACCCTCGAGCCGCCATCCGTTCACAAGAAAAATATCGACCCAGTCATCGTGATCGTAATCGAAGAAGGCCGCGCCGCATCCCGTTGTCTCTAGCAGATATTTATTGCGATGTTCGCCGCCGAAAATCATCTCCACGTTGAGCCCGGCCTCTTTCGCCACGTCGACGAACTGCACGCCCAACGGAGTTCCAGTCACTGGCGAAGGAGCACCCTTGGGAGCGGGTCGCGCCGGGGCCTCGTAGGCCTGTCGTGCATTACCACCTGGCTTTTGCGGTGTGGCGGCCTGGCTGAATGCTGGTCGCGCCAGCTTCAGCACATCCTCGAGCGATAAGACGACTGCGGTCCTCGATAGCGACTTCAAAAATCCACGACGGGTAAACGGCAAAGCTGGGATCTCTCCGTAGCGCGCTTGCTCTCAGTAGCGTTTGCGCCTCAAAGCCCGAGTATATCGGTCCTCCCACGTCAGCCGCACCCGCACTCACGGCAGCGGCTCCTGCCGATACAGTTCCGCCGTATGTCGCATCGTGGTCCAGATGGCCATCACAAACATGCTCACTGTTGCAATCGCACCCCCTAGATCAAACAGCAGCATGCGATGTCCAAACAACGTTGCATACTCACTGCGAAGCAGCGCTAGGTTGCCGATAATCAGCAGAATCCGAATCTCCGTCGGCCCAAATATTCCTTGCGACATTTGAAAGCACGACAAGGAGTACGTGGCAAGATAGCTCTCGCTCGACAGCAGCAGAAACGCCACCAGCATCGCGACCGCTGTCTGCCAATGGAGCAGCCCCGAGAAGCCCAGCCCGCACATCAGCGCAGCCGACCCGAAGATGTCCACCATGTGGTCTACATAAAAGCCATATCGCGGCCGCTGTTGTCCGCGTACGCGCGCCAGCGTGCCATCCATGCTATCGCCAAACCAGTTCAGCACCAGACACACAATCACCAGCAGCAGCGCGCGTCGATCATATCGCGACAGCGCGTAGCAAACGCCGGCGCCTACTTGCGCGGCTAGACCGAGCATGGTCAGCTGATCCGAACTGAGCCAACCTGGCGCCCGCTCGGCCATCCACTGCAAGGCGCGTTTCTCCATGCGGGCCGTCAGAGCTTCGTTCACTCGTCGAGCCGTCCGAAACTCCACGTCGGCGTTCGCTATGGCCGATTTCCCGTTCATAACAATTTCCTTTCCATGGCTTGTTCCGTTCCCGTCCTCAAATCACGATCGCCGGAGTGCATTGCACGCGGAGCGCAGCGTAAACTCAAGCGACTCGCGCGGAACACTCTCAACAAATGGCCTCACCACCCAGCCAAGCCCATGTGGAATGGAACGCGTCAGCGAGATCGACTCCACCTGCATATAGAGCCCGCCGTCCCGCTCCTCATAGCTCCAGTAGGTGTTCATCCGCCACAAGAATCCGTGCTCCTCCTCGGAATTCAGCGCGCGCTCTTCGTCTGACCCGGGCGAAACGATCTCCGAGATCCGCGTGCTCCGCGAACTGCTGTATCCATGTTCTGGATCCAGCCGTCCATAGTCGATCTCGTAAGTCGTGTCCATCACCACCGTGATTACGTGGTGCTGTCGAACCCGCATCGTCGCCTGCGCCCGATCCTCCTGCTGCATCAGAACCTTCGCCTGCACCACCTGCGGAGAAAACCTTTGTGGATAAGCATTGAAGTTCCTCATCAGGCGCTCAAAATCCGCCGCCTTTGCGCCCGGGGCAAACGCTGTCCCGCGCCAATGGTGCAACATGGCGCCGGGCAGATCCGCGCCGCCCGAAGGCGTTAGCTGCTCAATGATCAGTTCTCCGCCGCGTAGTCGGGCATCACCCGACGCTGCCGAAGCAAGAAAACTCGCCCGCGACGCGTGCTGGCGAGCCAGGCGTGTCTCGACGACTCTCACGTGGGAATTGAATCCCGCCACAGCCTCGGCCTTCGGCTCGGCCCCGGTTGCCCCCGGGCAAACAACAAGGAACAACCAAAGCAGGAGCCCGGCCAAAACCGATCCTGTATGAAATCCCAACAGTCTGCGCCGCATCATCGCAGCAGTCTGCCCCATGCTTAGCCGCGACGCAATACGCGGAGCCTCACCTGTCCCAAGGTATGTTTCTCACCGTGCAAGTGATTGCAGCGCTGGGATTTCTGAAAAGTTGTACTTTGGGGAATCAGGCCGGATCCAACTCGCAATCGAATACACTGGACATCAGACATGACCGACCCACAGCCAGCGCAGCGCTATCGCTTCGGAGTTTTCGAGGCAGACGGTGCCACAGGGGAACTTCGCCGGCAGGGTCTCCGCATAAAGCTCAACGCCCAGCCCTTCCAGGTACTCCTGATGCTGCTCGACCGGCCCGGTCAACTGCTCACCCGCGAAGAGATCTCCCGGGAGTTGTGGCCCGACGGCACCTTTGTCGACTACGAACATGGCGTCAACTCGGCCGTCAATCGCATCCGGGAAGCTCTCGGCGATACCGCAGCCAGCCCAAGATTTGTCGAGACCCTCGCCCGCCGCGGCTACCGCTTCGTAGCCCCTGTCGAGCGAGTCACCCCGGCCGAACACCCTGCGCCCGTCCCCGAACCCTCAATCCCTGGAAACATCGAGTCAACCGCGCCACCGAACGGATCCAGAACCCAAACTGCGTGACCGGATCTTGTCTTCTCCGCGTGACCTGCCGAGAGCCTCGCACGCCGTCGTGCGGACCCTCTTCCTGCTATTGCAGCTCATGTATCTTGGCTTTTACGTTGGAGCGCTCGCGAACCTGGCGGAGATCGAAGACTTACTTTCAGCGCTCCCGAAACCGACTCAATCGCTCACCGTTCTCATCGTCACTGCCGCGGTCCTCATTCCCGTCCGCGCCTTTGTACTCTCCGCCGTGCTCTTTCACGCGCCACGGACAGGCGAGAAGTTCCTCAAAATCTGGCCGTTCCTGCTCCCACTGGATGTTCTATGGGCCCTCTCGCCTTTCCTGCTCCTGCACCACATCAACTTTGGCCTTGCCCTCGCGTGCATAGCCCTTCTGGTCTATTCGCCCTTCGCCCAGCGTTCACTTGTCTTGATGGGCGCCGGTGGGCGTGAGGAAGTCTCAACTCTCGCCGGCTAAACGCAACATCCGTTCACCGGCGAGCGTCGGACTTCAGTTGCGACTTCCCATCACTGGCCAGGCTCTACTCGACGCAGAATCACCGGAATGCTCTCAGGCATATGCCATGAAGTTCCAATCGAGGGATCGGAGCCATCCGGTGGCGGCCCGATCGCCGGACGATTCGGAGACTCCGGTGCCGGCTTCGGCATCTCCCAGGGCATACTGACCGTTTGCTGCAACTCAATCTGGTCGCCCTTCACTGTCCCCTTATAGGTGTTGTGTCGAGCTTTGAACTCGACGCGATCCCCGTCGACCTTTCCTGCCGTAATTTCCGAGGGTACGTCATCGCCGCCAAACCAGCCGCCGCCAAGTCCCTCGACACTTCCTGAAAGCGTTCCGCCTTGCTGCTGCAATACGAATACGGAGTCACCGCTCGTCAGCATAGCCAAAAGTTCAGAATCGCTTGGCTTTGCCTTTACTGGCCGCCACACACCGGTGATCCCCGATCCTTTCGGAGCTGGACGCTCCCACACCGCAACCTGCGGACGCAGCTTCGTCTCCTTCGCCGCAATCGTCACCGTTGCCGCGGTAAGCCCCGGCGATGTTGCCTCCACCGTAATTTCCCCGGCCGTCTTCGTCGACTGAATCAGTGCCATGCACAGACCCGAGAACGCCTTTCGCGATGTGCCTTTGTCCGGACCATGATCCGTCGGATCACCGTTGCCCACGCCAATCAGCTTTCCTGCTCCCGTGACTTTGAAAGCAACGTCGTTATCCGTGATCGGCACTACGCGTCCTTGGGCATCGTGAACCTCGACCGCGAACATCGCAACCTCTTCGCCATCTGCAACCACCTGGTTGCGGTCCGCGCGCATCACCAGCTTGGCGGCCGCGCCGGTCGTCTCCCGCTTCTCCGTCAGCACGACCTTGTCTCCCTTGAAGCCTCTCGCTTCAATCGTGCCCGGCGCGTACTTCACGTTCCACGCCACGTGCGAGTCCTTCTTGACATCCTTCACGCCGAGGCTCTGGCCGTTCAACAGCAACTCCACCTTGTCCAAATTTGAAAAAGCCCAGACCGCAATCTCCTTGCCTTCCATTCCCGGCCAGTTCCAGTGTGGAAACAGGTGGAGCACCGTCTTGCCCGTCCACCACGACTGGTAGTAGAAGAAGGAATCCTTCGGGAATCCGCACATATCGATGATTCCGTACTGCGAGCTGATGTTCGGCCAACCATTCGGCGAGGGCTCACCGCGATAATCAAACCCTGTCCACACAAACCCGCCTGACAGCCAGGGTCGCGCATTGCAGAAACTCCACCATCCCTCCGCCGAAGCACGACCGGTAGTTGTGTAGGGATCGTACGAGCCCACAAAGCCCTTTGCCGGATCGGTAACGTATATGCCGCGCGTGCACACGGCGCTCACCGTCTCCGTACCCATTACAGGTACGTCCGGATGCTCCTTGTGGAACTTTTCCGCTTGCGGGTCCATGTAGTTGTAGCCCGCAACTTCGCCCAACGCCAGCCCGCCCGTTCCAATCGCACCAGTCGGTGCAATCGACACCGGCCGTGTCCCATCGAACTTCGTTGCGACAGCCTTCATCGCCGTCAGAATGCGAACGCCTTTCTCCCCGTTCGCCTGTCCCTCTTCGTTACCCATCGACCACATGAACACGCTGGGATGATTGCGATCGCGCCGCACCAGGTTTTCAAACTGGCTCAACCCCTCAGGGTTCGACGACATCATGCGCGTCTCGTCAAACACCAGCATTCCCATCTGGTCGCATGCATCCAGCAGTTCCGGCGTTGGCGGATTATGCGATGTGCGCAGCGAATTGCAGCCCATCTCCTGCAGCTTCGCAACGCGGTAATACTGCACTGAATCCGGCAGAGCAGCTCCCACACCGGCGTGGTCCTGGTGGTTGCACGTGCCTTTCAGCTTTACCGGCTTGCCATTTACCAGCAATCCCTTTTCCGCATCAAACACTGCTGTACGAATTCCAAACGGCGTCTCGTAGCGATCCACAACCGCCCCCGCAACCTGCACTTCGGTTACAAGCTTGTAGAGATTCCTCTCCTCCAGCGACCACAACTGCGGCCGCTTCACCACAATCTCCTGCTTGAAAACCTGGTCTGCTCGTTCCGCAATCGATGCCGTTGCCGTCGCGTCTTTTCCTACCGCATTTCCCGCTGGGTCGAGAATTGTCGAAACCACTCGGGCGCTCTGAGCTGTGCCGCGATTATTTACCTCCGTTTGAATGGCCAGCGTCGCGTCGCCCGACCGCACCTGCGCCTTCACAAACGTGCCCCACCGCTTCACGTGCACCGGGTTCGTCTTCACCAGCCACACATGCCGGTAAATCCCCGCTCCCTCGTAAAACCAGCCGTCGCTCTCCGTCGCGTCCACGCGAATCAGCAGAACATTCCTGCCGCCCGGGATTATGAAATCGGTCAAGTCAAAACTGAACGGATCATACCCTCCGCTGTGTCGCCCCAGGTAGAAGCCGTTGAGCACGACCATCGTTTCGCGGTACGAACCGTCAAATTCCACCGTGATCCGCTTTTTCGCATCTTCCGCCGGCAAATCGAACACACGCCGATACCAACCCACGCTCGTGGCTGGATAGTTGCGGCCGAGTGGATAAAACCCTTTGCTCTCAAGTGCAGGATCATTCGTGAAAGGCAACTCGATTGCCCAGTCGTGGGGAAGATTGACGCTCTTCCAATCGCTGTCGTCAAATGCAATTCCGCCGGCAGGCATGAAACCTCCGGTCTTCTGAAAGTTGCCTGCTCTCGAGCTACCGAACCCGAAGTCCTTCGTCGCGTCGTCCGCGTTTCCGAGATGAAAGCGCCAGCCGAAATCAAGCAACAGCCGCTCGCGCCCCGCGCCGTTCAATCCCGATTCGGGCGGCTTGGTTGCACTCAAGGGGCCCGACGCTTCTCCTCCAACCACGTTCATTGCGGTATCAATCGGCCCCACGCCCTGCGCTGCCGCCACCGCGGCAGGCGCCAAAAGCGTGGTCTTCAGAACATCACGACGTGAAAAGGTTTTCATTTCTCCTCCGAAAACTCTCCTGCGGGCCGAACGAATCGCCTCCCAGTTTCACTTGGGTTTTACCCGTTCAGTTTGAGCGAACGCAGTATACGCCCCGCCACCATCCCCTCAACAACCCCGTTCAGAATGTCGCTGCGGTACTGATCTCCGAATGAGTCCTCGCCGCGAGGGCGTGAAACGATTGAAAGATGATGGAGGCGAATACGGAATCGTTGCTGATCATTACGGGCACGATGGGAGCCGGCAAATCTGCTGTCCTCGCCGAAGCCTCGGATATCCTTGCCCAACGCCGGATTGTCCACGCCGCAATCGATCTGGATGGACTCGGCCTCGCTCACCTTCCGAACGCAACCCCCAGCGACCGCGTGATGTACGACAACCTTCGGTCCGTCGTCAGCAACTATGCCGCCTTGGGAGTGCAACGCTTCCTGGTGGCGCGCGCAATCGAAAACGAAGCCCAACTGCAACTCTGTCGCGACATAATTCCAGCCGCAAATATTGTCGTTTGCCGCCTCTCCGCCAGTATCGAAGCGATGGAGCGACGAGTACAGTTGCGCGAATCGGGGATCTTGCAAAGCGAATATGTGGCCCGGGTTGCGAAGCTGAATGCGATCCTTGGCCGCGCGCATCCTCGAAGAGACTTTGCCGTCGTCAATGAGAATCGCTCGTTGACCGATGTCGCGCTTGAAATGCTCGTCAAGGCAAGTTGGATCTCAAAACAGCAACCGGGATAAGCCCAAGTCCCACGCGTTACCCGAGCGACCCGCGCTCCTTCCACAGCCGTTCCCAATTCCAGAGCCCGCTCATAACCTTGTTCGGCAAACGGAATCCCATCTGGTGCGCGAGCATGCACACCTGTCCGCGATGGTGGGCTTCGTGCGCAACCATGTAGCACAGCATCTCCGGGCCAACCGGCCACGGCTGAGCCCAACCGTCTCTGCGAAACTCAACGATGCGGTCCGGACCATCGCCAAGCGCTTCCGCGAGCATCTCCGCGCATCGGGCCGCACTCTCAGCCAATCCCGCGCGGGCCTGCTCCGGCGTGCAGGATGTGCGATTGAGCTGGGTTGGAACCTTCAGATGAGAAGCTGTAAGCCTGACCCACTTGGTGCGGACATTGTGCAGGTGCGTGAAGATCGCCGCGATCGTGCGGACATCGCCCGGCGGTTTGGCCCTCCACGCCGCAGGATCCAGGTGCTCAATCAGAATCTGGTTCATGCGATCGTTGGCTGTAAAGATCCGGACCGCATCTCGGCCAGGTTGGGTGTGAACCTTGCGTTGACGCGTCGTCACGACTCCATCCTCTTTCGTCGGGCAGTCAGTCCTCGCGCAGCAGCACAAGGGGGTCAACCGACAGCGCCCTCTGTGCTGGAATCCACGTCGCCAGCAATCCCAGCATGAGCATGGCCAGCACGGCGCCGCCCAATACCAGCGGATCGCGGGGCGTCGCCTGGTACACGATGAAAGACAGCACCCGGCTCGCAAGAATTCCCAGCACCAACCCCAGCCCAGATCCAATGGCCAACAGTTTCACCGCGCGTCCCAACGCCGCCTGCAGCACTTCCGTCCGCTGCGCCCCCAGGGCCACGCGAATTCCCAACTCCTTGAGCCGCTTGCTAACCGAATACGCCGCCATGCCGAAGATCCCCGTAATCGAAAGCATCGCGCCCATCAGGCCCAGCACCCCAAGCGAAAGGGTTGCCATCCGCGATCCAAACAGGGCGCCGCGCATCTCTTCGTTCCAAGTCTGGATGAAAACCGGCAGTCCCGGATCAAGGTTCCGCACAGCGCCTCGAATAGCCGTCGCCAGTTGCTCCGGCGCGACGTTCGAATTGGTCCGCAACACCAGCCAGGTATCATTCGACGGCAATTGCTGAATCGGAAAGAACACTGCGGGCTGGGGCGCTTCGGCGATGTTCGCGGTATATTTTCCGTCTTCCGCAATTCCCACCACCTCGGCGCGCTTTCCATTCGAAATCTTGAAGTGACCGCCGATGGCAGCCGCTTCGGAACCGAATATCTTCCGCGCAAATTCGCGATTCACCACCGCCACCAGAGGCGAATTCTTGTCGTCGTTCCAAGTGAATCCCCGTCCGGAAAGCAACGCCGTTCCCGCTGCATGAAAGTATTCCGGAGATATCTTGAATGTGACCGCTTCGGAAGCAGCATTGGATGGCCTCAGATCCGTGGTCGAATCGGCAAAGATATTCCAAACGGTCCAACCCATATGCAACGGAGGAAACTGCACAAGTCCCACCGAAGTTACACCGGGAATTGTCGCCATGGCGTCGATCATGCGCCTCTGCATCGTGGGCACTCTGTCGCCGGTGTATCCCGCCATGTTGAGTTCAACATTCATCAGCAATGCGTTCTGCGGCACGACTCCGAGATTGCTGTGCAGCGAACGCGCCAGTCCGCGTACCGCCACGATCGATGACGTCACCAGCACTGCGCAGATCGCGATTTGGCCCACGAGCAATATGTCGCGGACCGAAACCCTCCGGCCCGCTCTCCCCATTGACCCAGCCTTCACCACCTCGTAAGGATTCGTGTGAAGCACTTGTCTCACGGGCACCGCGCCGAACAGAAGCCCGCTCACCAATGCCAGCAACAGTGCGACCCAATATACATTCGCATCCGGATTCACCGGAATATTGATCGGAAATTGCGGAAACGGCTGCCACGCGCTGAGCCGGTGCAACAGCATTACGCTCCCCGCCAGCCCCACCGCTCCGCCCATGATGGAAATCAGAAGCGCCTCGGTGAAGAGCTGCCGCAGAATACGTCTGCGATTCGAGCCGAGCGCGAGCCGCAAAGCTACTTCGCGCGAACGATCAGCCGCGCGTGCCGAAAACAAGCTGCCGAGGTTCGCGCACGCCGCCAGCAAAATCATTCCCGCAAGCAGCATCAATCCGGCCACAAATCCTCGCACTGCCGGAGCGAAGAAGTTGCCATGCAAACCGGGACGCACCAGCGAGAAGCTGCTTTGATCGTCTTCCTTCGGATAAGCGCTGTGCAGATAGGAACCGATGGCACTCACGTCTGCGGTCGCCTGAGCCGGAGTCACTCCAGCCTTCAGATGTCCCAGCACCTCAAACACCGATCGAGTGCCGCGCGCATTCAGCGTATTCACTCCGTTGATTTCTTCGCCATGGACGAGCGGAACGAAGAAGTTCGGCGAGAAGAACAACAGGGTGCCGTGGAACTCCGGCGGAGCAACCCCGATGATGGTGAAGGGATGCTTGTTGAGCCGGACCTTGACGGCCCACAATGTTGCGATCTCCCTGAAAGTGGCTCTGCCAATAGCCATACGTCAGCACCATGTAGGGCGCACTGTTCGGGCCATGCTCGTCCGAGCTGTGAAAGAAGCGGCCAAGATGCGGCTGAATTCCTAAGGCGTCAAAATAGTTCCCGCTCGTCGAATAACCCCACACCGAAATCGGGTCTTTCCCGTGTCGAGCCCCACCAGAGAAATGTCGTACGCCGCAAGCCCGTCGAAGCTGTGATTGCGATCGCGCAAGATCGACATAGTCGGGATACGACTGCGTGATGTATGTGTCGTTGCCGCGCTGAAGCGCATACAGGCTCTCCCCGTGAGGCACATTGACCGGGCGCAGGAACAGCGCATTCATGACCGCAAAAACCAGCGCATTCGCGCCAATCGCCAATGCCAGCGTCAGAATCGCTGCAGTCGCAAACCCCGGCGACCGCCGCAACTGCCTCACTGAAAATCGCAAGTCTGACCAGATCGATTCCAGGGTGGGCCACTGCCACACTTCACGGCTGCGCTC
The DNA here is from genome assembly GCA_963737915.1 of uncultured Acidobacteriaceae bacterium. GTDB lineage: Bacteria > Acidobacteriota > Terriglobia > Terriglobales > Acidobacteriaceae > Telmatobacter. The sequence continues at coordinate 338,781 of CAVTUP010000001.1, read as the reverse complement.
CTCGACGAGAGTTCGATTGCCAAAGGCTCGACGCGCCGCCTGTTCGGCTTCTGCGCGGTTCATGCCTTCGCTCATCAATTGCTCTGCACGCTCTTCGATATGCAGGCGGATCTCTTCGTTGAGATCGCTGTAAAGCTTGTTGCGACGGAAGAAACTCGGAATCCAGCTCATGGGGAATCCTTCTAGGTGGCCGGGGTTTCACCTGGATTGAGGACCAGCGTGATGCCCTCAAGCATGCGTTCGAAACTCGAAATCTGTTGCTCCAGGTGCCGCATTCCCGCGCCCGTTATCTGGTAAGTCCGCACCCGGCGGTTGGTCGAAGAAACACCCCACTCCGCCTTCACCAGCTTTGCTTTCAGCAGCCTCTGCAGTGCCGGATAGAGCGACCCCTCTTCCACCTGCAGCAGGTTCTTCGATCTCTGTTGAATGTGCTGCACCAGCGCATATCCATGCGCCGGCTGACGGCGAAGCGACTCGAGAATCATCATTTCGAGTGCGCCGGGAAAAAGATCGCGAGCAGAAGTCTCAGTCATAGGCTTGTTTACTACAGGCATAGAGTAAACAAGTAAGCGAGCTTGATTGTCAAGCAGATTCGATGGTGCAGATGTTTTTAGGGTTCGCGAACGCTCCCGTTGAGCACGATCAGCTTCCAGTTCTGAAAGCGTGCGCCAAGCGTGTGCTCTTCATCCCAGGCTGCCCTGAAAGCAATCTCCACCGTCTGAACTCCTTGAATCGGCTCGACCAGAACATGTGCCGGCGTCACATACGACCACACCGCTTCCGCGCTCGCAATCTCCGGGCAAGGACTACCAGTTTCTTCCCCCGCGTCGACCGCCTCCTTATATGGTGCGTAGTGTTCAAACAAGCCAGTCTGTATCTCCGGCATGAGGGACTTGAAACGTTCGGGCAATTCCTTGGCGAGGGCCAGTGCGATCGGATCCGGTGCTTTCCTACTCCCGGTCAAGGCCAGTCGGAAATGTCCCGCACGGCGCTCAACTCCAAACCACCCTTCCAATATCCTCCCGATCGACGAAGCTCGCCGAGATCCGAATCCAGAAAAGGCTCCGACTTGAAGAGTCCGAACATAAATCCTCCGTCCCGCCCCTCTCGCTGCTATCGAGAAAGACAGTCTAACGTCTCGTCATGCTTCCATTTGACAGCAACATTCCGTCACATCCGATCGCCGAAAGGCCGTCTCGCATCTTTGAGAGTGTAAGTACTGCCTGAACGGGCATAGAATTGCCAGCACCTGAGGTACCGTCGGGATTTTCCATCTTCGTCGAGGTTCAGGCAGCAGATCCCCCGGTAACCCAAAAAGAATCGACCGTAGCACCCCTTTCGGAGGTTGTGAAATGAAGCGGACATGGATCTTGATCGGGGTCTTCTTCGGAATTGCGCTGTCGAGCAGCGCCACCCAGCGCGTCTCGGTGGAGCAGCTTGAGAGCATCCTCACGGACTCGAGCACTTTACCTGATGCCGATCTTGCCGCCAGGCTCGCCGATCTCCTTCTGACCGAGCGATTCACCTCGACCCGTCTCGCCCACTGGCAAACGAACCTTCCCGGCGAGCGCTCCCAACGAGCCCTCTATGGACTTGCCGATCGTTCCGCGTTCCTCGAACCTCCCGCGTCAGACGTTCCGGTCACGGCGCAGCCCAGCGTTGATGAACAGCGCAAGATCATGGGACTCGCTGCAACCTATGTCAGCAAAACCATCCCGCAGCTGCCGCGCTTTTTCGCAACCCGTACAACGACCCATTTCAAAGCAGCCTCGGGATCCGCCACCGATTCCTCTCCCGAAGTGAACTCGCTCGACGCGATAAGAATCACAAGGGCTAAGGTCATGTACCGCGATGGCGAAGAAATCGTTGAGCCCGGCCCGGTGAAAGTGGATAAGACCCGCACGTCAAGCGAGGGACTGAAGACCTGGGGCGCATTCGGTCCAATTCTCGGCCTTGTCCTCGTCGATGCCGCACAAAGCAAGCTGGCGTGGAGCCACTGGGAGCAGGGCCCCGACGGCGACATCGCGGTTTTCCGCTACTCCGTGCCCAAAGACAGATCGCACTATGAGGTCCGCTACTGCTGCGTCGCTTCCTCCTACGGTCTCGAAAGCAACTCGTTCCAGCAGATGAGTGCCTATCTCGGCGAAATCTCCGTTGATCCAAAGACCGGCGTCATCGTCCGGCTTACCCTCGAAGCGCAGTTGAACGCTGACGATCCCATCTCGCGAGCCGCCATTGCAGTCGAGTACGGACCGGTGGAGTTGGGCGGAGCAACCTATATCTGTCCGGCGAGAAGCGTATCGCTCTCCGTCGCCAACACGCTTAAGCAAATCCAGGATGCCGATGGCCGCTCGTTCCCAACCAACGGTCCTCCGCAGATGTTGTTGAATCACATGGCCTTCGATCAGTACCACCTGTTTCGATCCGAGAGCCGTGTGCTTTCAGGCAACGAGGAGCGCGCCGCGGGGGTTGCTCCCGATGCGACCCTGCCAACGACAGCGCCGACAGAAACCCTTGCTCCCGACGAAGAACTCGCTGGCGCAGCCCGAGCCGGCAACGCCACTCCGGCCGCAAAGGCTGCGGCAACTCCCGTGCTCGCTTCCACCTCTGCCGGAGAGCCTGCAGAGATCAGCACCGCGGTCGCAACATCGCTGCCCGATGGACCAGTCAAAACACCAGCCACAAGTCAGCAGGCAGCCTCGCCTAACCCCGGCTTCACTCTCCGCGTAAACTCCCGCCTGGTCGATGTAAACGTCGTGGCGCTCGACAAGAAAGGCCACCCCATCACAGATCTGAAACCCGGAGAGCTGGAGGTCTATGACAACGGCGTCAAGCAGGACGTCCATTTCTTCAGCCAGGCGGCTTCTGATTCGACCGACACACCCGTCGCCACGCCGCCTGCCGCGCAACAGATGTTTTCCAATCGCCCCGACGCCAAGACGGCGATCGGAGATGGCAACACCGTTGTCCTTTTGATTGACTCCGCCAACCTCTCCTTCCCCGATTTCGCAGATGCTCGGAATCAAATGGTCCGTTTCCTTCGCTCCCTGCCGCCCGGCGAGCGCGTCGCTCTTTACGTGAGCAAGTACCACGGCTTCCGTGTGCTTGAGGAAGCATCCACCGACCACGAAATGCTTGCCACCCAACTTGCCAAGTGGAAGCCCAGCCCCCAGGACGTCGGCAATGCCCAGGACGAAGAACGGCGCAACCGCCAGCAGATCGAGTACGTGCGTAGTCCCGAGGACATGCTCAGCGTGAACGGCAACTTCACACTGGATACCTCCACCCAATCCGAAATGCTCGATCCCAAGTTGCAGGAGATGGGCAGTAATCCGGGGCCGAACGCTCTCTCGATTCTTGTCGATGTCGGGCACCACCTTGCAGTCGTTCCCGGCCACAAGAGCCTGGTCTGGGTCACAAGCGACAATGCGCTCGCTGACTGGAACAAGCTCTCCGTCACCATCGAAAAAGGCAGCAAATACATTGACCCGGTTGCCCTCCGCACCCAGGAGGCCATGAACAATGCTCACGTCAGCATCTACCCGCTCGATGCCTCACGACTCGAGGGTGCGGTCGTGAATTCTGAAATGGGAAATCGCAATGTTGAATTGACACCGACTTTCCAACGGCCCCTGGGTTTCGAGGCACAGATCGAAGGACCGGAGGCAACGGCCACTTTCGATATGAATCCTTACATCAAGAATCGCGACTTCAGCAACGCCGGCCGCCTCACCGCGCAAATGCAGGAAGACCTCCACGCCATCCAGGGCGTGTTTCGCGAAGTTGCCGAGGCCACCGGCGGCCAGGCTTTCCGCAGATCCAACAACATGATCGGCCAGCTTAACGGTGTGGTAGCCGATGGGCACGCTACCTATCTGCTTGCCTTCACTCCCGCACAACCCGCCGACGGGGAATATCACCGCCTTACCGTCAAGATCCCCAGCCGCAAAAATGTGACTCTCCGCTACCGCACGGGCTACAAGTATGACAAGGAGCCAACTTCGCTCAAGGCCCGATTCAACGCCGCAATCTGGCAGCCCGGAGACGCCAGTGAAATCGCCGTGAGCACAACTCAGGTCACCGACGCGGCAGGCAAAGCCCTTCGCGTAACCGTTGCCGGAACGGACCTCGACCTCGCCGAACAAAATGCGCTCTGGACCGGCAAGCTCGACATCTTTCTCGTTCGCCGCGACGAAGAAGGACTCCACGCCAAGGTCTCGGGCTCCACCGTTGGCCTCAAACTGAAGCCGGAAACCTACAAGCGCGCATTGAACCAAGGCCTCACGTTTGACGAGCGTCTCGAGTCCATGGCTGGCAAAGGCGCACTTCGCGTGGTCGTTGTCGATGTCAACTCCGGCCGCATCGGTTCAGTCACAGTTCCCTCAAATGCGCTCGAAGCCAGACCCTAGACTGAATAGCACAAAGCGGCGTAATTATCGGCAAATTCCACAGAAATATTTATTTGCCCCGGGGGGGGTACTAGTTTCCCTTTCCAAGCGACCGGGGTCTGCTCCAGCCTGGAGCTCCCCTGTATTTATCGTGCGCCATTTGAGCTTAATGATCTGCAAAGTTGAAAGATTTATTTTGAAGCGGTGCAGCGCGAAGTCTGCCCGCCTTCAGTCCGTCCATGGCTATTAGCATGCACCTCAAAAATCTGGCTATGAACTGTAAACAAAATCAGAATCTACTCCCATCGGAGAGCCACGACAGGGTCCACCCTGGTCGCGCGACACGCAGGCAGCAAGCCCGCAATGATCCCTGTCGCCGCAAGAAGCGCCGCGACAGATAAAAACGTGGACGGGTCCGTCGGCTTCACTTCGAACAGGAACTTCGCCAGCACACGAGTCAGCAGCAAGAGCTCCGCATCCGCCCAGCAACAAACCCACCATCACCAGCCCAAGACTCCGATTCAAGAGCATCCGTGTGATGTCGCCCTTCTGTGCGCCAAGCGCCATCCGGATCCCAATCTCCCGCGTGCGCTCAGTAACCGCGAATGCAAGAACGCCGTAGATGCCGATTGCCGCCAGGAACAGCGCCAGCAGAGAGAAAATCGAAATCAGCCGCGTCTGAAACCACGTCTCGGCGGTCGCTGCATCTGACAAGTCCGTCATTGCCGAGATCGAGACAGGCTGGTTCTTGTCCACATCGTGTAAAGCACTTCGCATGGCGGCCGCAACGCTCTGCGGTTTTGCAGCGGTACGTATCACGAAGCTCATGTGGCTTAGAAAAAACGGCCTCGTGACCTGCTGATAGGGCTGATAAATCGCCGGCTGCGGCTGGTCAGTCAATCGCTGCTGCCTCACATCGTCAACCACTCCGACAATCGTGAGCCAGTCTTTTTGTTTTGGATTGTCTTCCATCGAGATTCTCATCCCAACGGGATTCTCACCGGGCCAGAGCGTCCGAGCCACCGACTTGCTGATGATTGCGACACTTGGGGCGCCACTGTTGTCCTGCTCAGTAAAGCCCCTGCCGCTCAACATTCGAATCCCCATGACGCGAAAGTAGTCAGGACTGACAGCGGGTTTCGCCACCAGAAAATCCGGCGGCAGCTTGCGTCCGCCATCGAGATGAAAGTCTCCCTGCACGAGAAACGTTTGCAGCGGCATCCAGTTCACCGCACCCGCGGCAATAGCTCCTGGCAGATTCGAAAGCTTCGCCAGCAGACTCCTATCGAAAGCCTGAATCTCCGTCGCCGTCTGGTAGGTGGAATCGGGCAGGTCAACCGTCATGGTGAGAATGTTCTCTGTGCGGAATCCCGGATCGACCGCACGCATGCGCAGAAAGCTCTTCACCATCAACCCCGCACCCGTCAGCAGCACGAGTGCCAGTGCGATCTCTGAAATCACGAGCGCGTTTCGCACTCGCTGGCGCCCGGCAGTTGCAGTAGGCCCGCTCTGACCGAGAAAATTTCCGACCTTCTTTCCCGTCGCCTGCAAAGCAGGCATTAGCCCAAACAGGATTCCCACCAATACACCAAGGCCCAGCGCAAACGCCATGACCCAGCCGTCGACGTGTATCTCTTCTACCCGCGGAATCCCTGCGACGGGCGCAATCGCCAGCAAAGCCCTCACGCCCAATAGCGCAAGCAGGATTCCGGCAACGGCGCCGCCAAACGATAACAGCATGCTCTCGGTGAGCAACTGCCGGATGACTCGCCCTCGACTCGCGCCCAGAGCGTTGCGCACCGCAATTTCGCGCTGCCGCGATGTGGCGCGCATCAACAGGAGATTCGCGACGTTGGCGCAGGCGATCAGCAGCACAAACGCGACAGCGCCCATAAAGATCAACAACGATTTCCGAATCTTTGAAACAAGCAAGTCATTCAGCGGCAGAATCTCCGCAACCATGCTGCTCCCGGCTCGCCCCTGGTCCCAGCGGAAGATGCTTCGCAAATGCCTCCAATTCAAACTGCGCCTGCTGCCGCGAAGCCGAGGACCGAAGCCTGCCCACAACAGTCCGGGTAAACGTATTGTGCGGATCGGCGCCCACAGTCAATGGCAGCCATAGTGCGGCTTCGCGCGGAAACGCGAAATGAGCGGGCATCACTCCAACAACGATGTATCCGATTCCATCCAGCTTGATCGTCTTTCCAACGATAGTCGGATTCGCGCCAAAGCGACTGCGCCAAAGTTGTTCGCTTAGCAACGTCACCCGGTTCTTGCCGCGTTGTTCTTCTTCCGGAAGAAATGCTCGTCCAATCGCAGGATTCACCCCAAGCACGGGAAAGAAACTCGAAGTCACCATCGCAGTTGGGACGCGAGCTGCATCTCCCGCGCCCGTCAACGTTGCAGAGTCTTCGTTAAACGTTGCAACTTTTTCAAACGCCTGGCTGTGTCGCTCGAATTCGAGATAGTCCTTGTCATAGAGCCCGGGCCGATATTCAAATAACCCTTGCTTCGCCTGATAAGAGATCAGAAACAGGCGCTCAGGTTCGGGAAATGGAAGCGGACGCAAGAGCACGCCATTCACCACGGTAAAAACAGCGGTGTTGGCCCCAAACCCCAGCGCCAGTGTCAGCAGAGCCACTGCTGTAAATCCCGGCGCTTTCCGCAGGTTCCGAAATGCGTAGCGCAGGTCGCGGCAGATCGTTTCGATCCACATCACGATATTCGCTTCATGCGCTCTTTCCTTCGCGAGCGTCGCATTCCCGAATCGCCTTTGAGCGTTTTGGCGCGCCGCTTCCGCGTTCATGCCCGCATTCAGGTTGTCGCGTGCGCGTTCCGCCAGGTGAAATTGAAGCTCCTCTTCGAGCTCCTCATCCATTTCAGTACGTCGGAACAAATTCGAGAATCGGTTGAACCAGCTCACGCCCGCCTCCCGCCTAAGCCAGACTCAGCACACGCGCTACAGCTTCAGTAAGCTGAGCCCACTCCTGTGTCTCCTCCGCCAACTGCTTGCGTCCAGCAGCAGTGATGGAGTAGTAGCGCGCACGACGGTTGCTTTCTGAAACGCCCCACTCCGAACGAAGCCACCCTGCCTGCGTCATCCGGTGAAGTGCAGGGTACAGCGACCCTTCCTCAAGATGAAGAATGCTCTCTGAAATCAGTTCAATGCGAAGAGTGATGGCGTAGCCGTGCATTGGGCCTTGCGATGACAAGGTCTTCAGCACCAGAAGGTCAAGTGTTCCCTTGAGACGATCGTTTGTGTGCGTGCGCATTCGGCTTCCCATAGCCAGCTATAGAAGAGAGGGAGCCGCCTTGTCAAGAGCGCTTATTGCCAAACGTTGTTATGGATAATATGGTTTCCCCAGTTCGATCAGGACCTGGGGAAACCGTTTGGGTGCATTGCTGGCATTTAGCCGTCGAGTTTCTGTCCGAGGAACTCCTTCGCCTTTGCAGTCTCGGCCTTCCACTTGGTCAGCTGCTCGGGTGATAGGAAATTTGCGACGCGCTGGCTAATCTCGTCGCGATGCGACCTGACTTTGGCGACGATATCGGCCCTGGTCGTGCCGGGGTTCTTCTTAAGATAGTCAGCGAGTTTTTCGCGCGCTTCCACAAGCGCAGACTGGAGCTTTTCCTTCTGCTGGTCGGTGAGATTCAGGTCTTGACCAATCCGCTTCAGTTCAGACACGACCTGTTCACGTTCTTCTGCAGTGATAGTCATGGATTAATCTCCTTCGATTCGAAAAGTCGGTTGAGTACGGACGCTGCTCGTCGTACTGCGATGTCCGCTTTGGGGGTTATTCAGTTTGCGGGTTGCTTGCACGGTCAAATGCGGGCGCCCACCGCTCTTGCGATCGAGTTCTGCAAGTGCTCAGCGCAATTGGGGGAGGAGCAGATGCTTACCCTGCTCCGGAGGACTACCGCCAGCGGGCAGGTAGACTCGTCGGGAAGGTTAATCCTCTCTGGGAGGAAATGCAACCAGCCATGGGAAGGCTCGCCTGATGTCGATGGAAGGCATTGGCAATGTTGCGTTTAGGCAAAGGCGAGGCGGAGATGCGTTGTACGCAGGTGAAGCGACAAACGGTTTGCCTCTAGCAGTTGCTGCCCGCGCGCTCCGGCCGCGTGTCCTCGACGAGGAACATGGAGTGCAACGCTGCAATCTCCGCCTCTGCCAGGATTTCTTCGTCGGTCTTTACGAATAGCCACGCCAGGCTTTCTTCGAGTGGATCTTCCATGCGTCCCCTTTTCTGACTGCAACGCCGGTGGTGCGTTCCCGCATGCACGTGGCCCGGATAGAACAAGCCTCACGAGGCATTTCAGCCAGGCGCAGTCAATTTATGTATGGGTCTTGAATTTCTTGATTTCCATTATATCTGTGTGTCAATTGATTAGGAATCCGGAAAGCATTCGGAGCAATCTCCGGAGTAACCCCGCCAAGGCTCAATCCTGAACGCAGCTTCATCGGGAACGCTGCGATACTGTTCAGGCAGTTGAGGAAGCGCACAGTAGCTCCCACTGCCCTCGTGGAGGATGCAATGCGATTCCGTTTCCTGTTTTTCGCCTGCCAAATGGCTTTTGCTTTTGGACAGATCAGTTCGCCTGCGTTGGTTGCTCAGCCTCCCAAACAGCATGGGGAAGCGGTGGCCGATCAACTAGTCGGGGCGTGGCGCCTTGTCAGCCTGGAGACAGTTCGGCCAAACGGAGAAGTGATTTACCCCTTTTATGGCAAGCATCCAGAAGGGCTCCTCGTCTACGACCGCTCCGGCTGGATGAGCGTCCAAATCATTTCTGATCCAAAGCCTGCAGTTCCACGGACCGATTCACGACAAGCTTTTCTGGCCGCTCCGCCGGCACAAAAACTCGCCGCTGTCGACGGCTTCTATGCTTACTACGGCACTTGGAAAGTAGATCCTTCGGGCGCGACAGTAACCCACCATATCCGCGAATCACTGCTTCCAGGCGAGCGGGGAGAAGAAGCGGTTCGCCAGTTAACGATTGCTGGCGACAAGCTCACGCTTGTGGCCAAGGCCCATGAGATGGGGGAAGATCACAAACGACGCCTCACTTGGGAGCGCATTTCCTCGATGCCTCACTAGCTGAACGCATGACCACACGTAACCGTCCCGTAGCGGAATTGAATTGCACCCCTCACGAGAACCCCTTATATCTATTTCGTGACCACGCGGGCAGCCTTGGACAAGTTCACACGTCCGGCGAATGAAGTCTTTACCGCGTGCCTCGATTTCCCATTTGCTATCAAGCTTCTGAGGTCTGGTATGAGAATGTTCCTGTTGCGCTTCGCCTTGGCTGTCATCGTTCTGGTTCCGTCATTCCGCGACACCCAGGCTTTACAGGCTTCCGGTGTGGACCCCGCCGAATCCCAACTCGTGCAGGCGTTTCGGCTGGCTCACAATCGCCAGGACCTCGTTGCCGCTTCGAGACTCTTCTGTTGGGACGGGGTCACTCGTGAGATAAGGCATATAACAGAACGGCACCTGAGCCAGAGTTTCGACGAACCCATGCTGACGGTGAAGATGACTGACGAACATCCGAAGGGACGTCTCGATCAATTCATCAAAAACGGCACCACCTACACGTTCAACCTTCCGGTCGTGAAGGAACTCGTCGTCGAAACCGGGGTAATCAATGGCACACCGCAACTCACGTATTATCCGGTCGGCCTCAAAGACGGACACTACGCGATCGCGTTGATGGCGCCTGCTGAAATCGGCACGACCGGACCGGTGATGGAGAAACCTCCGCCCCGCCCGCTGAGACTTCCCCCGTCCCGAAAACAGGAAAAATCACGCTCCCCGGCGGGACCGCGCTGACTGTGCGCTTCGATCAAAGTGTCGGTGTAAACCTGATCGGGAGCGGCGGAGACTTCTCCGCAACATTGATCGAGCCCGTACAAGGAAATGGCGTCACTGTAATTCCGGCCGGTGCGACGGCCGCGGGAGTCGTCACAAAGCAAGCACCGTACAGCCCTGAAATGACCCTGAATTCCATCACCTTCAACGGAAGATCTTTGAAAGTGAGAACGGCCCCAATTACGTTCAACCAGGCCGTCTCATTTCCCGCTGGAACGCAAGAGAGTTTTCATCTCTTCTTTTCGATGGATGTCAGCCCGCAGTAAAAATCAACGGCATCCCATATCGTTACTTGGATTGCACATCATCTCCAACCGCGCGCCGCAACGCGGCCCAGGCCAGCAAACGCGTCGAATCGAGGGTGGGCAACGGGGAATTCTTGTTGCTGATGATCAGAGGAATCTCGGTACACCCCAGCACGACCGCGTCACAGCCCTCGTCCTTCATGCGGCGAATCACCAGTTGGTGATACGTCACAGATTCCGGTCGAAAAATACCATAGACGAGTTCGTCGAAGATGATGCGGTTGATCTCCTCGCGTTCGTCGGCGTTGGGTCGCATGAAATTGATGCCGTGCGCCGCGAGCTTCTCGGGGTATACCTCGCTCTCGACCAGCCAGCGCGTGCCCAGTAGACCGACCCGCGTGAAACTCCGCACCGCAGCCTCTGTTGCTACCACCTCCGCAATGTGCAGCCAGGGCAGCGGTGATCGCGGCATCACCAGGCTCATCGCCTGATGGATGGTGTTGTCGGGGCAAATGAGAAAATCGGCGCCGGCCTTCGCGAGCTTATTCGCTGAGTCGATCATCAGATCAGCGACACTGTCCCAATCGCCGTTGTCGATGCAATGCACATATGCGGCTAGCGAGTGCGTGTGCATCGTGATCTCTGGGTGCGCATGCGGCCCCAGCAGCTGCGCGCCTTTCGCGCAAATGGTCCGATAGCAGAGCGAGGCGCCTTCCGCCGAACAACCGACGATCCCGATGTGCATCGGCATCACTCGATTCTAATGGCCCTAATCACGACACCACTCATGCTTGAATAAGCACCGCACCAGATGTGCAACTATCTGGTTGCGTAAAACCAACCATCCGAAGCTTCTAGTCTCCGGCGAGTTGCTCAAGGAGGGTGTCGAAATCTTCAAGCCGGGCGTACTCGATGATGACTCTGCCGCGTCCCTTGTTGTCCTCGATATATACCTTGAGGCCGAGGGCCCGCTGCAGTTGCTCCGCCACTTCCTTCACATTCGGGTCGACCGGCGTCTCCGGCTTCGGTTCCTTTTTTGCTCGTTCGGGAAAGAGCATGCCCTGCACCAGGCTCTCCGTCTGGCGAACAGAGAGCGAAAGATTGGCGACCCGCTGCGCTGTCTTCTCAAGCCCGGGATGTTGATTCAGACCCAAAAGCGCCTTCGCGTGCCCAAAGGTCAGCGAGCCAGACTCCACAAGAGATTGGATCGTTTCCGGTAACTTCAATAATCTCATGAAGTTAGAGACAGTAACGCGATCCTTGCCAGTCCGCTGCGCCATCTGCTCCTGCGTCATGTGGAACTCACGCGAGAGCCGCTCGAAGGCCCGCGCCTGCTCCATCGGATTCAGATCGGCTCGCTGCAGATTTTCGACGATGGTGATCTCCATCGCCTGTTCGTCCGATACCTGGCGCAGAATCGCAGGAATCGTCTTCTTGCCCGCAAGTTTTGAAGCTTGCCACCGTCGCTCGCCGGCAATGAGTTGAAAGCGCCCGTTAGCCTGCGGGCGAACCAGGATCGGCTGCACCACCCCGTTTGAAGTAATCGACGCAGCTAGCTCGGCGAGCTGCTCCTCGTCCATATGCATCCGCGTCTGAAAGGGATTGCGATCGATGTCCTCAACGGAAATCTCACGCGGCTTGCCGCCCTCCGGCTCGACCGACACGGGCGCGGGAGCAGGAACAACACTGGCAGGAACGCGTGGCAGCAACGAGTCAAGCCCCTTGCCCAGGGCGCGGCGCTTGGTATCGGGAGTGGCGGTAGTCATCATGAAATCCTTTCCCAGGCAAAATCAACCGGGGCTTTTAAATCTGCAATTGCGAGTGAATCAGGTAATCGTGAAAAGGTTGATTAAGAGTACGGCCAGAAACGAACCTCAGGTTTAGGCCTGGAGTTGGCAGCTTCTTTCCGGGCTACGCTCTTGGGACTTTCAATTTTGTTTCGCGCCAAAAACTCTCCGGCAAGCTCAAAATACGCCTCTGTTCCGCGCGAGCGCGAGTCGTAGAGCGCCACGGGTTTTCCATGGCTTGGAGCCTCGGCGAGCCGTATATTGCGCGGAATGACGGTAATGAAGAGGCGATCCTTGAAATGCTCCTTCAGGGTGTCGCGCACTTGCTGGGCTAGATTCGTTCGGTCGTCATACATCGTAAGCAGGACGCCCTCGATAGAAACCTCATGATTGAAGGCGGACCGAACCCTCTCCAGAGTCGAAACCAGCTCCGTAATGCCCTCAAGCGCGAAATATTCGGCCTGCATCGGCACAATCAGTGAATTTGAGGCCACCAGGACGTTCAGAGTAAGCAGATCCAGCGCCGGGGGACAGTCAAGAACAACCAGATCGTATTGATCCTTGACCGATGCCAAAGCCTCGCGAAGACGGGTAGCGCGATCCTCTGCGCCGGTTAACTCGATATTAGCGCCGGTTAGATTCTTCGATCCGGGAAGAATGGACAAATTCTCCACTCCCGTCGGCAGGATTACCTGCTCAGCCTCGGAGTCACCGACAAGAACGTCATAAATGGAGTGCCGGTTGTCATCTCGCACAATTCCAAGACCGGATGAGGCGTTCGCCTGGGGGTCGCAGTCGACGAGGAGCACCTTGAGGCCTTCAAGTGCAAGGCATGCCGCAAGGTTTATGGCGGTGGTGGTCTTCCCCACGCCCCCCTTCTGATTGACAACACCCAGTATCTTTCCCATGGCATTTCAGGGTAAAGGAAGGGGCGAGGACCTGCACTGAGGGTCTCTGTGGAGAACCCGTCCAACTTGTGGAAAGCTCATTTTGGCGCAGATATTGGAACCCTGTAACCCCTTGCCAGGCAATCATTTCGAAGGATTAGCAGCCCGCGTATATTTTTGCTATCTACGAAAGCAACCCGGTGGAAATCTAGCGCTCAATTTGCTGTCTTCGCGCCCCCGCTTTCCCCCTGAAATGGCGCAGTGTTCCACGTGGAACATTCCTCAATGTCCGTCCCACTTGGCAATGTTCCACGTGGAACATCGCGGAGACTCTAGTTCCGCTCCCGGCGATCACCTGCTCTCATCCACCTTCACACTTCTCCTGATTCATCACAGCGCAGTTGGCAACCCGCGAGCTACAATTCGTCCCGCCGGAGTGCCGTGCATACTCAAATCGCTCCTGGGTGGAGGAACGCATGCAAGCACAGAATGCATTCATCGGCCGAATTGATCAGCCCCAACCGGAAGAGATCGACACAGTCCTTGGCAAGAGCGCCGCGGCATGGCATCAGCTCGTCCAGTGGCTCATAGAAAAGGAGTCCGTCACAGAACAAGAATGGAACTCATTCTCAGCTAAGTACGGTTGGTCGCTGAAAATGAAAAGGAAGAAGAGAACAATCATTTATCTCGGGCCGTCAATGGGATGCTTTACGGCCGGACTCGTATTGGGACCGCGAGCCATGACAGCAGCACGAGAGAGCGGCTTACCGCAGCAGACCAGGAAGATTCTGGATGAGGCACCTCGATATCCTGAAGGAACCGGGGTCCGCATCCAAGTGAAGGCTTCCAGAGAACTCGGACCGATTCGCTCACTGGTGAAAATCAAACTTGCTTGTTAGGGTGGATCCTCGCCGCCAGCGCCAGGATCCGTTCGTCCGACCCGGGAAGTCCCTTCGGAGTCTCCCACCTGTACTCCGACCCAACCGCCGACTGTAGCGCAGCAAGGTTTGCCGTTGTCGTCATCGGCGCCAGACAGCCCCCAAAGCGAACGAGCGCGCTCGCCGCCTGAATTGCCTGCTCCATCCGGTCCACAGCCCGCAATGTCACGCAATCGAACTGGTCCGATAGAGTCTCAGCGCGTCCAGCAAATACCGTGGTCGTCAGTCCCAATCCTCTGACCGCTTCTTGAAGGAAGGCTGCCTTCTTACCCTGTGACTCGGCCAGCGTAACCGAGATCTCCGGTCGGCATAAAGCAATCGGAATCCCAGGAAAGCCAGCCCCGGAGCCGAAGTCCAGTAGCGTCGCGATTCCATCCGGAAGCAGCCTCGCGCACGCAATAGATTCCAGAAAGTGGCGCCGAAGAATGCCCTCCGGATCGCGAACTGCGGTCAAATTTGTGCGCGCATTCCAGCGAAGAATCAGTGCTAAATATGCTTCGAATCGAGCCACTGTCTCTTGATCGAGCGTCCCCAACCCGGCCTCATCCAGCAGACCGTAAATCTTGTATATAATTGATTCTATTGAATTTATATCATTCATACCCGTACAACTGACTCTTCCACACGCCTTGGCTGCCACGCTTCGGCTGCCTTTACAAATGCCGCGAAAATTGCACGAGACAACGGACTGTCGGTGTAAGTCCGCTCCGGATGCCACTGCACGGCCAGCACGAAGTGGTCTGCGGAATCCAGTTCAATTGCCTCGATGACGTCGTCACCCGGCGAGATCGCACTCACGATCAGGTTGTCGCCAACGCGTCCAACCGCCTGGTGATGGCTCGAGTTCACCTGCGGAGGTTCCGCACCCGGCTTCACCAGCTTCGCCAACCGGGTCGCTGGCTCAACCTTCACCGGATGCGCCTCAACGACCCCGCGCCCAGGCCTGTGATTCACCTGTGTTTTGAGAACCGTATCGATGTCTTGAATCAGGGTTCCATTGCACCAGACGTTGAGGGCCTGTGCGCCCTGGCATATTCCGAGAATCGGCTTGTGAAGATTGAAGGCGTCCTGGAGCAACAACTCGTCCACCGCCGTACGGCCCGGATCCGTCGGCCCACACTGCGGAATTCTTTCTTCCCCATATCTCTGTGGATCGACGTCGAAGCCGCTCCCTGGAAGCAGCACACCCTGAACTCCCTCGAGCAGCCGGGCCACGCGATCCTGGCGCTCGTGCAGCGGAACCACTATCGGCGTGGCTCCGGCCGATTGCAACGCCGACAAATATTGCGGCAGAGCGCGCTGGTTATATTCCGTGTCGCTGGTGGTGGGTTCCGGAATCGCGATGCGAACGGTCATCGAAATCCAGTGTATGCGAGCAGTGCATTCCCACAACAGTGCCTTCGATAAGAAGAATCCACCCGACCGCCTGGTACTACGCTAACGCCGATGTCACTTTCCGGACAGCGAGCGAGACAATCAGACGACTGATTCCTCTGAACAGAATACTGATGCCAAACAGAGTCCCGATCACCCACGCCGAGTTCAAAGGCCAATGCTCCAGGATCATTAATCCCACGATGATCGTAACGATCGCATCGAACAGGATCCAACCCCAGCCGTGCTCCGGGCGCATTCGAACTGCCAGCACCACCGCGAGAATGCCATATCCCAGCAGCATCCACCCCAGCAGCAAGGTGAGTGTCAGCAGGCCTGCGACGGGATGGGAAATCAAGTAGACGCCAACCGCGAGGTAGACCAGTCCCAGGACGATTTCCAGCACCATGCGCCCGCCGGAATGGGTGTGGAATGCGTAGACCATCTGAGCAATACCACCGAATATCGCGGTCCATCCCAGGATCGTCACTGCAACAATCCCCGACCCCAGCGGTGCCATCATTGCAATGATCCCGAGCAGGATGATGAGCACGCCCAGGGCTATGGACCAACCGGACGCGCGTTTGATTCCACCGACAATCGATTCCGCCATGATTTCCTCCTCTACAAGCTTTGAGTTTCGTCTTTTTAATTTCGGAGTCGCTAAAACGCATCCCCGCTTTGGCTGCCAACCCAAGCCCTTGTCGCGAAATGAAACTAGCAATTCAGCTGCGAATCGTCGACTGTCAGAACTGACATCTCCCCGGCACCTCTATATTTCTAAATTCCCCTGTCAACACTGACAGTGGCCGGTCCACTGCAGCGCTCTTACCCTACGAGTGCTTGTCAACGTGACCCACAGTATTCGTACATTTCTTGCCGCTTTGCAATGACATTCAACGAGTGATCGCCGACCAAACAGAGTTGTGAAGGAGCGAATTATGGCATCGAAGAAGCCCGACGTGTTCATCCTTGCCCATCTGGCCGTGCTCACGTTTGCGTCAGTCTTCATCGTGCCAGCGCATCCGCAGGCAACAACCGATTCAAAGCCACTAGCCTCGTGGAACGACGGTCCGGCCAAGCAATCCATTCTCGATTTTGTTCACGGTGTAACGACGCCCGGCGGCCCCGATTTTGTGCCCGTCCCCGAGCGCATCGCAGTCTTTGACAATGACGGCACGCTCTGGTGCGAACAGCCATTCTACTTTCAAGGGCTCTTTATGTTCGACCGCGTCCGCGCCTTGGCCCCAAAACATCCAGAGTGGAAAGACAAGCAGCCGTACAAGGCGGTACTCGACAACGATATGAAGGCCCTGGCCGCAGCGGGGGAACCCGCATTCATCGAACTCATGATGGCCACCCACGCCGGCGTTACGAGTGAAGATTTTGAAGGAATCGTCAAGGACTGGCTTACCACCTCCCGGGATGCGAGGTTCAAACGCCCGCACACCGATCTTGTGTATGAGCCCATGTTGGAATTGCTTACCTACCTCCGCGCCAACGACTTCAAGACCTTCATTGTTTCCGGCGGCGGCATCGAATTCATGCGTCCGTTCACCGAAAAAACATATGGCATCCCGCCCGAGCAAGTCGTGGGCAGCAGCATCGTTACCAAGTATGAGCTTCTCAATGGCAAGCCCGTCCTGATGCGCGAAGCCAAGATCGACTTCATCGACGACGGTGCCGGCAAGCCCGTCGGCATCAACAAATTTATCGGCCGCCGCCCTATCGCTGCATTTGGCAACTCCGACGGCGACTTTCAAATGCTCGAATGGGTCACGAGCGGTGCAGGCCCGCGATATGGCCTTATCGTCCACCACGACGACGCAGTACGCGAATACGCCTACGACCGCAAATCCGCCGTTGGCAAGCTCGATCGCGGCCTCACTGAAGGGCCCAAACGCGGCTGGACGATCGTCAGCATGAAGTCCGATTGGAAAAGGATCTTCCCGTTCGACGAAGCTGAGCCGCCAGCACCCGCAATCGCCACCATATGGAGCCGGAACCCGTCGGCGCACCAAATTGAACATCTGCTGAGGCTCTCGCTCGACCACTCGCGCTCACTCCTCGGCAAACAAGCAACCTTTGGGTTGCTTGTCTAATTTCTACGAATCTTTTAGGAGAAAGCGACCTCCGATCGCACGTTTTTCTACTTCGCAGCGATTCGATTCGCGATGTGGTCGTATTCTGTCTTGGTGATCAGACGGCGTTTCACCAGCTCATAGGAATTCTGATACGGACGCGAAGCGATGATCTTGTTGGCGGTCGCTTCATCAATCCCCGGCAGAGTTGCCAGATCGTCCGCTGACGCGCGGTTGATATTGATCGGGCCCTTTTCACGCAGGCCCTCCACCACTCCCTTGGCTACCGCTTTCACATCGCGCGTCGCGGCGGCAGTGGCTTTTGCGGTGTTCTCGCGGATAGCGTCCGGACTGCGCTTCTCCGGGGTTGAGCAGCCAGCAAATACGATCAGGGCGAGGTAGAAATAAGGTACAGCGCATATTTGTTGGATGCGCACGTCAGGGAATCAGCAAACCCGCCGTTTAGACCCGATCGGTCGCTTTCGCCGTCAGCCAACCCCGTCCGTCCCGCCCTGGAGCGCGCCTGTTTTCCCAGGCAGCCCTAAGCGGCACTCCTTATTTGAGTTGGGCAATCCCCATCGGTGCCGAGCATCGCCTCGATAGACCCCCGAAGACGCGCCGTCAGTTCGTCCGTGTGGCGCGGGGTGAGACCGGCGGTGGAAATCGGCTCGCCCACGGTCAAGGTCAACGCGCCCGGAAAGAAGTGGCGTGTGTGGATGGGCAGCAGATCGTAGACGCCGTTCAGCGCAATCGGAACGAGAGGCACCTGGGCGCGAATGGCCAGATAGGCCGCTCCCGCAAGAAAGGGCTGCATCTCCCCGGTCGAAGTGCGGCCGCCCTCTGGAAACACAAAGAGTGGCATCCCGGCGCGGAGAGCCTTGACCCCGGCTCCGAGGCTCGAAAGCGTGGCGTGGGTGTTTACCGTGTCAATGGGAATCTGGCCGGAACGCGCCAGGTACCAGCCGATAAACGCCATCGGCCACAGTTCCTTTTTCGCGAGAATGCGGAATTGGAAGGGCAACGAGGCGAAGATCACCGGCGTATCCATATAAGAAGTATGGTTGGCGGCGTAAACGGCAACCGGGTGTTTGCGCAGATTCTCCGCGCCGCGAATTTCGAGCGAACAGCCGGAGCACCACACAAGGGATCGCGCCCACACCCGCGCTATTCTGTGCTGCACCAGGCCGCGCTTATCGAACAGCGAAACGAACAAGGAAAGCGATCCGCAGATCGCCGTGATAACGGCCCCGGCAGGAATCTGAATGAGATTAGTGCGCCATCGGTAAAGCCTCGGCAACGGTTCGGAAGGCCGACGACTCATGACTGATGAACCACCCGCTCTGCAGTTTGGCCGTGCTGGCCAGACTCGGCAGCGAGAAGGATACTGCGCACTTCGCCCACCAGGTACACCGATCCTGAGACCACGACGGGCCGCGATGAACTGGAGCGCTCACGCGCCAATTCCAGCGCCTGGGTAACAGTCGTGGCCGCGAACGCAGGCGTCCCGGTGATAGCAGCCGAAGCCTGCAGATCAATCATGCCGATAGCACGGGAACTGTGAATGGGCGCGAAGATGACCTTGTCGAAGAGGGGAAACAGTATCTGCGCCATCTCGGTGACCGGTTTGTCGCGCAGACAACTGAACACCAGGGTGCCCAGTCGCATGCTCCCGAAGGTATCGCGAAGGTTCGCGCGAAGCGCCCACGCTCCTGCGGGGTTATGCGCCACATCGAGAATCCAATCGATACCCCCGCTCGTCAGGCGCTCGAAACGTGCGGGCCAATGCGTGTTGCGAATGCCTTGCGTAATGGATTGAGCCGTGATCGGAAAGCCGTGGCTGATGGCAAGCTCCACCGCGGCAGCAATCGCCAGGGCGACGTTGCGATGCTGGTGAGCGCCGCTCAGTGGCGAGACTACTTCGATCGCACGCGCCGAGAGCTTCAACGGTGTAAGCCGCATTGGCAGCAGCGTTCATGGGCGGCATGTAGGGTGCAGCGCTGATGCCGAGCACCGCGAGAGAAACGGCGACTTCACCGAGCACCTGGTTGGCCTCGGGATGCTGCGGCAGTGTGATCAGCGTTCCGCCGCGGCGCAGAATCCCCGCTTTTTCCCGCGCGATTTCCGCAATCGTTGAGCCGAGCCACTCCGTATGGTCAAGCGAGATATCGGTAACGATCGAGAGCAGCGGATCGACGATATTAGTCGCGTCCAGCCGCCCGCCCATGCCCACTTCAAGCACCGCAATCTCCACTTTCGCGGCGGCAAAGTGCAGAAATGCCATCGCCGTCAGCGTCTCAAAGAAGCTGGGAAGTTGCGCGAGCTTGCCGTCAACCACCAACTGCTTTGCCGTGTTGTGAACGCGAAAATAAAGCGCTGCAAACTCGTCGTCTTTAATCTCCGCGTCATCATATGCGGATGCGTTCGTTGGGGCGCGACAGGTGCGGCGAGGTGTAGAGCCCGGTCCGCAGCCCCGACTCTTTCAATATCGAGGCCAGCGTAGAAGCGGTTGAGCCTTTGCCATTCGTGCCGGCGATCAGCACCGAGGGAAAGCTCCGATGGGGATTGCCCAGCGCCGCCAGCAGAATGCCGATCTCGTCCAGCGAAAATTTGCGCCGCGCCTGACCCGGCTTCGTGTAAAGCTCAGGCACCATGGCGCTGAGCTGATCGATGGCAGACTGATAGGACATGGAAACTTCAGTATAGAAGAGTATCCGCAAGTTCTCTGTTCTCTGTTGACCCTTCTCGTCTCTATCAGTTCTTCAGCAGTAACTGGAGCGCTTCACGGGCGAATTCGAGGCAGGTGCGGGCTTCGTCTTCCGACAGCAGCCCCTGGTGAACCGCCTTCTTCCCCGCCTCGTTGACCCGGTTCGCAATCCGCGGAAAGCCGGGAGGAATGCCGGTGAGTTGCAGGTTGTTATTGACCTCATAGAGCAGGTTGCCGAGGGTGGCGGCATTGCGGTATCGGGTTTTGACAAGGCGTGCGAGTTGCGCGGGAAGCTTCTGCTTGATCGCTTCCTCAAGAACAGACCTGCACATCACGGCGCAGGCCGTGTACAGCCCGAAGAAGTAGCAGCGTGTAGCTTCATCCAGATAGCGGTCGGCGTCTTCCGAGCAGGCGACAGCGACGACACACTCGCGCAGATGCGTTGCGCGCTCTACCGCAGGTTCGATCAGTCTGATCATCTCCAGTGCAAAGGCCGCGCGCAGCAGATCGTTCTGCTGGGCATCGAGGGCCCGCTGAATCTCCTGCCACACTGGCGGACCACTGTCGTCTCCGGCCCGTTGAAATCGCGTGAGCGAGGTAAGCCGCCGCCTTGCATGCTCGATGAACCCCTGGCGCATCTCGCCCGCCATCCGGCGCCAACCCACAACAAAGCCATCCGGATCCTGCTGGTACCGTTCCGATAACTCTTCGTAGACGACCTCGGGAAGCGCCCCGCGAAGCTGCGTAAACCGGCCGGTTCGGGCAAGCTCCGCGATCGCCTGGCAGAAATCCTTGCCCGGTGCCCCCTCGGCCGACATCTCCATCAGCCGATTTTCAAGAACGTCGATCTCGATGGCCATTCGCCGTGTCCCGTTACCTCAAAGTGTAAGAGCAGACAAATGACCTTTCCCTGCACAGGCCCGAACTGAATGGCGGTCCGTCCAGGAATGGGAACGCCAGAACCATCCCAATCTATTTGGGAATTTTTTGGGTACGGAAAGACCTGTCAACAACTTCTGGTAGCCGGTAATGGGACCGGAATCTGAGAATCGAGCACCGGGCTGGCTCCAAATCTCCCGCCGTCGTGATTTCTATCCGGCTCTTGACACGAAGCTATACAATCGCTGCGGTTCCCAAAAATGAGTCATTCCGCCTTGGCCCAAGTCACTGCATCTCGTCCACTCGATGAGGACGATTTCACGAGGGTGCCGGAAAACCAAACCGGCTTCTACCATGGAGGTAATACGCACATGAACAAAATCAGTTGTTTTCCCAGGGTCGCCCTATTCTGCCTGCCTTTGCTTTACGCTGCCGGTTCCTTAGCCCAGAGTCCATTTGACGGGACCTGGAAAAACGAGCCATCCAAACAAAAGCGTGATCCCAAGCCCGTCGTGGAATACATCGCTCAGGGCTGGTACCACTGCGAAAGCTGTGTTCCCATGTGGGCTGTGAAGGCCGACGGTACTGACCAACCCGTCATAAATCAAGACGTCGACACGATGAACATCAAGGAAGTTGACGCCAAAACGGTCTCCGTTGTGGGCAAAAAAGAAACAAAGGTCGCCTTCGAACAAACCGTCTCCGTCTCCGCGGACGGCAAGACCCTCACCGTCAAGGGAGTGGCTCACCCGCCGAATAGCGATAAGCCCGTGGAATACACCACAACTCTGAAACGCGTCGGGACTTCGCACTCTGACGTGCACGCCACCTCTGGCCGGTGGATGGTGGTCAGTGGACAGGCAAGCGAAAATGCCCAGCTGACCACATATAAGACCAAGGGCGACGAATTGAAAATGACAAGGCCCACCGGCGAGTCCTACACCGCGAAATTTGATGGCAAGGACTACCCCGTCACGGGCTCTTATGGCTATGACCAGGTCTCCCTCAAGCGGGTCAATGACAACTCATTTGAGGAGACCGACAAGCTGAACGGCAAGGTGAACGAGGTGGATACATGGACCGTTTCGAAGGACGGCAAAACCCTGACCGTCGTGGCTGTTGAGAAGCCGAGCGAGCGGACCAGTACCTATGTCGCAACCAAGGTGTCCGAAAAGAAGTAATCCACAGCGGGCGCCACTCCCCGCACGACACCAACAAAGGCCCCGCCCGGAATTGACCTCGGGAGGGGCTTCTGTTTGGATTGCGCCACATGGCTGGCCAACCCATCGCGCAGGGCAGGAACGTGCGCACCTCCGCAGGCCCTGTTGTGCCAACCCGCGGCTTGAATGCCCTCACGAGAGTCGCGTATCGTCCCTTGCCTCAACGACAGGTGTTCTCCGTCTATTTAGCTACAGTTGGTCGAGGAACGACCGGACAGCACGATGAAAGCCCCTCGGATTATCAACATGGAGGGCATGACCGCCATCCAGAGTCTGCGGTTGAGTGTTTTTCCGCCGTCGCGCCATCTGTTGCAGATGCTCCTCGGTCGTAACCCGGCTATCGCGCCCGCGAAGCAGCAGTGCCGGGCAGCTCGTAGCGAGCCAGTCGCCCCAGTGATCGCCGATCATCTTGTGCTGCGATAGAACCATGTCACGAGGCTTGAACGCCAGTCTCCAGCCCACGGAGCTGCTGCGGATCGAGTCCTCGAGATAAGGGACAAATCGCGCACCGATGCGCTCCTCGAGCTCCCGCCGCGTCGCAAAGACTCCCTCCCATGGCAGCACGAAGCTGATTTCGTTGCTGACGACAGCGCCAATATCCTCAATAATCATCCCCGCGACTCGATCCGGATGTCCTGCAGCAAACTGGTAGGCATTCACGCCGCCGAGGGAGTTGCCCAGAATCACAGCCTTCTGCAATCCAAGATGATCGAAAAGAGCTTTAATATCCCCCAGGTAGTCCGCGCGGGTGTAACTGGCCGCGTGGCTTGAGTGCCCGTGGCCCCGCTGATCCAGCGCAATAACGCGCCATTGGGGTGCCAACTCAGCCGCCAGCCCCGCGTAAGTAAGGGACTCCATCAGATGGGCATGCAGCGCAATCAAAACCGGCCCATCTCCACCGCCGTCGAGATAGGAAAATGTCAGATCGTCATGCTCAAATTCACGCCTGGACAGACTCATGCTGTTGCCCCCGCAGCAGCCCCCGGCTTCATAGTAACTGTGAATCTCAGGTGCGCCGCAAGTCATTGATCGCAGCGGCCGGGGACCAGCTCTCCACAAAACGCACCCACAATTCACAGGGCGTTTCGCAAGTGCTGTGGGAGTGGTGGGAAAAGAGGGTCATTGCCGGCAGTGAGAATACCGGATTTCCAGTTGCCCTCAATTGCACAGCCGCGATTTAGAAATCAAGGCAAGTTGTTAAGACCGCAGAGGCAAACAACATCGCCCATATTTCCACTTTTCCAGCGGGAACTACGGGTACTACTGGTTTTGTTTTAAATACTCACGGTGAATTACTCAGTACCCGTCGCAGCCTGAACAGCGGTGACAGCCGATGCTTGCCGGTGCGCAATATATATTCACCTTGCCGCCATCGTGGACACGCGAAGATATATCGTCGCGACATCCGAATCAAGCCCCAATTACCGGATCTGAGGCGACCATTCAAATTACCGCCCGTGAATTCCTATAAGCAGCCCTGTTTTCCACGCACACGTTTTGACGAAGGTGAATACAATCAAAGTCAAGTAACGGCAGCCATTTCCGCCGGCGCGTCCTGCGCTGTAGGGTTTAGGAAGCGAAATGGGGATCCGGGTCGCACCAGCGAATAGGGCGCCGCGACGGATAGCGACCAAGGTGAGGGTGGGTTATGTCGATCGTGGAAACTGAAGTAGAGAAGCCGGCCACACAGGGGGCAGCGATGGAGATTAGCGTAAGCCGCCAGGAACTTGTGAAAGAACTCACCGCGACACAAAGCGTTGTGGAGCGCAAGACCACCATCCCCATCCTCTCGAATTTCCTCATCGAGGCCGAGGGCGACCGCCTGAACATTACTGCTACCGATCTTGACCAGGCTATGCGCACCAGCGCCGCCGTCAAGGTCAAGAAGCCAGGCTCTTGCACCATTCCCGCCCGCAAGCTTTACGACTACATCAAGCTGCTGCCCGACGGCGATATCTCGATCAAGCTGCTTGAGAATCACTGGGTGCAGATTCGTTCCGGCCGTTCCAACACCAAGATGGTGGGCATGGCGCGCGCCAACTACCCGCAAGTCCCCGAGTTCCCGGCCGTGTCGGCCACCAGCATTCCCGCAGCCGCCCTCAAGACCCTGATCTCGCGCACCATCTTCGCCATCTCCAACGAAGAGTCGCGCTACACCCTCAACGGCGCCCTGCTGGTGCTTGAAGGCCGAATCGATCGCGATGGTGGCGACCGACGGGCATCGCCTCTCGTTCGTCGAGAAGCCAGGCGAAGCACTCGAAGGCATCAGCGGTGAGAAGCGAGTACTGATCCCGCGCAAGGCGCTCCAGGAGCTGCAGCAGTTGCTCGCCAACACCGACGCCGAAAAAGTTGAGTTCGCCGATGATGAGCACACGCTGTTCTTCCGCGTAGGACATCGCACCCTGAGCACCCGGCGCCTCACCGGCCAGTTCCCCAACTACGAGGCTGTCATGCCGCGCGACAACACCAAGTTTGCCGTGGTGCGGTCGAGTGAGTTGTCCTCAGCCATTCAGCGCGTGGCGCAGTTTGCCGATGAGCGTTCCGGAGCGATCCGCCTCCGCCTCGAGAGCAACGAGCTCAAGATCAGTTCGAGTTCCACCGAGTCCGGCGAGAGCGAAGACACCATCGACACGCCCTACTCCGGCGACCCGATCCTGGTGGGCTTCAACTCCACCTACATCATCGACTTCCTCAAGGCGCTGGGCAACGAAGGCGAAGTTCGGCTCGAGTTCAAAGACTCGCAGTCGGCCGGCCAGATGCGCCCCGAAGATCCCGATGCCGAGTTCAAGTCCCGGTACGTCCTCATGCCGATGAGAATCTGACGGATGCAAACGTGGCTCCTCTGCTCCTTCAGGAGATTTGGAGACGATGGCAAGAAGCAGACGCCAACATGGTTGCTTGGACCAGTTCAGAGGAAGCCTTTGCGATCGGGCTGAACAGGTAGGGCAGAGTTGGACTGCATCCTGACGGAACGAGACGGCAAAGCGGCTGTTATCTGGTTTACATCTAAAGAATCGCTCCCGGAGCTGAACGGCACGCTAGCGCGGATTGTGGTGCCGCTGCCGGGTTGTGATCGGAAGAAAATCTCGCCGCCCACCAACTGCATCCTCTCCCGCATGCTGATGAGCCCCAGACCGTGTCCGTTGATAGCGTCATGCGGATCAAATCCGACTCCCTGGTCGCGCACCGTGAGTTGAATCTCTCGCTCTGTTCCGTGTAGTTCCACTGCGAACTGCCGCTCGCCACTGTGCTTCACCGCGTTCCGCAAAGCTTCCTGTAATACGCGGAACAGACAAAGGGAGATTTCTTTGGGCACACCCTTCGGTATGTTCTTGTGGGTGAAGTCGATCTCGACCTTTTGTTGCTCGGACAACTCGTTGCAAAAGCCCTTAGCTGCAGCCGCAAGACCCAGATACTCAAGTTTTGAAGAATGGAGGCGGTGCGAAAGTGCTTGGATGTCCCTGGCCATATCCAAAAGCCGCTGCCGGACTTGGTCGATGTGATCGTGGACTTCAACTGCCGAATCAGGGAGTTGTTGGTCCCACTGTTGCAATTCGATCGTCAGCAGCGCGATTCGCTGGACGATGTCGTCATGCAATTCTCTCCCAATCCGGGTACGTTCCTGTTCGTGTGCGTCGATCAGCTTTCGGCTCATGCCTAAAAGTGCTTCTTCAGCGTGCTTGCGCTCGGTGATATCTTGAACTGTGCCGCGGAGTCCGATGATTTGTCCGCTTTTATCTCGCACTGGCTCGCCTCGTGCAATCTCCCATTTGGCGATGGATTCGGGCCTCACAACCTCCAGATCAAGTTCGTATGATGATCCGGTTTGCAAGGCTCCCTGAACGGCGCGCTGTAGCCGTTCCCAGCCTTCCGCAGCGTATAGGTGGGCATGCTCCTCGTAGGAGGGCGCGGGCAAGGTTGGATCGATGCCCATGAGGTGGTAAAGCTCCTTCGACCACGTCACCGTATCTGTGTGTGGCTCCCACTCCCAGCTTCCTACTCCTGCCAAGCGCTGCGCTTCTGTCAATGCCCTCTCTCTGTCGTGCAGTGCCTCTTCTGTCCGCTTGCGATCTGTCACATCGACAGCAATCCCGATGTAACCCACAAAAGAGCCATCCTGATCAAACCTCGGTACTCCATGCTCTAGAACCCATCGATACTCCCCGTCGTACCGGCGGAGTCGATGCTCCATCCTGAATTCCTCTAGCAGATCAAAGGATTGCGTGAAGATGTCGAGACTCCGCTGCAAATCCTCCGGGTGGACATCATCTGCCCAGCCTGTTCCAAGTTCGGACTCCATGGATCGCCCCGTGAAATCCAGCCAAGGCTCATTGACGTAGGTGCAAAGTTTGTCAGTGCTGGACATCCAGATCATCACCGGCGCCGCCTTTGCAGCCAACATCAAGAGAGATTCACTCTCCCGGCGAGAAAGGTCTTGCCGTTCCAGTGCAACCGCAGTGAGCACGATCCCGGTGATAAGACACGCGCCTACGCCGAGACCTACAAGCGCCAGCGAGAAACCACTTTCCCAGCGGTAGTGTATTTGTGCATCTCTGACTGCATAGCCAAGCAACAAGGTAAGCAGGATTCCTGTGGGAAGCAGTCGTCGCAACATTGCTCCACCCGCGTTGTGGGCATGGAGAAGACGAACGATACCCTCGGATGGATTTGCATACTGCACCCCGATGGCGCCGATCAGGAAACCTAGCGCACTTGGAACAGAAACATTAAGGTGCGGCCGTAGAAGGTTCATCGCATGGGTGTCGTAAGCGTGGCTCACGATTGCGAGGGCGCCGAGAGCACCCGTTAATATGCCGAGCCCAATTGAAAGCTGCCGCAATACACGATGCCGCGAGTTCATCGGCAGGAGAGATAATCCGAGAAGCATATATCCAATGCTGGTGTACTGGGACATCCGGCCCGGATGGAACATGTAATTCGTATCGTGAAAGAGAAGCTCATCAATCCCGAAATTCCGGTCCCAGACGTACTCGCTTAAGCTCAGTGCACTAATCAGAAACACCGCGATCGAAAGGAAGGGTAGCTCGCGATGGTTGCGACGCAACAGCGCAACAGACGCAAGCATCATTGCGACGGCCGAGTTGGCCTTGATGCCGGCTGTTCCAGGAACAAAGCTTTGCAACCCTCTCAGGTCGAAGGCCCAGCCAAGCAGAACTACGGCCGCAAGGATGAACAAGATCCACCCCGCCATAGTCGCTATGTATGCGGTTGCCCGGTGATCTCTTGGTGCTTTCATTGTTCTCGTAGAAGACCTGCCAATAATAGACTCAAGAAATGCAAACCGTGTGACTTTGCACGCAGATGCGTGTTTTCGCTCGATGTAGAGTGGCTTTCTATGTTGGAGCGATCCTCATGCCATGTCCTCTTTTCCCAAATGCTGGTCGATCTGGAAGTTTACTTTCAGTACACAGTTTGATCCTCGCGGCCGCAGGCGTCTAACCGTCCACGATTTGCCTGGACCCTCGAAAATCTGGAAAACAGGGGAAGTGACCCACACATCGTTCGTTAACGGCTTGGTCGGTTCTGCCCCAGGGCGGCCAACTTTCGGTTATTTTGTCACACTTGAAAATCATCTCTACCGCCCTTAGAACTGTAAAAACTGACAGTAGACAAAGGCCATCGCGTTGGCTTTAGATTCACCCTGTTCGAGCAACACGCCCGCAGTCGATCCGGCCCCATTCCCCGTCGTGTCAAATTCGGCATCGCAAAATGAGCAGAAACCAGAAAGGTCAATCATGAGCAATCGGGTAACGATCTCCCGGCGCGATTTCTTCCCGCTGGCCACCTTGGGATTGAGTCTGGCCACTCCGGCTGGCCGGCTCGCCTTCGCACAAGCCGCAGCTTCCGCGAAAGCAGGCGGGCAAATAGACCCAGACGAGGCATTGCGCCAGCTCCTCGACGGCAACAAGCGATTCATCAGCGGACAAACCACTGCCCCGCGGCGCAACCCCGAGAGCTTCACCAGTCTCGCGGCAGGCCAGTATCCCGAGGCGATCATTGTGAGTTGCGCCGATTCGCGGGTCGCCCCGGAGATCCTGTTCGACGTTGGTATCGGCGACATCTTTGTCATCCGTGTCGCTGGCAATGTGGTTCGCAACTCGGGCGTGGTGGTGAGGGGCAGCATCGAGTACGCCGTTGCAGAACTGAAAGTGCCTCTGATCATGGTCCTCGGTCACAGCGCATGCGGCGCCGTCAAAGCCGCCAAGCAGCACATTGACGCCAAAGACTCGCTGCCGGGCGCAATTGACGGCTTGGTTGAACTCATCAAGCCCGCCGTGACTCAAAGCGCGTCAGAACCCGGCGACAAATTGGAAAACGCGATCCGGAAAAACGTTGAGATCGGTGTCGACAAGCTGAAGCAATCCGAGCCGATCCTCGCGCCGCGGGTCAAAGACGGCAAACTCAAGATCGTAGGTGCCGTGTACGACCTGAGCACCGGTGCGGTGAAGATGGTGTAGCAGCCTTGGAGAGATCCTGAGGAGTTTCAATAGCCTTCAGACCCGCTGTGTCTTTGCTTGAATGCAGAAGTTGCAGGTTTACTGATTGCTTTCGTGTGAGGAGAATGCAGATGAGCAAGCGGATGAGGTTCTGTCTTGCGTTCGCGGTTTTGATCATCAGTTCGATGGCGATCGCGCAAGAACCAGCGGTCGTCAAGCCGCAGTTACTCCTCAGCGAGATCGTCCAGGGGATGCCTAAGGGCGAGAGGCAGGAGGTGCGCGTCCTCACGGCGAGCTTCCAACCGGGCAATCAGACGATGTTCCATACGCACCGTTTCCCGGTAACTGTCTATGTTCTGGAAGGCGCATTCACACTGGAAATGGAGGGGCGTGAGCCAGTCACGGTCGAAGCTGATCGGGCGATTGTGATGCCCCCACAAGTGAAAATGACAGGTTACAACCGCAGCAGCACTAAGCCGTTGCGGCTGGTGATTTTTTCTGTGAGCGACCCAGATACACCGTTCCTTGACCCCATACATTAGTCCGTTGAGAGCTCAGCGTAGCTGTGTGAATTGATACATGACCTGACAGAACGCGGACAGATCGTGAGCAACGCAGGAAGTGTTCTTTCTGTCCCCCCTGGACCATGGACGGGTCCTGAGACTCGGTCATGAATTACGGCCCGAGTCACCTCCCTCGAAGCAAAGCTTCCCCTCAGTCTCGGAGGATTCCTCACGACAAAGCCCATTTCCTTGCATACACTGATCGAACTATGGCCGTCGGCCCACCACTGAACATCGAGCCAATTCCGGGCAACAAACCTGGAACGGTTATCCTCCGCCTTACCGGACCGCTCATCCTGAACAACGTTCTTCCTCTTCGTGCCGCATTCCGCAACTCTGAGCCGCCGCGCCTCACGATCCTCGACCTCTCCGGCGTTTCCTACATCGATTCCGCAGGCATGAGCGAGATCATCAACCACGAGGTGTACTGCCGCGACAAGGGGGTCAGGCTCACGCTCGCCGGAGTTACTCCCCGTGTCCTTGGCATGTTGCAGATTACCCGGCTGGATACGGTCTTAACCTTGGCAGCCACTGTCGCAGAAGCGGAAGCCCAAGAATAGCCCCCTGGAGATCGTCTGGACCTGCTGGAAGCAAAAACTTGTTGATCCTACCGAAAAATCGATGACCTTCCCGCGTCGGATATTTACACTAAGGCGCTACAATCGAGTTCCTTAGTTGAAGAGGATCCTCTTCTGCAACAATTGAACTCCTCCGCGGTGACGATCTGCAGGTTTTAGCCGGCTTTTTGGCTGAGTTAGGTCACCGATCAAAAACGGGCCCCCAGGCACACGCCGCATGGACGAGCGGTGCAAGCATTTCCGGTTAATTGAAAATCTGTTTTTCTCCGTGTGACGCTTATGGGAAACCCCCGACGTGGTGCACCTCTGAATTCACTTGGAGTCAGGGCGCTCTCCTCATGGCTGTGGCCAACGACTCTTGGCCTTGCCTTGTGCCTGCTCACCAGTCCCCATGCAGCTGCCCAGCAGCATGCGAAGAACGTCCTCGTCCTGTTTAGTTTCTTCGAACGCACTCCTGACTCCCTGAATCTGATGGAATCCTCGCTTCGTTCTCGTCTACCGGGTCCGGTGAACTTTTCTGTCTCATACCTCGAAAACCCGCGGTTCGAAGAGAAGGCTTATCGGGACAGCCTGGCCGAGACCTTCCGGCGCGGGCATAGTGGTCAGGAGCCGGACCTTGTGATGACGGCTTCAGAACCGGCCCTTCGGTTTGCGGTACAGTACCGGGACAAGATATTCCCCGGCGTGCCCATAGTCTTTTGGGCCATCAGCAGCGCGTTGGCTGACCAGAAGATGCCTGGAGTCACCGGTGTGACATCGGCCACTGGGATCCGGGGCACGATTGATCTGGCGCTTCAGCTTCATCCCGATACCACCGCGATCGCAGTGATCACGGGCGTATCCGAGACAGAGAGAGACTGGTGGGCAGCGGTGCACACCGAACTCCTCCGCCATCAGAACAAGGTCCGGGAGATCGACGTGATCGGACCCCCCGGCCCTGAATTGCTCAAGCAAATTGCGGCACTTCCGTCTCATACGGTGATCCTGTTTCAGCTTTTCCCGCAGGACTCGAATCAGCCGCAAATCAGTACCTGGGATATTCTCGCCGCGGCCGCAAAGCGTCTGCCCACCTATTCCATCTTCCCGACTCTCGCTTTGGATCGCGGCGGCATTGGCGGAGTGTACTACGACGCTGCAAAAGACTCTGTCCTGGCCGGGGAAGTAGCGGCGCGGGTGCTGTCCGGCGAACGCCCCGACAATATTCCCGTTGTGCATGTGTCCGACCCGCAGATCCAGGTTGACTGGCGGGCGCTCCACCGCTGGCACATTCCCGAGTCGGCGCTTCCACCGGGGAGCGCGGTGTTATACAAGGAGCCGACTCTGTGGGAGCGTTATCGACGATACGTGATCGCTGCCGTTACGGTAATTGCGGCGCAGGCAATCCTGATCCTCGGATTGCTTTGGCAGCGAGGGCGCAAGCGTAAGGCCGAAGCCGTCCTGCGCGAGAGCGAGGAACGATTCCGGCTCCTGGCCAACACCACTCCCGCAATGATCTGGATGTGCGACGCCGAAGGCAAAACAACCTACGTCAACGATCGTCGGCTCGCCTTTACCGGTCCGGATGCAGACGAGGTGCATGGCGACACCTGGATGGCCTACGTTCATCCCGATGATCTGCCGAACATGCTGGATACCATTTCAAGTTCTCTGAAAAACCATCAGCCGTATTTGAAAGAATACCGCCTTCGCCGCAGCGATGGAGTCTATCGCTGGATGTTGGACGTCGCAACCCCGCGAATCAATAGCGATGGTTCATTCGCCGGGTTCATTGGCTCTGCGATTGATACAACAGAGCAGAAACATGCGCAGCAAGCACTCGAAAGATTGAGCGGTCGACTGATCGAAGCACAGGAAGCGGAGCGCAGCAGAATCGCAAGAGAGCTGCACGATGATATTTGCCAGAGGCTGGCGCTGTTGTCGATGCAGATTGATCAGGCAAATCGTGATTTTGGCGGGCCATCCGCGAATCTCGAACTAATCCAGAAGCGCTGTTCCGAGATTGCAAACGACGTGCAATCGCTATCGCACAAGCTGCATTCCTCCAAACTCGACTACCTGGGTATCACAGCCGCCCTGCGGGGCGTTTGTGAAGAGTGCTCAAAGCAACATGAAGTAAGAGTCGAGTTCACAGAACGGAGTGTGCCTAAGCATTTGGCTCAAGACATTGCTTTGTGCCTCTTCCGAGTAACCCAGGAAGCGCTGCATAACGCGGTCAAGCACAGCTACACGCGCGATTTTGCCGTCGAGGTGAAAGGCGAAGCCGATACCGTGCAGCTTGAGGTTAGAGATTGGGGCCAGGGATTTGACGTGGAAGAGGCGATGCAAAATCGTGGCCTGGGACTTGTAAGCATGCAGGAACGCGTAAACCTCGTTAACGGAAAATTCTCCATCGAATCCAATCCCATGGAGGGAACGAAAATCATGGTAGTGGTGCCCCTCGTCACGGAGGAGGAATCGTCTCCGGACGCCGATGCCGCGAACGAGACGGTGGGGCGCACCGGCAGGGCATGAGGACACTTCTGGCGCCAGACAATCAGCGGCCAGTCCCGCCGCCCTCCAGGTACCCTCTTGCTTCACAACTTCCCGATGAGATCTGTATGAGAAAAGAATCCATCGTCGTTTTGCAGATAATTAACCCCGAATAGCGCAGGATAAATACAGCGACGTCTCCACACAGAAAAGCATGTGGCTCTGTGAAGAACTTTGAAAGAGCAAAATGCGAGCTTGTGAGGGGAAAAGGTGGAAAGTGACCACCCCCTGTGAAGTACCCACCCCCCTCTCGACAAGTAACCTCAAGCGCAAAATAGTTTGCACATAATTACCGGCTCTTGTGAAACAGGCGATAGCCGCACTGGCGCAACAGCACTTACGCCGGTGCCGGGAAGATCGTGTCAAACCGCAAGGGCTCTGAATACTCTAGAATTGGCCTGCATGAATCCCGTCTTTTCGCACCTCGAGTGGTATGACATCGCCGATCCAGCTTCGCCCGAGCTCGACGAGCTCGCGCGCCGCTTCAAAATCCACGAGTTGCAGATCGAGGACTGTCGCCACCGGCCGCAACGGCCCAAGACGGAGGAGCACGATCACTACATCTTCAGCGTGCTGAAACACATGCACAACCAGGTGGAACTCGAGTTCGATGACATTGATCTCTTCCTCGGTTCCGATTTCCTGATCTCCGTTCGCAGCAACGACACCGCGATCTTTGAGAGCGTGCGTGCCCACGCTGAGCAGGAGCACATAGACCGCCTCGACCGCCTGTTCTACATGATCATCGACCAGATCGTCGATGGATATCAGCCGGTGCTCGACAAGATTGCCGATGACATTGCCGACATCGAAGATGTGGTCCTCGACCGGCCCGATCCCGCCACGCTCGCTGAGATTTTTTCTCTCAAGCGTAAACTGGTGGAATTTCGACGCGTCGCCGCAGGTATGAGAGAAGTTGTGAACAGTCTGACGCGCCGCGAGAAAGGGTTGCTGGGCGATGACCTTGACGTCTATTTCCGCGACGTCTACGACCACATCATTCGTACCGTCGAACTGATCGAAACTTACAGGGATCTCCTGTCTGGCGCGCTCGATATCTATCTCTCAGCCGTTGCCAATCGCACCAATGAAGTGATGAAGGTGCTCACCATCTGGGGCACTGTGGCTCTTCCCCTGGTGATCATCACGGGGTTTTTCGGAATGAATCTCAAGCTGCCATGGGCCGAAAGTGTTCACGGTACCGCTTTCGCCGTTGCCCTCATGGCAATCTCCACGATCACCGTTCTGCTCTACTTCAAAAAGAAACGTTGGTTCTAGCGACAACAGTGGCAAAACCGGTTGTCATGAGGAGCGCGCGAAGCGACGACAGACTGCACTTGTCATGTTGAGCGTAGCGAAGCGAAGTCGAAACATCTGCGGTTGTTCTTAGCGAGCTTTCCAGTCACAAAAATGCCTGTTTCAGAGCTACCGCTGATTCGACTGCCCCTATGGAGTTTGCCGAACGAGCGACCAAAAAAGCAGACAGGGAACCTCACCAACATCCGCAAGAGTGCTTGTCATCCCGACCGAAGTGGAGGGATCTGCAGTTGTCATTGGTGACATCTGCACTCGCAACCTTAACTCCAGATTGACGCAGGCAGACCTTGTTCGTGCGGTTTGTGATAGGGCACAAGTTTAAGTCGTGCCGCAAAGCACATTCGCTCGTTTTCGTTCTACGGCCTGACGATCATCTTCCCAACCCCGTCACTATATTGGCTGGCTATTGAAAAAGCATCATCGATCCGCTCGATCTCTCTCGTGTGTGTGAGCAGCGGTCGAAACCATTCCGCGTGCGCGTGGAGCAGATCCAAAGCCTCATGTGTCTCATGGTTCGATCTGCGCACATTGAAAATGGTGAGTTCCTTGCGCCTCATTGCCGACCCATCCATTGAGACCAGCGGTGTCGAATGAATACCTGTCAGCGCGACGCGACCGGCATTACGGGCTAATTGAATAGCTTGACTGGTGGTATGTTCTCCGGCCGCACAGTCAATCGCACAGTCCACCCCGCGTTGCCCCGTCGCTCTCAGGATTTCCTGAGCAGCTTCCTCTGGTTCGAAGGCGGCGTCAGCACCAATTTGCCGGGCCAGCTCGCGGCGGTGGGCCAGAGGTTCCACGGCCCAGATTCTTCCTGCCTGGGCGGCTTGCAATGCGGCAATCGTCAGTAGCCCGATTGGTCCCGCGCCGATGACCGCTACCGTTTCGCCCGGGCGTATCGACGCCAGGCGGAGGGAATGCAAGGCAATCGCGAGAGGCTCGGCCAGAGCCGCCTCGTTAAACGACATCCCTATGGGGATGGGAAGAAAGTTGGCGACCGGCAAGTTGACCAGTTCGCGGAAAAAGCCAGGATGGTGAGGGTTGCTCAGAAAGCGTATGTTCGCGCACACATTATGGTGCCCACTCAAACAGAACTCGCAGTGATAGCAATAAAGCGCGGGCTCAAGCGCGCCGCGGTCGCCCGCGGCCAGTCCACTCACACCGGAGCCTGTCTTCACAATCCTTCCCGCCGGCTCGTGTCCAAGCACCATCGGGTAAACATTGGGAGTGCTGCCGACTGCGCCTTCGGTGAACGCATGCAGATCTGACCCACACACGCCCACAGCCTCGACACGGACCTGCACTTCGCCCGGTCCGGGATCTTCAATCGGTATGTCAGTAAGCCTGAATGTCTGTGGAGCGATGAGTTCCGCGGCTCGCATGGAATGCTCTTTGTCTGAAACGATACCGCATCCGAAGGTGGGAACAAAAGGCGAGCGGGTGATAGTTCAAGCCGGCATCGGCATCATGAGAGCCGGGTGTGCAGAACCTCTTTTGCCTCTGGGAGGCACACAACGACCTCGCTGGACCCGTCGCCCAGTCGCCAGAAGGTCGAGCCGGGAAGACTGGACCATTCGAGGTACTGGCAGTCCGAAGACCAGCCAGTACCTCGCCCCCCATGGCCACTCATATGTTTTAGCTATGAATTTACTGATCGTCGCACGTTCCCGGATGCCAGTCGTTGCTCCAGAGCAAGCAACGGATTTCTCCCGAAATCAGACCGCTGCCTGCAACCGGAAATCATTGACAGCAAAGGGCCGAGAGGCAAAGTCACAATGCAATCAAAATTTCATTGGGAACTCATGATGAGTTCTGGTCTTTGCAAAAGGAGCTTGCCCCGTCCCTTTGTCAGAATGCCTTCACGCTGCCACTCGCTCAGAGTGCGGCTGACCGTAAATGGCGTTACATTCGCACCGGCCGCCAGTTCTTCGTTCCCAACTGGAATTTCGACACCATCCGGACGAACTTTGCCGATCCCGCTGGCGAGGCTGAGCACCAGGTTGGCAATGCGCCCCACTGCGTCGTCGGACATTAAAGAAATCCTTGCTGAAACTGCCCACGCAAAGTGCTCACTCACCGCGCTGGAGATGGCATTGTCCAACAATATCGGAAAACGAGACACGAACTCCCGCATGGTCTTTCTATCCCACATCAGCACACAACTAGCTGGCACAACCTCCGTGCTGAGCAGGTACCGGGAGGGCGCAGTCAAAATCGTTATGCCACCGAAAAACTGTCCGGCGGTCAACCAATGCAGAATGATCTTTCGGCCCCCCAGCGTGACGGCAAAGTGCCGGCCCTGACCTCTCAAGAGAAGGAACAATCGCTCGGCAGGCTCGTCACGCTCAACGATTACGGCGGATCGAGGAATATGCCGGTGGGTCGCCGCGGACAAGATCGAGCTAAGTTCGGTCGTCGTCAACCCACAAAAGAATCGCGGCCTGAGTCTGTCGGGGAGGCCAACAACGCGCGTGCCGGTCAAGTATTTGCAGCCGCAATTCATATCAATCTTTCTCCATTCAAATCCCTACCAGGTGATCGTGACAGTGATCGTCTTCCACCCCTCGCCCGGCGGGAAGTAGAAGCTCAGCAACAAAGGCAAATTCGCATCCCGAAATGCGGTGTCGATACCACTCAAAGAAACACCGGGGTGTCTGCTGTCGGCCTCGTTGGAGAGCCCATCTGACACGCGCGGGCGCAGCTTGACCAGCTTGTGACGGCGAACGGCAAAATGGGCTTCAGTGCCAGCCATTCCTTGAACAGTCAAATCAACCTTGTTTACACCCCACGTTTGGGTTAGCACGCGAGGCTGAGTGGTGCGAGCGCCGGGAGCGGGCAACACGTGTTCCAAGTCGCCAATTTCGACAACAGGCAGAGGCAGAATCAGGGAATCCGTTCCCATCTCGCCGGCTTTGAAACCAGGAACATCGGTCCTTAAGACCCAGTCGTGAATGCCCCATTGGGAAATGGAGATAACAAGTCCTCTTGCCTCATGCTCAAATGTAAGAGTTATCTTCCCTCCAGGCACCTGCAAATCATTCACTGCGGCATGGTCCCAATCGGCCGGTAGATGTGGATTCACCGTGATCGTCTTCGTCTGCGCATCAACATCAATGCCAAACAGCCCGCGCAGCGTCGGCGTAATCACCATCGCGCTCGACCACAATTGGTGACTCGTGCTCCGCCCAAACGGAACGAAGAAATCCCCGCTCAGCAACTCGGTATCTGCGCCGAGATCCTGGGCCCGCGTCAGGTTCGCATTCTCCATCAGCATCTGGTAACCCGCCAGAGGCTGCCCGCCGCGATACTCCGCAAGCGCAGCCCACCCTGTAAACAGCGGCCAGACCGATCCCTGGTGATAGCTCATG
Source organism: uncultured Acidobacteriaceae bacterium (assembly GCA_963737915.1). Taxonomy (GTDB): domain Bacteria; phylum Acidobacteriota; class Terriglobia; order Terriglobales; family Acidobacteriaceae; genus Telmatobacter. The sequence continues at coordinate 301,598 of CAVTUP010000001.1, read as the reverse complement.
CCATCGTAAATTTTCTCGTCGTTCGACACATCGCGCAGTCCCCAGTCTGTATTGAGTGTGTGCGAAGCGAATTGTGACAGGCAACCCGAAGGTTGCGATAGAATCGGCTTCCCGCTCCACCAATCCAGAGCCGGATAAACCGTGCGCGTGCGGTCGAGCGATCCGTCCTTGTTGCGACTGAAGGCATAGCAGCCCTTCTCCGCATCTCTGTACTCGCTGTTGATGGTCTTCGCCAGTGTCTCCGCGCGCTGCTTCGCGGCCTCCGCCTTTGCAGAGTCCTTGAGCAAGGTCTCAATCTCCTCCATTGCTCCCGACGCCTGTTGATCGAGCAGAGCGAGATAGATCTCCTGGTGCGGCATGCCGCTCGGCCAGCTCTCTACCCAGCCCGTTCCCTGCGAGTTGTCGTAGATGCCATCGCCGTCCGTGTCGTGAGTAGTCTCAAACGTCCATGCTTTCTCAATCGCCTCGCGATGCCCGGTCAGGAAGTCTGTGTCGCCGCTCGTGCGCACATAGTCAGCAACCGCGAGCAGAAACAGCGGAGTGGCATCGGCCGCGGCATACATATACGGAAACGCCTTCCAGTCGATCCACGCAGCCGTCTGCGAATACTCGTGCATGATCTTGCCGTCGTCGCGCTGGCGGCGCATCAGGAACTCCAGTTCCGATTTGGAGAGCGCGAAGTCGCCGTATCCATTCACGGCGTAGAGCGTGTAAAGCGCGTCGCGCCCAAAGAACCACCCAAACCCCGGACGCGCCGAATCTCCCGACGCGTAGTAGCCGGCGACGAGCCCTGTCTCCGGCTTGCCGGCCATCTGATCGTTTCCTGGAGCTTCAGGCACGTGCGTACGCAGCTGCTCAATCGAGATAACTGCCCACTGAAATGCCTCGTTCAGCGCCTTGTCAGGCGTAGTGATCGATACCGAATTGGCGAGCAGCTTCTTATACGCCTCCGCGTGCGTCTTGTAGCGAGATGCGATCGACGCATTGAGTTCGGCCAATGAGGATGCCAGCGCCGAGTTGCTCGCCGATACCTTATCCGTCCCGACCGCCATCAGCAGCGGAAAGAGCCGCCCGTGATCGCGTGCGGGATCGATGTGCAACTTCAACTCCACAGGGTGAACCTGCGGCCGCTCCTGGTACGGAGCGAGAATCCCCGGCTGTGCTCCCGGAATCGTGACTGCGCCGGCAAGGTCCGGATAGTCCAAATGCAAAACGTAGTAGCCCTGCCCCGAAGTAGGCGTGCCTGAGATGGAACCCGACGGCCCCGGTTCCTTGGCATTCGGCGAAGCATTCGGTCCCGCAACCCACTCCATGCCTGGAACCCCCGCGTTGCGCTGCGGCCACATCCAGCGCAGCTCCGGCGTAAAGCGGAAGGTGAAGTCGATACCGCGCACGCAGTCGAACTCAAACAGCACCACAGGTCCCGTTCCCGGCACCGCGTCGGTCGGCGAAAACATGATCTGGCGCACCGTAAAGCCGATGTGTGCGTACGTAATAATGGTGCGGTCCGGGCGAACCTCGATCTCCGCTGCCTGGCGGTTCACCTCGATCGGGACCGTGTAGCCTTCGACGTTGGCCTCGATGGTGAGGTGCGACAGCAGCTTGACGGGCAGCAGCCACGCTTCGAATCCGCCGTCCTGCTGGCCGACTAGAACGCCCCGTTCGCCGGCAACGGTGAAGGGCTTTTCACTCTCTGCGTGAGCGCGAATCACCGGGCCGGTGTTGTCAAAGGCAATCGCCGGGATCGATGTAAAGGTTGGCGAGGGTGACTGGGCCTGGATTGCGAAAGATGGTTCAAACAGCAGGGCCGCGATCAATGTTGCGGCCAAGCTGAAAAATCGATTGGACCTGTAAATCGTGCGTTCCGGCATCTGTCTTCCTTGGTCGGCTTCGAGCCAACAGTCTAGAACATCAGGAAGCCCGGTGCAGGTTTCAGCCAAACGCAAAAAAGGCGGCCCGATGTGGGCCGCCTTTTCAGGTTGATTCGCGCGCTTAGAACTGGATGCGAACGAAGAGGCGAGCGTGACGGTGACCTGCGATCGCCGGGGCCGAATCGTTGAACACGTTGGTTCCATTGTCACCAGTGAAGGCGTCCGTCGGGATGCCGGTGATGAGCGTGGTGTTCATGCTGTTCACGTCAACGTTGCCGTGGTTAAAGGCGTTGAGCAGTTCGCCGCGGAAGTCCAGCGTTACATTCTCGTGCAACTTGAACGAACGCTGAATGTTCATATCCCAGGTCTGAAGCCCGCCACTGTAGAGCGTGTTGCGCGAAACGGGGTTCGCGGGATGCGTTCCGTAAGCAGGAACGATAAAGTGGACGGAGTCGGGCGAGACCACTTCGCAGGGGTTGCTGGTGTACCAGAAACTCGGACCGGAGCAGAGGTCGCCGCTCGACACACCATAGAACCAGGAGTCATCGAACGCGTATGACGTGATCGGTGCCTTCGGGTTGCTGAGCACAGGACGATCGTTGCTGATACCGTCGCCGTCGCCGTCATATCCGGTTTCGATGTTCATCGGGCTTCCGGTCTGGAACTGAGTGATGCCCGCGAAAGCCCAGTGGTTCACGAGGTTCCCGACAATCTTCATGGCGCCTTCGGTGTGCCACACGCCAGGCTGCCAGATGTACGTCAGGGCCAGGCGCTGCCGGTGATCATATCCAGACGGACCCCAATCGGTTAATCCACGGGGCGTCGGGTAACGGCTGAACTGATACGAAGACTGATTGTTGGTGGTGAAGATCTCCGACACGTCGTCGAACGAGCGGCCCAGAGTGTAGGAGGCGCGCAACAGGAAGTTGTGGTTGAACTTGTGATCCAGTTCCGACCAAAGCCCGGCATACTGCGAGTCGCCCGAGTTGTCGCGGACAACGATTGAGCCGCGCGTCGGGTATACACGATCGAGAGATTCCGTGTCGTTGATGTAGGGATTCAGGTTCGTGTTGCCGTAAAGGTGCGTGCCGCGCTCGCCCACATATCCAACCTGGAACGTCGTCGACCAGGGCAGTTCCTGTTCCACGTTGAGGTTCCAGTGCATCGTGCGAGGAGCGAGCAGGTGATTCGAGATTGGTTCCTGAGTATTGGTGGGCAGCGGATTCGGATTCAAATTGGCAAACTGCCCGTACCAGTTTGCTGTGCCACGCGTCCGAGCGCTGTTGGCAGAACTGGTGATGACAGGCGAGGCTGCATTCGGAGCAGTGGCCTGAATGTTGTCGATGATGTTGGTAAAGACAACGTCGTAGAAGACGCCAAAGCCGGCGCGGATGACCGTCTTGTGACCATTGCCCATGAAGTCCGGGCTGTAGGCGACACCTGCGCGAGGTCCCCACTGGCTGCCATCGGCCTGCTGTTTCAGATTGCAGGGCGTGGTTGGCGACGGGAAGCAGGCGATATCAGAGAAGTCGATACCGGGATACGGAGTGCCATCTGCATTAAAGGGCGCGCCGTTGTACTCGTAACGGAATCCGAGATCGACGCTGAGGTTGGCAAGCGGACGGTACGTGTCCTGGATGAAGTAGTTCTGTGAAAAGATCCGTGGACGAGCCTTGGAGTTGCCGAAGTTCTGGGTCACCGTGCTGCTTGGTCCGCCGAAGTTGTCGATGAGGTTGGAAAGTGCGTTATAGGAGAAGGTTTGAGTGCCTCCACCTGGCGCCGGGACTGTGGTGGCGCGAGTATCGGTTCCATAACCGATGATGCCATTGAAGTTGAACGGGATCTGATCTGTGACGCGAATATCCGCGATGTCTTCGCCGATCTTCAGGAAGTGTTTGCCGTGCGTCCAGCTCACGGTGTCCTGCAACTGGTAGGTGTTGTGGAAACGGCCCTGAGGGATCGTGCCCGCCGGAATGCCATAGCCGTTGAGGTCGATTCCGTTGAACTCGACGACGGGCAGCGCGGCGAGCGGATTTGCAACTGTGCTCCCCGGCAACCCGAAGGTGAAGCCGATGCGGCTATACGACAGACGGAATTCGTTCACTACCGAGGGGCTGAAGATGTGGGTTTCGACAATGCCTGTGTTGTACGAAGTGCCGTCCTGATCGGTATCGAACCCGGGCAACTGGTCAGGGAAGTTGATTACGTCGAAAGGAGTGCTGTAGCTGGTGCGGATGAAGCGAAGGTTGAGCGTGTCCTTCGGGTTGATGATGTAGTCGCCCTTGATATCGACCTCGGGCGCGTTGGAGTCGGCGCCAAGGTTACGCTGTACCGTTCCCACTATAACCGTGCCGCGATCGACGCCGGTTACAGGGTCCGGTCCCAGGTCAATCGAGGGGCGGGTGTCATTGGGGTTGATCGTTCCAACCAGCGAACCGTAAGCGGTGAGCAGGTTGTTCAGGTAAGGATTCGATGGGAGCGCATTCAAAGTGGCGAGGCCCGCGGTCGTCGGAATCGAGAGCACACCGAGGTTCGCCGTAGAGCGATAGTAGTCCCACTGGTAAGACCCGAAGACGAACAGCTTGTTGTGAATGATTGGTCCGCCGATGGTAAAGCCCGGCATGTTTTCGCGGTACTTTGTCTGCGTCGTCACGCCGTTGAAGATGTCCTGGTGATCGATGGCATCCAGCGAAGAGTTCTGCAGGCGCTCAAAGACCGAGCCGTGCCAACTGTTCGTGCCGCTTCTATAAATCAGGTTTGAAACAGAGCCTGCTCCATGCCCGTACTCGGCGGTGTAAGCATTCTCGATAATGACGACTTCCTTGACCGCTTCCTGGTTGCCGGGCTGCAGACCCTGGCCCTGAATGCCGGCGTCGTTGTTGTCCTGGCCTTCAATGAGGAAGTTGTTTGACCGCGGCCGTCCGCCGCCCACGTTGAAGCTCGTACCGTTGGTGAAATCGCCCTGGGTCACAGAGGTGACGCCGGGAAGGGTCAGCGCCAGCTGATAGGGATTCAAGCTTGTGATGGGAAGGCTGCTGATCTCCATCTGGCTGATCGTGCCGTCGATCTGACCGTTGTCCGTATTCAGTACCGCGTTGTCAGCCGAGACTTCGACCTTGTCAGAGGCCGTGCCCACCTTGAGCACAAGACTGGACGAAACGATCGATGTTCCGGGGACCTGGAGACCGCTGTGGATCGTGGTCTGAAATCCCGGTGCCGTTGCTGACACGCTGTAGACACCCGGCAGGACCGACTCCACGCGGAAGGTTCCTTCCTGGTTTGTAACTGTGGTCCGGACCGCGCCCGTATCAGCGGACACGACGGTCACTGTGGCACCGACGATTGCGCCGCCGGTCGTGTCGGTGATCAGGCCGACCACAGTACCGTTCGAGGTCTGTGCGCTTGCAACGGTTACGCTGACGAACAACGTCAGAATGGCTAAAAATATTCGTCTTGATAGTGTCAAGGTCATTTCTCCCAAGGTTGTACAAATGTGAAAGGTAGGGATTCAACTTCCAAGTGGGCCAGGGGCTTCTTTTTAACGGCTACTAACCGACCCTGCTTGGAGGGAAATCACCTTTGAAAGAGCATTTCAAGGACCAATCTCGGCAGAAGTGGTCCCGCAGTCAAAAACTGCTCATACTAATATGTTTAACCGTAGAAAAGGAGCTATACCCGCTCACCCTCAGGTGATCAGGGCTACCTTTTCCACCGCTTTATGAAAGAAAACAACCCCCGTATCCCAAAATTCATATATTGCCTGTCTGTTCCTCGAACGAGCGGATTAGCGCCGAGGTCGGGTACAAGCCCGTTCTGCTCGGTCGTCAGAGCTTCTTCCTCTGGCGAAGGAACTTACCTGTGTTGACTTGGGCAGGAAATCTGGAAGGTCAGGCCTCAGGCGGTGCTTTAAGAAAATCCAGGGCGCGGATCAGGTAATCCTTCAAATCGCGGCGATGCACGATCGCATCAAGGAACCCCTTCTCGAGAAGGAACTCTGATCGCTGAAAACCCTCCGGAAGCTTCTGGCGGATCGTCTGCTCGATTACCCGCGGGCCGGCAAATCCGATCAGGGCTCCGGGCTCGGCGATGTTAAGGTCCCCCAGCATCGCAAAACTAGCCGTGACGCCTCCCGTTGTCGGGTCGGTCAGCACGCAAATGTAAGGCACCTTTGCGTCATCGAGTTGAGCTAGCGCGGTGGAGATCTTCGCCATTTGCATCAGGCTCACAACACCTTCCATCATCCTGGCGCCACCTGAGGCGGCAATCACGATGAGAGGTTTGCGACCCACACGCGCGCGATCCACGGCACGTGCGATCGTCTCTCCGACGACCGCTCCCATAGAGCCGCCGATGAAGCTGTACTCCATCGCGCTGACCACGACCGAGTGCGGACCAATCTGGCCCAGGGCGTTGAGAATGGCGTCGTTTAGCCCGGTCTGTTCCTGAGCTTTGCGAAGGCGCTGTTCATAAGGTTTGATGTCGGTGAACTTGAGCGGATCTGTCGAGCGCAGTCCAGAATCGACCAGTTCATAGCCGGGATCGAGCAACAGGTCGAAGCGCTGGCGCGCGCCGATTTTGAAATGGTGCTGGCATTTGGGGCAGACGTTGAGATTCGCTTCGAGATCGGCCTTCCAAATGGTTTGGCGGCAACCCAGGCACTTGATCCACAGGCCTTCGGTGCGCACTCGTTTTTCAGCATCATCCACCGCACCGTCGCCTGCGGCACTGGGATCGAACTCGCCGTTCTCACGTTTAAACCAGGACATAAGCCTTGACCATTGTATATGGATTGCTAACAGGACATCTGGGCTTGTGCTGCGCTGGCGTCGCCGAGGCTTCGCGCTCGAAGATGAAGCTCGACGAATGGGCAATTCAGGTCACTCCTGAAGGCCTTGAGAACGGCCGTCCACTCGCCGAGACTTAACTCCGTTCTAGCGATGTTTGCCTACCAGGTAGAGCGCACAGAACTACCAGGTGTAGCGCACAGAATAGGTAAGTGTAGTCTGCCCCTTCGCCGGGACCTGAACCGGAAACTCGAGCGTGTGGCTGTCATGTTTGGCGAAGACTGCGGTCTTCGCGGTTATCTCCCAGTTGTCCCCGCGATACATGTGTTCCACAATCTTCACCCTGACCGGCTGCTGTTTCTGATTGGTGATCTTGATCTCGAATGTCTCGTCGAGGATGTGGTCGTTCTGACTGATGTGAAAGTCGGTCTGGCGGCGCGCGCCCTTCACGTCAAACGCATTCCCTGTGTTGATCTTCAGGGTTTGCTCGGCGGGTGTATGGTCAATCATGTCTTCGCCGACAAACTCCATCTGCCCATCGCGCATCGCGGCGATAAAGGCGAACCCGCCCCGCGGGCATCGGGAGCCCGAGGTGGTTTGATTCGCTGTTCTTGATCTCTTCGATCACGCGGACATGAGTGTTTTCAATTTCCATTCCATAGTTCCGATTCTGATTGAAACTGCCGGAATAGATGGGCTGCAGTTGCGATGCTTCGCCGTCGTAGACGTAGTTCCGCTTCACGGTTACGCCGGATGCATCGATGAACTGCACCTGCTTGGTTTCTCCATCAAGAAGAGCAACAGTGCGGTGAAGGTCATACAAATGAAAATCGTCGAATGCCTTTTGCGTTACCTGAATCCTGTCGTAGGACGCCTCGTCGAGGCGCATGGCTTTATTCATGCTGGCGGGATAGATGCCGCCCTGCGGCTGAATCCTGGAGACGTCGCCGGCCATGAGCTTGACGGTGGCTTGTGCGAATTCACTGCCGCTTTGATTGTGGATGGTGACCCACCCGAGCAGATCGGCCTTCTCGTCGCCCGTGACGTCAGCGCTCTCCGGAACAACAACGTTGTAAGTCGCCGCCCAGTCGAGGCCTCCGGTGATGTACGCAAGCTCTGCGGAAATGTGAGCGGAGCTGTCGGAATGAATCTGCCAGCGAAGAGTCGGCTTCAGCAGCAAACCATCGGTTGCCGATGGAAACAGCGGAAGGCCCGGAAGCTGGAATTGCATTCGCCCTTTCACTTCAATGAGCGGCTGGCCCTGAGGACCGCCCGCGCGAATGATTCTGCCCGGAATGATCTGCCCGGAGCCGGTCTCAAAGTCGATGGTCTTGCCCTCGTATTTCTCCAGCAGCCACTGCTGATTCACGACCCCAGCGTCATAGTTTTGTTCAACGATGTTGACAATCCGCTTGCCTGCGGGATCGCGCAGCACAACGGAATCAGGCTCGAGCCTGCTGGTCACTCCCGTCGTTGTCAGTTCATTGATGCCCGCGTGAAGGTCGAGGTCGATCGTTGTTCGGGCGACTGCAAAGCCCTGGTTGTAGATGGTGAGTGCCACGGGCCGGGTCGGCCCCTGTTGCGCAAGCGCGATCGGTGCTGCAAGAAGAGCCACTAGGCACGAGAAGAAAGTTCGCACGATATCCTCCTGGATATCGTTGGAACGAACAAACGGAAGGATCTTGCAGTCTGAATTCGGAAAAGATGTTGAAGCGTAACGTAGTCTCTCAGAATTCGATTCCGCGCTGAGCTAAGATGCCCTTCTGATAGGCATGCTTTACTTCACGCATCTCGGTGACGGTGTCCGCCAACTCCACAAGAATCGGATGCGCATTGCGTCCCGGTCAGGATGACATGCACCATCTCTGGTCGTTCCCGAAGCGTCTCAGCGACCTGCGCCGGATCGAGCATGCCGTAACCGATGGCGTAGTTGATTTCATCCAGCACAACCATGTCCCACTCGCCCGAGAGGATTGCTTCGCGGGCTTCAGCCCAGGCAGCCTCAACAAGCCGAATGTCCTCTGGATCGGTCTCGGCGCCACCCACTTTCACGAATCCGCGCCCCATCTGCTTGAGCACGAAGTTCTGACCGAATGCCTGCACGGCATCAAGCTCGCCATAGTGCCACGATCCCTTCAGGAACTGGAGCATCAACACACGCATCCCGTTACCCACGGCGCGCAGGGCAGTTCCCATCGCCGCCGTTGTCTTGCCTTTGCCGGGGCCGGTGTTGATCAGGATTAATCCTCTACGGGAGTCAGTCATAAGCGGGAGCTAAGGATTCTTGTGCGCAGGACGAGCGGACATAAGCTAATGGCCAGAGTGGTAAGGGTGGCCTGTGAGGATTGTAAACGCCCGATAGATCTGTTCGGCGACCACCAGTCGCGCGAGGGCATGGGCCAAGGTGAACGGGCCTAGCGAAAGAAGAAGTTGTGCGCGCTTGCGCGCAGCGTCCGACCAGCCGTTTGCCGGCCCGATGCAAAAAACGATGTGCTGGACACCCTGATCCCGGTGACGGCCCAGCCAGGAGGCGAACCCTTCTGAGCTCATTTGTCGACCGGAGCCATCGAGAAGAACGGCCACGACCGGGGTCCGGCGATGCTGTTTATCGAGCCATTCGAGAAGTGCAACTTCGGTTCGAAACGAGTCAGTATCGCAGCGCGTAAATGTCGAACATCGTTCAATATAGAGGGCCGTCAGCGATTCATAGCCATCTTTGGAAGTTGATCGCGGACCAACGTGAGCAAGAGTGATCAGCATGGAAAGGAGAATATCTTAGCCTCGGTGTGCCGCAGTCGACATTCGAAGGACAAAAAGCCCATTTTTGGTAGGCTGCATCTCCTTTATCCAGCATTTTCATAGAAAGGGCTTTAAGCCGGTCTCTTTGCATTGGGTTTAAAGACCTTGATTTCAACAAATGAACAAAAATCTTAGGTCAAACAGAGATTGGCATGGTTCTTGCAACAAAGATGCTAATCAGTCCTCGTTTTTTCAGGCTTCTTATCTTTGAGCTGCGAGATTTAAAGGACTTACTGATTCAACATCGCAGTAGATTTCGCAACAACTCAAACCGCGGAACGGCTCTACCCCCTAGACCGATACGCCGAAGCACAATATGCGGATCGTGAGCATCCTTCTGGAATCCTCACAACCTCCGCCCGGGAGAAGAATCAAATGAGAAGTTGGCTTAGAACTTGCTCTTTCCTTTTCGCTCTGTTGCTGCTCGTGGCGCTGCCATCAATGGCTCAGACCAATTCGGCCACTCGAGGCGGATTGGGTGGCGTTGTATATGACTCCTCCGGCGCAGTCATGCCCGGAATTACCGTCGCAATTACCGGACCTCAAGGGGAATACTCGGTTAAGACCGACGCCTCGGGCCATTATGAATTGAATGGTGTTGTTCCCGGCTCCTATAAGGTCGTTGTTGAAGCCACCGGCTTCAAGAAATTCATCTCCGATCACAACCAGGTCGTCGTCGACCACTCGGGAAACCTCGATGTGCATCTGGCACTTGGCGCCGCCACCGACACGGTGCAGGTAGACGCGGGCGCAGTGCAGATTGACACAGGCACGACCTCGCTGAATGCTCCAATCTCCGACGAACTCTATGAGTCGCTTCCGGTAGCCCGCAACGTGGCCGCCATCTTCTCATTGGCCCCCGGCGTGGTTAGCGGTGGCGGAACCGGCGCTGCGAATCCTTCTATCGGTGGTGCGACCGGCCTCGAGAATCTCTACCTCGTGGACGGCGTCACCATTACCGACCAGGCCTTCGGCGGATTGGGAACCTACAATCGCTCGTTTGGTTCACTCGGTTCGGGTGTCAACCTCGCCTTCATTAAGGAAGTCGACGTTAAGACCGGCGCTTTCGAGCCCAAGTACGGACGCGCGGACGGCGGCATCGTTGAAATCGTCACCAAGTCCGGAACGACCAACTATCACGGCGCCTTGGCGGCCTACCTTGGACCCGGCTGGTGGTATGCGACCCGCACCCAGTTGTCGTCTTACAACTACGTCAACACCATCCGTGCCAACTACCTTTCGAACCCGCAGTACGATCTGGCTGCCGAAATCGGCGGCCCGGTTCCCGGATTGAAGGGCAAGATGTTCTTCTTCGGCGCGTTCGATCCGACGCTGGTTCAGGACATCGCAAGAGCACCGGACGGCGCACCCCTGGCCCCGCATGGACCTTATGCTTACAGCGCGACAACGCTGAGCTGGGCCGCCAAGTTGACCTGGCAGCCGCTTAGCATGGCCCAACTCGAAATGTCGACGTTTGGCGACCCGACGCATCACAACGAAATTCCGGGCCCGAACTGGTTTTCGACTACGGGCGGTCTTGCAGCGAGTTAATGCTGACTCAGTCGGTACTCGCTACAACTATGGCAGCCGCGACTCCGTTGCTCGCCTCAGCACCTCGACTCAGCCCGACATGGACTGCTATCGGCGTTTACACGTTCAACTTCAACCACTTCGATCAGTCGCCCAAGATCGACCAGTACCTGATCGACAATCGGACGTCCAAGCCGTTCACCACTTCCTATATCGGCTCCTATGAGCCGACCAAGAACAACGACTACAGCCTCAATGGTGAGACCGAAAAGAGGCTCCACTTCCTCGGCGAGCACACCGTTTCGGTGGGCTATACCTACGATCACACCAACTTCCTTGACAAGCCCACGCGCACCGGCCCACTGTTCCCGATTCCGGATCACAACGCCGCGGGCGCCCTGGTACCTGTCAAGGAAGGAGCTGCGGGGCAGATGACCAACGCCACGTTCCGCATGTTCAACGCGGCCCCAACTTGCACCTACTGCACCAAGTACAACGGAAACCCTGTTTATCTGACAGCTCTATCGCGGAACCTACCAGGGCCTGAGCGTCAACGCCACCGGCCGCTATCAAGTGGCCTGGGCAAACGACGCTTTCCAAATGAACCGGTACCTTACAATCAACGCCGGTCTCCGCTGGGAGCAGCAGTGGTACGGCGGCTCTCTGCTGAAGTACCTCTTCAACGACAACTGGTCGCCACGCCTGGGCTTCAACCTCGATCCGTGGGGCAATGGCAAGAGCAAGGTCTTCTTCAACTACGCCCGCTATCAGCTGGTTCTCCCTCTCGACGCCGCAATCCGCCAGTTGGGCAACGAGCAGGATGACACCAACTTCTACTTCACTCCTCAAGCTGACGCCAGCGGCAATGCGGTGCTGGACAACTTGGGCGCAGTCGTTCCGATGATGGACGCTGCCCACGTGCTCAACGGTCTTCCTGGCAAGACGGCGAATGCTGACGGCTCGATCTCTGGCTTCGGTGCGCCCAACTTTGCGTCCTCAACCGGCGAAGGAATTATTCCCGGAACGAGGATGGAGTATGCCAATGAGTTCGTTCTCGGCGTACAGCGCGAGATCGTGCCTGGCTCGGTTCTTGCCGTACGGTACGCCGATCGCCGCCTGGGCCGGATCGTAGAGGATATCGGCTCGCAGTCTCCTGAAGTCTCGCTCACGTCGCCGAGTGTGGCTTATAACGGTGGCATCGCCAACGTGCTCGGATCAACCGACTACTGGGTCAACGAAGACACGGTCACCTTTACTCCCGCCCAGTGGGCAACCGCAAACGGAACCAACACTCCCGGCTCGGTTACCGCAGCCAACTACGTCGCGCCGGCTGCAGGATGCACCTACGACAACGATCTCACGGTGAAAAATGGCGACTTCTTCCGCGGATACGACGGCTCACCTTACAACGGCGGGTGCCTCCTGAATCCTGACACGGCAGACGGTGGCGGACCCGACGGCAAGCCGGACGGCTTTGCCAAGCCGGTTCGCATCTACCAGGAGCTGGTCGTCGAATACAACCGCAACCTCAAGAACAACTGGCAGATGCGCGCCAACTACCGTTTTGCCAAGCTGTGGGGCAACTATGAAGGCCTGTTCCGCAATGACAACGGTCAGTCGGACCCTGGCATCAGCTCGCTGTTCGACTTCACTGCAGGTGTAGATCGGGCTCCTTGGCGATCAGTTCAAGGCGGGCTACCTGAATACCGACCGGCGCAATGTGGCCAACGTCTCCGTTGCCTACGTTGTTCCCAAGGACTCGTTCATGGGCGCTCTCAACAAGATGAACCTCGGCACGAACATCCGCGGTGCATCGGGTAACCCTCTCAGCGCATACGCCAGCCATCCGGTCTACGCCAACACTGGCGAAGTGCCGATCGGTGGACGCGGCACGAAGGGAACCCTGCCGAACACTCTGCAGATCGACGGGCACATGGACTACCCGTTCCAATTCCACGACAAATACACGCTCAAGCTCGCCTTCGACGCGTTTAACATTTTCAACTCGCAACACCGGACCGGAACCAACCAGAACCTCGATACCGCTCCGGGATCACCGAGCGTCGACTACGACAAGCCACTCGGCTTCCAGGCGCCGTTCTACGCACGCGGATCGATCCGGATCGAGTTCTAAACCATCAACCCGCTGTTAAACTGGAGAGGAGGGGAATTTCCCTCCTCTCTTTGTTTTTTCTGATGGAGTAGTCTCTTGTCCCGATTTAAGATTTCTTCGATTTTGCTCTTAGCTGCACTTCTCTTCATTTCAGTTCTGCCTGCAAGCGCTGCGCCGTCCGAGAAGAATTTACCTCCGAACTATCGCCATTGGCTTGATGTGGAAGTCGTCTACATTATTTCGTCTGCAGAGAAGAAGCAATTCCTGACCTTGACCACAGACCAGCAAAGAGACAGCTTCATACAGGCATTCTGGCGGATTCGCAATCCCGACCCCGACCCCAATTCTGAATCTAATTCCTACAAGGATGAGCACTACCGGCGCCTTGAGTACGCCAACCAGCACTTCGGCAACGCCAAGTACGAGGATGGCTGGCGATCGGAGATGGGCCGGATCTACATCATTCTTGGCCCGCCAAAACAGCGCGCTCCCTATCACGAGAAACAAAATCTGCGGGACATGGAGATATGGTTCTACCAGGCCGAAACTCCTGTGCTTCCGCCGTACTTCTATGTGCTCTTTTTCAAGCGCGATCCAAGCGATTCCTATCGCATCTACTCCCCGACGCAGGATCGGCCGGCTGCTCTCGTCACAGGCGTGCGCGCGGTCAACGACGACCAGAATGCGTTGCTCTACATTCGCAGATCTGCCGGCGACGAGGTCGCCAAAACAACCATCACTCTCATACCGGGCGAGATTGCAGACTTCGATCACTATTCGCCGAGCATGGCCTCCGACGCGATGCTGGCGTCAATCAACGATCTGCCCGATAATCCGCTCACCAAAAAGCGCCTTGAAGCGAACCAGTTGCGCGAACACGTGACGACAAGCATCTTGATCGGCGATCAGGACACGACGCTGACTTCCACGGTATTTCGCGATGAAGAAGGGCGCGAGACGGCTAGCTATCTGCTCACGTCACCGAGGCCCGATCCACGGATTATCGGTAAGCGGCCTGATAACAGCTACTACTACGATCTCTCTCTGCGCACGACTGTCCAGACAGCAGACGGCAAATCGATCTACGACCAGGAAGACCAGCTAACCGGCAAGCTGACGGAAGCTCAGGCTGGAGTTGCGGAGAAAAAGAGATTCGTCGCCGAGGGTCGTCTGCCCCTGGCGCCGGGTATCTATAACGTGATCGCGACCCTCACTAACAATGTGAATCACGTCGCGACGCGCCAGCATAACTCCATCACGGTGCCGGCGGTGAAGGAAAAGTCAATCGCGATTTCTGGCCTGCTCGAGTATGCGCCCCCCTCTGCGATACCCGATCCTCAAGGGCAGCTTCCCTTCAGTATGTCGAAGCTCCGTTTCAATCCCCGCGCAGCGCAGACGGTGCTCTTGCGTGCCGGCGATAAGCTTCCCCTCGTCTTTCAATTGTGGCTCGACCCCAAGACGGAAAGTGCACCTGCGGAAGACAAGGTTCACCTGCACTATGTGTTCGGTGCTGTGACCGCATCTCACGAGGCACCCGACCGAAGAGAACGAAGATATTGATGTCTCGAACCGTGACAAGGCCGGGAATATCCTGACCGGGCACACTCTGGATACATCCAACCTGCCCATTGGAACTTACAGGCTGGTGGTCACCGCGACCAGGGAAGGTGCGCACCAACCCGCATATGCTGCAATGACAATTCATGTCGTCAGGGTTTCTGACTACGTGGATTCCTGGACTGCATATGGGCCTGCCGATCCGGAGGGTGTCGCCCACGACGACTTGAAGCGTGGCATGTCCGCTGAAGCGCAGGGCGCTGATTCTGAGGCGCAGCGGTTCTATACGCGGGCTCTTGCCGAGGGGCCAAAGGATCTTCGAGCGCTCGACAAACTCGCCACGCTGCTTCAGCGCCAAGGCAAAAATGAGGAACTCGCGGCGCTCAGCCAGCAGCCGGTTCTTAGAGAAACAGCGGCTGCTCCGGCGACGCTGCTCGCGATCGGAAAGGCACTCACCAAGACCGGAAACCCCAAGGCAGTCGTGCAGATGCTTGACGCGCAAATCAAGCTCCAACCCCCGAACGCAGACCTTTACAGGGCTTTGGCAGACGCCTGTGAAGCAACCGGGAACGGCACTCGCGCGCACGACCTGCGGGATCTGGCAAGCAAAATCTAGATCAGAAGCAGGCAGATTTTGCTAAATTCTCAGCAAGTTAAAAGGGCGCCTTTTTAAGGCGCCTCTTTTATCGCAATTTGCTCGTGCATGGTGCTAAAAAGAAAGCGCTACTTCCTGGTTGCCTGTTTCTTTGCCGGCGCTTTTTTAGCTGATGGTTTTACGGGCGTCTTCTTCTTGGCCGGAGCGACTGCTGTCTTGCCAGCTGCCTTTTTGGGCTTGCTTGCGGCTACCTTCTTCGCGGGAGACGCTTTGGCTTTGGTTGCGGCCTTATCGCGAGCGGCCAGAGTCTTGGCGGCGAGTGCAGTCTTCAGCTCGGCGTCGAACTCGGTTGGGGTGAGCGGTCGAGCTGACTTGCGAAGTCGCTCGATGTCATAGAATGCGCGACGCTCCGACAAAAACACATGCACGACAAAGTCGACGTAATCGAGCAGGATCCAATCACCCCGGCGACGGCCCTCCACGGAATTGGGCATAACGCCGAATTCCTTCTTGAGCCTGTGTTCGATTTCGTCGGCGATGGCGATGGCCTGGCGGTCGTTGGTAGCCGAGGTAATGAGGAAGAAGTCGGACAAGCCGGAGTCGATGGGGTCGAGCTCGAGGATGCGGGTGTCTTCGCCCTTTTTGTCTTCGCAGGCCGCGGCAGCGGTCTTAACGAGAATGCGGGTTTGTTCGTGCTCCTGGGTTGAGGTCATGCGACGAAAATTGTCTCCACGCTTAATCGTAGTCTGTTGGTTCGGAGGCGGCAAGCTTGCCGCCGGAATGAATGAAGCGGGTTCAGCGATAAAGTCCGTTAACGGCGATGTATTCGCACACAGAATCGGGCAGGAGGTCATGACCGGCACACAGACGACCCAGAGCCGCGTGAGCCTGGCTTCGGATCTCTGAAGCACTGATTTCGATTTCGAGTTCCGGCAGAAGGTAGAAAGGGGTCGTGGCGCCGGCCGCATTACGAAGCGTCAAGGTGCGTACTTCGATGCCACCGTGTGTCTGGGACTCGCCTGAAGAGGCGTTGAGAGAGAGACCGCTTGGCAAAACCCCGGTAAAGTCCTCCAGTCGCTGCCCCGGCCGGGAAGCGACGATAAGCGGCGCTTCGAAAGGAATTTCTTCTCCGCGATGCCAGTGACGCAAGTTGAGGAACGAGTCTGCCCCCATCAGGCAGAATAGACTTCCATTTGGCGGCAGCTCATCTCGCAGGCGAAGCAGCGTGTCGATGGTGTAATTGTGTGCGCCGTCCGCTAAGGGAGAATCGGCAAGCGAAAGTGCAAATCGAGCTTCATCCTGGATGGCCAACCGCGTCATTGCCACACGATCGGCAAAGCTGGCTGTCGAACCCAGCGGTTTGAGCGGCTGCGCCCCCACCGGTGCAAAGAGTACGGTATCGAGATCCAGCGCAACCAGGGCCGCCCGCGCCACCCCAAGATGACCTTGATGGGGAGGATCGAAGCTTCCGCCGAAGAATGCAATGCGCCTGCCAATGAGCGCTGGATCGATCATGTCCTTCATCGTATCGCGGCACTCTGCTAGCATCAGAGGCAAGATGCGATTCCTGATTGCCCTCCTGGCCCTCGCCGGCGCGATCGTTTCCGCGCTGGCCCTGCAGGTTCATTACTCGGTCACAACCGAACCGTGTTCGATCAATGAGAAGTGGGACTGCGGCGTCGTGAATCACAGTCCCTATGCTGAATTGGTCGGCATTCCCGTCGCGGCGATCGGTATTGCAGGCTATCTGGCCCTGGCGTGGCTTGCTCTGGCCCGGCAGCGCGGCGTCACGACCTTAACGGCAGCCGTCGCACTCAGCTACTCCCTCTACCTTGCCAATATCGAAAGAACGATTCTGGGGGTGTGGTGTCTATATTGTGTGATCTCGCTGGGCATTATCGCCTTGATGACGGTTCTGGGCGGATGCTGGATGATAGCCGGCTGGGTCAATCGAGACGGATAACCCCCCTTAGTCAACGTCTTTGTCAATTCACCTGTTGCCGGTCGATGTCCCGCGTCGTTCTTGAGAAGCCCCGCGCGCTGGTAAAATTGAAATGACACATGCTGAAAGAAAGATACGCGCGCTGGATGTACGAGTGGGAGACGCGACTCACCACGCGCGATGAAAATAGAGTGGTGCGTCCGTTGGAGTGGGGCTTTGAGTGGATTGAGCCCTTTCTCGAGGCGCATGGCTTTGCTGCTGCCGTGCCCAGCCCTGAGGTTCTTGGCGACAATGCTGCTGCCGAAGCCGCAATGGTGCGGATCAATCAGCTGCTCATCCGGCATAGCGATGTCTTTTTCAGCTATCAACGGCCCACGGACTTTCGGCTGGAAGAGCGGCATCCGGAACTGTTCCCGACCAACGTGAGGCCGGAGACCCTCGCCAAAGACGCCGCGATCAAACAACTTGCAGTCGACGGAAAGACCGGGAAAGCTCAATTCCTGCGCTTCACGTCGCCGGAGCGAACGCCATATCCCGAAAATGACCTGGTGAATGCGCGCTGGTATCCTGCGCCGGAACACAAGGATCCGAAGCGGCCCAAGCAGGCGATTGTCGTGATGCCGCAGTGGAACGCCGATGCATTCAGCCACAACTCCTTGTGCGCAATTTTCAACCGCATGGGTATATCGGCCCTGCGGCTATCCAAGCCGTACCACGACATTCGACGTCCCACTGAGCTTGAACGCTCTGATTACGCCGTCAGCGCCAATATCGGTCGCACGCTCTCCGCATGCCGGCAAGCCGTGGTTGATATTCGCTGTTGCCTCGATTGGCTTGAGGAACAAGGCTACCAGCAGTTGGGTGTGTTGGGAACGAGTCTTGGATCCTGCTATGCATTTCTCGCGAGCGCGCACGACAAACGGATTCGCGTGAATGCGTTCAACCATGCGTCGACCGCATTCGGAGATGTCGTATGGGCCGGACAAAGCACGCGCCATGTGAAAGAGGCGCTGAAAGACGCAGGGCTCACACAGCAACGTGTCCGAGAGCTGTGGTCGGCGGTCAGTCCTTGCAGCTACTACCCCAAGATCATGAGACCTGAAGTCGGAGGGCCAGACAAGAAGGCGCTCCTGATCTACGCAAATTACGATTTGACCTTCCCCAAGGAATATTCCCTTCAGGTTGTGGAGTCGTTCAAGCAGGTGGGGCTGAATTTTGAGAAGCGCGTACTGCCTTGCGGACACTACACCACTGGCGAAACTCCGTTCCAATATATAGATGGCTGGTACATGGGCTCGTTCGTCTATCGGGCTTTCAAGGCGCTGCGCAAAGAGAAATCTCAAAATATTGAGAAGCGTGCCGAAGTGGCTACCGAAGTTGAGGAAGAGGCAATTTCGCGCTAAGCCGCGTTCGTGTGGGCTTTCTGAATAATGGAATTCCGAATTCAAATCCGGTTCCTAGTGCGTCACACCAAGATTCATCTTCAGCAACTTGGCAGGATCGAGATAAGCGCCTTGCCAGCGAACCGCCCAATGCAAATGCGGTCCGGTCACGCGGCCCGTGGCTCCGCTGAGTCCGAGCCTTTCTCCAATTGCAACGTGCTGCCCTTCATGCACATCGATGCGGCTGAAGTGCATGGAGAGCGTGTACAGTCCGAAGCCGTGATCGATGATGACGCAATTTCCCTCGTAGTAGAGCGGTCGTGCGAGAACAACAACTCCGCTATTGGCCGCGCGAACGATCGTGCCCATGGGTGCGCGAAAATCCATTCCTTTATGAATAGTGGCCAGCTTGCCGTTGAACATCCGGCGCGTACCGAAGCTGTCGGTTGGCGCTGCGCGAACCGGTGCGCGGAAACTGCCGCGCCATAGAGGTTCTGCCGCGCTGGCCGCAAAGACCCTCGTCTTGATTTCACTGTCGGCTGCGATTTGCTGCAATTCGCTTGCGCCGGGCTCAACAAACTTCGGCGCCACGCTGAGTTTTCCTGTGCGATAGTGCCCCTCGCGGATCTCTACCGGCTGGGCAATATCGCGATGAGCACCAGCACTCGTGTGAATTGAAATGTGCAAGGTCGAGGATCCTGCGGGCGCTTCCACATCCACTCCGGCCAGCGCTAGCCACGCCCGCCCCTCGCGGCTCGGGAAAAACTGCAGCTTGCGACCCAGCCATTCTCCGTCAACGCTTGCGGCATCGACAACGGCGACTCGAATCAGCTCAGGCGATCCGGCCACAACAATCGCAGGTGTAAGCGTTACCGTCGGCTGCCCGTGAACGGTCGCAAGGCTCCCAGGCAACAACAACACAGCACAAAAAAGGCGAATCACCCGCAGAGTTTGAAGGAGTTGCATCGAGCCTAGGATAGTAGACGAAGGCTGGCGCCGGGCGTTCGTTTGTAACTTGTACCCCCGTCGAGCATCTCATTGATGTATGACTTCCCCATATATCAACAGAAATCGCTCCCGGCTTTTCGCCGCTTACTTTGCTCTCGCGGCAAGTTGCCTTGTTACGTTTGGCCAATCCGTCCAACCGCTGGCTGCGTCTCATCGAGAGCCGGTGCTGGTGGAGTTGTTCACCAGCGAAGGCTGCTCCGATTGCCCTCCGGCGGATGCGTTGCTCGCGCGTCTGGACGCGACACAGTTTGTACCGGGGGCTCAGGCGATTGTGCTTAGCGAACATGTAACGTATTGGGACCACCAGGGATGGCGCGATCCGTTCTCACTCGACGCAATGACAGAACGGCAGCAACGATATGTGGACCGATTCGCGCTCGACAGCAGCTACACCCCGCAAATCGTCGTGGATGGTAAAGAGCAAGTGGTCGGCAACAACGTGCGCGCTGTTACAGGAGCCCTGTCGCGCGCGGCCTCGAAACCGAAATCGGAGGTCGCAATTGCTGATGCGCATTGGACCAATGGCGCGGTTGTCTTTTCCATCAAGGCTGAGCCGCGCAACGGGACAACGCTCGTTGCCGCAATAGCAGAAGACACGACGCAGTCGGAGGTGGCGCGCGGAGAGAATGCCGGCCGAACGCTTCATCACGTCGCCGTGGTGCGGGTTCTAAAGGATTTGGGAGCGAACGCGTTGGATGGCCGTTCACTGCGCCTGGCTGCGGATAATGTTTCGCACCCGGGCTCGAGTGCGGGACCACTTCGCCTGGTCGTTTTCCTGGTTGACCCAAAGACCGGCCACGTCGCGGCGGTTACCGAGCAGACTGTGCCGCGATAAAAATGTTGCGGTACCATTCAGCAGCGGTTATGAATCGATCTTCCACATGCAAGTCTCGCAGCAAATGCCATAGAATTCTCATATGACTGACCGCATGGCTCTTTCCCTGGCCCAGGCCGATCCTGAAGTTGCCGCAGCCGTTGACCACGAAACCCTCCGCCAGCACGAAGGGCTGGAAATGATCGCGAGTGAGAATTTCGTCTCAGAGGCGGTGCTCGAGGCGGCCGGTTCCACCTTCACCAATAAGTATGCTGAGGGCTACCCCGGGCGACGCTACTACGGAGGTTGTGAATACACCGATGTAGTTGAGAGTCTCGCCCGCGACCGCGCAAAACAGATATTCGGCGCAGAGCATGCCAATGTCCAGCCGCACTCCGGCTCGCAGGCGAACGCCTCGGCTTACATGGCCGTGCTGCAGGCGGGCGACACAATTCTCGGTCTGGATCTTGCGCACGGCGGCCACCTCACGCACGGTCACAAGCTGAGCTTCAGCGGCAAGCTCTATCGGCCCACGTTCTACCATGTGCAGCGCGATACCGAACTCATCGATTACGACGAACTCGAAGCCATCGCGGAACGCGAGAAGCCGAAGGCAATCATCGGTGGTGCGAGCGCCTATCCGCGCCTGTGGGATTTCGCGCGCATGCGCCAGATCGCAGACAAAGTTGGGGCCGTATACATCTTCGATATGGCGCACATAGCCGGCTTGGTGGCTGGTGGATCGCATCCTTCGCCGGTGCCGCACGCTCACATCACCACGACCACAACGCACAAAACTCTGCGCGGGCCGCGCGCCGGAATGATCTTGTGCAGTCAGGATCTCGCTGCGGCCGTCGATAAGGCCGTGTTCCCCGGCCAGCAAGGTGGACCGCTCGTGCATGTTGTGGCTGCAAAAGCAGTGGCGTTCGGCGAGGCGTTGCGGCCTGAGTTCAAGACGTATGCCGCACAAATTGTCGCGAATGCAAAAGTGCTGGGTACGAGCTTGCAAGAAGCGGGCTACCGCCTCGTCTCCGGCGGTACCGACAATCACCTGCTGTTGGTTGACGTGTTTGAAAAAGGCATTCTGGGCTCAGAGGCTGAGTTGGCTCTGGGCAAAGCCGGCATTACCGTCAACAAGAATGCAATTCCTTACGATACAAATCCTCCGCTCAAACCTTCGGGCATTCGGATTGGTACCCCTGCGCTGACCACGCGTGGAATGAAGGAGTCGGAGATGCGGACGATCGCAAAATGGATCGCGAAGGCATTGGAGCAGCGCAATGATGAAGCAGCTCTGGAGCGCATTCGCGGAGAAGTGGCGGAGATGGCAAACAGGTTTCCGCTGTATGCATGGCGTCGTGCGCCCGTGGCAGTGGGCGCATAAGTGCATAGCTAAGTCGTCGCGCCTGACTTACGGGCGCAACTGGCTCACTTACATTGGGTTGATACATAACATTTGCAAGCATGAGGGCAGGCATAACGCCTGCCTTTTGCTTTTTGCAGAAACTTTTGGCGCGCATCCGTACAAGCAACGGTCATGTTACCAAGGTTCTCAGAAGCACAACTGACGAGGGAATGCAGGGTTAGACTAACTGCAGTCAAAATCATTTTCAGACAAATTAGAGTACGTCCCCGATGTCGTCGTGTCCGAAAATGTACGGAGGAACGCATGCGCATCGCGCCTATAGCTCTGACCATTCTGCTCGCCGCATCTCTACCGGCGTTCTCGAAGAATGTGGACCATGGCAATCGCCACGGAGATTTTCTGGGAAGTTCCCATGGAATTCCTCCAGGACACGGTCCCAAGGCCTATCATGGCAATCCGCATCAATACGATGCGCACTACGACTTCAGAGACAGCGAAGGTCATCCTGACTATCCTCACGTTGATGAAGATCGATGGATAGGTCACGACACGGGTCGAGACGATGACCACTATCGTGTATCGCATCCGTGGGCTAACGGCCACTTTCGCGGTGGCCTCGGATCCGGGCATGTTTGGCATCTCGCGGGCGGGGAAGCCGGACACTTCTGGTTCAAGCGCTATTCATGGAATGTCGCACCTTACGACGCTGCCTATTGCGAAGACTGGCGCTGGGGTGGCGATGACATTTCCCTCTTTTCCGATCCCGATCATGCGGGTTGGTATCTGGCCTACAACATCAGGCTCGGCACTTATGTGCACGTGGCTTACATCGGGCGATAATATCTAAATTCAAAAATGAATCTGAGGGGCAGGCCAATGAGCCTGCCCTCTTTCTTGTTTACAGGTAATCGAACCGCCGAGCACAGGCGTGCGGAGTCAGAGCCGACTGATCAGTTGTATTGAGTAACAGCATCGTCCTCAGCTTCTATGTTGATAAGTGAATCGACGGAAGGTAGGCAGTGTTCCAGAAATGAGTTATTCTCGTGCTATGTCCATCGAATCCATCCTCGCTGAAATTGACGCAGAGATTGCAAGACTGACCCAGGTGCGCACGTTGCTTAGCGGAGCCGGAAGTGTAGCTTCCAATCTCAAGGATCGCAAGACGAAAAAGGCGCCTTCGAATTCTCGCAAGAGGCGAGTCTTGAGCCCTGACGCGCGCAAGCGAATTGCGGATGCACAGCGCAAGCGCTGGGCAGCACAAAAGGCGAAATCCAAGAAAGAATCCTAAGCGATAGCTGCTCTTTACAGAATGTGCTGATCGTTCCAGAGTCGGGAACCCCGCCGCATTGAGAAAGACGCATTCCCAGGTTACATATAAGTAATTGCGAGTATGCAACGAAGCATCGTGTGCGCCTTTGCGTGAGGCTGCCAAGGCTTTGGATGCGCGTGACTCTCCGGTCTCGCCATATTCGCGATTGATTCGTGAAGGATTAGTCAGTTGCGCGCCAAAAACTATACCTGAGTTACCAGGTTTCAACGGCCAGGATAGTAGGCGGTCCGGAGTGACCTTCTATCACCTGGGTCTCGATCACCGCTTCCATATTCATCTTTTCCCAGTTGGCAGGCGCTTTCGCAAGCAGCGTATCGAGGTAGACCGGGTTATAGAGAATCTCTCCGGCCGCCTCCGTTCCCTCCTCTGAGATGCCGGCGGCGATAATCACTGGCTGACCTGTGGTGCTGTCGTGAATACGCGCCACGATTGCGTAGTCGCGTGAGAGCTTTTGGTACGGCAAGTCCCAAGCGGTCGCCCAGCTTGTCTCTTTCTGACTTTTCCTGTCGACGATGAGTGCAACACCGTCTTTCGATTCGAATCCGAAGCGAAGCTTCTGTGTGACGCGAAGAGTCCAGATGTTGTCGAATGCGCCGATTAATACGATCGGTCCCTCGCGGAGCTGAGCAAAACTGGCCTCGGAAGCAGGGACGACGCGAAACGTCTTGTGGTGCGATTCAAGCGCAGCGGCGGTGCGCGTCAGCGTGACAACATCGGCCAGCGCCAGGTTCCCCGAGAGATGAAGCCTGACGTAAAGCTGTTGCGGTTGAGCCGGCTTTGTCACGGGTGCATCGAACGAGTTAAGCGAATCCATGTTGATGTTCTTTGCAGGCTCACCCAAACAAAAAGTAGTCGGGTTGGCGCTTGATAAGAACGGTTCCCAAAAGCGATCAATGTTCGAAGGCGGTTCAACAGTTGGGGCGGGGTGAATGCGCAGTCCAATGCTGATTCCAGCGGCGCACGCCAGTGCTACAACACCGCTGACAAGCAACCACCGAATACGCGGAGGCTTGGGCTCCGGCAGAGCAGAAGCGACGACTTCAAGACCGGGAATTGGCTGGTCCATCTCCGGCTCTGGCACAAGATCTGGAAGATCCGCTGACCACTTCGCCCTGGCGAAAGACGGGGACGTACGAGCCGGTGGGCAGCTCGATCACGAGCTCCCCGTTATGCGACGAGTCGTAGTAATAGAGGCCGAGCCGCTTGCGGACCTCGCCCGCGGTAATTCGCACTATCGGGTCGGCATTCGCGTCGTAAGTGGGAGCGCGCCCAAAAACCTCAACACCGATGCTGCGCTCTTTCAACTCGGCTGCGTTGCCCAGCAGCGTCTGCTCGACGGTGTATGCCAGCAACGCGGGATATCGCTTGCTATTGGCAAAGAGAGGATGAATCAGAAGTCGATCCAGTTGTTCACGTATCGACGATGGGTCCGAAACAAAACTGGGTTGCTCCACCTCTTGCATGGATTTGGGCGCGAACGGCATTGCTACTCCTCGTGAATCCGGCTCTAAGCCTTAAAGGCAAATGCTCACGAGTCCCCCTGAAAACGGTGGCTGTTAGCCCCGCGTCGCGGAGTTTTTTGAACTCATGAAGCGGCAATTGCGGGTTGGGTAGGGTCAAAATGGCTCGTGCCCATCAAGCGACTTGCGCCGGGTGTCTGGGGGTAGCACACGGCTTGAGGTCCTGGAATACCCGCACTGCGTATAATACGTCCCTCATTTCCGGTTGTCCAGAATGGAATAAACCCCATTAAAGTAGCGGCTTAGCGGTTGATGCGTCCCTCTGGTACCCGATGGAACCTGTTGCGGTTGTCTGTTTTGTATCTATATTCAGAATCGGTCCAGAAAATGTGCCGGAAGTGTGTAGCACCAACGGTGCGTTTTCTTGTGATTGCGGCTCCTCGCCCCTCCGATTTACCAGACCTGGATTGCATCCAGGCAGGACTAATCGGGGGGCGCTTTTTTTGTCCTGTCAAAAGCGCATTTGGTGGAGATAAGGCGAAGCCCGGCTTTTCCCTCAACTCACATTCGGACGCCAAGGTCTAGCGGCGCAATCGATCATGCATTATGCTTAGCGGTTGCTCAAGAGGGAGCTTCGCCCGTCATGTCAAAAAGTTCGCACGTAAAATTCTTCCTTCAAGCCTTCTGCACTTTGCTATTTCTCGCCGCAAGTTTGGCGGCCCAGACCGCTCCGATGACTTCAGCCGAGGCACACCGTCGGGCTGAGGCTCTCCTGAAGCAAATGACTGTTGATGAAAAAGTGGGCCAGATGAATCAGTCTGCCGGTATCGTGATGCCCGGTCTCGGGAGCGGCAAGCCGGACGATCTGATTGTTCAGGGCAAGGTAGGGTCAATACTTTGGTTGATCGAAGTGAAAGAGATCAATCGCCTGCAGCACCTTGCGGTTGATAAGTCCCGATTGCATATCCCGATCCTCTTCGCATTTGACGTCATTCACGGATATCGCACCGTCTTTCCCGTCCCCCTGGCTATGGCATCCTCCTGGGATCCAGCCGTGGAAGAAGCTGCGCAACGTCTTGCCGGTCAGGACGCGCGGGCCGCGGGCATCGCCTGGACGTTCACGCCCATGGTGGATATTGCGCGCGACGCCCGCTGGGGACGCATTGTCGAGGGTGCGGGCGAGGATCCGTATCTCGGAGCAGCCATGGCACGAGCGCAAGTGCACGGCTTTCAGGGAGAAGAACTTGGCCCTGACAGCGTGCTCGCTTGTGTAAAGCATTTCGCTGGATACGGCGCTGCCGAAGGTGGGCGCGATTACGACTCGTCGTATATCCCCGAAGTCCTCATGCGAAATGTCTATCTGCGTCCTTTTCACGCCGCGGCAGAGGCCGGCGCAGGCAGTTTCATGAGCGCGTACATGGACCTCAACGACGTTCCCGCCACCGGCAATCATTGGCTGCTGAGCGATGTTCTGCGCAAGGATTGGGGATTTAAGGGTTTCGTGGTTTCAGATGCGTTTGCAGTCGGAAGCCTTCAGACGCATGGATTCGCCCGTGACCCCGAGGATGCCGCGTTTAAGGCTGTCAGCGCAGGGCTCGATATGGATATGGCCAGCCTTACATACACTCACAACCTCGCAAAGGTCGTCGCAGCTGGAAAGGTAACAGAGGCGCAACTGGACGCTGCCGTGTTGCCAATTCTCCAAGTGAAATACCAGTTGGGACTTTTCGATCACCCTTACGTTGACGAATCGAAGGTGGACGCCACGCTGAACAGGCCGGAGGGACTGACCCTTGAGCGCAAAATAGCAGCGCGGTCAATGGTCCTGCTCAAGAACGACAAGCAACTGCTGCCGTTGGCCAAGAACCTTAAAAAGGTTGCGGTGATTGGCGTGCTCGCCGATTCAATCAAAGACATTGAAGGTGGCTGGACCGTCGAGGGCTTGTTTGGAGGAGGCACCAAGAATCACCCAGTAACTGTTTTGGCCGGCCTGAAGAACAAGCTGGGATCCAGTACTCAAGTGACATACCTGCCAGGGCCTCCGTTTTCCCGCGTCTATATGGGATTGCTTGACCAAATGACAGGGACCAAGCAGATTCCGCCGCCGACCGCCGCTGAAACGGCAGATTGGGTGGCCAAGGCAAAGGCAGCCGCGTCCGATGCCGACGTGGTGGTGGCCGTAATGGGCGAGATCTCGGGCATGAGCAGTGAAGCCGCGTCACGCGCTTCGCTTGATCTGCCCGGCATTCAGGAACAGATGCTCGAAGCGGTCGTTTCCACCGGCAAGCCGGTAGTGCTGGTGCTGGAGAACGGCCGTCCGCTCGACATTCACTGGGCCGCGGAGCATGTGCCCGCAATCCTTGAAGCCTGGTATCCGGGAACAGAGGGTGGCAACGCAGTTGCGGACGTCTTATTCGGTGACGTAAACCCCGGCGGAAAATTGCCTTTGAGCTGGCCCCGCACCGGGGGGCAGGAGCCCCTTTACTACAACCACAATTTGACGCATGAGCCGGAAGACCGGCCGAATTTTACCTCGCGCTACTGGGATGTTTCGAGCAAACCGCTCTATCCGTTCGGATACGGACTCAGTTACACGACGTTCAAGTTCGATCATCTTCAGCTAAGCAAAACAAGCATGAAGAGCGATGACGCGGCCGAGGTCGAGATTGATGTGACAAATACAGGCTCGGTGGACGGCGATGCGGTCGCGCAACTCTACATTCACCAGCGTGCCGGATCGGCTTCACGGCCTGTGCGAGAGCTGAAGGGCTTTCAACGCATTCCGTTGAAGGCGGGAGAGAAGCAAACCGTAAAGTTCTCACTCAGTAAAGAAGAACTTCAGTTCTGGAGCCCGCAAACCAAGGGCTGGGCCGTGGAACCAGGGTCTTTTGATGTTTGGGCAGGGGAAGACTCGACCGCCAATTTGCACTCCGAACTCACAGTGACGAACTAGGGCTCCGGCGGAAAGATCGCCTCGGGTCGTTAAACCGCAGGAACGAATTCAGAACGGAAACGCAAATTACGGGCCGGGATGACGCCAATCATCCCGGCCCGTAGTGGGTTGCAATCGAAATATCTGCGACGCCATTTCCAGACGCCGGCTTACACCGAAAGAAGACGCCCAAAGAAGGAACGGTAGCGTCGCAATGCGAGCCGCAGGTCCTCGGTTGAGACGCTGTCGCCGCGATCCCACTGGCCTTCGAGTCGCGCCCGCTCTTCAGCGAATCCCTCGGCGAGACGCTTCATGGCGCCCGCCACGAGGCTGTCGGCTTGCTCGACGGCTTGGCGGGGCTCGTCCACGAAGCCCACCTGAATCGCATCCCAACGACCGTGCAGGTCTTTTGCTTCTTCTGAAGAAAAGAGCGGTGTCGGCTGGTCTTCATTTGCCGGGTTTGGGTTGGCGGGTTTCGACGCGGACGCGTTGGAAACAAACGCAGCCGTGCCGGGGGCGCTGTTGTCGACGCGTTGCGGCTCTGCTTCCACAACTTGTCGGTCGTAATCACGATCCAGGTTGGATGTTTCGCGTTCCTCTAAATTAGCCAGAGTCGCAGTGGTAAGTCCTTCGTCTCTGATTTCTTCTCGCCTGATATCTGCCATAAATTCCTCCTGCTTTATTGGCCACTCTGATAAGTCAGGCCACGCCTCCCGGTGCTAATGGGTATCCATGCGAAGCCTTCGAACGCCGCAGCGAGTGGGAACCGCGTCCATGCATGAATGACGTAGTACGGTCTGTCAGCAGTTGGAGGGGACGGCTCACTGCAAAGGTTGCCTTTCACAAGGACCAGCGTGTTGCTGTTATTTTTCTTGTATTTTTGATGAGCTCCATCGCGTGGAATTCAGGCATCATGACCTTGTGATAACAAATGCCGACGAACTTCCTGTGAGCATTTTGGTCAATCTCATAAGATCCAGTTTTGCGATACAACCGGGAACGAATGCGCCGACCGCGTGGCTCGGCCTGCTGCTCCTGCTCCCCGCGGCGCTCAATGCCGCGAGTGCGAAGCCCCTGATCGAAGAGACAGCGCTCTTTGTTGGTGGGCAACAGGGCATACACACCTACCGGATCCCTTCGATGGTCTCAACGCGAAAGGGAACGATCCTCGTGTTCTGCGAAGGACGTCGATACCAGGTCGACGATGGCTCACCAACGCACATCGTCCTCAAACGGAGCCTGGGCAACTCCGCCCCTCCGAACTCAGCGCAAAGTCGCGAACCCGCGACCTCCCGCCAAACGCAAGGCATGAAGATTACGTGGCAGCCGATCCAGATTCTACTTCCCAGTATTGCTGGAATGGCATTTATGAATCCCGTGCCGATCGTCGACGAAAGAGACGGCACTATCTTCCTTCTCGCAAATCCCTATCCGCCGCCGTACAAGGATGTCCCTGTTCATATCGTGCTAATCAAAAGCAGCGATGAGGGCGCAACATGGTCAACCCCTGTAGACATTACAGCGGGCACCGGGCTCAAGGAACTCGGTCCCGGGATCGGTATACAGATGCAAAGTGGCAGACTCGTCGCGCCCACATATGATGGAGTCATTTTTAGTGACGATCACGGAAAGACCTGGAAGTCGGGAGGAAAAGTATCCGGCCTCTATAGCGAATCGCAAGCGGTGGAGTTGGTGGACGGCTCTTTGATGCTCAATTTCCGCCAGGGCGGTCATCGCGCAATTGTAGTCAGCCAGGACGCCGGCATGACTTGGGGAAAGTCCCGGATCGATATGGCGTTGATCGATCCGACAGACTATGTTGGCTGCCAGGCAAGTTTCATACGTTACTCACGAAAGAGGGCCGGAATATCGAAGAATCGTCTCCTGTTTTCCAATCCGGCAAATCCAACTCACCGGGTGAACATGACCGTGAGAATCAGCTACGACGAGGGAAAAACCTGGCCAGTCGCAAAAGAGATCAAGAAAGGGCCAGGCGGGTACTCGAGCCTCACGGTTCTTCCCGATGGCACGATCGCGCTCGTATATGAATCCAGCGACCCGCTCGGCAACATGAATTTTGCCCGATTCAACCTGGAATGGTTGACCGACGGCCAGGATCAGCTAGCGAGCCAGTAATTACGCGCCTGCATGCATGTGCAATTGCGGATTGCGATGGAGGCCACCGAACGGCCGAACATAGCAATGTGAAATACAGATCATCGCTCAGGCGAACGCACCGCCTTGTGACTGCAGTTTGATCGCCTCTTGGTGGGTTAGTCGAAGTGAGCACAGTCGTCTCGCCACGTTCCTAACTTTAGTAATTCGCCGGTAGTGACAGTGGTCACATCGAATAAGCCCCGTACAATTAAAAATCAGAACAACAGATCAACAGACTCTGGAACCAGCAAGCCTAGTGTGATGCGCCGATACGGTGCTTTGCAACCGGGTGGTGAGGTGTGTGTGGACTGGGCTTCTCAGCTCGTGTCTCCGCCGTGCTTGGCACAGATCGCCAAGCGAACTGGAGAGTAATTAAAGGATCGCGGGCCCCGAGATCGACTTAGCTATTGATCCTTTGTATCTACTCCGAGGTTAAAGATGCGACTCACCAGAATATCCTTCAATTATTTCTTAGTGGCCTTGGCCCTCGCCGGGCTCCGTGCATTTTCGCAAGCAAACGTTACCGAAAATCAGACGACCCTTATCTATGTTGACGGACAGAAGGGCCTGGATAGCAATGCCGGTTCGGTTACAGCTCCGCTGAAGACGATACAAGCAGCGGTCAACAAAGCGAACACGAATAATCAAAAGAAGATTGGAACGAAGGTCATTGTCAATGCCGGCGTCTATCGCGAGACGGTTAATATCATGCCTGTCTCGAACCAGTCCACCGTGCCCTTGACAGTGCAGGCGGCGAAAACGGGAACTGCCATCATTGCCGGCTCTGACGTGTTGACAAATTGGAGCACCGATCCTAATTATCCATCGGCGTATATTACGACATGGTTTTCGGTGATGGGCACGTGTTCAGTTCCGAGTGGGTGGCCGACAAACTTTGGCGCGATTGCGCTGCACACAGAGATGATTTTTGTGAATGGCGTGCCGCTGACCCAGGTGCTCGGATTCTCGCAGATGCAGCCGGGCACGTTTTACATTAACGAGACCTATGGCACGCTTCACGTATGGCCCGCGCCTGGCACAAACATGGCCACCGCAGTGGTTGAGACGGCAAAGCGTCAAAAGACCTTGAGCGTCGTTGGACGGAGCAACATCGTTTTGCGCGGCCTGGTGCTTCGCCACGCTGCAAACTGCATAAATACCAGCGGTGCGACGGTAACCACGAGTTCAAATATTCTGATCGACTCGGTGCAGGCGCTCTGGAATAACTGGGGCGGGCTCGGCGTGTTCTCGACAAACAATTTCACCGTGCAGAACTCAATCGCGAGTCACAACGGCGGACTTGGCTTCCAGGGAAGTAGAGACCAATACGGTCTCTTCAGTTTCAATGAGAGCGACTACAACAACTGGCGTGGCGCGCAGGGCGCATTCTACGAATGGGGAATGGGCGGAGCCAAGTTCTTTCAGATGCGCAATATCACGATTCGGAATCACTTCTCCTACCGCAACCAGGCAGAGGGATTGTGGTTTGACACCGATAACAAGAACATCACGGCAGACAACGCGACGTTGGTAGGGAACGTGACTGCCGGACTTCAGATTGAAAGAAACGAAGGGCCGATCACGCTTCAGAATAGTCATCTGTGCTCCAGCGGAGTGGGGGTGAACCTGCTCACGAGTCAACAGGTGACTTTGAAGCAGAACACGTTCTATAACAACGGGGCCACGAACAAATACCAGGCTCAGATTTATCTCGCCGGCTCGAATGGCGGGATCTCGATAAACGACTGGCAGACAGGTCAGACCTATCACCTGACTACGACCGGCTTGGTGCTGTCGGGCAATACGGTCGTTGCGAGCGCGTCAGGACAGTATGTGTTCGGCACCTATCTGAGCGGGGCTGACTGGACGGGCTTCGCCAATACATTGAACGCCAACAGCAACAACTGGCACGACGCGAGCACATCGAACTCATTCAAGGTAGTCAACGGCAAGTACGTGAACCTCACGGGATGGCAGAGTGCGACGGGAACGGACTACACGTCAACGTGGGGACCACCTACGACGAGCCCTGCGACAGCCTGCGCAGTGCCGACGCCTTCCTTCACGGATTTTGCGGTGAATGTCGACAGTGGCAACTACACAATGAGCGCCGGTAAAGTAGTGTCGACAGCTCGCGTAAATTCGTTTGGTTACGGAACTGTGTCACTCAAGGTGACAGGAATGCCGAGCGGAGTGTCCGCCTCGCTCAGCAACGCAAACTTGGTCAGCGGCGCGGCTACCGTAACGCTCACCGCAACCAAAGCAGCGGTGAATCAGACCGTACCGATTACGCTGTGGGCCATAAGCGGAAGCCGCGTACACAGCGTAACCTTTAACGTGCATGTTGTTCCGCCTACGGTATAGGCAACAACCGGGTAACGCGATCGCCCTCGCCTATGTCGCGAGGGCGAATCGTTTGTGCAGAACACACATACTTACCAGTGGCATCAGGATCTGGTCGTTGGCGGTGCGGGCCCCGGTGTCCATGCTGTGCAGGCTGTCGAGAAGGCACACGATCTTCTTCTGATTGAAATAGGGAATCGACGCCATGACAGATCCCCGCAGCGTGTCCTGCACATAGGTACTGAATGTCTCGTCGGGGTTGAGCGTCGCCGGCGGACTCAGGAATGGGTGCTTCTGGCGACGGTACACGGTATCGGTAATTACATCGCGAACCGCTTCACGAAGGACGTACTTCTCTGTCATGCCTCGAATTTTCTGATTCACCGGCTGTTTGCAAATGGTTTCCACGACGTGATGATCAAGGAACGGCACCCGGCCCTCGATAGAGTGAGCCATCTCCATGCGGTCGCCGAGCATGCTGAGAATGTAGTTGGCAAGTACTGACTTTCCCCACAGGTATAGAGATTGATGCAACGGCGCGCGTCCCTTGAGTTGTCCGGCTACGTCGATGTCGGTCAGCAACTGATGATAGGATTCGCGATCCGCGAATCTTCCCCTGAAGTCATCCGAGAGCAGTGGCTGCATCTTCACGGCGCGCGAAGAGAATGTCTCCATCCACGACGGCACGTAACCGAGAGCGCGTTTCACCCCTTCCAGGTTTCCAACATCGCCATCGGGTAGCAGCAAACCGCGCGAGACGGTGTTGTTCTCATTGAGCCACGCGAGCAACTGTTCAATCTCTTCGGGATTCTGACCTTCGCGGTTATAAAGAAGCATGTCGCGGCGGAAGTGCGCGTATCCTCCCAGAATTTCATCCGAACCTTCGCCGGTGATCACGACCTTGTAGCCGGCGTCGCGTACGGCTTTGCTCAAAAGAAACTTGGCGACCCCATGCGCGTTCACACAGAACGTTTCAGACTGCAGAATCGCGTCCGAGAAGCTGTCAGCCAGGTCTTGCTGGTTGATGGGGATGGGGTTGAATTCTGCGCCTGCGAGCGTTGCCATTTCCCGCGCGATGGGGCCCTCATCGTAGTCAACGTTGTCGAATGTAAGGGTGAATGCGCGAATGGGGTCGGGATGATGCCGCGCAGCAAGCCCGAGGACTGCGCAGGAGTCAAGGCCACCGCTGAGATAGACGCCAACTGGGACATCGGCGCGAAGACGAATCCGCACGGCCTCTTCCAGCACGTGGCGGAACTCATCGGCATAGTCTGCGTCAGAGCGATTAGGCGCAGTGTCGTTTGCCGCCGGGTAGTTGAAGTCCCAGTAGCGCGTGATCTGAAGATGCTTTTCAGTGGCGATGAGATAGTGGCCAGGTGGTACGAGATGCACTCCGTCGTAAAGCGTTCGCATCTGGTGGCCGCCGAAGCTCACGGATTGAAAGACGCCTTCCTGATCCCAGCGCGCCGGAACGCCCGCTGCAAAGAGAGCCTTGACTTCAGAGGCGATGTAGAGCGTGTCATTGTGCCAGGCGTAAAACAGTGGCTTGATGCCGAAGCGATCGCGCGCGGCGAAGAGAGAGTGCTGCTTCTGATCCCAGATGGCGAACGCGAACTCGCCACGGAGTTGATGAAGACATTGGGGTCCAAGTTCTTCGTAGAGATGCAATGCAATTTCGCTGTCGGAACGAGTACGCAGATGATGCCCGCGCGATTCGAGTTCCCGTTGAATCGCTTCGTATCCGTAGAACTCCCCATTGACGACAATGCGGGTGCGTTCGTCTTCGCTGGCGATAGGCTGGTCCCCGGTCGAGAGGTCGATAATGCTGAGTCGCGCATGTCCCAGGCCGACCTTGTGATCAGGGCTGATCCACTGGCGCTGGCCATCGGGACCGCGATGATAGAGGCTTTTTGTCGCGCGTTCGAGCGTCTCCGCCAAGATGGGGTCGCGGCGCGAGTACACCGCTACTATTCCGCACATACTGCTTGAGTCCTTGCTTGCGATCGAATTTTTGTTGGCCGTCCGGGAAAGCTCAGCGAGCAAGCGGGCAGCGCGAGAATCATAGCGATGCGGGATACGAAGAAGCAATCGAAATCCCGTGTTTACAAGAGCGCTCCAGGTCTCAGCATCGAAACCTGGAGCACCCAAAACATTAAGCTCTCCCTAGTTAGCGCGAAGGGCTACCGTGGGGTTGATTCTCGAGGCGCGTCGAGCGGGGATATATCCCGACACGGCTGCAACAGCGAGCAGAACAAGGGCCATGGCGATGTAGGTGGCCGCATCCCAGGGCGAGGTCGCGAACAGAAGAGACGCGATAAGTTTGGCCGCAGCCAGTGAAGCGACAGCACCGAGGACGACTCCGATGATTGCGAGGCGAAGCGTGCCTGACAAGACCTGACGCTGCACGTGTCCCGCCGTTGCACCGAGTGCCATGCGAACTCCGATCTCCTGCGTTTGGCGCGTGACAGAATACGAGATGACGCCATAGATTCCGAGCGCAGCAAGCAGCAGGCCAAGCGAGGCAAACGATGCGACGAGAAACATGAAGAAGCGCCGCGGCGAGTTCGCGTGATCCACTAGCATCTGAATAGGGCGAAACTCCGCGGCGGGTTGTTTCGGGTTGAGGTCGCGAAGAGTGCGAAGCACGCTACTTGCGAGCACCGCAGGCGGAAGCGTGGTGCGCATCACAAGTTCCGCGCTTGAGGGGCTTTGTTGAGTTGCAGGATAGTAGATTTGCCAGCCAGTCTCCCCTTCGACGCTCTCTTCGTGAACATCGTCGACAACACCCACGATACGCATGTCGGGGCCCCCTTGTGAGAGGGTTTGGCCCACCGCGTCATCATTTGGCCAATGGGCGTATGCAGCCAGAAAATGGGCGAATGCCTGGTCGATCATTATCACGTTCTCGCTCTTCGGGCCGTCGTCCCAGGTAAAGTCGCGCCCCCGCAGCCTGGTGCCCATGGCCCGCAAATATCCCGGGGTCACCACGTAGACCAGCGGCCCCGCCAGATTGTCAGGCTGCTTGATCCCTTTGGGCCAGGGCGTCCCCCAGGCGCGGTTCCCCCCGAGGGGAAGGTAGTCCGAGATCCCGGCCGCCTCGACTCCGGGAATTGCGCTTACCCTGGCCAGGATCTGCTGGAAGATGGCAGTGCGCTTTTGAGTGCTGGCGGCATCGTTGGGAGCGCTGTCGTCGTATTCGACTTTGACCGCAGCGGCGCGAGCGGGCTCAAATCCGAGGTCGACATCGAGGACGTGCATAAAGCTTCGCAGCAATAGTCCCGCGCCTACGAGGAGCATGCAGGCAAGAGCGACTTCAGAGACAACCAGGACGGAACGAGTGCGCTGATGCTTGCGGCTTTGGCCTGAGCCGAGCCCGGAGTCTTTAAGCGACTCATGCAGATTGCCCCCCGCCATCCGCAGACCGGGAACGAGACCGAAAAGGAGGGCCGCAGACACTGCAACGAGAAGCGTCCACGCGAGAGCGGCGCCATCGATGCGGAGCGTGCTGAGCAGAGGCAACGCAATCGCGCCTTGATGCGCGAGCCAGGAGACGAGAATGACGGCGAGAATCAGTCCAAAGACCGCACCGGCGCCGGAGAGAACGAGGCTCTCAGTGAGGAGCTGTCGCACGATGCGTGCACGGCTGGCGCCGAGAGCGCCGCGCATTGCAAATTCCTTACTCCGCGCGGCGGCGCGGGCAAGCAGCAAGTTTGAGAGATTGACACAGGCGATCAGCAGAATCATCCCGACGGCGCACCACAATACGACCAATGCCCGGCGCAGGCGCCCGCTAACGTAGTCCTTAAGCGGCACGGGCACCACGGCACCCTTGTATTGCCCGCATGATTTCGGTTGTTTGTTATTCCAGCACATATACGGTGTGGCAGCCTCGGCATCTCCTTGTGCCTGCGCGAGTGTAATGCCGGGTTTGAGTCGACCGATGAAGGTGATGATGTTGCCCCAGTCACGCGGGGGCCCATAGAGGTTCAGCGGCGTGATGGCGTCGATCTTGGCGCCGGGCGAAAACACCGCGCCGAAATCAAATGTTCGTGGCAGAACGCCGATGACAGTCGTCTGCTTGCCATTCATGTCGAACGCCTTGCCCACGATGTTGGGATCTGCACCGAACTGACGCTTCCACCATGCGTCAGTCAAAAGCACGACCGGGGCTGCT
The DNA here is from genome assembly GCA_963737915.1 of uncultured Acidobacteriaceae bacterium. Lineage (GTDB taxonomy): Bacteria > Acidobacteriota > Terriglobia > Terriglobales > Acidobacteriaceae > Telmatobacter. The sequence continues at coordinate 265,441 of CAVTUP010000001.1, read as the reverse complement.
CCATTGCGTCCATCTTCCTGCGTGAATGCACGCCCCATCGCCGGCTGCACCCCGAGAACCTGGAAGAAATTCGCAATGACATCGATGCTCGTAGCGGGAATCGGAGCTCGGCCCATGTTGAGAGCGAGATTCCCTGGACCGGAAAACGCGAAGTATCCCGTCACGTCTTGATACGAACGGGTGTGCACTCGGAACTCATCGTAAGCATCGGTTGAGTAGGTCGCGCATGAGAGGCCGCACTTGGTCGGCGGCGGTGCGATCCAGACAAGCTGGTGCGCGTTCGGAAATGGCAACGGACGCAGCATGAGCGTGTTCACTACGCTGAAGACGGCAATGTTTGCGCCGATACCGATGGCGAGTATGAGCACGGCCACAGTGGTGAACCCAGGGTCGCGGCTTAAAGTGCGAAAGGTGTATTTGAGGTCCTGGAGAAGGATGTCGAGTTTCATGAGTCCTCGCGCTTCGCGGTGTTTGTCTTTTGCTTGTTCCATCCCGCCGATGCTGACGAGAGCGAGTCGACGGGCCTCGGCGGGATGAAGCCCGTGGGCGATGTTGTCCTCGATGGCCATTTCGAGGTGAGCGGCAAGCTCGGCCTCCACGTCCGCATCGAGGGCCTGCTTATTGAAAAACGCGCGCACGCGGCCCGCTGCACGCTTCAGGCGGCTCATGCGGGGTCGGCCTCGTCGCCTGGCTTCATCGCGAAGACTCGATCCATGACGCTCGTGAGGCGCTCCCAATAGCGGGTGTTATCCACAAGTTGGCGGCGGCCGGCAGTGGTAATTGCGTAGAACTTGGCCTTGCGATTGTTCTCGGACGTCCCCCATGTCGAATTGATCCAGCCGCGCTGTTCCAATCGGACGAGCGACGCATAGATTGTGCCTTGGTTCAGCAGAACTTCGTTGCCGCTAACCTGCTCGATGCGCCGTGCGATGCCATAGCCGTGCAGCGGTCCAAGGGCGGCGAGAGTCTGCATCACCATCAGATCGAGCGTTCCTTGCAGAATGTCAATTTTTGAGGGTCTCATCGGTCCCTGTGGCGATACCACAGAAGTATTGCACAGAACCTGTGGGAATACCACAGGGCGTTGATTTTGAAGAAAAATCGCGAGTATTTGTGGTGCAGTTTTGCAGACCGGGAAGCTGCGACGCGAAGCAATTGTGTTTTGCAAGAGACTTTGAGGTCCCCAACAACCCCGGCTGACCGCTCAGAAAAACGGTTTATATGCCGGTTTCTTCAACCAAAAATGTTGCCACTTCTTCATTGCGCTGAGGAACAGACACTGATAAAAAGATCGTCACTGGTAAAAGCGTGATTGTTGGCGCTGTCAACTGGCAAAGAGACCAGCGAACAAACCAGGACCATCGCCGCACCTGACCCCGAAGAAACGACCAACTTCCATATGCGCTGTTTAATTTGGGCTTCGGCCCTGGCATGTTGGATAGAAACGGCCTATCCAAAGTGCTCCCTGCCCTTGGCTCATTGTTTCTAATGCGGAACGACAAAACTAGAGGACTTGAGGGCTGATGAACATGTCCCAATCGCTAATGCCTCATGCAGTCTGCTGGAGTCAGGATCCACAATTGATTTGGACGATGGTGATTACAAACTCAATCACCTTCCTAAGCTATTCCAGCCTTTGCGCCACATTGTTTTACATGGCACGCAAGACGAGCCGGGCTATTCCGCGTGACTGGGCGTACTTTCTGGTGGGCTTCGCGCTCTTTATTGTCGCGTGCGGATCGACCCACCTTATGGAAGTGGTGACCACGTGGAACCCGGTCTTCTGGATCGCTGCGTGGACAAACATCATCACCGCCGCGCTGTCCGCTTTTGTCGCGTTGCAGTTTATTCGCCGTGCTCCACAAATGGGATTTGGAATCAACGATTACGCGGGACGGCTCGCGAATGCCGTAACTGAGAAGGCGGAGATTGAAGACAATCTGCTTTCGGCCAGAAAGCTGGAAGAATGGAACCGAATGTCCGCCATTGTTACGCACGAGATCAGCAATCCGTTGGCGGCGGTGCAGAATCTGCTGTTTCTGATTAAGGGAAACCCTTCGGCGCCATCGGAAGTGTCGGCCATGGCAGAGCAGGCGGCCGACGAGGTCAACCGGATTGGCCTCATAGCGAGGTCGACGCTAGGGTTCTTCCGGCAAGATCAAAAGCCGGAGCTCGTGGATTGGCGGTGTTCGGCGGAGTCTGTGCGATTCCTGCTCGACCCTGTATTGCGTCAAAAAGGCATCGAGCTGGTGATTGAGAGCAAAGGCGACGTCACAGTGAATGCGTTCTCAATGGAAACCCGGCAGGTGCTTTTAAACCTGGTGCGCAATGCGTGTGAGGCAACTACGCAGCGAGGCGCCCAGGTGAGAATCGCAATGGAAGGCAAGCCCAACCATGTCCAGATCACGGTCGAGGATAAAGGCATCGGTATATCATCCGTATTGCTGGGAAATCTCTTTCACTTCGGCATGAGCACAAAGGGTGACCGCGGCAACGGTATTGGATTGTGGGCTGTCAAACAACTTGTGACCCGCAATGGCGGCACCGTGGACGTGGAGTCGACGGTTGGTCAAGGTAGCCGCTTTACGGTCCTGTGGCCTCGCTTGATTCCAGCGGAGAGAACGCAGCCCTCCAATCTGCTCCAGATGGCCGCCGCAGGATAGAAGCGAACCGCGAAGTAATCCCCGCTGGTCCCCGCAACCCCTTCGCACTGCTGGATTTGAGCGACGTCGCTTCCTGGCTTTCCCCAGGAAGTGTCATTGACCGTCTCTTGCCTTCCTCATATGTTCGGAGATGAGAGAGTTCGGCCTGCCTCGTAATGAACGTCCTGGCTGAGAAAGATCGCTCATCCCCCACCCACTTCCAATGATCGCGATCGCCACTGTGGCCCTCTATTTGTTTCATGAGCGCGCGGTGCTCTGTCGTCGGAACGCGCAATCGTGGGAGTCGCTTGTCTCGAGGTTCGATCTGGAATGGACTACTCCCGGAATGAGCAATCACCCATCGCAACAGATCAACGCATCTGAAGACGCCGGCGCGCATACCGAGAGAGTCCGTAACCTCCGGGCGATTTACCGGGAAGCCGGTGTGATGCTCGAATTGGCCGACTATGCGGAGCGGAATGGAGACTCTTCCGATACCGCAACCGTAAAAGCGCTGCGAATCGATGCCGTGCAGATTCGCATCGGCGTCGTCAAGACCCTCGTCATGCGTTCGTATCCTCGGTGGACTCCCTAGCCAGAAGGCGACTCGACCATTCCCAAGCCAATTACGGCGAGATATTGCGAACTTTTGCCCCTGCAGAGTCGTACCTAAAACTTATGTCGGATATCCCCGTCCGGCTCAAGACCGAAATCCACCGCAGGAGGTAAGGCCCATGTCTTTGTTCAGGGAGCAACTGAAACAGGTACTGCGGAGGCTGGCCAGGGCGCCCCTTTTCACCACCATCACATTGGTCACGCTTGCCGTGGGCGTCGGGGCAAATACGGTCGTGTTCAGCGTAGTCGAAGGCGTGCTGTTGAAACCCTTAAGCTACCCGCACCCAGAGCAGTTGATCGGCGTAGGGCACAAGGCCCCTGGAATTGGATTGCAGGATTTAAACATCGCGCCGTTTCTCTACTTCATCTATCGCGAACAAAATACGACGCTTCAAGATATCGGTCTCTACAGCAACGACTCCTTGAGTGTTACCGGCGCTGGGCAACCCGAGCATGTGCGAGGTTTGGATGTAAGCGACGGGACACTTCCCATTCTGGGTGTGAAGCCGGCGATGGGTCGAATCTTCTCTCGACGAGATGACCTCCCAAGCGCGCCGAAGACAATCCTGATTTCCTACGCGTACTGGCGTCAGAAGTTCGGAGGCAGCGATTCCGTGATTGGGCGCTCCATCACAGTGGACGGCTCGCCGCGTGAAATTATCGGCGTTTTACCTCGCGATTTCCATTTTCTCGACCAGGCAGATGCGGCCGTCGTTATCCCGATGCAGTTGGATCGCAGCAAGACAAAGCTCGGCGGCTTCGGCATGCAGGCATTGGCCCGCATGAGGCCGGGCATCAGATTGGCGCAGGTAAATGCAGATTTAACTCGCATGATTCCCATCTCGGCACGGAGCTTCCCAGTACCCGATGGATTTAGTCTGACTCTTTTCGACAAGATCAAGCTTCAGTCCAATTTGCGCACCCTGAAACAGGACGTAATCGGCAACGTGGGCAATGTTTTATGGGTTCTGATGGGTTCGATCGCAATCGTGTTGCTGGTGGCCTGTGCAAACGTGGCAAACCTGTTGCTGGTGCGAGTCGAGGGAAGGCGCCAGGAATTGGCTGTGCGAGCGGCGCTCGGCGCGGGACGTGGCCGGATTACCGGGGGGCTTTTGTTCGAGAGCTTCGCGCTTGGGTTCGCTGGAAGCGTGATTGGCGTGGCCCTGGCATATGCCGCGCTTGCGTGTCCTCGTGGCCATCGCCCCGACCGGCCTTCCGAGGCTCCGCGATATCGGGATCGATCTCCCAGTTGTTCTATTTACGTTTGGTCTGGCCCTCTTTGTGAGCTTCGTCATTGGCTTGATCCCGGTCATCAAGTATGCAGGCGTGAGTCTGAACACAGGGCTGCGCGAAGGTGGGCGCGCGCTCAGCCAAAGCCGCGAACGCCATCGCGCGCGCAAGTCCCTGGTCGTGGTACAGGTGGCTCTGGCGCTCGTCTTGCTGATTTGTTCGGGACTGATGATTCGCACATTTCGCGCCCTGGTCCACGTGTCTCCCGGATTCACAGACCCCGATTCGCTGCAGACTTTCCGCCTTTACATTCCGGATACGAAGATACCGGACACTCAGCGCGAGCGAGTGGTTCGCACTATGCAGGCGATCCAGAACAAGATTGCGGCGATCCCCGGCGCCTCCGCTGTCGCGTTCTCTACCTCCATTCCCATGGACGGGAACAACAACTTCGACCCGGTGTTTGCACAGGATCTCACGTACAAGGAGGGCGAACTTCCCCCCGTCCGCCGGTTCAAATTTATCTCTCCCGGCTTTTTGAAGACGATAGGAACACCGCTGGTTGCCGGCCGCGATCTCGATTGGACTGACACATATCAAAAGCGACCGGTCGCGCTCGTGTCAGAGAGCCTGGCAAAAGAGTTCTGGCACGACGCAAGGAACGCGTTGGGGAAGCGAATTCGCGTAGGCAACACCGACGATTGGCGCGAGGTTATCGGAGTCACCGGCGACGTGCACGACAATGGAGTAAGCAATCCGGTATCCACATCGGTGTACTGGCCCGTGTTTATGGACCACTTCGAGGGGCAAAAGGAAATGGTGCGACGCGGATTTGGATTTGCGATTCGCTCGCCTCGAGCAGGCTCGTCGGCCTTCATGAAAGAAGTGCAATCGCAGGTCTGGTCCGTAGACGGGGATCTCCCTCTCGCCGACACGACAACTCTCGGCGAACTCTATACAAAGTCGATGGCGCGCACTTCGTTCACTCTGGTCATGCTGTGCGTCGCAGGAAGCATGGCGTTGCTGCTGGGCATCGTCGGGATCTATGGGGTTATCTCGTATGCGGTGTCGCAGCGGACAAGGGAGATCGGCATCCGCATGGCGCTCGGCGCGCAACGCGAGGCTCTGACCGCGATGTTCGTACGCCAGGGATTGTGGCTGACCGGCATCGGCATTGTCTTCGGAGTAGCCGCGGCATTTGGCACCATGCGACTGATGTCATCTTTGCTCTTTAACGTGAGCACGAAGGACCCATGGACCTACGCAGTCGCCATAGTAAGTATCGTCGCCATCTCGTGGATTGCATGCTATGTTCCATCGCGAAGGGCGGCCGCTGTAGATCCCACGAACGCACTGCGCGCCGAATAGTTGAGGACTATTAAGTCAGCGCGCGATCCAGATGGACGTACCCGCCATCGACAATGATGTGCTGCGCCGTTGTGTGCGCAGACTGCGTCGGCGAGAGAAGAAAGACGGTCGCAGCCGCGATCTCGGCGGACAGCGTCATGCGGTGGCCGAGCGGAATTTTGTCCGTGATCCGCTTGAGTTCTGCCTCCGGCTCGCCAAGCGTGTCGAGCCACCGACGATAGAGCGGTGTCATTACTTCTGCAGGAAGCACGGCGTTCACTCGAATATTAAAAGGCAACAATTCGGCTGCCCATTCACGCGTCAGCGCCAGTTGCGCACCCTTGCTGGCGGCATAGCCCGATGTGTTGCCCTGCCCCGTGAGCGCCACCTTTGAGCTGATATTTACAATCGCGCCCTGCGTGCGCTTGAGCGCGGGCAGCGCATAGTGAGCCAGCGCGTAATAGTGGATGAGGTTCTTGTTCAAGCTCTCGATGAAGCGGGCGACACTCCCCTTTTCAAGGCCCGCGCCATCGTTGATGCCAGCGTTGTTGACCAGTCCGTAGATGTCGCCAAAGCGGTCCTGAATCTCGATGACAGCCTGCTTACAGCGATCTGTGTCTTCAAGGTGAGCTTCTACAAGATGACAATCGGCATCGCTTGTTTGCATCTCGTCCATGAACGCCTGCACATTTTCAGAGCGGCGTCCCAGCACGACCACACGTGCCCCTTCCGCAAGACAGGCGCGAGAGATGCCAGCGCCAATGCCAGCGCCTCCGCCAGTAACCACGATGAGCTTGTCTTTCAGTCCGAGATCCATATCGCGCTATTCTTTCACGTCCGAAGTGCCATGACGAGCATCCGAGGTTCGGTCATTTCATTGATCGCCGAGCGAATGCCTTCGCGTCCCAGTCCGGAATCCTTGACGCCGCCGTAGGGCATAGGATCAAGACGCCAGTTTGGCGTGTCGCCAACGATAAGTGCACCCACTTCGAGTTCGCGGTATGCAGTAAGGATCCGGCCCGCATCGCGAGTCAGCAGGCCAGCCTGTAGTCCGAAGCGGGAATGATTTACGTCTGCCAGTGCCTGCTCGAAGTCGACGTAAGGCTCAACGATCACGACAGGGCCGAACGCTTCTTCGTCGCGAATCTTCATGCCGGGCTTGGTGCCGGTGAGGATGGCAGGCGCAATGACGGAGCCATTGCGCTCGCCGCCTGCAATCAGCCTCGCGCCGCCCTCCACGGCCTCCTTGATCCACTCATCGATGCGCTCGGCTTCTCCGGGACGGATAAGCGGGCCAACCTCGGTGGCTTCGTCAGATGGATCACCCGACACTAGCTTTTCGGCACACTCCACCAGCTTCCACAGAAATGTCTGAAACTTGTTTTTATCCACGAAGACGCGCTGAACGCTAATGCAGGATTGGCCTGCAAATCCGAAAGCTGCATGAGCAGTGTGGGCAGCGGCTTCGTCGAAGTCAGGCCAGTCGCCATGAATGATGAGGGCTGCGTTTCCACCCAGCTCAAGCAGGACGCGTTTGCGACCGGAATGAGCCTTCAATTCCCACCCCACTTTGGCGGACCCGGTGAAGCTGACAAGCTTGATGCGATCTTCTTTTTCAGCCAGCCACGCGGTGTCGGCGTTCGAGAGAGGAAGGACGGCAAGTGCCTCTTCAGGCCAGCCGGCTTTGAGAATGACTTCGCCCAGTGCCAGCGCCGTAAAGGGCGTCTGCGGTGCCGGCTTCAAAATCAGGGGGCAGCCCGCAGCGATGGCAGGCGCCATCTTGTGAGCAACGAGGTTCAGCGGAAAGTTGAACGGCGTAATGGCGAGAACGGGTCCGACCGGGAAGCGCTGCACCAGCCCCCAGCGATTTTCATTGCCTTCCGTCAGATCGAGCGGAATGGATTCACCCCCGAGGCGTGCTGCTTCTTCCGCGGCTGTCTTGAAGGTGAGCACAGCGCGATCAACCTCCGAGCGCGCCAGACGAAGAGGCTTCCCGGCTTCGGCCGTGATGAGTTTTGCGAAGCGTTCCTTCTGCTCGATCAGGGCGGCGGCGACATCTTCAAGGATTTCGCGACGCTTCCAGCGCGGCAGGGCGCGGGTACGGCGAAGACTGGCGACTGCGTGATTCACGGCCTGACGTGCATCGGCGCGAGTCGCAACAGTGACGCGGCCAACCAGTCCGTTATCCCACGGAGAGCGGACCTCAATGGCTTCGCCCTCATTCCATTCTTTTCCGCACATCAGAAAACCCGTTTGCGTTCCTGGCCGCATCTTCATCGCGTGTCGTTAACTCCTGTCGAGGTTGTTACGCTTTGATGGTACAAGGCTCGGCTCATTGCAGGAACGATCAGCAGGTCGACTCGTGGCATGGAATCATTTGCAGCCCTTTAGGACTGCGCGCCAGCTAAACTGATTGGCCGTGTTTGCGGTGGTCAAGCCAAGTCAATGGTGCGCGTTTCAAAAACACGTCTACAAAAAGACCTGCGGGCAGTAGGGTGAGCCAAAGAATTGGATAGCGATATCTGACATCGCTCACAACTACGTAATACATAACCGGATAAAGTGCGTAGACCGCAAAGAGGAATGTGATTACTTGCATGCGCTGGCGAGCCATAACAATCAGGCCCGGAATAGATAGAAGAGTTGCAAACCAAATAATCGCCATCTTATACGGATGCCCAGCGGCTTCTGGGAACCAGAAATCGCGGAACCTACACGCCGTCAGACTCAGGAACCTTGCAGGATGAGCCCGCATCCATGCTTTCGCATCGGCATTGCGCAGTCGATCGTAGGCCACCTCTCCAAGCCTGCGAACAATCTGCGCCTCTTGGAGATTCGTGTTCGGATGATAAGCCTCATGGCAGTTATCTCGCTGTTCGTCAAAAAGGCTCGGGCTCGCACATTCATTGTTCGAAACATAAAGAGCAATGCCTAGGTTCGTCCGCACCGCGAGTTTCCCGAGTTGTCGATAATTTCGATAGGCCCAGCCGAATGCTATAAGAGCAAATAGGCTAAGAACAACGGAAGAGTAGATTACTGTTTGCCTTAATGAAGCCCTTCGAAAGGCCAACAGGTAGGCGATCCAGGGCAGGAACGCTATCATCGATGAAGGATTAAGCAGAAACAAAGCACCGGCAAACAATCCGCCCAGGACGGCGAAGAATGGAGATATTCGCTGCCCAATCGTAACGGCTGTGAATATGCAGAAGAGAATTAGTCCAGCCATCGTGAAGCTGGCGTCCCAATCTGGCATAAGCTGAGCCGAGAGCAGCCATAGGATGCCCGCCACAACGCCAGGTCGCACGCTGCGAAAGAAGAGCCACGAAACACGCGGCAGGCACGCAGCGGAAAGACAATTGATGAGAATATTCGCAACAGTTGCCGCCAAGGTTGCGAGGTCTGGGTTCCTGAACACGCGCATGAGCAAGGACAAGAAAAGGGGATACAAGGGCGTGTATGCAGCCGTGAGCCCGGTGTCAAGGACGGAGTAGGGATTGGCGTAGGTGCCGTGGTTGGCTAGATTGGTCGCAAGCGTGACCATCTCATATCCCCACCCAAAGGGGACCGGCATTAACATCATGTTGAGCAGCCCGATGACGCCGCCAGCTACAAACAGCGCAAAGGAGACGCTGGCGATCCGCGCTGCAATTATTGGGTCGGGTTCAGAGCTGATCGCTGCTGGAGAAATTTCGTTTTGGGTTGTCGTTGCTGGATGCATTCAGGACCGACCACCAACCATGCAAACATGAAACAGGTGAATTCAGGTCCAACATAGCACATTCCCCTGGGCCGTGAACCTGGCGCGTTACACTGCGGTAATGATTCACGACGGTAAAAGCAGGAAACTTCCCTTTGATCCTGCAGAGGCGCTGGCGCATCTCCGCGCGAGAGATGCGAAGTTGGGCGCACTGATTGATCGTGTCGGTGAGTTTGCGCTCCGTCTGGATCGGGCGCCCTCTCCTTTTGAATCGCTTCTCGAATCGATCCTCTATCAGCAACTCCATGGCAAGGCGGCGGCAACAATTCATCGGCGAGTGCGCGAATTCTTTGGCGGTGATCCGACACCGACGCAATTGATCGGCACTCCGGATGAACCCTTGCGGGCAGCAGGCGTCTCGGGAAATAAGATCAAGGCCTTGCGCGATCTCGCGGCAAAAACCCTGGACGGTACAGTGCCGAGCCATGCCGCGATCAACAAGATGCCAGATGCGGATATCGTAGAGCGTCTCACTGCTGTGCGAGGCATCGGACCGTGGACCGTGGAGATGTTGCTGATCTTCCGCATGGGACGGCCCGATGTTCTGCCGGTGACGGACTACGGAGTGCGCAAAGGATTCGCGCTGACTTTTCAACGGCTTCCGAAGTCGCGCCCGATTGAGGCATCCGACCTGCCGAAGCCCGACGTGGTGTTCAAGCGCGGGATGAAGTGGGCGCCATTTCGTTCGGTTGCGAGCTGGTATTTGTGGCGGGCATGCGATCTGGCCAAGACAACCACGCCCGCAGGGCGAGCGAGCCTGTAATAATCAGGCACAGTCGTGTGCCCAATCGAGATCGAGAAATCCATGTCTTCAACAGCGCGTTTTGTCTGCATTCACGGTCATTTTTACCAGCCGCCACGTGAGAATCCATGGCTGGAAACGGTGGAGACGCAGGACTCCGCCGCCCCATATCACGACTGGAATGAACGTGTGTGCGCGGAGTGCTACGCGCCCAACGGCGCAGCACGAACCGTGAACAACAAGAATCAGATCATTCGCATCGTGAACAACTATTCGCGAATGAGTTTCAACTTTGGCCCGACGCTGATGAGCTGGCTCAAAGAGAATGCGCCGCGCACCTACCGTATGATCCTCGACGGCGAGGTGCGAAGCCGCAAAAGCTTCGACGGGCACAGTTCGGCGATGGCGCAGGTGTACAACCACATAATCATGCCCCTGGCCAATGAGCGCGATCGCATTACGCAGATTCGGTGGGGCATCGCCGACTACGAGAGCCACTACGGTGTGCCGCCCGAGGGCATGTGGTTAGCCGAGACCGCAGCAGATACACAGACGCTGGAGTTGATGGCCCAGCATGGCATCAAATTCACGCTGCTGGCCCCGCACCAGTGCAAGCGTATTCGATCATTGAAGGACGATGCGGATACGGGTTGGATCACGCCGCTTGCCAACTCAGTGGATACAACACGTCCATACCTGATGCGTTTCGAGTCGGGCGTGGCCATCGCGGTGTTCTTCTATGACGGCCCCACATCGCGGGCAATTGCTTTTGAAGGTCTGTTGAACTCCGGCGAGGCTTTGGCTGCGAGGCTCAAGGCCGGATTCAGAGATGGTTCTCAGCCGCAATTGGTAAGCGTCGCAACCGATGGTGAGTCATACGGACATCACCACCGCCACGGTGAGATGGCGCTCGCATATGCTGTGCGCTTGCTTGAGCAGGACAAGACAGTCCGGCTCGCGAACTTCGCGAGCTTTCTTGATCAGTTTCCGCCCGAGTACGAATGTGAGATTCTCGACGATACTTCGTGGAGTTGCGCTCACGGGGTGGAGCGGTGGCGCTCAAATTGCGGTTGCAGCAGCGGAAAGCCCGGTTGGAACCAGCGATGGCGCGAGCCGCTAAGACAGGCACTCGATGAACTGCGCGATGATATTGCGCCGCTGACGGAGCAGGAGGGAGACAAGCTCTTCAAGAATGTGTGGGAGGCCCGCGACGGTTACATTGATGTGATTCTCGATCGCGATGTCGATACGCAAGATCGCTTTCTGAAAGAGCATCAGAGTCACCAGCTTAACGAAACAGAGCAAGTGCGCGCGCTGAAGTTAATGGAGATGCAACGCCACGCGCAGTTGATGTATACAAGCTGCGGATGGTTCTTCGACGATGTCTCAGGAATCGAGACGGTGCAGGTGATTGCGTACGCCGCTCGCGTACTGCAACTGGCGCAGCAATTGTTTGAGGGGCAAGCCGCTGCGCTCGAACCAGCTTTTATCGATGGGCTCAGTCAGGCCAAGTCCAACGTCTCGAGTGCGGGAGACGGAGGTCGCATATACAAAGAAAAGATCGGGTCGCTCCAATTAGGTCTAGAGCAGGTGGCTGCGCACTACGCCATCAGCAGCGTGTTCTCTTCGTTTGCAGACGAGACCGAGCTGTTTTGCTATCGCGTGCGGCGGATTTCATATGACATTCACAACTCCGGACGTGGCCGCCTCGCTCTCGGCCGTGTTCACATTGAAAGCGTGATTACCGGCAACGCCCAGAGCTTCAGTTTTGCGGTATTGCACTTTGGCGATCAAAATATTACGGCTGCAGTGAAACTGTATTCAAATGAGGATGCGGAGCGGTTTGAATTGTTTGCCGAAGAGGCCGCGGAACATGTACAGAGAGCCGACTTTCCCGAAGTGATCCGGCTCATCGATCGCTTCTATGGACACGTGGACTACTGTCTGACTTCGCTGTTCAAGGACGAACAGCGCCGCATCGTTCAGCTCATTCTCAACTCTACGTTGTGGGATATCGAAAGCTCGCTGACGAATATCTACGAAGATCACGCCAGCCTCTTGCACTATTTGTCGCAGGCCGGCCTGCCCAAACCGCCGGCGCTCTCGCTGGCGGCGGGGTTCGCAATCAATGCAGGCCTGCGACGGGCGCTCGAGGCCGATCCGGTGGATCAGGCGCAGGTGCGTTCCTATTTGCAGCTCGCCAAGTCAGACAAGGTTCCGCTGGAGACGACCACTCTCTCTTATATCGCCGATCAGCGCATGAAGCGTGCGATGGTGGAGTTGCAGATGTCCGCGGGTTCGCTCGAAATGCTCGAACGCGCACTCTCCCTGGCTCACACGTTAATTGAACTCCCGTTTGAGTTGAATCTGTGGCAGGCGCAGAACATCTGGTATGACATTCTGCGAACTTCAAGCTACGCGCTAACGTCACAAATTCTCGATGATCGCCCGCGATGGGACAAGGACTTCAATGAACTCGGCAAGTGCCTGTCGATTGAAACCGAAGCGATGAGGGCGCCTGAACAGTTAGTCGAGACAACCGGAGACTAGGAGCGGGATTCTTTCAGGTCGCGGTATCAAGAATAGGAAAGAGACAATGCGCCGGTGAGCAGGTTACGACGATCAATTTGCGATATCGTGGGATTGATTATTGTCGTCGCGGGCGCAGCTGCCGCAGTTTGGATTCTGTCCTACTACGGCGTTCTAACCGATCCATGGATTGCCGGTCCAATTGCGGCTCCGATTCTGTCGGCCGCCGCGCTGTTCACGTGGTATGTAAGCAAGGATGGGCTGAAAGCTGACACCGAAGCTTGGAAGATGGGTACGATCTTCACGCCTCTGTTAGGAGCAATGTCGTTCGGTGTCGATGTCCTGATCGGATCGACACACGGGAATTACGCGAACTTTGTTCAAACCGCATTTCACGCAGGTGGGCCATTCGGTATCGTAGTCACTGTGCTGATTTGTCCAATTGGCACGATCATCTGCGCGGGGAGTTGGGCGCGCAGGGGCCTGATGGATGTTTGGTTTCCTAAGCCTGATGAGGACTAGCTCTTCAGCGCCACCCGTACGTGCAGCTCCTTCAGCTGCTGATCGCTTACTGTCGTCGGCGCGTCGGCCATCAAATCGATCGCCTTCGCAGTCTTGGGGAATGCAATCACTTCGCGAAGACTCGGCGCCCCCGCAAGCAACATCACGATGCGGTCGAGCCCAAGCGCAATGCCGCCGTGTGGAGGCGTGCCGTATTCCAGCGCGTCCAGGAAGAATCCAAAACGCTGCCGCGCCTCGTCATCACTAATCCCCAGCGAGGCGAATATCTGCTGCTGCACATCCTTGCGATGGATACGGATCGACCCCGACCCCAGCTCGAGCCCGTTCATCGCGAGGTCGTAGCAGTCGGCGCGAACCGACGCCGGGTCACTCACCAGGTTGGCCATGTCTGCTTCATAGGGAGCAGTGAACGGATGATGCGCCGGCATCCACTTGCCGCTGGCCAGGTCATACTCGAACATCGGGAAGTCAACGATCCAGATCGGCTGGAAGGCGACTCCGCCCTCAATAGCGTTCTTCTCGCCGCTTCGTGAAGCAGCCTCGCGAACCGTCTCTTCAGTCGTGCGGAAGGCCCCATGCCGCTCGGCATATTTCTTGGCCAACTCGCTCCGGAAGTTGCCCGCGGCTGCATAAACGTTGATCTCGCGCTCGCTCAGGCGACCCGCAAACTTCGTATCGCTGGCCTTGATGTGATGTGCCGGATCGCCTGCCACGACAATCACGAAGTCGGCATCGTTGGCGCCCGTCAGTTCGCGTACCTTCGCAGCAGCTTCGGGAAACCCCTTCGCCAGCCGCTTGAAGTCATCGATAAACTTGGCGCCCTTTTTCTTGTCAAATTGCGGATGGTTGTCTTCGCGTTCTTTGCGGCTGAGCTCCCCAACGCCGGGGATGCGCAATGCAACAACAGGAAGCGCAGGGTCGATTTGGAGCGTGGCGAGCGCTGCCTCGCTGAATGCGGAACTCACATCGGTGAGTCCGGGCAAACGCATGTCGGGCTTGTCTGTGCCGTACTGGCGCATCGACTCGTCATAGGTGATGCGCGGAAACGGCGTCGGCAACGTCACGCCCGCCGCCGCAAAGGCCGCTGCGCAAAACTGTTCGACCACGGCAAAAACACTCTCGCGCCGCGGAAAGCTCATCTCCAGATCGACCTGCGTGAACTCAAGCTGACGATCGGCGCGCTGATCCTCATCCCTGAAGCAGCGGGCAATCTGGAAGTAGCGGTCGAAACCCGAGATCATCAGAATCTGTTTGAAGATCTGTGGGGACTGCGGCAGTGCGTAAAACTCGCCGGGATGTACACGGCTCGGAACCAGGAAGTCGCGCGCTCCCTCGGGCGTGCTCTTGGTCAGGATCGGCGTCTCAATCTCGAGGAACCCCTGATTCGAAAGGCTCTCGCGGATGGCGCGCGTAATCTCGTGGCGCAGCCTGAAATTGCGCTGCATTTCCTGCCGCCGCAGATCGATATAGCGATACTTCAGCCGGGTCTCTTCGTTCTGGATGGCCTCTTCAGACGGGGAAAAGGGAGCAAGGCGCGTGTCGTTGAGAACTCGAAGCTCGGTAGCCTCGATCTCAATCTCGCCCGTGGGCATCTTGGGATTGATGGCGTCCTGATCCCGCAGCGCGACTTTGCCGACTGCAGCGACGACATACTCGGGCCGAACCTGCTCGCCCTTAAGGTGCCCCTCGGGAACCAGTTCTTTATCGAGCACAACCTGGGCAATACCACTGCGGTCGCGTACATCGAGAAAGATCAGGTTGCCGTGATCGCGACGACGGTTAACCCAGCCCATGAGCACTACTTGCTGGCCGGCGTTGGCAGCACGCAGTTCGCCGCAGAGATGGGTGCGTTCCAGATTTCCTAAAAAGTCGAGCACTACCTGTATCCTTCTACGCGCCGGCTGGCTCGGCTAAATGTGCAGCCAGCTCCGTGCGCGGAACCTTGGTCTGAATGCCGGTGGAGAAGTCCTTCACGGTAAGAATACCGGATTGAAGCTCATCCTCGCCCAGGATCACGATCGATCGCGCAACCTTATCGGCAGCCTCGAACGATTTCTTGAGCCGAAAGCTCCCGTCGCCAAGTTCAACGTAGAGGCCGGTGTGGCGAAGCTCCCGCGCCAGGTTGAGAGCGGCGGGGTTCAGGTTTTCACCCAGCGGAGCAATGTACGCGTCTGCCTTTTGCTGCGGCGCGGCCTCAAGAGCCAGCAGCGTCAAAACCAGGCGGTCCTCGCCCATCGCGAAGCCGATTCCGGGAGCCTTGGGTCCGCCGATCGCCTCGCTCAGCCCGTCATAGCGTCCTCCGCCCAGCAGCGCGTTCTGCGCCCCAAGCCCCCCATGCGTGAACTCAAACGTCGTCCGCGTGTAATAGTCGAGCCCGCGAACCAAACGATCGTTGCGCGTATAGGGGACGTTTGCAGCATCCAGAGCTGCAAGCACGGCCGCAAAGTGCGTCTTCGATGCCTCGTCAAGTGAGTCAACAATCTTCGGCAGAGTCTCGATGATCGGCTGATCTTCAGGGACCTTGCAATCGAGCACGCGGAGCGGATTGGTCACCGCGCGCCGCTGGCAATCCACGCACATCTTCGGTGCCAGAGGAATGAGTGCCTCGCGCAGCGTCTCGTTATACCGGGCCCGATCCGCCGCCGATCCAACCGAGTTGATTTCAAGCTTCCACCCCGAGATCCCAAGTTCGTCCAGCAGCGTCGCCAGCATCTCCAGCACCTCGGCGTCGCGCAGCGGACTTTCGCTCCCGGCGTGAGGCGGTCCAATAACTTCCGCCCCGATCTGTGAGAACTGCCGATAGCGACCCTTCTGCGGACGCTCGCGGCGAAACTGCGGGCCGATGTAATAGAGTTTCTGCAACTGCCCCGTCTCACCCAGCTTGTGCTCGATATAGGCGCGTACCACTCCAGCGGTGTTTTCCGGCCGGAGCGTGAGGGTTTGGGTCTTCTCGGATTGCGCGCGGGCGCGATCCTCCCAGGTGTACATCTCCTTGGAAACAATGTCGGTTTCCTCCCCTACGCTGCGGGAAAAGAGCGAGGTATCTTCAAAAACCGGCGTCCGAATCTCGCCAAAGTTGTAGCGCGCAAAAACCGAGCGTGCGGTAGCCTCGATGCGGTTCCACAGGGCTGTTTCAGGCGGCAGCAGGTCGCGAGTGCCGCGCACGGCTTTCAAAGTGCTCATGACCTATCTAGTCTAAATGGCGCAATGGCGCAGGGAATCCCAAATGCCGAATGAACAGAACGCGCACAAATTCTGATTAAGCCAACAGGTTCTGGCAAAACTTCAGCCACCATGCGGGGCTGCCGCGCCAGAGATAGATCGTGATCCCCTGCAACAGGATCATCAAAGGCAGAGCCACGCGATACACCTTGTGAATGTTCCGATTCACAATGAGGTCACGCGCAACACCCAGCAAAATTACCCCATCCAGCAAGGGATAGAAGAGGGCGTTGTTGAAGATATAAAGAGCGCGACCGAAGGGCGCATCGAGCAGCGCGCAGGTCGCGATGAACAGCAGCCGTCGATGGAGTTCCGGCTTCTTGCGCCAGGATATGGCTAACCCCACGCACGTTCCGAACGCCACCATGTCGTAAAAGGGGATGCTCAGGAATGCCGGATCGGGCTGATGCAGCACCACAGCGTCAAAGCGGCCCATGATGACAGCAATGACAATCCCCAGAACGACCATTGTCGCGGCCAGAGCTGTACCAAACCACCCAAGAAGACGATGCACCTTTACGTGATGCGTCCGCACCAGCGCGGATTGCAGGATGTAGAACGCTACCCAGGCAGAGAATGCGGCACCATGAATCCAGAGCAACAGGGGTCGCGGGATGGCCGCGTGAAACAGGCTCTGGTCAATTGTGAGACTGAAGCCGCAAACCACGATCACCGCGATCAACAGCGACGCGGCGAAGTAGAAATAGCGGTCAACCAACCCGTTGCGGCCTGCGAACGACGGAGATCGGCGCGTGACTGCACCCTGCGAAACGGAAGCCATGTCGACAAACCTCGGCCCCGCGCACTTGGAGGGAAGGCGAGGCATTGCAGCAAAACCTTTGGAAGTGGGCTAAGCCTAGCACCAGCCTGAAATGGGCGCAACGGCAAACTTCTTCGAGTGGCAGTTGAAGCAAGCTCCAACGCCATTCCAGCTTTGCATCCTCCGCAGCCCCAACGCATCCTAAGCAACATGGAATATCGACTGCTCGGAGGCTCAGGCCTCAAGATTCCCGTTTTGAGTTTTGGCGCCGGCACATTTGGCGGCGGCCAGGAATTTTTTGACGCCTGGGGCGCAACCGCCGATATTGCCGAGGCGAAAAAGATCGTCGACATCTGCTTCGACGCCGGCGTCAACCTCTTCGACACTGCCGATATCTACTCCAACGGCCGCTCCGAAGAAGTGCTGGGCAAGGCCCTCGGCAGCAAGCGCGACCAGGCGCTGATCTCCTCTAAGACCACCTTCCGCCTTGGCGATGGACCCAACGACGTAGGATCGTCGCGCTACCACCTGCGCCGTGCCCTTGAGGCGAGTCTCCGCCGCCTCGGCACTGACTACATCGATATCTACCACCTGCATGGATTCGACGCCTTGACCCCGATCGACGAAGTGCAGGACACCCTCAACACCTTCGTCCGCGAGGGAAAGGTCCGCTACATCGCAGCATCGAACTTCTCCGGCTGGCACCTCATGAAGTCCCTGGCCGTCGCCGACCGCTATGGCTGGACGCGCTTCGTGGCTCACCAGGTCTACTACTCGCTCATCGGCCGCGAGTATGAATGGGAACTGATGCCCCTCGGCCTCGATCAGAAAGTTGGTGCGCTCGTTTGGAGCCCGCTTGGATGGGGCCGTCTCACCGGCAAACTGCGCCGTGGCCAGCCGCTGCCCAAAGAGAGCCGCCTTCACAAGACAGCAGACTATGGACCACAAGTGTCGGACGAACATCTATATGCGGTGGTCGATGCGCTCGATGCGGTGGCCAAAGAGACAGGCAAGACCGTTCCGCAGGTGGCGCTAAACTGGCTCCTCCAGCGCCCCACCGTGTCGTCCGTCATTATCGGAGCACGAAACGAGGAACAACTGCGCCAAAACCTCGGTGCCGTCGGCTGGAATCTGACAGCCGACCAGGTCGCCGGGCTCGACAAGGCCAGCAATGTCACGCCGGTTTATCCCTATTGGCACCAACGGCAGTTCGCCGAGCGCAACCCTCTGCCCGTCTAGTCGACGAAGAATCTTTCGACGCGGCTATTCCTCGCGCAGCACCTCGACAGGCTGTACTCTTGCGGCGCGCAGAGCAGGGATAAGCGACGCAAGCGCAGCAACGGCGAGAATAAGACAGATCACGCCGGCATAGGTGCCAGGATCGAGCGGCGAAACTCCGTAGAGCATCCCTCTCAGAAATCGAGTCAATCCGACCGCGAGACTCAACCCCGCGAAACATCCCACCGCCGCGACCCGGAGGCCTTGCATCAGGAAACGCGCAACGATTTGGCTGCGCATTGCTCCGAGTGCCAGCCGAACACCTACCTCACGCTGGCGCAGCCTGCCGAGATAACTGAGAGTTCCATACAGCCCGATAC
Source organism: uncultured Acidobacteriaceae bacterium (assembly GCA_963737915.1). Lineage (GTDB taxonomy): Bacteria > Acidobacteriota > Terriglobia > Terriglobales > Acidobacteriaceae > Telmatobacter. Next base: position 246,477 of record CAVTUP010000001.1, on the reverse strand, counting down.
AAGCCAGCGAAATGGCCGTTGCAGCAAACAGCGCGAGCAGCATGGTTCGCAGTCGATTCTCAGATGACGCTTCATCAAGATGGTCCTGCAATGGCGCAAAACCGTAGACCGAACGCGCCGGCTCCAGCTCGTGAACCTTGCGGCGGATGGTTTCCGCCATGGCCATCGGATCACCATTGGTGCGCACCAGGTAATTCGGAAACGGATTAGGCGCACTGAAACACGAGTAAACGGTGGGCGCAGGTTGCGTGTTCACCCCTTCTTCGCGAGCATCGCCGACAATTCCGCGAATTGTGCCCTGGGGCAGAAAGTCGTTGTACACAGCTCCGGTGATCAGGTGGCCAATAGCAGAAGAGCCGTTCAAGTATTGATTGGCAAACGCTCGGTTCACCACCACGTCGCTCGTAGCGGAAGCCTGTTTACACGCTTCGCCGACAAGGAGCGGAATGCGCGTCGCAGCGAAGTAGCCCGCCGAAACATACCGGCTATCTGCCAGAATCGGGTGGCCTGGCTCAAGCTTGTTGTCGATCTTGAATTCCAGTTGGTACTGAGCAGGTACTCCGGGCAGCATGCCGGAAGTGGATGCAGCCTCGACGCCCGGAATCGCGCGCAAGCCATCGAGAGTGCGGTCAACTCGCTGGACCACGCCTTTCATGTCGGTTGTTTCACCCCACGATCCGCTGATTTGAAACGTCAGCACATGGCTCGGATCAAATCCGGGATACACCCGCGCAAGCTCTTGAAAGCTGCGCAACAACAAGCCCGCACCAATCAGTAGCGTAACCGCGAGCGTTACCTGCACACCCACAAGCACCCATTGCACTGGATTTCTCGCGGAGGCCTGCGTTCGACCGCCCGATGCAAGCGAGTGCGCGAGTCCGCGCCGCGTTCCGCGCAGTGCAGGAAACAGCCCGCATAGCAGTGTGGTCGCCACCGCCGCTCCAAGGGAATACGCGGCAACCTGCCAATTCAACCTGATCTCGTCGGCTCGCGGCAAAGCCGTGGCAAGCAGATGAAACGCGCGCGAAGCTGCCGCGGCAATCAGCAGTCCTGCAATTGAGCCCAGCAGCGCAAGCGCAAGCACCTCCGTGAGCAGTTGGAAGATGATGGCGAGTCGCGATGCCCCAAGAGAAAAGCGAATTGAGATCTCGTGCTCGCGTTCTGCTGTTCGCGCCAGCAACAGAGCCGCAATGTTCGAGCAGGCGATCAGCAGCAGCAGGGAGACTGACCCGTAAAGCAGCCAAAGCGATTGCCTTGCGCTGCCTACAATCACGTCCTTCAGCGCCCGGGCTTCAACTTTGAGTTCGGCGTCGGGCTTCGGGAATTGCTTTCCGAGCTGGCTTTGCACCGTGGCGAGATCGGCGGCTGCCCGTTCCAGCGTAACTCCAGGCTTCATGCGCCCGATTACCGTAAACCACGTCGCATCGCGCCTCACCGCAAAGGGAGCATCGGGAGCGCTGGGAGCCCACAGATCCACATCGCCGTTTGGAAACTGGAACGACGCCGGCATGATCCCCACAATGGAATAGGAGAAGCCGCCAACGTGGAGCTTTCTCCCCAGCGCTGCCTGGTCACCGTGAAAGCGCCTCTGCCAGAACTTGTAGCTAATCACCACGGCGTCGGGTCCGCCCCAGTGCTCTTCCTGCGGCGTGAATTCGCGGCCCAACGCAGGCGAAACGCCCATTACTTGTAAAAAGCGCGGCGCGACAAGAGCCTCCGTTACCTTCTCAGGCAAAGATCCCGAGGTTTCCGACAGATCATCGAAGTAGTATCCGCTGATGGACTCGAAGGTTGAGTTAAGACGATTCCAGTCTTCGAGGCGCACCGGGGCGACGAAGCGGTTGGCGTCGCGACCCTTGACATCGCGTTGATAAAGAGCAACCAACTGATTGCCCTTTGGAAATGGCAAAGGCCTCAGCACCACAGCATCGATGGCTGAGAAAACCGCGCTGTTGGCGCCGATCCCTAGTGCAAGAGTCAGAATTACAACCAGCGAGAATCCTGGAGACTTGCGCAGGAACCGAATTGCAGCCCGCAGATTAAATCCGAGGTGTTCCAACAACGCAGAGACGTGGACCTCGCGAATCGTCTGTTTCACCTGCTCGCGCCCGCCAAACTCGAGCTTTGCGCGGCGTCCCGCTTCCTGGGGCGACAGTCCCTGTGCGATGTAAGCCTCTGTCAATTCCGCGATGTGAAAACCGATCTCGCGGTCCATTGCCTCTTCCCGAGGAGGGCGCGGCGTGCTCCGTTTCCACCAATTCATCGTTGCCTCCTACTGGGCCGTTTCGAGAATGAGGGCGACTGCCTTGGAAAGCCGGTTCCAGGTCCGCTCCTCGTCTGCAAGCTGGCTTCTGCCCTGGGCTGAGAGACGATAGAACTTCGCCTGACGCCCGTTGTCCGATTCGCCCCAGTCCGCCTCAATCCACCCGCGTTTTTCCAGCCGGTGCAGCGCGGGATACAGCGAACCTTGTTGAACCTGAAGGACTTCGGCAGAAATCTGGCGGATCCGCTGAGAAATGCCGTAGCCATGAATCGGACCGAGTGCGACGACTTTGAGAATGAGCAGGTCGAGGGTCCCTTGCAGAAGGTCAGCCTTTTCGAGCGGTGCCATGGTCTCGTCTCTCCTAGACAATCTACCTATAAAACTGGCATATGTAGATTGTCAAGGAGAGAGCCGGACAAAATGCCTCTAGCCCGAGATTCAAGGAGCCCCCAGCCCGCCGCGACTTAGCGTGTGACGGGGTTCCAGCGGTGATGCTTTTTGAATACGTAATGCCCCACCATCCATCCGAACGCGCTACCCACAAGAACGTCAGAGGGAAAGTGTTGCTGACCGAGGACGCGCGTCAGGCTCACTCCCGTTGCGAGCGTATAGACGCTGAACTTGACCCAGCGCGAGGGGTATTCGTCCGCAATAACTGCAGCAGACGACCATGCCAGCACGGAATGGGATGACGGAAACGAGGAGTCGATTCCCACGTCTCCCTGAAAGAACTTTCCTTTGGAATCATCGACCTTCGGACGCTCGCGCCATGTCATGAGCTTGACACCTTGTTCGACAGCGAGGCCATTCAGAAGCGCCTCTCCGGCAAGGATTCCGGTTTCGCGCGCATGGGCGTCGCCGCGGAATTGACCTGCGACAAAAAGAACCGCGGGCGTGCCAAGCAGGATTCCAGTCAGACCATTCGAAGCAGTCACGTTCTTGTTGTTGAAGTCCGGATCCTGCGAGACCACCTCGGTCATGGCCTCGTGATCCGTGGTGATCGCGAGGGTGGTTGCCAGACCCAGCGGAATCAAATATTTCAATTCGCGGGAGCGTATGCGCACCGGGCTGGTCCATATCGCACCCTGATCCTTCAGGGTATTTAGCGGCAAAGCCCGAAGAGTGACGGGTTCCTGTGGCGTGGGCGCGTTGGGCAGCGTGCTCGTCGCAGGTGGCCAGGTTTGCCCGACCGCAGCAGCAGGCAGGGCCATCGCGGAGGCCAAAGAAAACGCAGCGACTCTCCGGCGAAATGATTCCTTGATTCTCACGGCTTATCTGATGCTAAACGTCAGTGGCTAGGAACTCTGATGAACAAGGCGTCATGTCCGTTCATTTGTCCATTTCTGCCAAATAGATCTCGGTGTAGTCGAGGTAGTTCTGGGCATATTGCAGGATGAGCGCCCGGTCATGATCGCCGAGTTCGCGGCGAAGCTTTCCTGGAACTCCAGCCCAAAGGGTCCGCGGTGGCACCACGGTGTGTTCCGGCAGCACAGCTCCGGCAGCAATGATCGATCCTTCGCCGATCCGGCAATCATTAAGAATCGTCACGCCCATCCCGATCAGGACCGCATCTTCCACAACGCAGCCATGGACCGTAGCATTGTGGCCGATCGTGACCCAGTCGCCGACAGTGACAGAGTAAAGATGGCGCTGGCCGTGCAGTACAGCGCAATCCTGCACATTGGAGTTCGCGCCAACACGGATCGAGTTGACGTCACCGCGAATTACGGCGTTCATCCAGACAGAAGAGTGCTCGCCGAGCTCGACATCGCCGAGCACCTGGGCTGAAAAGTCGATATAGCAACTTGCCGGAAATTTGGGCATGTGGCCCTGGTAACTTCGGATCATTACGTGCTCCTCAACGGCAGTTTAAAGCAACTCGAAGTCTTCGTAGTTGCGTCTGCTATCGAACATACTGTTAACAAACATCTTGTGATTCACATCACCCCCTAAAGAGCATAAAAACCCCGAAGACTACGCGAAAATGACAATTTGTTCATTTTAGAGGTTGAAAATCGCGGAATCACCGAAATCAGGCACCGGATGCTTGACTGCGGATTCAACATTTCAAGTATCATCAAAGAGGCCCTTTGGCAGGTTCGGAGGTGGGATTTTTTGGCAGAGGTTCGCATTCAAGAAGGCGAGCCGCTCGAGAATGCGCTACGCCGGTTTAAGCGTAAGGTTCAGCAGGAAGACATTATCAAGGAAGTTAAACGTCACTCCTACTACCTCAAACCCGGTGAGAAGCGCCGCGTGAAGGCAGCATTGGCACGCAAGCGGAATCGCAAAAAAGCTCGTAAGGAACAGGACTAGTAGTTTTAGACAACCGAATCGTGACACGCGCCGCCCTGGCAGCCCCCGCGCTAAGGTGCGGGGGCGCAATTAAGTCTGGTCAAGACCTGGGCGGCCTGTCGCGATTCTTTTCATTTACCTGGCCGCCGTGCCTTCTGTGACGGCGCGATTCGCTTGGGTCTTCCGGTTTGGCCGGAAAGACGTTCGACAAGCCGCTAATTTATGCGGCCCGGGCCCTTGTTACAGCAAGTCGCACGAAGACAGGGAAACGGGACCGGCGAGCCGAGGACCATGGCCGATTTCGGCTCCTTTCCCTGTATCGGGGAAGCAGGCCATGGAATTTACGGATAGAGTTCTGAAGTGCGTTGACTGCGGCGCCGAGTTTGTATTCACCGCTGGAGAGCAACTCTTTTTCCACGACAAACAGTTCAAAAACGATCCCAAACACTGCAAGCAGTGCAAAGCGAAGCGAAATAAGGGTGGGCGAGTCCGTTCCGAGACGCGAACGACCTGTTCGGAGTGCGGTTCAGAAACCACGGTCCCATTCAAGCCGACCCAGGGCAGACCGGTGCTTTGCCGTTCCTGTTTTCAGAGGCAACAGGCCAAGACCCCCGCGCCGCCGCCTCCCGAAAGCGTGCAATCGAGCTAGACCGCAGTACGCCGCGGGATACCGAAGGCAGCAAGTGCATTTGGTTTGTGCAAGCTGTGTTCTGTTAAGTCGAGCCCGTGCAAAGCGCACCCACCGCCGCTTTCAATTCCAGTGAAATCAGCAGCCTGAAGGCCGACGCACACTCCCGTGCTTTCGTTACTTGCGTGAGTGCTTCAGAGCGCGGTGTCCGATATCGCGACGATAGTACATGCCTTCGAAATGAATCTCAGCGAGCGCCTGGTAGGCGCGCGCCAGGGCCTGTTCAAGCGAGTCGCCCGATGCAGTCACTCCCAAAACCCGGCCCCCGCTGGTGACGAGCTGATTGCCCACGCGTGAAGTCCCGGAGTGGAAGACCTGCACGCCCGGAACTTGGGACGCGACCGTAAGCCCGCTGACGGGCAGGCCGGTTCTATAGCTGCCGGGATAGCCCGCTGAACTCGCAACTACGCAGGCCGAGGCGCCGGAGGCCCATCGCATCTCGCTTTCAGAGAGTCGCCCATCGATGCATGCTTCGAGTGCATCCACCAGGTCGGATTCAAGACGTACCAGAATAGCTTGCGTCTCCGGATCGCCAAATCGCGCGTTGTATTCCAGCACCTGCGGGCCGCGCGCCGTCATCATCAGCCCGATGTAAAGTACGCCGACAAACGGAGCATCTTCTTCAGCCATCCCTCGCGCCGTAGGCTCCGCAATGTGGTGCAGAATCCACTCGGTCATCTGTGGTTCGAGGATCTCCGAGGTGGAGTAAACCCCCATGCCACCCGTGTTGGGGCCGGTGTCTCCCTCTCCGATACGCTTGTGATCCTGCGCAGGAACCAGCGGGGCTACATGTTTGCCATCGCTGAGGCAAAGAAAGCTGACCTCGTCGCCCTCCAGAAATTCTTCAATCACGACCTTCTGCTCGGCTCCGCCCAGCAGGACGCCGCTGAAGAGCCCCTGAGCCGCCTCAACCGCGGTATGGCGCGAAGGGCAAATGATGACGCCCTTTCCGGCGGCCAGCCCATCGGCCTTGACCACAATCGGCGGGTGAAAGAGATTGATCGCTTTCTCGACCTCGGCAAAGCTGGTGCACACGGCGTAGTTTGCCGTGGGAATCTGGTGGCGCTTCATAAACTGCTTGGCGAAAGCCTTGCTCGATTCAAGACGCGCCGCATCTTTGGTGGGTCCGAAGACACGAAAACCTCGCTGCTGAAACGCATCGACGACGCCGAGGGAGAGGGGCAACTCCGGTCCGACGATGGTTAGGCTGGGCTGCTCGAGTTCGGCGAGGCGCACCATGGCGGCCACGTCTTTGAGGTCGACAGGAAGACAGCGGGCAATCTGGGAGATACCGCCATTGCCCGGAGCACAAACCACTTCGGTGACGCGTTCGCTGCGCTTGACCGCCCAGGCGAGCGCATGTTCGCGACCGCCTGAGCCAAGAATCAGAACTTTCATTGACGTGCCCCTTGCGGCTTCGGAGTTCCAAAGCCCGAATGGTTATGGTCGGCAATCGAGCCATCGGAAGTCAAACGAAGCCTGAGCAAACTTCAGATTCATGCCAATTCGCCGCTCACGGCCTGCGCACCTCGGTGGGCGTAGGGTGTTCCACGCGACTTCCCTCAATCGTGACCACGTCCTTCTTCGATTTCCGGTAGACGTTTGCAACCGCCAATGTCCAGAAAGGAACTAAATCCACTCCAGGCACAAGCTTGGCAGCAAACGACGGCAGAAACTCCCAGTGCCAGCCGAGAAGATACGTAAGCACCGCCCCTACGCCGACATCGAGTGCGTCATCCGCAGGCGATGCGGCCCCTGCAATAAACAAGGGAAAGACGAAGATCTGGAGCGCATCCGCGAGGATCGCCAGCACCATCGCGGCCTGCATGCGCGAACGCGGCGAAATTGTGATCTTGTCTTCAGTCATGGAACTGCACTGCTTTCCATCGTCACAGCGTTCAACCATCTAATGACGGATTCTATTTCGTCTCGTTATCCTCGCGAACATACGGAGTCACAGGTTGCTTCCTTCCCTCATCCACTCGCAGTTGAAAGATATCTGGACGCCCGTAATGCCCGACGACATCCAGGTCAAATTTGCCGCGCACGATCTGGGTGCGATCGATCTCGGCGATCAAGATGGCCTCCCCTTCTGTTTCAGGACCTGCAAGGAAGTTGCCAAAGGGATCGACAATGCAGCTTCCGCCCCGCGTGATCACCACATCCGGATCGTCGCCGTATTGGGTGCGATAGTCGGCAGGAAAATCTCTCCGCCGGTTGAACTGGTTGCACGAAAGCACGAAGCACCGTCCCTCAACCGCGATATGGCGCATCGATGCCAACCAGGAATCGCGGGAGTCCGCCGTTGGCGCGCAGTAGATCTCGATGCCCTTCGCGTACATGGCCGTCCGCATCAGCGGCAGGTAGTTTTCCCAGCAGATCACCGCTCCCAGCTTGCCCAATTCGGTATCGAATACCGGCATCGTCGAGCCGTCGCCAAAGCCCCACACCAGCCGTTCCGAACCTGTCGGCATGACCTTGCGGTGTTTGCCCATCAGTGTCCCGTCCGGCGCAAAGAACAGCACGGTGCAATACAGCGTACCTCCCTCCCGCTCCACCACACCAATCACCAGATAAATATCGAGTTCCCGCGCAGTGATGCTCAGCCGGTCAACGGCAGGACCTGGAACGTCAACGCTGCTCTCCCAATAGCGCAGAAAGTCCGCCCTGCCTTCTTCAGATCGCGAACCCACGACAGCCCCGAAGTCGAGACCTCGCGGATATCCGGAAAGAAATGCCTCTGGAAACAGCACCAGGCGCGCACCGCGCGCAGCGGCATCTGCGGCGAGCAAATGGGCCTTGTTCAGACTGCGCTCAAGATCGAACGCGATAGGCGCCGCCTGAACCACAGCCGCCTTGAACGGTCCTTTTCCTCCGCTTCCACTCATCGCTCGGTCCTCGCCTTCCGGTGCTCACCGGCGTTCCACCACCGGAGAGCCGAAGTATACCGTCTTCGCATCCGGACGGATTCGCCAGAAGTACGTGTTCGGAACCCTATACTGATCCGTGGTGAACCGGCGTTCGTTCTGCGCGAATCCCGGCAGGAAGCGCAATGGTCGAAAGACGCATCAAGCCGTATAGAGAACAGATTGCCGAGAACGAGCGTCGTGAAGCACAGCGCCGCGCAACGATTTGCAATCAGACATTCGGTTTGCTCATACTCGCTGCCGCAATTCTTGTCTGGTGGCTCTTCCACACAAATCCAAAATGGATCTTTCCTCCGGGCTGGTGGCGCCTGTAACCCTCAAAAACCAAAATCGTTGAACGCTAGCCCTGCTCGTTTGGAAAACTGTTAGTCGGGCAGATGGGATAATCCAATGGGTCCCAATCCTGAGGAGAAACTTGCCCGACTCGCCAAGCGCCGTCCCACTGAATTCCGACCCGCTCGTGGTCCTGTTGCTCGGCCCGACGGGCAGCGGTAAGACAGCGCTGTCCTTGTCGTTGGGCGAGCGCTTTCATGGCGAGATTGTCAGCTGCGATTCAGTCGCGGTCTATCGCGGCATGGATCTGGGAACGGCGAAGCCCTCTGCCGAGGAGCGCACGCGGCTGCCGCATCACCTGATAGATGTGGCCGAGCCCGACGAGCCTTTCACCGCGGGGGAGTACAGTCGCCAGGCGCGCAAAGTGCTCCGCGACATTTCAGCCCGTGCCATGTTGCCCATCGTGACCGGCGGAACCGGCCTGTATCTTCGCGCGCTCATCGAAGGCCTCTTTGCAGGGCCCGTGCGGCACGAGGAACTACGCGAGCGATTGCGGCTATCCGCGCAGAAACGTGGAAGCGCCTGGCTGCATCGCATTCTGACGCGGCTCGACGCGCCGTCGGCGTCGCGCATTCATGCCAACGACACGGCCAAGCTTATTCGTGCGATTGAGGTGTGCGTTGCCGGCCGTCGCCCGTTGTCGCAGGTGCTCGAGTCTCAAACCGCGGCGCGCGATCCCCTCACTGGTTTTCGACTGCTTCGCATCGGGTTGAACCCGCCGCGTGCCGCGCTGTATCACCGCCTCAATCGTCGCTGCGCAGAGATGTTCGCCGCTGGCCTGGTAGACGAGACGCGCGGCCTTCTTGCGCGATACGGGCCAATCAAGGCGCTGGACTCGCTTGGCTATCGGCAGGCGATGGCCGTGTTGGCCGGAACACTGTCCGAGCCGGATGCAATCGTTGCCGCGCAGCAAGGCCATCGCAACTATGCGAAGCGGCAACTAACGTGGTTTCGGCGCGAGCCCGACGTGCATTGGATCGAGGCATTCGGCGACGAGCCAGACGCAGAACGGGCAGCCTTTGAGCTGGTTCAAGATAATCTGCACATATGAGCGCATCCGCGCAGAACGGCTTCTTAGATTCCGAAGAGACGATCGACCTGTTCCTTCACGCCTTCTTCCATCGCACGCTTCCCAAGGCGCAATGGACGCACGCCGCTCATGTAACCCTGGCTGCCTCTCTTCTCCACTCCGCGGAAGTCGCCACGGTGCTGCCCCAGGTGCGAAACGCAATCCGGAGCTACAACGAGGCGGTTGGCACCAGGAACACCGATACCTCGGGTTACCACGAAACCCTGACAGTCTTCTGGCTAAGAGTGGTCGCGCAGAAACTTCGTCGCCTGCACCCATCCTCGCGCCTTGAAGCCGTTCGCGCAGTGGTCGACGCGTTCGGCGAGCAGCGCGCCCTCCATAAGCTCTACTATTCCACCGACATCGTTGCGAACACCGCCGCGCGGCGCGTATGGGTCGAGCCGGACTTGCAGCCCCTTCCGTAGAACCGAATCAGATGCGAAAGCCCACTGTCCCGCATCCGATAAACTGGACGGTGGATTGCCGCGTTCACATCATTTGAGCGCGTCAGAACGGAGCACTCTTGGCAGAGACAGTTTCAGAGACGATCTATGACGTGGCGATAATCGGCAGCGGTCCGGCCGGATATACAGCAGCGATTCGCGGTGGCCAACTCGGTTTGAAGGTTGCGCTGATTGAAGCGGAGAAAGTCCTGGGCGGAACCTGCCTCCACGTGGGTTGCATTCCAACCAAGGCCCTGCTCTTCAACGCCGAAATCTGGGATCATCTGAAGCACGCGTCCGAATACGGCATCGAGGGTGTCGAAGGCCGTACGCTGAACTGGGAAAACGTGCAGAAGCGCAAAACCGGCATCGTCAACAAGCACACCAAGGGCCTCGATTTCCTGATGAAGAAGAACAAGGTCACGGTGATCTCCGGCTATGGACGACTCACCGGCAGCGCAAAAGACGGCGTGCACACCATTGCGCTTTCCGGCACGCCCGACGGCGCGGCCACCCAGCTCAAGGCGAAGAATGTCATTGTAGCGACAGGCTCCGACGCGAAGATGATGTTTGGACTCACGCCGGATGATCGCATCCTTACCAACATCGAAATGCTCTCTGTGGCCCAAGTTCCCAAATCGCTGATCGTGATTGGCGCAGGCGCGGTGGGCGTGGAGTTCAGTTCCATCTTCCGCAGCTTCGGCACCGAGGTCACGATCGTCGAGTTCCTGCCGCGTATGGTCCCGGCAGAAGATGAAGAAATTTCGAAGGAACTGGCGCGCGTCTTCAAGAAGCGCGGCATCGATGTCAACACCGGCGCAAAGGTCGAAAAGATTGAAAAAACCGAAACTGGCGTGAAGGTGACGTGGGTCGGCGCAAACGGCAAAACCGTCGAGAAGGAAGCCGAAAAAGTCCTCGTAGCCGTGGGCCGCTCTCCGCGCACGCAAGATGTTGGCCTCGACAAGACACGCGTCGAGCTCGACCGCGGATTTATCAAGGTCAACGAGGCGCAGGAGACGGCAGAGCCCGGCGTCTATGCCATCGGCGACATCGTCGCCGGATTCCCGCAACTGGCGCATGTCGGAGCGATGAGCGGCATCGTGGCCGTCACGAATGTTGCAGGCCGCACGTATCGGGCCGTGCGGCGCGATCGCATTCCTGGGTGCACCTACACCGAGCCGCAAATCGGGTCAGCAGGCCTTACGGAGGCTCAGGCCAAAGAGAAGGGCCACACAGTAAAGGTGGGCAAGTTTCCGTTCGCAGGAAACTCCAAGGCCACCATCGTCGGCAGCCACGACGGCTTTGTAAAGATTGTCGCGGACGCGCAGTATGGCGAAATTCTCGGCGTGCATATCATTGGGCCGCAGGCCACCGAACTGATCGCCGAAGCGGTCGCAGTGATGGAACTCGAGGGCACCGTGGATGAACTGATGTTCACCATCCACGCGCACCCCACGATTGCAGAATCGATGCTCGACGCCTACGCTGCGGTCGAAGGCATGGCGATTAACGCATAACCGCTTTCAGAGGAGCCGTCTCCTCTGAAAGCTACATCCTTCATCGCAGCCGACCTACAACTCCATCGACTGGCTTTCGACCAGCCCCTTCGCCTTCGCAACGAACTCGGCCAGAGGAATCGATCCCTGGTCGCCTTTGCCGCGTGTGCGTACGCTGACAGAGCCTGCCGCCTCTTCCTTGTCTCCGAAGACAAGAATGTACGGCGTCTTCTGGTTGGCGAGGTCGCGGATCTTGGCGTTCATCTTTTCGTTGCGCGCATCCACTTCGACTCTGAATCCGGCTGCCTTCAATTCCGCTTCCACCTTGTTGGCGTACGCGATGTGGCGCTCGCTGATGGGCACAAGCCCAATCTGCACCGGCGCGAGCCACAGCGGAAACGCTCCGGCGTAGTGCTCGATGAGAACGCCGAAGAAGCGCTCCACCGACCCGAACAGCGCGCGATGAACCATCACCGGCTGATGGCGTTCGCCGTCTTCGCCGACGTATTCAAGGCCGAACCGCTCCGGCAGGGTGAAGTCGAACTGCACCGTCGAGAGCTGCCAAAGCCTGCCGAGAACGTCGACAAGCTTGATGTCGATCTTCGGCCCGTAGAACGCGGCTTCACCGGAGATGGTTTTGTAGACGATTCCTTTGCGCGTGAGCGCACGCTCCAGCGAACCAACCGCCAATCCCCAGTTCTCATCGGAGCCGGCGTAGTTGGCGCGGTCCTTGGGATCCCAGGTCGAGAGCTCGACTTTGAACTCAGAAAAGCCGAAGGTCTTGAGCACCGCCTCTGCAAAGTCAATGCAGGCGACTACTTCATCTTCGATCTGACCGGGAGTGCAGAAGATGTGGGCGTCGTCCTGCGTAAAGCCGCGGACGCGCAGCAGCCCGTGCATCGTGCCCGAGCGCTCATAGCGGTAGACATTTCCCAACTCGGCATAGCGCTGGGGCAAGTCGCGGTAGCTACGGGGCGAGCTCTTGTAAATGAGGATGTGGCCGGGGCAGTTCATCGGCTTGAGTCGATACTCAGCGTCATCCAGTTCCATGGGCGTGTACATGTTGCCGGCGTAGTACCCGTCATGGCCGCTCACCTTCCACAGTTCGCGGCGCATCACGTGGGGTGTGAAGACCAGCAAGTAGCCGCGGCGAAGGCATTCATCTCGCATCCAGTCTTCCATGATCTTGCGGATGATGCCGCCCTTGGGATGCCAGAAGACGAGACCCGGGCCGGCCAGTTCCTGAATGCTGAACAAGTCAAGCTGCTTGCCAAGAACGCGGTGGTCGCGCTTGGCTGCCTCTTCAAGACGCGCAAAATGGGCGTCCAGATCCTTCTGCGAAAAAAACGCCGTCCCGTAGATTCGCTGAAGTTGCGGATTCTTTTCGTCGCCCAGCCAATAAGCGCCCGCGAGGCTCGTAACCTTCACGGCTTTCACGCGGCCGGTCGAGGGCACATGAGGTCCGCGGCAGAAGTCGATGAATTTGCCGTTGCGATAGAAGCTGACTTCAGACCCGGGCTCGGTGAACTTTGTCACGAAGTGGGTCTTCATGAAGTCGCCGTCGCGTGCGAATTCCTCCAGAGCCTGTTCTCTCGGAACGTGAAGGCGCGAGAAGAGCTCATCGCGCGCCACCACTTCGGCCATCTTCTTTTCGATGGCGGCCAGATCGTCGGGCGTGAAGGGTGTCTCGCGGTAGAAGTCGTAGAAGAACCCGGAGTCCGTCGCCGGCCCATGACCCAGCTTCGTCTCAGGAAACAGTTCCAGAACGGCCGTAGCCATCACGTGCGCGGCGGAATGGCGGACAACTTTGAGGGCCTCAGGGTCACTCTCTTTGACGAGTTCCAGTCGAGTGTCGTCCGTCAGCGGAGTAGCCAGATCAACGAGGTGGGGCGCGGACGTATCCTCAGCGGAATACATCGCAGCCTCAGCAGATTCTGTTTGCGCGGCGGTAGTCCCATTCGCGGAGCCCGTCAGCGGTGTCAGTCGCGCGACAACCGACGCAGCGGCAAGGCGGGGCGAGATCGAATTCGCGATATCGAGGGGCGTTGTGCCCGCAGGCACTTCGCGGACAGCCCCATCGGGCAGATGAACGGAGATGATTTGCTTGCTCATGAGGTAAGAAGCGGGTCTTCGAGTTCTCGAATGCCAAAAACTCTCTACGCAACATATCAGGATAGTTGTCGCGGGCGCTTCAAGTCGAGGAAGTTGTGCTTTCCGCTAACCCCGGTTCAGCATATTTTTTCATTTTATTTTTTCTTTTTTTTTACTTTTTTATTATATTTTTAATTATATTAATAAAAATAATTTATAAAAAAAATTTAAAAAATAAATAAAAAAATTTTATTTAAATAAAAATATAATTAATAAAATAATATAAAAAAAATAAAAAAAAAAAAAATATAAAAAAAAAAAATAAAAAAAAAATAAAATAAAAAAAAAAAAAAAAAATATAATCGCAGGAGGATTTGTAAATATTTCCCATCATCTATCAGGATATAATCATAAACGGATTGAGTAACTGGAAACACATGATGGGAAGCCGGAGAAAACTTCATCCTCGAAACCAACGGCTCTGGCGTGCCCTGCTCGACTACGACAACGATGGCTGGCTCGACATCTACCTCGTCAACGGCTCGACCTTCGACGCGCTCGTCGGCAAAGCAGCCGCACCACACGCCGCGCTGTTTCACAACAATCACGACGGAACCTTCACCGACGTCGCCGCCAAGGCCGGCGTCACCAACGATCGCTGGGGCTTTGGCGTAGCCGTCGGCGACTACGACAACGATGGCTGGCCCGACATCTATCGTCACCAACTTCGGCAAGAACCGCCTCTACCACAACAACCACGACGGCACCTTCACCGACGTCGCCGAGAAAGCCGGCGTCACTCTCGGCAACTGGTCCACCGGAGCAACCTTCGGCGACTACGACGGCGACGGCCGCCTCGATCTCTTCGTCCCCGGCTACGTCCACTACGATCGCGACTAGCCCCCGTGCCCGATAAGCAAGGTCGGTAGCGTCAAACTTCTGCCAGTTTCGCGGCGTCAACGTGTCATGTGCGGTCCGCGCGGTCTCGAAGGGCGAGCCCGATCATCTCTTTCACAACAACGGCGACGGAACCTTCACCGATGTCAGCGAGAAGGCCGGCGTCACCGATCACGAACAGGCTACTACGGGCTCACCGCTATCTTCGTCGACCTCAACAACGACGGCAAAGCCTGATCTGCTCGTCGCCAATGACTCCACCCCCAACTATCTCTATCATCAACAAAGGCGACGGCACCTTCGAAGATGCCAGCTACGCCTCCGGCTATCGCGCTGAACGAAAAGGCCGCGAAACCGCCTCCATGGGCATCGCCGTCGGCGACTACCTGAACAACGGCCGCTCGATCTTCTACAACACCGACTTCTCCGACGACTACAATGTGCTCTATCGCAACGACGGCGACGCCAACTTCACCGATATCAGCTACCAGGTCGGGCATCGCCGACGACTACGATTCCCTTTCTCGGCTGGGGCCACCGGCTTCATCGACTACGACAACGACGGCTGGAAAGACCTCTTCATCGTCAACGGCCACGTCTATCCCGCGGTCGATCAAGCACGGACTGGGGCACGACCTACGCTCAGCGGCCTTTGCTCTTTCACAACCTGAAGGGCAAGAAGTTCGAGTCGTTCCGCCCGTGGAAGGGTACCGGGCTTGGCCGTGGTGCTCTCTGCCGCGGCGCCGCCTTCGGCGATCTCTTCAACGACGGCAATATCGACGTCGTCATCAACAACATCGACCGCCCCGCCTGTTCTGCTGCGCAACGTGAATCCCGACCAACATCACTGGGTCGAGTTCAAGCTGATCGGCGGCCCAAAGAGCCCGCGCGATGCCGTCGGCGCTACCGTCTATCTTACCGCCGGAGGCATTCGCAAGCGCGCTGGACGTGCTCAGCGGCGGCAGCTACTTTTCCTCTTACTATTATCTCACCTCACTTTATCCTTTTTATTCTCTTCTTTTTTATCTTTTTTATTTTCTTTTTTTTTTCTTTTTTTTTATATATTTTTCTTTTTTTTTTTTTTTTTCTTTTTTTTTTTTTTTTCTTTTTTTTTTTTTTCTCTTCTTTTCTTTTTCTCTTTTTTTTTTTTTCTTTTTTTTTTTTTTTCTTTTTTCTTTTTTTTTTTTTTTCTTTTTTTTTTTCCTTTTTTATCACACTTCTTTCTCTTCTTTTTTTTTTTTCTCTTTTTTCATCAGACCCCCGGGTCAGCTTGCCATAAACCACGGCGCCGGAATACGCTATCTCTATGCGTCGATGTCGCTAACGCCGTCCTGGTGTCTGCTGCGATGCACAAGTGCGCTCCGGATAGCGCATCGTCTCTTCCGCCTGACAGCATCACCATTGCCCTTGTAACTTTCGTATAGCTGACCGGACTGTTACTGGTCGAAGGAGACTTTGTATGGCGCGTATTGCTGCAAACGTGACTGAACTGATTGGACACACTCCCCTGGTCCGCCTGAACCGGGTTGCAGCAGGATTGCCCGCAACCCTGGTCGCAAAGCTGGAGAGCCAGAATCCGTTGTCGAGCGTGAAAGACCGCATCGGTCTCGCCATGATTGAAGAGGCCGAGAAATCAGGCAAGATCAAGCCCGGCGAGACGGTTCTGATTGAGCCGACAAGTGGAAACACCGGCATCGCGCTCGCGTTCGTCGGAGCCGTCAAGGGTTACAAGGTAATCCTGACCATGCCCGAGACCATGAGTACCGAGCGTCGCGTCCTGTTGCGCGCGTTCGGCGCGGAGATCGTCCTGACCCCCGGGCCGAACGGAATGAAGGGCGCGATCGCGAAGGCCAATGAGATTCTTGCCAAGACGCCAAACGGGTACATCCTTCAGCAGTTCGACAACCCGGCAAACCCGGCCGTCCATGTGAGAACGACAGGCCCGGAAATATGGGACGACACCGACGGCAAGGCGGACATCCTGATTTCAGGAATAGGAACAGGCGGCACGCTGACCGGTGTCGCGAGCTACATCAAGCAGCGCAAGCCGGAGTTCAAGGCAATTGCGGTGGAGCCAACCGATAGCCCGGTGCTGAGCGGCGGAAAACCGGGGCCGCACAAGATTCAAGGCATCGGGGCAGGCTTTGTTCCCGGCGTGCTCGATACCCGTTTGATCGACGAAATCATTCAGGTCAGCAATGAAGACTCGATTGCCATGGCGCGGCGCTTGCCGCTCGAAGAAGGACTGTTCGTGGGCATCTCTTCGGGAGCCGCCGTGGTCGCCGCGTTAAAGGTCGCCGCGCGGCCTGAGAATGCAGGTAAGCTGATCGTCGTCGTGATACCAAGCTTTGGCGAGCGTTACCTTTCGAGCGTCCTGTTCGACGCGCTGCGCCAGGAAGTGCTGGCGCTGCCCACACATCCGGTTACGCTGTAAGAATCGGGGAAGCCCATGTTTGATCGCATTCGCGAAGACGTGAACTCGGTGCTTGAGCGCGACCCTGCTGCGCGCTCGTGGCTTGAGGTCATGCTCTGCTACCCGGGTCTGTGGGCTGTCTGGTTTCATCGCATTTCGCATCAGTTGTGGCGCGTAAAGTTGCGGCTTGCTGCACGCATGCTTTCTCAATTTGCGCGCTTCTTTACCGGAGTGGACATCCATCCCGGCGCTCTGCTGGGGCGGCGGCTCTTTATCGATCATGCGACAGGAGTCGTGATCGGCGAAACCGCCATCGTTGGCAGCGGCGTGACGATCTATCAGGGCGTCACCCTGGGCGGTACGGGCAAAGGCCACGGAAAGCGCCATCCAACCCTCTGTGATGGCGTCTTCATCGGTAACAACGCCAATGTCCTGGGCAACATAACCGTGGGCGAGAACTCGCGGGTAGGCGCGGGATCGGTAGTCCTCACAGACGTGCCGCCAAACTCGACAGTCGTCGGCGTGCCTGCGCATATCGTGTACCGCAATGGGCAGCGCGTGCTGATCACGGATCCCCATGACGTAAAGGATCCTCTGTCCGATGCTCTGATCGCGTTGTCAGCGCGCGTCGAAGAGCTTGAAGAACGGCTGGGCGCGCAGGTGGCGAGTGCAGAGCCTTTTGCCGCGGAAGAAGCCGAACGCAATGCCTACCGGCAGGAGCTCGAGCACCTCCGTGAGTACGTCTCCATGGGTGAAGGCATCTGAGCCTTCGGTGCTACAGTGGAGTCGTCCCCAGTTTATTTGCAGGGTCCGAATTCTTGCGTGCTCTTCGTGTGTTCATGGTGGCTGTGCTTGCGGTCCCCGGCGCTGCGTTTGCCGCACCCCGCGTCCAGCCTGTTCCAGTTCCCGTAGAGCTTCGCTCCAATGCCTTTACCGTCACCGTGAATGGTGAGCCCGTGGATGTCGCCCACGCCGCCGCGAGCTACGACTTCGTCAATTTCGATATCACCGGTGCGGTTGAAGTGGCGATTACCGCCGCCGAAGCAGGATTCTGGGATCGCGGCGTCGATGTGGAACCGTGGCGGCTTGGCATCAGGCCCAAACGCGAAGGGCAAACCATCCGCTTCAAGATCGCCGGGCCAACCAAGCTCTCAATCTCCCGGCCAAGGGATTTTCTGAACCGCGCGACGATGTTGTTTTTGTTTGCAGGCGCGCCGCCTCCGCCAGTGCCGCGCGGCGCTAACGTCCAATTCTTTCCTGCCGGCGTGTACCACCAGAGCCTGAACCCCAAAAGTGGAGACACCCTGTACCTTGCGCCGGGATCGTATTTCTACGGCAGCCTGAATCTGTGGAAGGTCGAATGGAGTCAAGGTGCTGGGTCGAGGCACGATCGTGTACGAAGGCACGCAAGACCCCAAAGCCGACGAAGGCTGGATGCAAAAGCCCGATTGGCACTGCATTGGCGCACTTGAAGCCCGCGATGTACAGATCAGCGGCGTCACATGCGTCGTTCGCGCACGCACATGGTCGGTTCAAATGAAAGACACCAGCGGGTTCATCTATGACGACCTGCGCGTAATTGGCGGCAACCCCGGAAACGCAAATCAGGATGGAATGGATTGGCTGGGCGGCGGCGACGCCCTGGTGCGCAATACATTCTTGCGCGCTTCAGACGATGACATTGCCATGCAAGGCAACTGGGACGGGTATACCGACGAGGAGATTCTGCGCCCAGGGCATGACGTGCAAAACATCGTAGTGGAGGGCAGTCAGCTTTCCACCAGCATTTCCAACATCGTGCGATCAGCATGGCCGCAGAAGATCTTCAACTCCCGGAATTTCACGCTGCGCAATTCGGACATCTTGCACGGGGGAATCGGCGCATGCGGACAAACCTTCGGGCTCCTGGGCATGTGGGGAGCAAACGGATCGAAAGGCGATCACTCGAACTACACCTTTGAGAATCTGTGGCTCGACAACTGGTATTCCCTGGTGCAGATCGATCACGCAGAGCCGGCTGTACACGGATTCACCTTCCGGAACATCTGGGCCTTGGATCAGCCGCCCCTGGCCTCCTCCACCCTGACGGGAAACGTGACCGACGTGACGTTCGACAACGTGAAGTACGGACAGAATCGTGCGACTAACGATGCCGAGCTGCAACTGGTAGTCGCCGGCGGCGCTGCGACGCCGAAGTTCCCCGCTCCGTCGGGCCCGGTGGCGAGGTTCACGATTGATCCGCCGGTATTCGGGCCGGGAGACGAATTGACGTTCACAGCGATGCCTTCTCCCGCACGCAAACTTCACGTGGTTCTTTGGCGACGGCACGCAGGCCAAAGGCCGCACCGTCCGACATCGCTTTGCCGATGCGGACGGCACCGATTTGGACGGGCAGAATGGAGCGGGAAGATTCCGAGTCCTGCTGAAAGCCGCCGACAAAAACAACCACGAGGATTGGGCCGCGCAGTCCATCGTCGCTGTCGCGCGGTGGCACGACTCATCAAACTCCGTCGGGCCCGCTTGTTGAGGGCCTCACCTGGCACATCTATCCGGGAGCATGGACGGAGTTGCCCGATCTGAGCAAAGAAACCCCGCTCTTTGAGGGCGAATCCTCCAATCTGCATGCAGACGCGCACGGATTCACTCGCTATGCAACAGTCTGGGATGCATTGATCGATATTCCCGCAGACGGCGGCTACACATTCCACCTGATGGCCAGAGATGGCGCGAGGCTTTTGATTGACGGTGTGGAACTGGCGAAAACCGGCCCACCCTTCGCGCAGGTGTGCGGCGCGCCGGGAAATGCAATGCGCTATGACAAGGGTTCCATCGGGTTGCGCGCGGGGCGGCATGTGTTCCGGCTCGAGGGATTGCAGTTCGCCAGTCCGGGAGAGCCTCGAGTGTTGTGGGAAGGACCTTCGCTGCCCCTGACGGATGTCCCTGCACAGGCGTACCAGCACGTCCGGACAGATGCAATTACGCGATAACCGCACTGGGAACCGCGAACGCGATAAGCACCGGATCGGCTCAGCGGCTGCTGCGGGCGCGCTTGACCACGTACATCGATCGATCGGCGGCTTCGATCAGCGCTTCAATCTCATCGCCGTCCTGCGGAAATACTCCAATGCCGATGCTGGCGTTGAGTGAAATTCGCTGGCCCTCGAATTGAAAAGGCTGGCAGATCTCCTGGCTCAGCCTCTCCGCGACTGTCAAAGCCCCGTCGCGCGTCTTGATGTCGGCGAGGATGGCGCCAAATTCGTCGCCACCGAGTCGCGCGATCGCGTCGGCACGTCTCGAAATTTTGCTGATGCGCGCGGCAGTTTCGCAGATCGCCGCATCGCCGGCGCGATGCCCAAAGCGGTCATTGATGGACTTCAGGCCGTCCATGTCGATATTCAGAATCGCGAACGAGTCGGAATGGCGCCGCGCCAGGCGCAAACGCTGGCGAAGGCGGTCGTAATACAACGCACGATTGGCGATGTCCCGTGAGCGAGTCGTGGGTGGCCTGAACATAGAGTGGGATTGGTTGCGTTTTTAGCGGAGTGGTACATGGCAGCCGCGATCAGTTCCGACATCAGCTCCAATACGCGCACATCGCGAGCCGTAAAGGCGTTCGTTGAAGTCGATACGATCTTCAACACCCCGACCGTAGTTCCGTTGTGATCGAGCGGTGCGATGACCATGGAACGCACGCCAACTTTGCGATAGGCTTCCATGTCGACCCGTGAATCATTGTCCGTGTCATCGGAGCGCAGGACCTTCCCCTGATCGACGCACAGACCTGACAAGCTGCCTTCGCGCTTCGTTCGCACTCCAAGAAGAGGCTCAGCGACTCCACTGACGCCCCTGTAGACCATCTCTTCCCCTTCAGCAAATTCGACCGTCGCGCCTTCGGCGTTGGTCAAAGTCTGAATTCGATCCACCACATGACCTACCACTCCGCCCAGATCGAGTCCGAGTTTTGCGATCTCGGACTGCATCCGAATGATTGCCATGAGGGCAAAAGGGTCTGTACTTACGCTGCCTAAGGGTTCATTCATGCCTGGCCTGCCGAAAAGGGGAGAATTACTAGGTTGCATGATACGGGACTTTCCGGGGTTAAGGATGACCGATTCGGGGGATGTCGCGGAGTGCGGGCCACGTGGTGGGACGCCTTTCGAACCCCCTCTAGTTGGGCAACTGCGAAACGTCCCAGCCGCCGCCAAGGGCGCGGATGAGCTGGACGCTGGCCGCAAACTGCCGGGTCTGCAGGTCGGTGTATGTGCGTTGGTTTGTCAGCAGTGCGCTTTCGGCAGTCAGCACTTCGAGGTAGCTCGTGACACCCCCCTTGTAGCGGTTATTCGAGAGGTCGAGCGAGTGCTGTGCGGCGGCAACCGCCTGCCGCTCGGCAGCGGATTCCTGCTCAAGGATCCGCAGGTCAGAGAGCTTGTCCTCCACTTCGTTGAAAGCTCCGAGAACTGTAGCCTTGTACGTCGCTGCCGTCGCTTCGTACGCGTGCTTTGTCTGGTCGGTGATCGCACGACGCCTGCCCGCGTCGAAGAGAAGCTCGGTTGCCTGCGCCCCTAAGCTCCACAAGGCGCTGGGGCCCTGAATCCATGTACCGAAGTGCGTGCTCTCGAAGCCTCCGCTCGTGCCGAGGGTGATCGTGGGATAGAACGCGCTGACCGCAATGCCAATCTGGGCGTTGGCGGCTGCGATCCGGCGCTCGGCGGCGGAGATGTCAGGCCGGCGCTCCATAAGCTGTGAAGGCAGTCCGATGGGAACTTTTGGAAGTTCCCGATCAAGCGGCGAAGGCGGCAGTGTGAGTTCGCGAGCCTGCTTGTTCACCAGCGTGGCAATGGCATGTTCGTATTGGGCCCGGGCTTCATTGACGTCGATCAACTGCGCGCGCACTGTCTGAAGCTGCGTAAGAGCCTGGGCGACCACAACCTCCGAAGCTACTCCGCCTTTAAGCAGCCGCTCATTCAGATCGAGTTGATGCTCGTAGTCGGTGACAGTGGACTGAAGCAGGCGGCTTTGAGAATCAAGACCGCGAAGTTCGAAGTAGTCTTGCGCAAGCTCAGCATGCAGACTCAGGTCGAGGACGGCCACATCTGACGCGCTCGCCTGGGCGTTCGCGCGGGCAGCCTCCACCGTGCGGCGAATGCGCCCCCAGAAGTCCGGCTCCCAACTCGCCTGCCCCGCCAGCAGCAGGTCGTTGTAGTTCGAGCGGGAACTTACAGTCGTGAGCGGCCGGTTCTGCGAGAGCTTCTCATGCGTATACGAAGAACCAACCGAGAGCGTAGGGTAAAACGCGGCGCGCGCGACCCGCACCTGATCCCGGGCAGCCAGGTAGTTCTCAAGCGCGGCCTGAAGATTCTGATTTTGTGTCGTAACGAGCTCTTCAAGCCGGTTAAGTTCGGATTCTTGATAGACTTCCCACCATTTGCCGCGCAACATGCCATCCGACGGAGAGGCAGGCACCCAGCCGCCGCCCGCGGGGTTAGGTGGCGGCAGAACCGCTGAGGAGGCGCCGCCCTCCTTGTATGCGGGTGGAGCATCATAGCCGGGGCGCTTATAGTTCGGACCCACAGGCTTGCAGCCGCTGATAACGATGGCGAGCGCAGTTACGGTCAGAACCCCCAGTCCGTAGCGAGAGCCGAGAAGCACCCCGCGATTCGTCCGTTCACCTGCTTGAATTGAAGAAACCCGCATGCCTACTTGCCTCCCTCAGCGGGCTGCTTGTCGTCGCCGTGACCGGGAGTCTGGGGACTCACCTTTTCGCCCTCGATAAGTGAGTCGGGTGGGTCTTGGATGACCAGGTCATCGGCCTTAAGCCCCCCGACGATTTGCACGCTTGCGCCATCATCCTGCCCGATGATGACTGAGACGAGATGAGCCTTGTTGTCGCTGGTCAGAACACCCACCTGGGTTCCTTCCCTGCGAAAGATGAGCGCTGCGACGGGGATGACGAACGTGGGTGTTGTCGTGTGCGCCTTGAAATGAACCTGTGCCAATGAGCCGGGAAGCAACTCGCCCTTCCGATTGTCCACATCAATCTCTACGAGCAGTGTTCGGCTCGAAGGATCAATTGAATCCGCGCTGCGCACCAACGTCCCCTGAAATGTCTTCCCGGGATATTCGGGAAAGGTAAGGTCGATCTTCGATCCGCGCTTGATATTCGAGGAGTAGATCTGCGGCACATTGGTATACACGCGCAGGGTTTGAATGGCCTGCAAGTGGAAGAGCTCTTTTCCCGCACCCGGGTCGATCAACTGGCCGGTGTCAACGTTGCGGGCAGTGATAACTCCGTCGAAGGGTGCGTAGACTTTCTCAAAAGATTGCAGTTCCTTCAGTCGCTGCACATTGGCTTGTGCGGAGCGAACAGCTGCGGCCGTCGCTGTCGCCTGGTTGGTAAAAGTCTCGGTGTCCTGGCGGGATACGGAGTTCGACTCAACAAGCCCCTGGTAGCGTTCTGCCTGGGCCTTGGCATTGGTGGCGTTGGCCTGCGCGGTGCCAAGGTCGGCTTCGGCCTGCGCAAGTTGCTGGTCGACTTCTGGCGTGGCGATATCCGCCAGCAGAGCCCCCTTTTTCACGCGAGCTCCGATGTCGAAGTACCAGTGCGTAAGGTAGCCCGAAGTGCGCGCATAAATCGGCGAGTCAGTAAAAGCAGTCACGTTGCCGGGCAAAACGAAGCCTTCCGCAGGTGCGGCCGATTTGGCCCGAAGAGCGATGACCGTGGGAGCGGCCGCAGTGGTGGTGGTGTCCGCCAGCACGCGGTCGTGGTTCCTCCGATTCAGAATGCCAACCGTAGCGAGTACCGCGAACACCAGCAGGATGATAATGGCGCCGATGACGGCATAACCCGGCGAGAGGCGCCTCTGCTCGGGCGCGGACTCGCGATTGTGTGCCGGCCTGGCTGCAGTCGGCTGATGCTTCGAACTGGATTCTTCTGTCATAAAAACACAACTCCAAAAACCTGCAACTAAAAGTCGGACCTAGTCGAATTCGTCAAAGGTCGCGGCTTGCGCTTCCCTGCGATTCGTCCTGCTCCGCTTCTCAAGCCACCCATGAATCACAGAGAAGAATACGGGAACGAAAAAGAGTGTGGCGAAGGTCGCCAATAACAGGCCGCCGATGACAGCGCGGCCGAGCGGGGCATTTTGCTCGGAGCCCTCTCCCATCCCTAGCGCCATGGGAATCATGCCCATGATCATAGCCAGCGCGGTCATCAGCACCGGACGCAGGCGGACGAATCCCGCGTTTAACGCGGCCTGGCGGGCGTCACCGACCAATTCTTCCATTTGTTCGCGAGCGAAGCTGACCACCAGAATTGAGTTGGCGGTAGCCACGCCCATGCACATGATGGCCCCGGTCAGCGCGGGAACGCTGAGACGTGTTCCTGTAAGAAACAGGAACCACGCAATCCCCGCGAGGGCTGCCGGCAGCGCGGAGATGATGAGAAACGGGTCAAGCCACGATTGAAAGTTCACAACGATGAGCAGATAAACCAGCAGGATCGAAAAGGCGAGTCCCGTGAGCAATCCGATATACGACTTCTTCATCGTTTCACTTTGCCCGCGCAAGATGAAATTGGAACCCCTCGGCTTGTCCTTCTCGTGCCGCTCGATGATCCCTTCCACCTCTCGGGTGACTGATCCGAGATCGGTGCCAACGACGTTTGCGTAAATGTCGATCACAGGTTGCACGTTGTAGTGGCTCACGGTTCCAAGTTCAGTGCCGGGAGTAATGGAGGCGAGATTGCCGAGCACTTGGATAGGGCGTTGCGCGGACCCGGGAGCGGCAGTTGCGGAAGGAGCGTTCGCCGTGGATGAATTGACAACTGACGCTGCGCTGCTGGCGCTCGCTGTCACCGGCAGACTCCTCAACTCCGCCAAGTGAATCTAGCCCATATTGCGGAGTTTGTACCGCGATGTTGTAACTGACACCGTTGCGTGGATCGAGATAGAAGCTCGGCGAAGTCTGGAAGCTGCCGCTCAACGCGACAAGCACGCTCTGCGCAACGTCTCTCTGCGTCAGGCCGATGGTCTGGGCGCGGGTGCGGTCAACGTTGACCGTCATATTTGGGTAATTGAACGGCTGTTGAATGCGTGCATCCGCAACCCCCGGAACATAACGAACATCGTTAAGCATCTTCTCTGCAAGGGCGCGGTTTCCATAAAGATTAGGGCCGACAATTTGTATGTCGATCGGAGCGGAGAGCCCGAAGTTCAAAATCTGCGTCACGATATCAACGGGCAGAACATAAAACGTGATGCCCGGATAGTCGTGCGCAAGTATCGTGCGGAGCCTCTCTACATAATGATCGGTGGGGCGATGCTTTGCCGATAACTGTACCTGAATGTCCGCATCCGCCGGGCCAATCGGGGCCGAGGTGGAGTAGGAGAGATTCAGGCCGGAATAAGGCAAGCCGATGTTGTCGACGATGGTGACTACTTCACTCGCCGGAATGTTTTCGCGGATGGTGGCGTCGATGTGGTCGCACAGCGCGGCCGTTTCTTCGATGCGTGTACCCGTGCGAGCGCGGACGTGAATCTTGAACTGCCCCGAGTCGACCGAGGGAAAGAAGTCCTGGCCCAGCCACGGGACCAATAGTCCCACCGAGCCTACGGAAAAAAGCACGAAAACGATAAGGAAGACGGCGGCGTAGTCGAGACACAGAGTCAGCAAGCGAAGGTACGCGTTGCGAAACTTCTCAAACCCAAACTCGAACCCTCTTTGAAAGCGGACGAATGGGTTGCGGCTGAGGCCTTTCCTGGCGACCGCGGCATCATCGTGCTCGTGCAGCAGATACTTCGCCATCGTCGGTACAACCGTTCGTGACAATAAGTAACTGGCAAGCATCGCGAAAACTACGGCTTCTGCGAGCGGCACAAAAAGGTAGCGTGCAACACCACTCAGCAGAAACATTGGAACGAACACAATGCAAATCGAAAGCGTGGAGACCAGCGCGGGAGTTGCGATCTGCGCGGCGCCGTCGAGGATGGCCTGTTCGATCTCTTTGCCCGACTCCAGATTTCGATTGATGTTTTCGATTTCAACGGTGGCGTCATCTACCAGGATGCCCACCGCAAGCGCCAGTCCGCCCAGCGTCATGATGTTGATGGTCTCGTGCAACACAGCCAGCATCGTGAGAGAACATAGGATCGACAGCGGGATCGAAACCGCAATAATGAGAGTGGAACGCCAACTGCCCAAAAAGATCAGGATCATGACCGCGGTGAGGCACGCGGCGACCATCGCCTCTCGGACCACGCCGTTGATGGCGCCGCGAACAAAGATCGACTGATCGGAGAGCGGATTGATTCTGAGCTCCGGTGGAAGTTGCCCCTTGATACTGTCTATCTTCTCGCGCACATCTCGAATGATCTTGAGAGTAGAGGCGGAACCCGTCTTCATGATGCTCATCATCGCGGCGCGCTGACCGTCGACACGGACAATATTGGTCTGCGGAGGATTGCCGTCTCTGACGTGAGCAACGTCGCGCACATAGATGACTGCGCCATTGATAGACCGGATGGGGAGATTGTTTAACTGCTCAACAACGGAAGGCGCAGAGTTCGTTTCAATCGCGTACTCGTAGCGGTCGATCTTCATGGTGCCGGAGGGCACAATGAGATTTTGCGCAGAGATGGCATTGACAACATCCGCGGGAGAAAGCCCCTTGGCCTGCAACGAGGCGATGTCAATGTCAACTTGAATCTGACGCTGCTTGCCGCCGTACGGAAACGGAGTTTGTGCTCCCTCGATCGTAGCGAGCTGGGTGCGAATTGTATTGGTGCCGAGATCGAATAACCGCTGCTCGTTGAGGCCGTTTCCTGAAAGGCCCAGCATGAGCACGGGCACGCTGGATGCGTTGTACTGGATGATGAACGGCGGATTGGTGCCAGGCGGAAGTTGACGAAGCTGTACCTGGCAGATCGCCGTTACCTGTGCGACGGCGCTCCCGATGTCAACGTGCGGCTGGAAGAAGATCTTGATAATGCCCACGCCGTTCAGCGATTGCGACTCAATGTGCTCGATGTCGCTGACCGTCGTTGTCATTCCGCGCTCGCTGTTGAAGACGATGCGGGTCGACATCTCCTGAGCAGACAGTCCGGTGTAGTTCCAGACGACTGTAACAACAGGGATGTCGATGTCCGGAAAGATATCCGTAGGCATCGAGGCGATGCTGTAGCCGCCAAGGATCACTATCAAAAACGCAAAGACGGCAAAGGTGTAGGGCCGCCGAAGCGCTAGCCGGACAATCCACATCATAGGGCTGGTACTCGCTCCTGAGGCGATTTGCCCGTCACCGTTGTGACTGCGGAGCGGCGGCGCGCCGTGCTTCTGGCGGGCTGTCCAGTTCTCCAGGCAAAAAGCGACTCAACAGGTTCCGGACCTGAACGACTGAACTACCGTACAGGTCTGTTCCAACAGGGGTCTTAAGCTAACCAATGGTAGACGATGACGCGTGGGGTGCGTCTTCGCGCTCGAGCTAAGCCGTTATGCTCTAGAGACGCGCTCCTCACGCCGAAAGATGCAAATTGGGAAGGGTCGCATCTCAGGATGCGAGCCACTTCGAGCGGCTCTAACTTGCAGTTCACAACGCATATACGGCAACAGCAACCACCAGCACGCCAACGGCAATGCTGACACCGTCGCTCATGGCGAAAACCACCGGGTCATCGTCGAGTTCCCCACGCGAAGCCACCAGCCAGACACGATAGAGCCAGTAGATAAGAAGAGGGACGACCAGCCACAAACGCGTAAAGTGGCGGTAAAGAACCGTGACATCGGGGCGTGCAATGTAAAGCATGAAAACGACGACAGCCGCTGTCGCGCTCGAGGTCCCGAAACTGCGGATCTGCTCCATGTCGGTCACCATGTAGCCTCTCCCGTGTGTGGCCTTTGCGCCCCTCTCGCGCAGATTTTCGAGTTCGCTGAATCGCTTCACCATCGCCAGCGACAGGAAGAGAAATGTAGAGAAACCAGCGAGCCATGGAGATATTTCTGTCGTCGTCGCAGCGCCCCCCGCCAGCAGCCGCAGCGTATACAAGCTTGAGAGTAGGAGAACATCCACGATCGGAAGCTGCTTAAGGTAAAGGGAGTAGGCCATCGTTCCAGCGATATAGAAGCCAAGCCACATAGCAAAAGCCGCCGGCAACCGAGGCAGAATCCCGATTGAGGCAACAATAAGTCCGATGACAAGCAGCATCCCGCCCGCTACCGGGAGATCTCCTGCTGCAAATGGGCGAAGCCGCTTGGAAGGGTGTCGGCGATCGCTCTCAATGTCCAGCATGTCATTCAACAGATAGTTGGCTGAAGCCATAAAGCTGAAACAGAAGAAAGCCGCAAAAACCGCGCCAATGGCCTTCGAAGTAACTTGATGAGAGAGCAGCATCGGAACGAACAGCAAGATGTTCTTGGCCCACTGGTGAATACGAATCGCCTTCAGAACCGTACGCAGCGGGTGGCGCTGATCTACGAACTGGCGAGCAATCCTTACATTTCTGAAACGAAGAGCTGCTCGCAAGCCGATAGTCGGGTTAGCCAGCATGGCTACGCGGGCATTGGCCAACAGCGCTACATCGGCATTGGAGTTGCCAATATAGTCGAACGCGCCAAATTGGCTCTTGAGACGGTCGAGTTTCTTGTTGCGGGTGAGATTGGTATTGCTGTCCGAAGCCAATACTCCATCGAAAATGCCAAGATGGGCCGCGATCCGCTGCGCCAGGCCCCCGTCCGCGCCGGTCGCCAGAAAAATCTTCCGGCCCTCGCGCCGCTTTGTCTGCAGGTAGCGAAGCAGATCGCCGTTGTAGGGCAACCGGGTGGCGTCGAGGGGCGCGCGGCGGGCGACCTCAAGCTTCAGCCGGGCACGCCCTCCGGCGAGCCAAAGAGGTACCCGCCAAATCTGGAGCGGCTGCCGACGGGCAAACTGGCAGAGGCCGTCCAGCAATGTGTCTGATTTGACGAGAGTGCCATCAAGATCGACGCACAAGGGGGGCTCGACTGAAACAGGGACAGCAGGTGCGGCAATTTCGGCATTCAGAGGCAATTGGGCCTCACGCGACAGAGGAGACAGCCGAGGGCCCCATCGATTTTGAAATCTGCTATTAACCTATCTGTTATTCGCCGACTGGATCTCAATCCAACAGTAAACTTGCACCAAATCATTTCGTCCAAATTATATGGGAAGTTCCGCGTCACATGTCCTTCCGTTGGATGCGGGTACGACTAAGGCGTCTGCATCCAACCAGTATCGGTTTTGCATCTGGGAGCGCACTCTAAGGTGCGCGGCGCTCGCGAAACCTTTGCTGATACCATTTCGTCCCTATAACGTGGAATCGGGCGCCGGAATGGCGCTCGTTACACCCTAAAATCTCCGCCCCGCCTGTGGGCACTATCCAAGAGAAAACGACTGGAAGCGACACCATGCCGATACAAGACGCCACTGAGACTCATTTGCCAAGAACCGGCGAAACTCACTTGCCTGGAACTGGCGAAACAACTCCACCGGGCGGCAAAAGAACGGGGATAAGGATTGTTGTGTACCTCGTCCTCGCTTCCGTCCTGGGCTTGATTGTGTGGAGGGTCTACCAGAATCATCAGAAATCCGATACCGCTGCCGCAAATCAGGCGGCAGCGTTGCAAGGGCGTCCGGTGCCGGTACAGGTGGTACCCGCCGAGCAGAAGCCGATGCCCATCTTCCTTGAGGCGTTGGGCACGGTGACTCCGTACATGAGCGTGACGGTAAAGGCGCGAGTCAGCGGCGAACTTTTGCCCGTGAAGTTCACCGAGGGTCAGGAAGTGAAGCAGGGCGAAACCATCATGGTGATCGACCCAAAGCCGTACCAGGCCGCGCTCGATCAGGCAAAGGGCACGCTGGCCCATGACCAGGCCCTGCTCAAAAACGCGAAAGCCGAGTTCGCCCGCTACAAGGCGCTCTACGACGCGGGAGTCGTATCAAAAGAGGCGATGGAGGCCAACGAGGCTCAGCAGGGTCAGTATGAAGGTGCAATCGCGTCAGATAATGCAGCCATCGAGACCGCCCAGTTGCAACTGAACTGGTGCTACATCAAAGCGCCGATCGATGGGCGCATCGGCTTGCGGTTAGTGGATCCCGGCAACGTGATCTCCGCCAACAGCACAAATCTAGTGGTTATTAACCAATTCAAACCAATCGCCGTCTACTTCACTTTGCCTGAGAGTCAACTGCCTCAGGTGCTCCATAAGCTGGCCGCCGATAAGCGTATGCCCGTGGATGCATATGACCGAAGCGACGTTCAAAAGCTGACAACCGGATTGCTGCTCACCGCCGACAACCAGATCGACGTCACCACGGGAACCGCAAAGTTGAAGGCCGTCTTCGACAACAAGGATCAGACCCTGTTTCCGAATCAATTTGTCAATGTTCACCTCGTACTCGAAAACCGTGCAAACGCCCTGGTTGTGCCGTCAGCCGCCATCCAGACAGGTCTGCAAGGTTCATTGTTCGTTTGGGTGATTGAAAACGATGCCAACGGCAAGCCCGCGGCAAAGATGCAGCCCGTAAAAGTGGCACTCGCCGAAGGGCAATCGACGATACTCGACAGCGGTCCGGCGCCCGGAGCGCAGGTCGTAGTCGATGGAGCCGACCGTGTGCGGCCCGGCCAGCAAGTCGTGGTAAGTGCCGCGAGGCAGCGAGCAGGACAAGGGTCGGGCGCGGGTCACGGCGCCGCGCAGGGAGAGCAAGCTCCGGCAGAAGGCCTCTTCAAAGGCGCGAACAAGGCAGCACAGCCTCAAACCGTGACCGGCGGTCAGCCCAGCGCAAATCCTGATTCCAATCCGAGGCGCAAACAGTGAGCTTGAGTCCTTCCCGGCCGTTCATTCTGCGCCCGGTGGCAACTTCGCTGCTGATGGCGGCGATCCTGCTGGCGGGTGCGGTGGGCTATCTGCAGTTGCCGGTGTCGGCCTTGCCCGAGGTGGACTACCCGATCATCCAGGTACTCACCTTTTACCCCGGTGCCGGTCCCGAGGTCATGTCTTCCTCCGTGACCGCGCCGCTCGAGCGTCAGTTTGGACAAATGCCCGGACTGAAGCAGATGACGTCGGTCAGTTCCGGCGGCGGCTCGGTAATTACGCTCGAATTCAACCTGGAAGAAGACATCAACGTTTCCGAGCAGGAGGTACAGGCAGCCATCAACGCCGCCAGCAACTTTCTGCCCAACGATCTTCCCAATCCGCCGATATATAGCAAAGTGAATCCCGCCGATGCGCCCATCATGACCCTGGCGCTGACTTCGGAAACCCTGCCCCTCGACAAGATTGAAGATGCCGCCGACACCAACCTCGCGCAGAAAATCTCGCAGGTGACCGGAGTCGGCATGGTTGCGATCGCCGGTGGGCAGAAGCCATCAGTTCGCATTCGAGCCAACCCTGCGCAGCTTGCCGCCTACAATTTAAGTCTCGAAGATTTGCGCACCGCCCTTGCCGCTGCAAATGTCGATCAGGCAAAGGGAACGCTGAACGGCTCACGGCAGTCTTACACCATCGGTGCGAATGACCAGTTGGTTTCGAGCAGCGACTATCTGCCGGTGATTGTTGCCTATCGCAACGGAGCCGCGGTTCGGACCTCTGACGTTGCGACTGTGGTGGATGCAGCCGAAAACTCACAGCAGGCCGCATGGATGGATCGCACGCCTGCGGTCATCGTGAACATCCAGCGCCAGCCCGGCGCAAACATCATCGCCGTAGTCGACCGCATCAAGAAGTTGCTGCCGCAGTTGCAGGCCAGTCTTCCCGGCAGTGTCCAGGTCAAGGTGCTCACCGACCGCACCACGACCATCCGAGCCTCCGTGAAGGATGTGGAATTTGAATTGATGCTCACCGTGGCCCTCGTCGTCATGGTCATCTTCCTCTTCCTTCGCAACCTGGCGGCCACCATCATTCCGTCCGTTGCCGTGCCGCTCTCCATCGTGGGCACCTTCGGCGTGATGTACCTGCTCGGATACAGCCTCAACAATCTCACCCTGATGGCGCTCACCATTTCTACCGGCTTTGTTGTCGACGACGCCATCGTGATGATCGAGAACATCTCCCGCTTCATCGAAGAAGGCGACAGCCCGATGCGTGCCGCCCTCAAAGGCAGTGAGCAAATCGGCTTCACGATTATGTCGCTGACCGTCTCGCTCATCGCCGTGCTCATCCCACTGCTCTTCATGAGCGATGTTGTCGGTCGCCTGTTTCGCGAGTTCGCGATCACGCTCGCAGTCACGATCCTTGTATCCGCGGTAGTCTCGCTTACTCTGACTCCGATGATGTGCTCGCGCATTCTTCAGGACAAAAAGACGGCGAAGCAGACCCGCTTCTACTACTGGTCTGAAAAAGTCTTCAACTCGATCATTGCCTGGTATGGGCGGACCCTGCAGGTCGTTCTGCGCCATCGCTTCATCACTCTGCTGGTCACTATCTCCACGCTCGTCGCCACCATTCTGCTCTTCATCGTCGTGCCCAAGGGCTTCTTTCCCGTGCAGGATACCGGCGTGATCCTGGGAATATCTGAAGCGCCGCAGTCAGTGAGCTTCACCAGCATGGCTGAGAGGCAGGAGAGGCTAGTAGACGTTCTCCTTCAGGACGATGCGGTCGAGAACATTTCCTCGTTCATCGGGGTAGACGGAACCAACACAACGCTGAACTCAGGCCGGATTCAGATCAACCTGAAGCCGCTCGAAAAGCGGAAGATCTCCGCGACCGAAGTGATTCGCCGCTTGCAGCCAAAGCTGGAGCGCGTAGATGGCATCCAGCTCTTCCTCCAGCCACTGCAGGATCTGACCGTGGAAGATCGTGTCAGCCGCACGCAGTTTCAGTATTCGCTTGAAGATCCGAACTCCGCTGAACTCGCCACCTTCACGCGCAAAATGGTACAGGAGTTGAGCAAGGAGCCCATCGTTACCGACGTCGCAAGTGACCTGCAGGATGATGGCCTCGGCGCTCAACTCGTCATCGATCGTGACACTGCCGCCCGGTTGGGCATCGCAATGGCAGACGTGGACAACACACTCTACGATGCATTTGGACAGCGCCAGATCTCAACCATCTTCACTCAGCTCAACCAGTACCATGTGGTGATGGAGGTCGGGAAAAATTTCCAGACCGATCCCTCCACCCTCAACAATCTCTACGTCAAGTCCGCGAATGGAATGCAGGTGCCGCTCAGCACGTTGGCCCATTGGGAGCAGTCTCGCGCGCAACTGGCGATTGGACATCAGGGGCAATTCCCGGCAACCATCGTCAGCTTCAACCTCGCCCCGGGAAAAGCGTTGGGCGATGCCGTGAAAGCCGTGAACCGGGTTGAGCAGCGTATCGGCATGCCGGCCAGCATCAACGCCAGCTTTCAGGGAACGGCGGCCGCATTTCAAACTTCGCTGGCCAACGAGCCGCTGTTGATTCTCGCCGCACTCGTCACCGTCTATATCGTGCTCGGCGTGCTCTACGAGAGCTACATCCACCCCATCACGATCATTTCGTCGCTGCCCTCGGCGGGTGTGGGCGCTCTTCTTGCCCTGATCTTTACGCGCACGGAATTCAGTGTGATTGCGCTTATCGGCATTATCCTGCTCATCGGAATTGTGCAGAAGAACGCCATTATGATGATCGACTTTGCTCTGCAGGCCGAGCGCCAGGATGGACTCCCCGCAGAAGAAGCCATCTTCAAGGCATGCCAGCTTCGTTTCAGGCCCATCTTGATGACGACGATGGCGGCTCTGCTCGGCGGTCTGCCGCTCTGGCTCGGTGGAGGCGTCGGTGAAGAACTCCGCAAGCCGCTGGGCATCACGATTGTTGGCGGACTGCTCATGTCGCAGGCCCTCACTCTTTACACCATTCCGGTGATCTATCTCTACTTTGACAAGCTGGCCAGGCGCATGAAGCCGCGCGAAATCAAAACCAGCTACCTGCAAGAATCGGTAAGCGCGGACTGAGGACCCAGGGCCTGACATGCATCTTTCCGCACCCTTTATTCAACGTCCGGTCGCTACCTCGCTGCTCAGCATGGCGCTGCTGCTGGCTGGTTCGGTGGCTTACTCGCTGCTGCCCGTGGCGTCGTTGCCCGACGTTGATTTCCCGGTGATCGGGGTAGGTGCGGGGTTGCCGGGCGCCAGTCCTGAAACCATGGCTTCAGCCGTTGCGACGCCGCTCGAGCGTCAGTTTGGACGCATCGCCGGCGTCAACCAGATGACCTCTTCGAGTTCGCTGGGCTCGGCTTCGGTCAATCTCCAATTCGACATCAATCGCAACATCGATGCTGCCGCGCGCGACGTGCAGGCCGCCATCAACGCCGCTCGCAGTCAATTGCCGGCATACTTGCCGCAGAATCCCGGCTACCGCAAGGCCAACCCCGCCGAGGCCCCGATTCTGATTCTCACGCTGACCTCGGACGTCGTGCCCAAGCCAAAGATCTATGACATGGCAGACTCGATTCTGGCGCAGCGCATCGCGCAGATTCAGGGCGTCGGTCAGGTATTTGTAGGCGGAAGCTCGCAGCCTGCGGTCCGTGTTGAACTCAATCCCATGCAACTCGGCAGCAACGGCATCGGACTCGAAGCCGTGCGCACCGCACTTGCCGGCGCTAACGCCAATCGCCCTAAAGGCAATTTCGAAGACGCCGAACACCGCTGGCAGATCAACGCCAACGATCAGATTTTCAAAGCCTCCGATTTTGGTTCCATTATCGCCGGCTATAACCGGCAGACCGGCGCCCCGGTGCGTGTCTCCGACCTTGGGACCGTGACCGACTCCGTTTCCGACATCCGAACCGCTGGGTTGGCCGGAATCAATGCTCCCGGGCAAAGTGGTGTGCTCAAAGACTCCATCCTGATCATCATCTTCAAAATACCCGGCGCTAACGTAATCGATACCGTCGACAGTGTGCTGAAAGAGATGCCCCAGTTGCAGGCCGAGATTCCACCCACCATCACGATCAACGTGGCGGTGGACCGGACAACCACGATTCGCTCCAGCGTACGCGACGTGGAAATCTCGTTGATTATCAGCGTCGTGCTTGTCGTGCTGGTCGTCTTCCTCTTTCTGCGCGAAGTATGGGCGACGCTGATTCCTTCCGTTGCCGTGCCGCTCTCGCTGGTCGGCACATTCGGCGTGATGTATCTCCTGGGCTATACCATCGACAATCTCTCGCTGATGGCGCTCACCATCTCCACCGGCTTCGTGGTCGACGACGCCATTGTCGTTATCGAAAACATTACGCGCTATCTCGAAGAGGGCATGAAGCCGTTTGATGCGGCAATGAAGGGCTCGCGGGAGATTGGCTTTACCGTCCTCTCGATGAGCACATCGCTGATCGCGGTCTTCATTCCGATCCTCCTCATGGGCGGAATTGTGGGCAAGCTCTTCCGCGAGTTTGCGGTCACGCTCAGCGTCGCGATTGCAGTTTCGATGCTGGTTTCACTCACCACTACGCCGATGCTCTGCGCCCGCTTCCTCAAGCCGCGCGACGAGAGCAGCCACGGCCGCCTTTACCGCGCGATGGAAGGAGCCTTTCAGTGGCTGCACTATGAATACAACTCAGCCCTGCGCTGGGTGCTGCGCCACCAGACGCTCATTCTGATTGTCGCCATCGGTACCGCAGTCTTGAATGTGTATCTCTACATCATCGTGCCGAAAGGGTTCTTCCCGCAGCAGGACACAGGACGCCTCGGCGGCACCACACGCGCCGCGCAGGACATCAGCTTCCCGGCCATGCGCGTCAAACAGCAGCAACTCGCGCAGAAGGTACTTGAGGATCCATCGGTTCAAACAGTGACTGCCTTTGTTGGCGGTGGCGGGCCCGGCGGCGGCAGCAGCAACGTGGGCCGCATGTTCATCGCTCTCAAGCCGCTCAATGAGCGCCCGAACCGAGTGTCGGCCGACCAGGTTGTGAATGGATTACGCAGAAAGCTCACGAGTGTGCCGGGAGCGACGCTCTTTCTCCAGGCGCAACAGGATATCCAGGTCGGCGGACGGGGCAGCGACGCGCAATATCAGTACACTCTTTCGACCGAAAATCTGAGCGACTTGAACACGTGGGCGCCGCGCCTCCAGGCCAAGATGCGCGAAATGCCTGAATTGAAAGACGTCTCGAGCGACCAGCAAAATCAGGGACTGGCAGCAAACCTCGTGATCGACCGCGATACCGCATCGCGCTTGGGCATCAGCATGCAGGCTATTGACCAGGTGCTCTACGACGCATTCGGACAGCGGCAGGTGTCAACAATGTACACCGGCCTCAACCAATACTTCGTGGTGATGGAGGTCGATCCGCAATACCAAATGAGCCCCGACGCGCTGGACAACATCTACATCAAGGCCAGCAACGTGTCCGGCGCTCCTGCGGCGATGTCTTCGATTGCAACCGCCCCAACAATTCCCTCGTCCACCACCCCCGCGACAGGCGGAGCGTCCGTACCCAGCCCGCCCGCCGCGCCGCCGGGGAGCCGCTGCCGTTTTCCCGACATCAGGCGGAAACCTCGTCGCGACTACCCCGGGATCCACGACCTCATCGTCCGCGCCTAGTTCCGGCCCAAATAATGCATCAACCAGCACTTCTGCCTCAGGCGGAAACGGATCGTCAACGGCCACTGAAGCTGTGCCGGCGAACGCACCAGCGCCCGCGACAACCGGCGCGATGGTCCCGCTTTCGACAATTGCGCACTACGAACAGAAGCGAACCTCGTTGGCGGTGAATCATCAAGGCCAGTATCCGGCCATCACGCTTACTTTCAACCTGGCGCCAAACGTGGCTCTGGGTGATGCCGTTACCGCCCTCGAAAAAGCTCAACGCGACCTGGGCATGCCCTCCGCAATCCACGCGACTTTCCAGGGAACCGCGCAGGCATTTCAGGATTCGTTGAGGAATGAGCCTTATCTGATCCTCGCCGCGCTCGTCGCCGTCTATATCGTCCTCGGCATCTTGTACGAGAGCCTCATTCACCCGCTCACGATTCTCTCCACGCTGCCGCCCGGCGGGTGTCGGCGCCATCCTCGCCCTCCTCCTGACCGGAACCGAGCTCAGCATCATGGCGCTGATCGGCATCATCCTGCTGATTGGCATTGTCAAAAAGAATGCCATCATGATGATTGACTTCGCGCTGCAGGCCGAACGCGACGAAGGATTGCCGCCCGTCGAGGCCATCTACCAGTCGTGTCTCATGCGGTTTCGCCCCATCATGATGACCACCATGGCGGCGATGTTTGGCGGTCTGCCTCTGGCCATCGGAATGGGAGTGGGTTCCGAGCTTCGCAAGCCTCTGGGCATCACCATCGTCGGCGGGCTCATCGTGTCGCAGATGCTGACGCTCTTCACCACGCCGGTGGTTTATCTCTTCTTCGATCGCCTGCAATGGCGATTCATGAAGCTCCATAAGGTGGGGTCAGAGTTGGAAGAGGTCGCCGGGGACTGATCCGCAGGTACCCCAACATCAAATTCGGGCTCCCCATCTCTTCGGGAAAACAAAGGTCTGTGGGAAAACAGAGGTCTTGTGCCCCATTCATCGCTTATCGCGATGAGTGGGTCGTGTAACTCAAGACGATTATCCGCCAGCCAATGAGATAGCGAACTACACCACAAAAGGTGCAATGACGGCGCAAGGGCCGAGCGCCTGGTTATCCTCCGCTCTCTTCTCGCAGTTGGGGCGATTTGATGATATCGTCAAATCTATTCAGAACTATTAAGTGACAGGCTATCCCCTGCTTGGCAATTCCCTGCTGTCGGCTTTCTGAAAGCTTTGCAGTCTTCGCCATTGGCATCTTCCGGTCGCATACGCGGCCTGGCACACGTGTCGATGTTTTTGGATTAAGACCCGATGAAAGGCGGAGGTACAAATGTCGGTATTACCTGAAGCGACTGACGCCAACTTGGTTTTGACTCTCGATGAAATCACGAACCTCGCAGAAGATGGTGGCAAGCCCGCAGATACCTTGATGAACGTTGTCGCATTGATTGCGACGCGATTCAGAACGGATGTTTGTTCCGCATATCTGCTTGAGCCCGATCGATCCAACCTTGTCCTCGCGGCCACATTGGGCCTTCATCCGCGCTGCATCGGCGTTCTGCGCATGCCCTTGAATGAGGGACTTGCCGGTCTGATCGCCGAACAGGTTCTTCCCGTTGCCGTCGACGATGTCAGCAAGCATCCGCGCTACAAGTACTTCAAAGAATCAGGCGAAGAGGAGTACCACTCTTTCCTCGGCGTTCCCCTCATCGATCGCGGAGTCCTTCAGGGTGTTCTCGTCGTTCAAACCAAAGAGCCACGAGTCTTTCGCGAACACGAAATCCGCATGCTCGTGGAAGCCGCTGACCAGGTCGCGCCAATCGTAAGTGAAGCACGCACCCTCGATCGCTTCATCGCTCCCGCGCAGGAGAGACTCTGGGCGCTGGCTCGCAACGTCTGGTGGAGTTGGGATCACGATTGCATCAATCTCTTTCGCGATTTGAATCCGGCGTCGCTGGCGTCAGCTCAACCAGAATCCGATTGCCCTCCTCAATGAAATGCCGCTGAAGGAAATAGAGCGCCGCGCGACGGAACTGGTATTGCATAGCCGCATTAACTACGTTTATCGCCGCCAGCAGGAATACCTCCTTGAAGACCGCACCTGGGGCGCCGCAAATGCCGGCGTGCTCCGCCCAAGGCCAGTCGCATACTTTTCCGCCGAGTTCGGAATGCACGAGTCCCTTCCGATCTATTCCGGCGGTCTCGGCGTGCTCTCCGGCGACCACATCAAGAGCGCATCCGACCTCGACATCCCGCTGGTTGGAATCGGACTCTTTTACGGACAGGGATACTTCCTGCAGCGCCTCGACGAACATGGCTGGCAACGCGAAGAGTATCTCGAAACCGACATCAATCAACTACCCATGCAGCCCGCGATTGGCTTGAACGGCGAGCCGGTTGTCGTGGAGATTGCGACGCGCCGCGGCTCAATTCGCGCAAAAGTCTGGCAGGTCAAGGTAGGCCGGTGCGATCTGCTCCTGCTCGACTCAAACGTAGCGGGCAACGCCCCCGAAGATCTGGAGACCACATCGCGTCTCTACGGTGGCGATGCGCGCACCCGCATTCGACAGGAGCTTCTGCTTGGTGTCGGCGGATTTCGCGCGCTGAAGGCAATGGGAATTTCGCCAGGCGTTCTGCACCTCAACGAGGGACACAGCGCCTTTGCCCTCTTTGAAGCAATCCGCACCCGCATGGAAGAGGAAGGTCTGGACTTCTACGCTGCTGCGAGCCAGATCCCCCGCGAAGTCATCTTCACCACCCATACACCTGTGCCCGCGGGACATGATCGGTTTAGCGCCGATTTGGTCGAAGAGCACCTCGGCCCCCTGCGCGATCAACTCGGCATCTCGCACGAGAACCTCATGGGATTCGGGCGCGAACAACCCTCAGACCACGGGGAACGGTTCTGCATGACCGTACTCGGGCTCAAGCTTGCTCGCCGCGTCAACGCCGTCTCTTCGCTTCACGGCGAGGTATCGCGCGCGATGTGGAAGAATCTCTATCCCGGCAAGCCCGAAGATTCCGTACCGATCGGCCACATCACCAATGGTGTGCACGTGCCCTCATGGCTCGCTCCGCAAATGTGCCGCCTCTACGATCGCCACCTCGGCGTGGGCTGGCAGCAGCAGAGCGGGTCGAAGCATACCTGGGACGGCATTGAAAATGTCGATGATGGCGAGCTTTGGGAAACGCATCTCAGCCTCAAAGCACAGCTCCTCGAATTTGTTCGCCGGCGCGCGCGCGAGCAGGCTGAGCGCCGCAAAGAATCGCCCCCGGCCCTGCAGCGGCTCAGCACCGTCTTTTCTCCTGATGCGCTGACCATCGGCTTCGCGCGGCGGTTTGCAACCTATAAGCGTGCCAACCTGCTGCTCAAAGACATCGAGTCCTTGGCCTCAATGGTCAACGATCCCAAGCGTCCGGTTCAATTTCTCTTTGCGGGCAAGGCCCATCCACACGATGAGCCCGGCAAGAAAGTGTTGCAACAGATTGCGCAGATGATGCGCGATTCAGACTTCTGCGACAAATTCGTTTTTATTGAGGACTACGACATCAACGTGGGCCGATACCTCGTGCAGGGCGTCGATGTGTGGCTCAACAATCCGCGGCGGCCGCTGGAAGCTTCCGGCACCAGCGGACAGAAAGTCGTTCTCAACGGCGGATTGAATCTCTCGGTGCTCGATGGCTGGTGGGCCGAAGCCTACGACGGTCTCAATGGCTTCGCAATCGGATCGGGAAGAACGCACTCGAACATGGACGTGCATGATAGCCGTGATGGCGACGACCTGTACCGCGTGCTTCGAGATGAACTGATTCCGCTCTACTATCAGCGCGATCGCGATGGATTGCCGCGCGGATGGATCAAGCGCATGAAGCGAACCATTCGCACGCTCGGTTGGCGCTTCAACGCAGACCGCATGGTTATGGACTATACGCAGAAATGTTATGTCCCGGCGGCGGGCGGCACATCGAGCGAAATCAGATCGCTCTGCTAAAGCTTGAAACCCCATCCGATTCCGTTTTCGCGGATCTGATGGGGTTTCTCTCTCTTTACTTGGCTTTGAATCTGGGCAGCGCGCCTATTTCATTGCGTAGGCGGGCGCCGATTCTTCCACCTTCGCGTTCTCGAGCAGTCTCACCGGGTAATAGGCATTGCGGGTGTACTGCTTCACCATTCGATTCGTGTTAAAGTACGAGCCGTTGAAAGCCAATGTCGTCCGCATCAGGCGTGCCCATTTTTCCGGCACTGCACTGTAGAGCGGAACCACCGCGTTTTCCAGCTTGTCGTAGAGCGAAGCGGCTTCCTCCGCATCGTTTGCGCCATCTTCGATCGCCCAACCTGTCACGCCTTCAACGCAGCCTTCGATCCACCATCCGTCAAGAATCGACAGGCTCGGAATTCCATTGAGCGCGGCCTTCATGCCGCTGGTGCCTGATGCTTCATACGGCCGTCTTGGAGTATTAACCCAGACATCCACGCCCGCAGTCAGCAGCGCCCCGAGATCCCATGCATAGTTTTCGAGATAAACGATGCGCAGCATGTCATTGGAAAGCTTGCTGGCAGTTTCAATCACACTGTGAATCAAGGCCTTGCCCGGTTGATCCTGGGGATGCGCCTTCCCCGCATAAAGAATCTGCAAACCGCCCGATTGGGCTGCGATCTTCAGCAATCGCTCAGGGTCGGTGAAGAGCAGGCTCGCGCGCTTGTAAGTTGCAGCGCGGCGCGCAAATCCCAACGTAAGCACATTCGGATTGAGCACCAACCCGGTACGCGTGGCCACTTCGGTCAGCAGTGCTTCTTTAGCGCGATGGTGCGCGTCGAGTATCTCCTGCTCCGGAAGATCGATTGCATTGCGAAGGCAGAGATTGTCTCGCCGCCAGGCTGGCAGGTGGACGTCGAGCATCTGCTGCACCGGCTCCGATACCCACGTCGGTGCATGTACACCGTTGGTGATCGAGTCGATCGAGAACTCGGGGAACATGGCACGTGAAACCTTACCGTGTTGCATCGCAACGCCATTGGCGTATCTCGAAAAACGCAACGCCAGCAGCGTCATGTTGAGAAGGCCGTCCTCAAATACATTGAGCTTCTCGAGCCGCGCGGAGCGTTCGCTTCCAAGAATGCGCATGATCTGTTCGGTAGAGAAGCGATCATGGCCTGCCGGAACGGGAGTATGTGTTGTGAAAACGCATTTTCTCCGCACCAGTTCAATATCAGTCTCACTGGGCGTACCCAGCGGGCCGCCGCCCAACTGGCTCTCAAGCAATGCGAGCGTCAGCAGCGCCGCATGGCCTTCGTTCATGTGATACACGTTTACATTCAGTCCCAGCGCATTTGCCATGCGCATGCCGCCCATGCCGAGCACGATCTCCTGCTGCAGCCGATAGTTCGTGTCGCCGCCGTACAGATGATCTGTCAGCCCGCGATCCCATCCGGAATTTTCATCCAGATCCGTGTCCAGCAGGTAAATGGGGACAACATGGCCGTAGCGACCCTGCAGGTCATAGCGCCACGCGCGAACGAGCACGTCGCGTCCTTCAACCGAGACCTTGATTCGCGCCGTTTCTTCAGTACAGAAGTCAGCGGGATTCCACGGCTGCACATCTTCACTCTGATCGCCGGCCTGATTGAGATGCTGTTGAAAGTACCCCTTGCGATGCGCAAGCGAGAACGCCACCAGCGGCACTCCAAGATCGGCCGCGGAGCGAAGTGTATCCCCGGCCAACATTCCCAGGCCGCCTGAATAGGTGGGCATGCCGCGATCAATGGCTATCTCCATTGAGAAATAAGCGACTAGGCCACACGTTGGAAAAGTTTCGTAGGAAAAAGGTTTAGACGGGTTCAGTTGCATTCTCTATTTCTCTCTGCGGCACTCAAAAAGTCAGTTGCGACTCGAACGGTTCAGTCACGGGAAATCGTTCGGGCAAAATGCTCCCGGCCATTTTTGGCAAATTTGGGAAAACCTTCACAGATTCTAGCAAGGATCGGGGTCGTTCGATTCCAGGTGTTGTACTCCCTTGGTAACCTTGGGGTAGGAAATTTCGACTACATAACAATTGAGATGCGCAAGAGCCGGTTTGCGATCACCCTTTTGCCCGCTCTCAAGCTGTGACAATGGTCGCGATCTTATGTGCGCCGGCCGATGCGTGGCAGATGTGAATCTGCGGAACGATCCCGGTTTCAGTCGCATAGCTTGCCCCAAGAGCCTCCGCAAATTCCGCCGCCTGGGCGCGTTCCACCAGGTTGACCGTGCAACCGCCAAATCCGCCCCCCGTCAATCGCGCTCCAATTATGCCGGGCAGGTTCTGGGCGAGAGTTACCATCGTGTCGGCTTCGACGCAGCTTGCCTCGAAATCGCGGCTGTAACTAACGTGAGCTTCGGCCATCAGGCGTCCCAATTCGGCAAGATCATGGTGAATGAGCGCCTCGGCAGCAGCCACCGTGCGCAGATTCTCGGTGATCACGTGGCGAGCGCGCTTAAGAGCATTGGGGCTCATCTCAGAACCCCACCGTTCAAGGTCATCGACGGTTGCGTCGCGTAAGAATCGCACCTCGGGTCTGTGGCGAGCGATCACCGCCGCCGCTTCCTCAACCTCGGCGCGGCGACTGGTGTATTCACCACCGGCAACCGAGTGCTTGACCATCGTGTTCGCGATCACCAGGGCAACACTGGCCGGAATCGGAGCGAGCCTGAAACTAAGATCGCGACAATCCAGCAGCAGCGCATGATCTTCAGCGCCGTTCGCCGAAATGAACTGGTCCATAATCCCGCAATTCGCTCCGACAAATTCATTCTCGGCGCGCTGGCAGAGGCGGGCCAGCTTGGGACCCGGATAGCTGACTCCAATCAGTGAAGTAACCGCGAGCGCTGTGGCAACTTCAACCGCCGCGGAACTGGAAAGCCCTGAGCCGAGCGGAACATCCCCAAGAAGGCTCAGGCTCAATCCGGGAATCGATGTTGCCTTCCTTGGCGAGAATGGCGATTACTCCCAAGCGGATAATCGCTCCAATGTTTCTGAGCCGCGGCAGGAAGTGCATTTGCCTCGAAAGTGCGCTCTTCTTTGTAGTTCTCCGAGTAAATGACAACCTT
Source organism: uncultured Acidobacteriaceae bacterium (assembly GCA_963737915.1). Lineage (GTDB taxonomy): Bacteria > Acidobacteriota > Terriglobia > Terriglobales > Acidobacteriaceae > Telmatobacter. The sequence goes on along the minus strand of CAVTUP010000001.1, from coordinate 202,972 downwards.
TCCATCGGAGCGCGGAGAAATTGCCGCCAGCGTGGCGAAGTCAATTGCCGCAGGCATCACGAAGCCTTCGGCATAGTCGGTGTGCTCGCCAATTAAGTTGACGCGTCCAGGTGCGGCAAATACGACAGGCTCCGCCCCGAAGCGGGCAAGATGCAAACTACTCAGGACTGTTGGATCATGCATAGTTCTCACACTTCTACGTGGATTCAATATCAACAAACATGGGCCATAAGAAGGTCTCACCCGGAGGCAACACTCGAGACCACGGACCCGATTGCGCCAGGGAATCTACCGGTGCGGTGCAGGGTTCGAGAGCAACGCAGTTTTGCTTCGGTCCCGGTCCTTCCGGCCACCCGCCATAACAAATCCAAAGGCCTAGATACGGCGTTGCGGTCGTGTTGAAGCGGAATTGAATTCGCAGACCGACAGAAGGGCGTTCCAGGGTGCAACGGTTTTCCGACGCTGCCAGCGGGCCCGCGAATAGCTTGTCGCCAACGCCCGATTGCGGCGTCTGTGCAATGCTCAAGTCGGTTTGGCTGCCGTCGGCCAGAGTAGCAATCGGCCACGCGACCGTATCACCCGTCGCGCCGAGACGACCTCGCCCAGAGCCTTCGAGCCGCAGCGTTTGTATCGATTTTGGTAGAACAATGCGATCGCCAGGTTCAGTGGCAAACAACGGATGCGCGGCCCATGACCACGGCACTGGTTCACTGCCGGTATTGGTCAGTCGATAGCTAAGGTGTAGATGCCAGCCGGTGCCGTCTTCGGTCAATTCAACGGTGCGAAGGAGCGTCAGAGGAAATGAAAAGCATTTGCCGCGTAGCGTAACCGAACTGCTGTCCTCAGCGATCGTCTCCCACTCCACGCGCCAAAGATCACCGTGGTCTGGAATCTTGAATTCTCCAGCGGCGGTTTTTACAGTGCATTCAGCCACAGAGGGCAGGCATTCATCCCAGCCGCTCGCATCGCTCGCATCGAAAGGCATTGTCTGAGTGCGAGGTGCAAGGGGGCTCAACGGAGCCTGAAGCAGCTCGCGTCTCCTTGATTTTGATTGAAGAGATCTTTCCGCCGAGATGTGGGGCAACGATAAGGGAGCAATCACCCGATTGAATGAGAACGTTTTCTTTCTCAAGTTCGGTAGGGCAACGCTGGGCCATCTCTATCCTTCTTTTTCACTGACGTTGGAAGCCGCAATAATTTCCCAAATCCTATCCAGCCAGGCCTCATGCTCCGGCTTCATCAACACCGAACGCAAACACTTAACGGCTTCCCAGGGGGCCCCGGCCGCAGCGCCGTCTGGCGACCGAAACCAAGGTTCCGGCAATTGTACTAGGGCAAGATGCAGATTTCGAGCGGCGCAGTTGCTAAAAATCGATTGTGCCAGCGCCGAAGCTCTTTCTCGATCGTCCGAATTCACCTTCCACACCACAATGTCGAGTTCCGGCGCACCCCCCGCAAGCGGTTGAAACCGAATATCCCGTCGAATTCGGCTGTCCAGATCCAGCGCGGCGGCCCGTCCTTGCGCCAGTCCGCGCGCAAACTCCCCGCCTGGGACAAGTGGCAAAAGGCGTTGCGTTGCCCAAAGTGCAACCGCCGCTGCTCCCGCCCTGGAGCACTCCAGGCTGATCTCGCCAAGGTGTAACTGCTTTGAAGTGAAGTAAGTATAGGGAGAATCGTGCTTGTAGAAGCGCCCCACCGAAGGGTCGCGAAAGAGAACGCAACCGCACCCATAGGGCTGAAGTCCATGCTTGTGCGGGTCGATAACAATGGAATCCGCATGACCAATCGCGGCGTATGCCCGCCTCGCAGGATCGTTAAGCGACTCTGGGATTAAGCAGAAATAGCCGCCATAAGCTGAGTCGACATGTACCCGGAAACCGTAACGGTCGCGAAGCTTCAAAATCTGGTCAAGAGGGTCGACGGCGCCAAGCGCGGTGGTTCCCAACGTGGCCACCACCGTTCCAACGTCGCCTTTGCGAACCTCATCCTCGAGAGACTCAAGGCTCATGCGTCCACAATTGTCGGTGGGTATAGCGGAGTAGTTGAGTCTTAAGACCCCAGAGATCCTTTGGTGGGTGTAATGCGCCTGTTCGGAACCCACAATTCGTTTGCCTTCACCGGCAACCTGTCCCGCTATCCAGAGCGCCTCAAGATTGGCGAGAGTGCCGCTCGAGGTCAGGTGGCCCAGAAATTCCGTAAATCCAAACATCGCGGCGATCTCGGCTACGGCTTCAATCTCCATCTCCGAACTGGCGCGGCCGCCATCGCGGGCATGATTGTTTGGATTGATGCGCATAGCCAGCGCATAAGCAGCTCGCGCCACAGGATGGGGCGGCTTGAGCATCTGCCCGGCATACAAAGGGTGAAAGTAAGGGTAGTTATCGCCCAATCGCTGTGCGGTCGTCTCAAGAACCTCGGCAATCGCCTCGGCGTTGCTATCCTCGTCCGGCCGTGCCCCAATCCTGGGAAGGTAATCAAACTCCGATTCCAGCGTCTCCATGGCGCGGGCGAGCAAGCCGGGAACTGGATCAATGGGCATTCGACCTTCCAACGTACCACAGCGGGGAGAGTTTCTGTAACCATCTCATTTCAAAATAGATTTACCAGCCAAGAATTCACAGAAAGTGACGTTGGCAAAGATTTTTCCCACTCTTTTTCGGTCGGGATGCTACACTGTCGGCAGCGTTAGAGTCGAACCGGGCGTGAGCAGCAACTCGCCCCAACCAAGCAAGATTCTGCCAGTGGTCGCTCCGATTCATCCAGCGCAATTCAATCCAGGAAATTCGATCAAAATGGAACAAGGTACTGTGAAGTGGTTCAATGATGCGAAGGGCTTCGGCTTTATCTCGCGTCAGAACGGTGAAGACGTCTTCGTGCACTACTCTGCAATCAACTCGAGCGGTTTCAAGAGCTTGCAGGAAGGTCAAGCCGTGCAGTTCAACGTGGTGAAGGGGCCAAAGGGCTGGCAGGCTGCGGACGTTCAGCCGCTGTAGAGCCCAGGATTTCGGCAGAATCTAGCAGACACAAGAGAGGGCTGGGAGTTAATCCCTGCCCTCTCTTGTTTCCTCCGCTACGAAACAATCGTGCGGCTACATTTCTGTGAGCCTGATACGGATACCGGAGCCCGTGGTTCCGCCAATCAATTCTTAAAAGATCCGTTTACAGCCATCAGTGAGTTCGCCGGCGACGCAGGCAACTTGCCCGACCACAATCGCAAGACTAGAACGTCAGCCGCACCCTGTCGCAGAGACCTTCTCTTGCCACTTCTTGACCGAAGTGTTCGAGTTCACTGATCCGGCGTACCGAGATCTGTGTCCAGTGGTCAGCCTGCGGAGTTTCGCTGAACAGAACGAAGTCCTTTGTCTCTGCCTTTTTGATATAGCCGTCCACAGAGATGTGACTTTGTTGGTCTAACAACCGCACGACATCCGCAAAGGACTGTCCACTCACGTGCTTAACGCGCGAGGAACGGAATCTGGCGGGGATCAAATTTCTCAGTTTCATCTTTCTCACCAAAACCATCTAGCTTGTGTTTGATGCGTGTTTGACCTTGGCGCATGCCTTGAATTGTGTGTTTTCGGTTCATTGCCGTGGCGCACGCGAACACGCCACTCGACAGCCGAGGTTCGCTTCGAACCTCTGCGACACGCTGACCTGACAAGGTGAAAGCAGACTAGGCGTTTGCCGGCATGTGCCTGAAGAGCTACCAGCGGCTTCAGAACCTCAACGACACCTTCGATTTGGTCCTTCCGCCGGCTGAGCTGCTCAAACTGCTCGAAAACGTCTCTAAGTTCAGCCTTTGCCTCTTCGTACGCTGCGCGATAGATATCCTGATTCATCATTCCTCCAGACCGGCAGTCTAGCATCGGCAGTAACCATCGCAAGTTACACTTTCGTGGTGTAAGCGTTACTGTAGTAAGCTCTTGCGTTCTTCGACCTTCGATTTGGCGGGATAAAGCGCGAACGCTGTCAATTCAACCGGTGTTTCGCAGCCCTGCAGAAATGCCGCTGATCGTCGCAGCCAGAGCCCGGTTAACTGCCGGCGTATCCTCTCCCGCGCGCTTGCGTCGCAGCATGTCCACTTGGATCAGGTGCATCGGGTCGACATATGGATTGCGCAGCTTGATCGAGTGCGCCAGAACCTGGTTACTCTCCAGCAACTCTTTCTGCTTCGTGATAGCCAGTACCGCGCGCACGGTGCGATGAAACTCTGCCTCGAACATGTCGTAGATGCGTTCGCGAAGTTTTGTATCAGAGACCAGCGAGGAATAGAGACGCGCCGTAGCCAGGTCCACTTTTCCCAGTGCCATCTCCACGTTGCGCAGCAGATCGATAAACAGCGGGAACTCCTGCGCCATCTTCTGGAGTCGCGCGAGGTTCGCGCCTTTGCCGGTCCCCTCAGTGAATTGCTCGATCGCAAACCCCACGCCAAACCACGCCGGAACCAGAAGCCGTGACTGTGTCCAACCGAAAACCCACGGGATCGCCCGCAGGTCGGCCAGACGAGGCGACGCATTGCGCCGCGCCGGCCGAGAGCCGATCTTGGCATGCTCCAGTTCGCCCACCGGAGTGGATTGCTCGAAGTACGTAACAACTTCCGGATCATCGAGAATGTGCTTCCGATAAAACGCAAATGAAATCGTCGAAAGCTCATCGAGCGCAGATTCCCACTCAGGCAACAGCACCCCGGTGAAGTGGCCCTCCGGGTCGCGCGCGTTAGGTCGGGCAAGGGCATCGAGCGAAGCCGCAATCATCAGTTCAAGGTTGCGCTCCGCCAGCACTTCGTCAGCGTACTTGAAGTTGAGCACTTCGCCCTGCTCTGTGATCCTGAGCTGCCCTTCGAAGGCGTCCATGGGCTGGGCAAAAATAGCGCGGTGAGTCGGGCCGCCGCCACGTCCCACAGTCCCGCCGCGGCCGTGGAAGAGCCGGAGCTTGACCCCGGCTTCTCGTGCAACAACGTGCAGGTCGCGATGTGCGCGGAAAATCTCCCAGGTGCTCGTGAGCATGCCGCCGTCTTTGTTTGAGTCGGAGTAGCCCAGCATCACCTCCTGCCAGTTGTCCCAAGAAGCTAGAAGCTTCCGATAATCAGGACGGCTCCACAACTCACGGCAGATGTCGGGAGCCCGCCGCAGGTCATCGATCGACTCAAAGAGCGGAACGGGCATGAGGCCCGGATCACCATGTCCATGCTGCGAACCCTCAACGGTTACGCCTCCCAGCCGCGCCAGGCGAATAACGGCGAGCACATCCTCAACCGAAGAGGCTCCGCTGATTACGTAATGCCGAATAGCCTCGGGCGAGCATCCGTGCTTGATCTCCGCCACAACCCTGAAAGTCTCCAGCACCGAGGCTGTTTCGGCAGACATTTCGCCAGGCAGGATTGGCGCAATCGTGTCAGAGATGGCCTCCTGCAACGCCGCCGCATGTACGCGGGCATGTTGGCGGATATCGAGTGTGTGCAGATGCAGGCCAAAGGTACGAACCTGCAGAATGAGCGGATCGATCAGCGTGCGCGCGATGCGGAGACCTGCATTTGCAGCCAGCGATGCGCGCAGCGATTCCAGGTCATCGAGAAGCTCATCGACAGAGCAATACGGAGGCAACACCTGCGCCAACGTGTCCTGACCCTGGCTTAGCGTGTAGTGGGTAACCGGGAGTGCAGATATGGAACCTGCGGAGGGACGGCCCGTCTGCTCCAGGGTCCGTTGCACGCGAGCTTTCACGCAAATTACGAAGCGGCGGTAGTATTCGAACTCGTACTGCGCGCCAAAAACCTGGGCCTCGGGCGTATGCACCAGCGCAACGTAAGCTTTGAGTCGCTCCCGTAGCTCGTCGCTCACAGAGCGTTGTTGAGCGCTCGTTGTCAGCAGGTCGATAATGCCGTCAAGCTGTCCCTGGTAGTAAAGCAGCAAGTGGCCCCGCGCCAGTTGAATTGCATCGCGCGTCACCCCGGGGGTGACAAAAGGATTGCCATCGCGGTCGCCGCCGATCCATGAGCCGAACCGCAGCACCTGCGGCAGCATGTGCGCTTCGATCTCCAGGCCGTACGACGCACGCAAGGCCTCAGAAATCTCTCGATAGAGCCCCGGGAGCGTCGCAAAGATCGACACGTCGTAGTAATCGAGCCCCATCTTGACTTCGTCGTAAACCGTGGGACGGCGCGAGCGCACCTCGTCCGTCTGCCACAGGCTCGTGATCTCTGCGCGGATCGATTCTTCCAGCCGGGCAAGGTCCTGCTCCGGCATCGGAATGCGATCGAGTGTGGCAAGGAACTCCCCGATGCGACGCCGCTTGAACATCACCGAACGCCGCGCCACCTCGGTTGGGTGCGCCGTAAAGACCGGCACAATAAGGATGCGTCGCAGCCAGTCCATCGCCTCGTCGGCGCCGATGCCCACCCGGCGCATCTCGCAGAGTGTTCCGGCAAGCGAGCCCCGCTGGCGGCCGGTCTCTCCGCTCAGTTGCAGAGCGATGCGCCGACGCTTGCGGTGATTGGTTTCGGCCAGGTTGATGAGCTCGAAGTAGAACGCAAAAGCGCGCGTAAGCAGAATGGCTCGATCCACAGGCAGCGAGTGAACGAGTTCAAGTGCCGTAGCGGCTTGCCGGGCCGCTTCTTCCTCGTTGCCGCGGGCCTCCGCATCGCGGCGACGAATGGTGCCCTGCCGCAACGCTTCAACATGCGCGAAGAGGTCTTCGCCCGCCTGCTCCCGCAGCACTTCGCCCAGCAGAATGCCGAGCGAGCGCACGTCGCGGCGTAAGGGCGCTTCCTTCAAATCTCCAGAGCGTGCTTCGAGTTCAGCCAGCCTCTGCGACCAGCTTTCCGGGTTCCACAAGAGGGCCATCGTCCTTTGATTATGCACGACGCGAAGTCATGCCCGTCCAAGGCCGTCCATCCGTTTGAACCGACTCGACACCAGCGGATAAGTTCCGGATCAGCTGTCTTAAATGCCGGCTGAGATGAGGAGATGAATAGGAAGCGTCCCAGTTTGTCATCCGGAGCGAACTCAGCTAGTCCAAAGATCTGCGAACCCCTCAGCCTGTCATCTTGAGCACAGCGAAGCGGAGTCGAAAGATCTGCAGTTGTTGTTCGGCAGAAACAGCCTTTGCTTTGAATGACAAGCCAAGTTGAGACTCGCACCAAACGAGTCGGATTGGATGTTAACTCATTCGTTTGATCGTTGGGGGTATCCGCTTGGGGAGACGATCAGATTCGAGCCGCCTTGGCTTATTCTCCGGCCGTCGGACCCGACGTGGAGAAGGACCTTTCGATTCCGCTATCGAAGTTTACCGTCGCCCAGCGTTAATCCCACTACTGAGACAAACGGCGGGTAGCCTAGGCAAGTGAGGATTCGCACGATGCAATTGATACTGGAAGTTGATTCATTCGATGGATTTTTGGAGGTGCCTCCTCCGAGCGACTCACGTAGGCATCGCGGGGCCAACCGGTAAGGACAAAGGTATCGGTCATTCGCGCGTTGACGACGGACGCCCCTTTGCGTCTGATCGAATATAGACAAGCGGTTTCGGGCCCGGTGCTTCCACGTCTCACGCAAAGCATGTGACTATTGGAGATTTCCATGCGGAAGGATCATTTCAAGCTCATAGCTTTAGTCTTTTTTGTTCAGCTTGCCCTGCTGGGCGCAACCCGCCCAGCACAGGCGCAGACAGAGAAGGCCGCGTATCCGGCCATGGCTCCCGTGGATGAGTATTTGATCGCCGACCAGAATACTGAAATCGCGTTGGCTCGCAGTGCTGCTCCGGCATCCATTTCAGACGGAGCCGAAGTGATGGTGCTGGGGCGCAGGGGATTCACGACCGAAGTAAAAGGCACGAATGGCTTTCTCTGTTTGGTGGAGCGATCATGGGGCGCCTCCACCGACACTCCGGACTTCTGGAATCCCAAAGTTCGCGCCCCCATTTGCTTTAATCAGGCAGCCGCAAGAACCTTTGCACCCATCTTCCTCATGAAGACCAAGCTGGCGCTGTCAGGCAAATCGAAAACGGAGATCGTAGCGGCGACCGATGCGGCACTTGATAAGAAGGAACTGCCCCCGCTGGAGCCGGGAGCGATGTGCTACATGATGTCGAAGCAGCAGTACTTAAACGACCAGGGCCTGAACTGGCACCCGCATCTGATGTTTTTTGTCTCGGGCGACGCGGCGAAAGGCTGGGGAGCCGATCTGCCAGGTTCGCCGCTTATGGCCGCGAATGACCCTGAAGAGCGAGCAACAATCTTCATGGTCTGGGTCGGCAAATGGTCCGATGGATCGCCTGCTCCGCCAATGGAGCACTGACGCAGATGTTTGCGGACCAATTGCCGCCCACGTCAGTTACTGGTTCTTCAATACCCCGGCACGCCTTCGGAATGAATGATGCCGCGCTCCCTCTCGTCTTGCCCTTGCAGGATCCTTTCCGGCGAAAGGATGGGATAGCACGGACCTTTGAGATGTAATTCGCGTATCACCGCCTTTGCGCAAAGTAGTACACAATTTCCATGCGGCCGTTTGACCCGCTTGCCTGTTTTGACTGAAAAATAATTCCATTTCCGATTTGCAGATAATTAACCCCGGTTGGCGCACTATGGATTATGACGGTGTTGCGGGAACATCGCAGACCATTCCACATCTCTGGATGCCTTTGGCTCAAACCATCTATTTCACCTGCTCCAAAAGATGAAATAGCCACCCCCCTAACGGGTGGTAACCACAAATGCAAAAAAGTTTGCAGGCAATTAGTCTCAATTGTGAAACAGAGGGAAATTACGGGGAAACCAACGCGAATCAGAAACTGATGTCAAGTTTTGCGGCCAAGCGAATGCACTAAAAATGGGTAATTTGTGCCCCGCGTTTACTCCCCGATCTCGATCTTGAGACCTGGGAGAGCGCGAACCTCAGGCGCATTTCTCAGTTCCGAGGAAGGGTCTCGTCAGCCTGTGTAGCGAAGCGTAAACTTGGCGCGAAGCCGGAGGACCACTATGCCTTTCCGCAAACTCCCCGCGCTCGCTGCGATCTTCCTTTTCTGTGCTCTTGCTTCCGCCAAAGACAAGAAAAAGGCGCTTCTCCCAGCGGATGTCCTCCATGCCGAGACTGTCCTCTTGATCGTCGATCCAGCCGCCGGTGTGGACGCAGCAGACCCAAACGCCAATCGCGTCGCTCGCCAGGCTGTGGAGGAAGCCCTGAATCGGTGGGGGCGCTTTAGGCTTGTTCAAGAGGGATTTACAGCAGACCTCGTCATCATGGTGCGCAAGGGCAACGGTAAAGTAGCACAAGGCACGATAGGCGGTACTCCGATCAATGGAATTCCTCCCGTGAGCGTGGGCTCGACCACCTCACCGACCCAAACTACTACTCGCTCGGGTGGTCGTTGGGGCGACCCGGGTCTCAACGACCCTTCCGACGCCGGAACCCAGCCTGCCGCTCCCCGACCGCAGATCGAAGCTGGCTCTTCGCAGGATGTCTTCGTCGTCTATCGCGGAAACATGGATCCGAACTCGTCTCCACTCGATACCCCGGCGGTCTGGCGGTATTCAGGAAAGGAGGCGCTCGCATCGCCTTCGGTCCCAGCGGTGGAGGCCTTCCACAAGCTGGTCGTGGAGTCGGAGAAGCAACTGGCTCCGCAACCGTAGCGGGTTTCCATTGAGATTCTGCTCTGCGCATGGCTTTGGCCCAGATCTCAGGTGAATAGTTGCACGAAATTGGGTGCCCCAGGTCTCGATCTTGAGACCTGGGAAAGCGCGCAAGTGAATCGCCTTGACCGGCCACAACGCGTCCATGCCCGCGCACCGACTGACGGGGTGGATCTGTCCCCTTTTGAATCCTCCTCGGGGACTCATTCGTTTCAGCCCCATTTCCGCATCTCAATCTTTGAGGTGAATTGAGATGCGGGAAAGAATCGCCCTGGCGCTCGTATTGACCGGGCTCATCGCATGGGCAGCCGGTTGCAAGAAACCATTCGATCAGGCGGGGTTCAAATCCGCGATCAACAAGTCCTTCGCCGGCCGCCACGAATGCGTCTGGCCCGAGCCAATCAAGCTGCCTGCTGAGGCCGATCCCTCCAAAGACGAGAAGATTCGCGACTACGAAGCCCTCACCGATGCCGGCATTCTCATTCGCGAGTCCGACGAAAAGAAGCGCTTTCTCGCCGGTTCCAAACAGGTCAATAAATACGAGCTCTCCGACATTGGACACTCCGCCTGGACTCCCGACCCCAACCAATCCGGTTACGGCAACTTCTGCTTCGGCCATTTCAACGTCACGGCGATCGAAAAGGCCACCCCCAACGATCCCTCCAATCCCACCCAATACACCGTCAATTACCGTTACGAGGTTGAAGGCATCCCAGGCTGGGCCACCGCCCCCAAATCGATGAGGGCCTTTCCCAAAATCGCTGCTGACACAGCCATCCAGTCAGCTACCGCCACCCTGGTCAAAGACACTAACGGAGGCTGGACAGTCGTACCTCCCCACTCCACGCAATAGCCGATGAAAAATTGTGCGGATGGCCCAGGTCTCGCCGCAGTTCTCAGGCTCAGCAAGGGCCGCTTAACCGGGCGTAACGCATAACCATTCGCCGGCAGGTGCACTTCGCGCCGCAGGCCTAAAAATAAATCCTTCGACTTTGCAGATCATTAGCCCCGAATGGCGCACGATAAATCTATGGAATCTCCAGCCGGAAAACCACGCCCACCCGGGAGCGATTGGAAAGGACCACCCCCGGGGTAAAAAAATAAAGATTTCCTGTGGAAATTTGCCGATTATTACGCGGTTTTGTGAAACACCCGACCGCATGATCACACGGGCGATCAGGCCCCTTCAAGTTGCAGCATCAACTCTTCCCACTCCGCGGTCAGCGCGGTGAGTTGACTGCGCAATTCTTCCGCCAGCGTCGAGAGACGCTGCGTTTCACCGGCCGAGATGTAGACCCCAAGCTGCTCCTCTGTATGCGCGATTGCCGCCTCGATCCGAGGAATCTCCTCCTCGAGAAAAACGCACCGGTCTTCCATCTGTTTCTGCTTGATGGGGTTCAGGCGCTTCGGCCGTTCCTTCTCAGCTTCCGCCTCCGCTTTCCCATTGGTGGCCGCAAGAGCAGGCAGTAGAGTCACCGACTCTGCCTTCGAATTCTGTGCGGCACTTCCCGGAACATCCGCCCCGCCGGCCAGAAGCTCCTTGCGCCGCAGGTAGTCCTCGTAGTTGCCCTCGTAGGTCGTGATCGTGCCGCCTTCAACTTCCAGAACGCGCGTGGCGAGCCTGTCGATGAAATAGCGATCGTGCGAAACAAAAACAACCGTGCCGCTGAAAGCATCTAGCGCATCGAGCAATACATCCTTCGCGCGCATGTCGAGATGGTTAGTAGGCTCGTCGAGCAGTAGAAAGTTAGAGGGAGAAACGAGAATGCGAGCCAGCGCATAGCGATTGCGCTCACCGCCAGACAACACGCCCAGCGGTTTGAACACATCGTCCCCGCTGAAGAGGAAGCACCCAAGCAATGAGCGAAGTGTGGATTCCGGCACCTTGAGCGCAGCCAGGCTTATGTCATCGAGCATCCGGGAGTCACCGTTGAGTACTTTGTACTGGTCCTGCGCAAAATACTCGCTCACCACATTGTGACCCAGGCGAACCGTTCCCGCAGAGGGAGCTTCGGCGCCCGTAAGCAACTTAATGAGCGTGGATTTGCCTGCGCCATTGACGCCCACAAGAGCGACGCGGTCGCCGCGTTCGATCGAGAATCGTGCGTTGGCAAACACCTGCTTCGGCCCGTAGCTCTTCGCCAGCCCGTCTGCCTCAACGACCATGCGGCCCGACGGCGCAGGCTGAGGAAACTTGAAGTGAATGACAGGCTCTTCTTCAGGTATCTCAATGCGTTCGATCTTTTCCAGTTCCTTGATTCGCGATTGCACCTGCTTGGCCTTCGTCGCCTGGGCGCGGAAGCGGTTGATGAACGATTCAAGGTGCTCGATTTGGATACGCTGATTGCGATAAGCGGACTCCAGTTGGATTCGACGCTCGTCCTTCTGGCTCAGGTACTTCGTGTAGTTGCCCTGGTAGATGTTGAGCCGCTTGTTCCAGATCTCAACCGTGCGATCGATGGTCACGTCGAGGAAGTAGCGGTCATGAGAGATCAGGATGTAGCCGAAAGGATACGTATGGAGATAATCCTCGAGCCAGTTGCGGGTTTCGAGGTCAAGATGATTGGTCGGCTCGTCCAGCAACAGCAGGTTTGGCTTTGCCAGCAGCAGCTTGGCGAGTGCGATCCGCATCTGCCAACCGCCGCTGAATTCCTCAGTCCGGCGTGTCCAATCCTCTTTGCCGAAGCCAAGACCGGTAAGCACCGTGCCCACCTGCGCATCAAGTGCGTATCCGTCAAGAGCGTGAAAGCGTTCCTGGAGCATCGAGTAGCGCTCGGCTGCGGCCTCGTACTCGGTACCGGCATGTTCCAGCACCGATAGCTGGCCGCCCAGATGAACGATTTCCTCTTCCATCGCGTGCAATTCATCGAAGACTGTGAGGCATTCCTCGAAGATCGTGCGCCCCGAAAGTTGGAGACCCTCTTGTGGCAGATACCCAATGCTCATGCCGCGTGTTTGCTGAACGGTCCCGTAGTCCAATGACTCGAGCCCCGCCAGCACCTTCATCAACGTGGATTTGCCGGTACCATTGGCGCCCACCAGCGCGGTCTTTTCCTTGCTTCGGATCAGCCAGTTGGCTTCAAGAAACAGGACGCGGGGACCAAACCGCTTTCCGGCATTTTGCAGAGACAGCATTACCCTTATTTTCGCAGACTGACGGCTCCCGCTTTAGGGAGCTAGTGTCGAGTGCCAGAACCAGGTTGAGCTGTCTGTTGCGCCTGAGGACTTTGAGGTGGCATTGGGCCGGGAGTGAACGCCTTTAATTCAGAAAGGTTCTTCTGAACGTTTTCCCACTTCCCTGGGTCTTTCTTGGCCTCGAGAGGGGCCGAGGAACCGGAGTAGAACGTCAGAATATTCCTCTGTAACGCAACCGTTGTCTGATCGAACTTATGGTCAGCCAACTGCGAGAGCAGCTTGGCATAAGTGTCATCAGCGAGTGAATACTCAGCTAGTGCCGTTGGTTTGCCGCTGTCGAGGTCATAGTCCGGAAGCTTGATCGTCTTTGCTCTCGTGGCCTGGAGAAACGTCTTGTATTGATCGACCGTCAGATTGATGCTCTGAAAATACATAGTCTCTGTCTGTGCCGTGGGAATCTTGAAATCGAGAGCCTTGAGCGGACCCACCTTGGGAAGGATGCGAAGCAATACCGCGAGAAAGCGAACGCCGATTCCCGGCTTTTGATAGTTCGTGCCCCACTCTTTCTCGTAGTCGGAACGCGAAAGATGATAAAGAAATTGCTTCTTTTGAAAGTTGGGCGTCTCGCTCATGATCTCCTTCTTGTGAGTTCGGAGCGCGACTTGAGTCATGTGGGGAATCGTGCTGCTGACGGAATAGCGGAAAGACCCAATGGCCAGGTCCTCGTGTGACAGGACGTCTTTCAACTCCAATCCATAGACGACGGGAAAAACCCGGTCCAGCAGTTCCTTCGATACGTTGAAACCGATGAAGTCGTGATACTGCTCCGGAGCGTACCGCGCCTTCGCGACCTGTGCCATGTCGAAGCCGAACTCCGTCCTGATATGTGCGGTCTTGTCCTGCGCATAGAGCACTGATCTTCCGAACTTCGCGCCTAGCTTTGGATACGATATGGCGACCGCTTGATTAACATATGGGTGTCCGGAAATGTCAGACGCGTAGTGCGATAGGGCTCCCAGGGCAAAGGCGAATTCGTTGGCATTCTGACTTTCGCGCAGAAGTTCGATAACGAAATCTCCGCTGCGAACGTAGTGCACCAGATCGCTGAATTCCTGGTTGCCGAATGGGTAATAACCGAGGTCCTGGATTACGGCGCCGCCGTACGCGTAAGAGTGCGCTTCCCGGATCTGATCGTCTGTGAGGCCGGGATATCTCACCAGCAGCAGAGGCCGAATTTGGTCGATCCAGAGCAGATCGACAATTTCTTCGTGCGTCAGCACTGAGTAAGCATGCGAACTACCCACGCTGAATGACAGGATGAAGATGATGGCCAGAATCCGCAAATATTGGAGTCTGACACTCTTTCTTAGGCGGGTAAGAAGCCTTGAGCATGTTTGCATCGTTCAGTCTTTCGTAGCTTCGCACCCACTCTGGCAAGAGGGTAGAAGGACAACTTTTATCCTAGTCGTTAGGAAATTCGATTTATGGTCAAAACTGCTCAGCATTGATTATGTTTAACGCCAGACCCTTCTATGGGATGCAGAGTCGAAGGCCTATGTTGTCCCGGGCTCGGGTAGCACGATTAGGAACTGGCCCCGAATCTCGCATGTGTCGTGATCGTGAAACGCGATGCAAGTTGCCGCAACTTCAGCGTTATCTGGTTGGAAGCCGGAGAGAGGCGCATAGCTTGCTCACGATTGCGCTGGCAGCGGCAGCGTGTGTTGGTGTATCACTGACGACGGAAGAACGCGCGCGGTTCCATGTCAGTGGCCGTCGCATTGGACATCACTCTGATGAAAAAACTTTGGCCGAATGCCAACGCCGCAATGGATGGCATTGTGCAGGACGGAATGCTGTTGGCGGTTGGCGGCTTTGGCCTTTGCGGCGTTCCAGGCGCTCTTATCCTTGCGTTGCGCGATACCGGTGTGCGCAACCTGACCATCGTCAGTAACAACGCGGGCGTCGATGGAGGCGGACTAGGATTTTTGCTTTTAACTCGCCAAATCAAAAAGATGATTTCGAGTTATGTGGGAGAGAATGTCGAGTTTGAGAGACAATATCTCGCCGGAGAGATTGAAGTGGAATTCTGCCCCCAAGGCACTTTGGCCGAACGCCTGCGGGCCGGGGGCGCAGGCATTCCCGGCTTTTACACGCGGACCGGTATCGGTACGCTGGTTGCGCAAGGCAAAGAACATAAGGAATTCGACGGAGTCACATATATTCTGGAACGCGGTATTCGTGCCGACTTGGCGCTTGTGAAGGCATGGAAGGCTGATCTTAACGGCAACCTGATCTATCGCCGGACGGCTCGTAATTTCAATCCGAATGCGGCCACCTCAGGGAAAATCACCGTGGCCGAAGCCGAGATTATTGTGCAACCCGGCGAGCTTGATCCGGATGAGATTCACACGCCAGGGATCTTCGTCCACCGCATCGTGCACAATCCTCATCCTGACAAGCGGATCGAGAAAGAGACTACGCGAGAGGACTAATCAATGGCATGGACTCGACAGCAAATGGCCGCTCGCGCAGCCAAAGAGTTGCAGGACGGATTCTATGTGAATCTGGGCATCGGCATTCCAACGCTTGTTGCGAACTACATTCCCACCGATATCACGGTGACTCTGCAATCGGAAAACGGGCTGCTCGGAATGGGCCCGTACCCTCGCAAATCGGAGATTGACCCGGATCTCATAAACGCCGGGAAAGAGACCGTGACATTCATTCCAGGTGCGTCAACGTTTTCGAGTGCCGATTCGTTTGCCATGATTCGTGGAGGACACATCGACCTCGCGATCCTGGGCGCGATGCAGGTCTCTGAGCACGGGGACCTGGCCAACTGGATGATCCCAGGCAAAAGGGTCAAAGGAATGGGCGGGGCCATGGACCTCGTTTCAGGTGTTCGTCGCGTGATCGTCGTCATGGAGCATACGACGCCCGATGGAGGCCCAAAGCTGATGCGAAGATGCACCTTACCGCTGACCGGGGCGGGTGTGGTTCATCGGGTGATCACCGATCTCTGCGTGCTCGATGTCGCGGATTCAGGATTCGAGGTGATCGAACTCGCCCCGGAGGTCACGCGCGAGCAATTGGAGCAGCGCACAGAGGCATCCTTGAAGTTTTAAGAGGCCGCCCGTTCGACGCAGCAATCATTTGCTCCAAACGGGTTTTCGCTTCTCGAGGAACGCCGAAACTCCTTCGCGAAAATCGTCAGTCTCGCGAGCTTGTGCGTTCGCTTCCATCGCAAGCACTATGGCCGCGTCGAGCCATGGGCGATTTTGCGCAGCGATCAGTTGCTTTGTTGCCACAAGCGACTCAGGGCTGTTTGCGATCAGAGAGACCGAGAGAGTCTCTACCCGCTTTGCGAGTTCTTCTCGCGCCACCACCTCAGTTACGAGCCCCAGTCTGAAGGCCTCATGCGCATCGATGATTCGGCCCGTCAGCAGCAGATCACGGCTGTGCTTATCTCCAATCTGCAAGGAGAGAAATGCAGACACCAGGGCCGGGACAAAACCAATGCGCGTCTCAGTAAAGCCAAACTTGGCTTCGGTAGTTGCGATAGTGAAATCGCAAATAGTGGCGAGACCCGCACCGCCAGCAATCGCCGCGCCATGAACCGCTGCAATGGTAGGCACAGGAAACTCGTACAGAGACAAGAAGAGCCTGGCGACCCGTTCTGCTTCCAGGCGATGCTCCGCGGCCGTCTTGTCGCGCATTCCCTGCAACTCTGAAAGGTCCAGGCCGGAACAGAACGCATCACCGGCGCCGGTCAGAACAAGAACGCGACAGCCGCTGGTGGCAGCATCCTCAATCGCAGTGATCAGTTCCATTTGCATCTGGGCCGTCATGGCGTTACGGCGCTCAGGTCGTTCAAGAATGATGGTCCGAATAGGAGGAGCGTCAGTAACCGCAATTGTCGAGTAGTGTTGCAATCTTTCCTCCTGAACCCGGCCGCACAATCAAAGCTGGAAGTAGCAATGCTTCTACTGCACAGGTGACCCAAAACGAAGAGAAATCGTTGAGCTGGCTTGTATCAAATCGTCCAGGGGTGCAAGATGCGGCACGTCAGCGCCACACTCCTTCAGCACCGAAATCAAGATTTCTGTCGGTATGTTCCCGACCATCACGTCCTGCGCGAACGGGCATCCGCCCATCCCGCCAATCGCCGAATCAAAGCGCCTGCATCCGGCTTCGTATGCGGCTCGAATGCGGGATGCAGCGTCCTTGCGCGTCGCATGAAGATGCGCGCCAAACTCTATCTCCGAATGCCGTGCGAGGACAGCTCTCAGTGTCTCCAAAATCTGCTCAGTCGTCGCTAGTCCGACTGTATCCGCAAGAGAGATTTGCGATACACCGGAGTCAGCCAGCAGATCGCATGCATCGGTCACCTCTCCAATGCTCCACGGCTCGCCGTATGGATTGCCAAAGGCCATCGATACATACGCGACAACATTCAAACCCGAGTCAGCGGCCAGCGCACTTACCGCTTCCAACTCGTCCAGCGACTGCTCCAGCGTCTGACGTTGATTGCGTTCCAAAAACTGAGAGGAAATGGAATATGGGAAGCCCAGCGTCTTGACCGCATTGGTTCGAATTGCCCGCTGCGCGCCTTTTTCATTCACCACAATCCCGATAATCTCCACCGTGTCCGGAGGCGCGAGGTTGGCAAGCACTTGCTCTGAGTCTGCCATTTGAGGAACAGCCGCTGGCGAAACAAAGCTCACCGCGTCGATATGGGTAAAGCCGGCATCGATAAGCCGGCGCAAATATTCCGCTTTCACCTCCGGCGCAATCGGTGTGGGCAATCCCTGCCAGGCATCGCGTGGGCACTCTACTATTTTGACCGTTTGGTCCATTCGTATTTTCATTCACCACAACGTGGAACCCGTCATCCGCGCGATGGGTAAACCTTGAGAATTTCTCTGGCAATAACCATACGCTGGATTTCGCTCGTGCCTTCGCCAATGGTGCAGAGCTTCACATCGCGATAATACTTCTCCGCTGGATAATCCTTGATGAAACCATACCCGCCAAAGAGCTGCACCGCGTCGTTACAAATTCGCACCGCTACTTCACTGGCGAAGAGCTTAGCCATCGATGATTCGCGCGTCACTTTCCGGCCTGCGTCTTTCAACACCGCAGCGCGTTGAGTGAGCAGGCGCGCCGCATCCAGCTCTGTTGCCATATCCGCCAACTTCCATTGAATGCCCTGGAACTCAGCG
The DNA here is from genome assembly GCA_963737915.1 of uncultured Acidobacteriaceae bacterium. Lineage (GTDB taxonomy): Bacteria > Acidobacteriota > Terriglobia > Terriglobales > Acidobacteriaceae > Telmatobacter. The sequence continues at coordinate 184,990 of CAVTUP010000001.1, read as the reverse complement.
ATTGCCTTGCCGAACTGCCTTCGCTCCTTGACGTATTTCAACGCGGAATCAAGAGCGCCGCGTGCGATGCCGAGCGACAATGCTGCGATAGATATTCTGCCACCGTCAAGCACGCGCATGGCATCGATAAACCCTTCTCCCTCGGCCCCAAGCAGATTTTCCGCAGGGATCTCGCAATCTTCAAAGATCAGTTCGCTGGTATCGCTGGCGCGAAGGCCGAGCTTGTTCTCCTTTTTCCCCGGACGGAAACCCATGGTCCCCTTCTCGACAATGAAGGCAGACAGCCCGTGCGTGCCTTTGCTCTTATCGGTCGCCGCGATCACCACGATGGCATCAGCGTAGTGTCCATTGGTGATGAACGTTTTGCTCCCATTCAGGACGTAGTGATCTCCTTTTTTGACGGCGGTTGTGCGCGAGTTACTGGCATCTGAGCCAGCGCCAGGTTCCGTGAGTCCCCAAGCCGCCAACCATTCACCGCTGGCCAGGCGCGGAATGTACTTCTTCTTCTGCGCTTCATTTCCTGCAAGGAAAATGTGGTTGGTCCCCAGCGAGTTATGAGCTGCGACGATGATTCCGATCGATCCGTCGACCGCTGAGAGTTCTTCAATAGCTAAAACATAGTCAACGTATCCCAGTCCGGCGCCGCCGTACTCTGACGGGAAAATCACGCCCAGCAATCCCATTCCGCCAAGTTTCTTAACAACGTCAAGCGGAAATTCGCTTGCCTCGTCCCACGCCAAAACGTTGGGCGCAATTTCGCGCGCTGCAAATTCTCGGATTTCTCGTCTGAGATGTTCCTGATCTTCTGTTAGTACGAACGGATATAAACTCTGAATCGGTTCCAGCGCGACGCTCATGTCTATCTCCTTAGCGCCCTTTCCTCGGCGCTGCTCCATCCGCTTAGTGAATAAGATGCCGCCTCATCCGCAATCGTGCGCGAGGCTCGTAAACTCACGTCTGCAAAACTCCGGGGTTATATCGCGGAACATCAGGATTCAGCGCGCAGGCCTCGAGTGCGGTTATCAACACCTCCCGGGTCTTTGCAGGATCGATGATGGCGTCAATCCATAGACGCGCAGCGCCATAACGAGGATCCGCTTGCGCTTCGTATGTGGCCCGGATCTCTTCGTGAAGCGCGGTTCGCTCTTCCTCAGACAGCACCTTGCCCCCTCGTTCTACCTGTTTAGCACGAACTTCGGCGAGGGTATTTGCTGCCGAGGCACCGCTCATGACCGCATAACGCGCAGTGGGCCACGCAAAAAGGAAACGCGGGTCGTAGGCTTTGCCGCACATCGCGTAGTGTCCAGCGCCAAAGCTTCCGCCGATGATCACAGTGATCTTTGGGACGACGCTTGTGCTCACCGCCGAAACCATCTTGGCTCCGGCGCGAATGATCCCCGACCATTCAGCATCTTTACCTACCATAAATCCATTTACATCGTGCAGGAACACGAGTGGTACGAGGTTTTGGTTGCAATCCATGATGAATCGAGCGGCCTTTTGTGCGCCCTCGGTGTAGATCACCCCGCCAACTTCGATGCGCTTAGCTCCGGCCTGGGGGCCCATCGATACTGTCTGGTTCTGATTCGTCTTTTGATTGGCGACAATGCCGACCGCCCGTCCGCAAATTCGCGCATACCCGCAAAGCACCGTTCGCCCGAAATCAGCCTTGTATTCGTCGAATTCGCTCCGATCGACGATGCGGGCGATCACCTCGCGCATGTCATAGACGTTGCTTGCGCCAGGTGCCGGATTCAGGAAGGAGTACAGATCGTCCGTAGAGTATTTAGGCGAGTCGCGAACCGGATCGAACTCTTGGCGGCTGAAGACTTCCAGTTTTGGAGTTCCGCCTGGTCTCTCGCCGATCTTTCCTACGAGAGATCGCAGTCGTGCGAGGCAATGGTGATCGTCCGGCTCTTTAAAGTCCACGGTGCCTGATATCTCCGAGTGCATCGCGGCGCCGCCCAACTCTTCAGGGTCCGTCTTCTGACCGATTGCGGCCTGCACCAGCGATGGTCCGGCGAGAAACAGGCCAGACCCCTCGGTCATTAGCACAGTGTCTGTCATGACCGGGAGATAGGCGCCGCCAGCCACGCATATCCCCATGATGGCAGTAATCTGTGGAATTCCAAGCGAACTCATCACTGCGTTATTGCGGAAAACTCGGCCGAAGTCGTCCGTGTCCGGGAAAACGTCCTCTTGCAAAGGAAGGAACACTCCAGCGGAGTCGACAAGGTAGAGCGTGGGAATGCGGTTCTCCAGCGCAATGTTCTGGGCGCGCAACACCTTCTTGGCTGTCATCGGGAAGAAAGCGCCGGCTTTGACCGTTGCGTCGTTGGCGATGATCATGCAGAGCCGCCCGGTGACCCTTCCGAGACCTGTGACTACGCCTGCACCCGGAGCCCCTCCGTAATCGGCATACATGCCGTGCGCCGCCCACAGGCCAAGTTCTAGAAATTCTGCGTCGGCGTCGAGCAGCAGGCCCAGGCGTTCGCGCACAGTTAGCCGCTTTTTGGCGTGCTGAGCCGCCGCAGCCTTGCCGCCGCCTCCGAGTCGGATGGAGTCCTCTTCGGTGCGCATGGCGGTCATCAACTCGATCAGCGCCATGCGGTTTGTCTTGGCACGGTCAGATTGCGAGTCAAACTTTGACGGCAACTCGTTTTGAAGCTTTAGACCCTTGGGCATCTCTCCACCGGATGAAACTCGCAGACTATATCATTTTCGCTAAGGGATAGTTTTCTTGCTACGGGCACCGCGCCAATACAAGACCAGGCCGAGCAGAATTGACGCCAGCGTACCCCCTACAAGCTTCAATTCAAACCTTGGCTTGCTCAAGACGTCGCCCGGAGGCACAAGGGACAGCAGGATACCCGCCATCACTACGGCAAAGCCCAAACCAGCGCAGACCCAGACTCCGGCAACGCCTCCGGGCACAAGAACGGCCTGTGGGTTCGCATCGCGATCCTTGCGGTATGCCAATTTGATGGCGGCGGCGAACATGTAGAGAAATGGAATGAAGTAGAGGATTACGGCCGCATCAATCAGCATTTGATATGCGCCTTGAATCGTCTCGTTGATCTGACTCCCAAGCAGGATTGCGGCGGAAATCAACGCTTGCACAAGAATTGAGATATACGGTGTTTTCCAGCGGGGATGAATCCGGCCGAACGCTGCAGGCAAGTAGCGATCGACCCCAACTACAAAGGGCACACGGGCAATGCCAGCCACTGTGCTGCCGACCCCGCCGGCGTTTCCCACCGTCACCAATGTGGCCGCCAGAATTCCCAGAAATCCAATCTTCAGCGCAACGGTGCCGACGGCGATAGCCTGAAAGACGCCACTCTTAGGGTCCAGGTCTGCGGCGGGCACAAGCGCAAGGATGGCAAAGGTACCGGCAATATACATCAAAGCAATCAGTGCACCGGCGCCGAACACGGCCCGCGGTAAGGTTCGACGCGGATCGCGCACCTCCTCGCTCATGCAGGAGACCAGTTCCAGTCCAGTAAACGCGAAGGCGATCGATGACCAGAAATTTACTGTGTCCCAATTCCACGTGGGCATCATGTTCCGCACGGTGAAATGTGTGGCAGAACCATGCTTCAAGCAAACCGCAACGGCCACGCCGACAAGAATCAGAAGCGGCACATAAGTTCCCACGCCGCCTGCATTCTGCAGCCACTTCCCGATGTTGAGCCCGATGATATTCAGGACCACGGCCACGAGAAGGATGCCCAAAGAGACAGTGAGTTGAAATGTCCTGTCCTGCGCCAGGACGGATCCGCGTCCGCCAAGAATGTATGCGGCCATCGAAGCACTGGCGAGCAGCAGGCCTGGAAAATAGAAAAAAGTGTAAATCCAATAAGTCCAGCCAGCGATAAAACCGTGGAAGTCTCCAAAGGCTTCCTTCGACCAGGCATACAAGCCGCCCTCTTCAGGGAATCGCGACGATAGTTCGTTAATGACGAAAGCGCCGGGAACAAAAAAGAAGACAGCTGCAAGCACCCACAAGCTGATCGAAGAGGTTCCATTGTGTCCCGCGGCGGCGATCCAGCGTGGGCCCAGAACGGTGGCGATATTGAATAGCAGCACATCCCAAAAGCCCATTGTTTTGCGCAACTGCGATTTGGAGTCGAGCGACGCAGGCGCAGATATCGTCATGACAGCTCCTGGCGATGCAAACGGAATTCACCGCAAATCATAACGGAAGAGACCTGTCGCGCGAGGGGAAACACAGGCGGGTATCTCCGGCATGGAAAGAATGAGTTCTACCGGTTACCTAGGGTGAACTGTTCGCGGACTTCATAACGAGATCCTGAAGGGCCAAGGAAAGCCTCATAGAGCTGAAACATCCCTGCAGTGAAACTCCCAAAGTGCGGTTGCAGTCCAATCTTCGATTTCAAAGCTCGCATGCTCTGGCCGCGACGGTCACCCTTGGCCCTCGCGAGCGTCACGTGAGGATGAAAGGGACGGTCTTCCGCGGTGAAGCCACAATGCGACGTGGCTGCGGTGACACTCTGTTGAAGGCGAAGCAACTCATACGAAACCGCGACGTCGGCGAAGAAAACTCCAGCCCGATCAAAAATACCGAGGTCCTTAAGAGAGATTGCAACAGGAGAAGAGCGCACTTCTCGCAGCCTTGCGATGAGGCAGGCGTATTGCTCCGGCGACGTATTCCCAAGAAATTGCAGAGTAATATGCCACGATTCCGGAGAAGCCCAGCGAAGGCCGTCCTGGTCAGAACGGAGACGCTTCGAAACCTCTGAAAGTTCTCTGGCGACCCCAGCAGGCAGCGGGATTGCAATAAAGAGACGCATAGAGATTCAAACGTATTTTGAAAAAGACTCGATCTGTTTCGATTGGAACTCCCGACGCTCGACGGGGGACGAAAGAACGGTCGACGTGGAGGTCGCGCCGAGGGCTGAGAGCCGATCGATCAATGCCTCCAAATGCCGAATCGACACCACGTCGGCCTCGATTACGAAGGATTCGGCGCCCGTAATACGGTGACACCGGCTAATCTCCGAAAGCTCTTTGATTGCAGTCACAGTGCGATTGATCTGCAACTCACCGCCGGGAATCGTCAACCTGACCAGGACGCGGATGGGAACACCGAGCTTCGCTGCATTCAGCGAGGCATGGTAACCCGTAATAACGCCGGCTTCCTCTAGTCGATGAACGCGTTCGGCGACGGCGGGAGTTGAAAGTCCAATTGTTCTGCCAAGTTCCGCGAAGGACTGCCGGGCGTTCCGCTGCAGCGCTTCCAGGATCTTCCAGGCAATCGTATCCAGTTCGATAACGTTCGGTGCTGTCTTGCGAGGCATGCGCCGACAATCCTTAGGTTGCCACCTTATTATGCTTAACTTCATTAAGTTTCGATACTGGTTTTTCTTCGAAATCCCATTTTCAAGGCCGGCGCAGAAAGCCTATCTTAACGCCTAGCCGGGACTCTTTTCCCTTGGTCTTCCTCGCATGCCCGGCCTCAGGAGGTTCTCGCATGAGTGCACATACCCACTCTGCTCGTGCCCATTTTGCTTCGCCCGTTGTGTCGGACTCAACCTCTGCTGAACGAGATTTCCTGCCGCTTAAGGGCACAGATCACATCGAGTTCTACGTCGGAAATGCTCGGCAATCGGCCTACTTTTACCGAACCGCTTTTGGAATGTCGCTCGTGGCCTATGCCGGCCCGGAGACGGGGCAACGCGATCGCGCCACTTATGTCGTGCAGCAAGGCAAGATTCGTTTGGTATTGACGACTCCGCTTCGCGGCGGCAATGCGATTGCCGAGCATGTAAGTCGGCATGGAGACGGGGTGCGCGTGATCGCATTATGGGTCGACGACGCGCGTCGCGCATGGCGCGAGACGACTGCTCGAGGTGCGGTGAGTGTTGCGCAGCCATACGTGCTCGCCGACGAGTATGGCCAGGTCGTGATGTCGAGCATTCGCACCTATGGGGACACGATTCACACCTTTGTCGAGCGCGGCAAGTACTCCGGTCCGTTTCTTCCGGGCTTTCGCGCGGTCAAAGAGGATCCTGTGGCCCGCCCAGTTGGACTTCTGCATGTCGATCACATGGTGGGAAATGTAGGCTGGCATGAGATGGATGAATGGGTGAAGTTCTATGCAAATGTGATGGGATTTTCACTCTATCAGCACTTTGACGACACAGACATTTCAACTGAGTACTCGGCGCTCATGTCAAAGGTCATGGCGAATGGAAACGGGTACGTGAAGTTCCCGATCAATGAACCTGCCGAAGGCAAGAAGAAATCGCAGATCGAGGAGTATCTGGACTTCTATCCGGGACCGGGTGTCCAGCATATCGCCCTTGCGACGGATGACATCCTGCACACAGTTACCAAACTGCACGAACAAGGCATCGAATTCCTGCATGTGCCGCACACCTACTACACGGAATTGCAGGGGCGCGTCGGGACGATCGATGAACCGATCGAACAACTCGAAGAGCTTGGAATCCTCGTCGATCGTGATGATGAGGGTTACATGCTCCAGATTTTCACGCGCCCTGTTGAAGATCGCCCGACTTTGTTCTTCGAAATCATTCAGCGCAAGGGAAGCCGGAGTTTCGGAAAGGGCAATTTTAAGGCGCTGTTTGAAGCGATTGAGCGTGAACAGCAGGCCCGCGGCAATCTCTAACCGCATCCATGGAGGGACGAGATGAGAACCGAGACACTGTCTGCTGCCGCACCATACATCATTCAGCAGAACTACTCCGAATACACGGATGAACAACACGCCGTGTGGTCTGAGCTCGTAAGACGCGTCCTTCCGGAGCTGGAGAAGCACGCTGCGCGGGAATACCTGGACGGTTTTCAGATTATCGGGTTGCAAAAAGACCGGCTGCCAAACCTGGAAGCAATCAGCGCACGCCTGCAACCGAGAACGGGTTGGAACTCAACGCCAGTCAGCGGTTTTCTTCCCGCGCCCGCATTCTTCGAGATGCTTGCGACGAGGCGTTTTCCAACGACGACATGGTTGCGCAACAGGCAGTCGCTCGAGTACACGCCCGAGCCGGATATTTTTCACGATGTGTTTGGTCATGTGCCCATGCATGCACACGCTGTATTCGCGGGATTTCTGGAACACTACGGGCGCGTCTGCGCTGCCAAGGAAGATGAAGCAGTCCTCGAGAAGCTGGGACGCCTATTCTGGTATACCGTCGAGTTCGGGCTGATTCGCGAGAAGAGCGAAATCAAGGTCTACGGAAGCGGCCTCATCAGCTCACATGGCGAATGCAGGAATGTAATCGATGGGAACTGCGCGATTCACGACTTCTCGCTCGATGAGGTACTGGGCACTCCTGTCAAGGTTGATGAGTTGCACAAGCTGCTCTTCGCCGTGAGTAGTTTCGATCAGATTTACGATGCCATGCATGAGGCAGAACGCCGAGCGATGAGTGGCCGCTTGTGAAAGGTAAAGATTATGTCCGATGAAATTCGATATCAGACCGGCTTCGGGAACGAGTTTGCGACGGAGGCCGTTGCCGGAGCCTTGCCGGCTGGCCAGAATGCGCCCCAGAAGCACCCCTTCGGCTTGTATACAGAGCAATTCAGCGGCACGCCCTTCACCGCGCCGCGGGCCATCAATCGCCGCACATGGACGTATCGGATTCGGCCGTCGGTTACGCATCGGCCGTATGAAGAGATATCGCCGCGTCTGATTCGCAGCGGACCATTTCTCGAGGTCCCCACCAGTCCCAATCAACTCCGCTGGGACCCGCTACCGATCCCTGAAGAGCCGACTGATTTTGTCGATGGCATTGTCACGCTCGGGGGCAACGGCGACCCGGCAATGCAAGCCGGTCTTGCGATCCACCTCTACGCGGCTAACTCTTCCATGCGTGACCGGTTCTTTTATTCCGCAGATGGGGAGTTCCTCATCGTGCCTCAAATGGGAGCGGTCCGTTTTCACACAGAGTTGGGAATTCTTGATGTAGCTCCCGGGGAGATATGCGTCATCCCGCGGGGCGTGAAATTTCGTGTCGCCTTCACTGAGAAGCAGATACGCGGATATATCTGTGAAAACTACGGGCTTCCATTTCGACTTCCCGAACTGGGGCCGATTGGCGCAAATGGATTGGCGAACCCGCGTGACTTTAAATCACCAATTGCGGCGTACGAGGACCGCGAAGGCGAGTTTCACATCACATCAAAGTTTCTGGGTCGGCTGTGGTCCGCTTCGATCGATCACTCGCCTCTCGATGTCGTTGCGTGGCACGGCAATTACGCTCCGTACAAGTATGATCTTGCGCAGTTCAATTGCATCAATACTGTCTCGTTCGATCACCCCGACCCATCGATCTACACGGTCTTAAGTGCGCCCTCGCCAGTGCCGGGAACCGCCAATTGCGACTTCGCCATTTTTCCACCGCGCTGGATGGTTGCCGAGCACACCTTCCGTCCGCCCTGGTTTCATCGCAACCTCATGAACGAGTTCATGGGACTGGTTTTTGGCGCATACGACGCCAAGGCTGAGGGATTTGTACCCGGAGGGGCAAGCCTTCACAATTGCATGGCTGGGCATGGCCCAGATGCCGAGACTTTCGAGCGGGCGACCGGCGCTGAGTTAAAGCCGCAGTATCTCGCGAACACGTTGGCATTTATGTTCGAAACTCAGCTCGTAGTGCGACCTACCGAGTTTGCGATGAACACGAGGATTTTGCAGCATGAATATTTTGAATGCTGGCAGGGTCTGAAGAAGCATTTCAAATCCGCGGCGAAGGCGCCATCGAAAAAGAAATGAGCGCTATCGACAGTTTGCTGGCGGGCTTGATCGACTACGCGGGCCTATATCCGCCGGCAGGTCTCGACATGCGAAGTGCCGTACGGAATTATTTGAACTACACACAAGGAAGACACGCACCTGTACTTGGACGCTTCATCGTTGACCTGAGCCGGCTCGTGGAGCTTCGCGAGATCGCCGGTCACTCAATACGCGAAATGAGGCTGAGCGTGGTCGCTCGCGACGGCGAATTGGGACAGCCTGCTGCCGCTCATCGAGGACGGCCTTCCCATCGAAACGATTGAAGTGAAGGTGGATAAGTCGGTTGACATTGGACGCATCCGCGCGGGATTTCCCGCCAGCCTGCCAATCTATTTTGAAGCTGCGGCTGGGGTCAGCAATTCAGAGTTACTTGATGCCATCTCTTCTGCCGGTGCTCGAGCCAAACTGCGTCTGGGCGGGATCGTTGCTGAAGCGTTCCCCTCGCCTGAGGTAGTTGCCGGCCTCATAGCGGCCATTGCGGAACGCCACATTGCCTTTAAGGCAACCGCAGGGTTACATCATCCGATTCGTTCCTGCCATCGCTTCACTAGCGGGCCTGCTAGCCTTTCAGGAAGGATGCACGGCTTCGTCAATCTGTTTAGCGCAGCATCGCTGCTCTTTTTCGATGGCGAACTCAGCGATGCAGTGCGTGTACTTGAGGATGAGGATCCAGCAGCCTGGAGCTTCACCAACGACAAGATTGTCTGGCGCGATTTCAAATGGAACTCGGAGCAGGTTCAATCCGTTCGAAGGAAATTCCTGACCAGCTTCGGTAGCTGTTCTTTCGAGGAACCGTTAAGGGACTTGGAGACACTGGGATGGCTCTGAAAAGCTGGGTAGCGTCTGCAAATAATGCGAATACGGATTTCCCCATCCAGAATCTGCCTTACGGAGTGTTTCGTTATCGCGGTCAAGTCAATATAGGTGTCGCTCTCGGCGACCAGATCGTCGATCTGCGCGGTTGCGCAAGTCAGGGTCTGTTTTCCGGTCTGTCCGATGATCTAGTTGCCGCGTGCAAGAATGAGTCGCTCAACCTGCTGATGTCACTTGGACCAAAATCGTGGTCCGCCCTGCGAGAGCGTCTCACTGCGCTTCTGGACGCGAAGGAGGCGAACAGCCAAACGCGATCCGCGGTGGCGGCGCTGCTGGTGCCGATGCGAGATGTATCGATGGAGCTTCCGGCGCACATCGGCGATTACACAGACTTTTACGCGTCCATCCATCACGCCACCAGGGTCGGCAAGTTATTCAGGCCAGACAATCCGCTTCTGCCAAACTACAAATACATACCGATTGGTTATCACGGTCGAGCATCGTCGATCGTGGTCAGCGGCGAGAGCATCCGGCGGCCGTGGGGGCAGACCAAGTCGTCGACAAGTGCTCCCGTTTTCGAGCCTTCTAAATCCTTGGATTATGAATTGGAAGTCGGCATCTTCGTTGGCCCCGGAAATCCGTTAGGCCGGAGCATTTCAATCGACGAGGCGAAGCAGCACATCTTTGGTTTTTGTCTTGTGAACGATTGGTCAGCACGGGACATTCAGTCCTGGGAGTATCAACCCCTGGGCCCATTTCTCGCGAAGAGTTTCGCCACGACCATCTCGCCCTGGGTTGTGCCTCTGGAGGCCTTGGCGCCGTATCGAGTTGCAACAAATGCGCGTAGTGAAGGAGACCCCGCGCCAATGGAATATTTGCGCTCGTCATCTGTGAAAAATGCTGGGATCGATCTCGTCCTTGAGGTTTCGATCGAGTCGGAGCGGATGCGGGAGACCGGCGCCGCTCCCCTGATCTTAAGCAGGGGAAACCTGCGCGATTTGTATTGGGACGTCGCGCAACTCATTACGCATCACAGCAGCAATGGCTGTAACTTGCGTCCGGGCGACTTGCTCGCGACCGGGACCATCTCCGGACCCGAGGAGGGATCGGAGGGCTGCCTTCTTGAGATGAAGCATCGCCCGGATCCGATCCGGCTTCCGAGCGGCGAGTTACGAACCTTTCTTGAGGACGGCGACCAAATCAGCTTGCGAGCCTGGGCACAGAGTCCGGGGTTGCCGAGGATCGGCTTTGGCGAATGCCTCGGTACTATAGTCCCGGCCGAAGATCGAGCAGCACCGAACACAGAAAGCGAGCTTCCAGTCAAGCTTGACTCATAGGTATGTTGCCGGATTCGCGTTGTGAATTTGGTGGTCACACGCTAAAGCTGACACCCCGGTAAAGCAGCTCGAATAGAGTCCAGTCATCATCTCGCTCCAGGTTTCCATGAAACTTCGAAACACTTTCGAAAACGGATTCCAAGCTGTACGGATGGGACTGGCATTCGAGCGCTGAGTCTCCAAATTGTTCGCCTTGAGGATTCTCTGCTTCGGTAATTCCATCGGTGAAGATCAAGATTCTGTCTCCAGGCATAAGCTCGCAAGCCCCCGATCTGTATTGCGCAGCTGCGACGAGGCCGACTACGAGGTTGCTTTCCTCCAATCGCCGCACGCCCTCGCTGTTCACCACAACCGGCGGAACATGACCGCAATTCACATACTCGGTTGTTCCGTTTGCACGAACCTTTAACAGGACCATGGTGACAAATTTTCCCGTCGCCCGGGAGCAGAGAAACTCATTTACCGTACTCGCAATTGCTGTCAGGGGTCGATCAGCCAACATCTGGGCATGAATGAGTCCTTGCAGCATGGCCGCCACAATTGCGGCAGGCACGCCCTTCCCAGAGACATCGGCGACAACAGCACAGAGCGCACCAGACAATGCGATTGCATCGAAGAAGTCGCCACCGATCGCGCGACATGGCATCGTCCTTCCCTTCAGGCAGGCGTACGAATCATTCGGCAGCCTTATCGACATAAGGTCTGAGTGAATGAGTCCGGCCAGCGCGAGCTCTTCGGCCGCGATTTGTGTATCCAAGTTTGTTTTGCTTGGCGTCGCGTTCCGCAGGAGTTTCTTGGCGTGAATGACAGATGTATTGGCGTGTGCTCCCTTGTCACAGGCGAGCAAGGGTCTCTCGCGTAGAGAAATCCAGCCCGGAACTCTCTTGAGCCTGCTGAGATTGGCCGATATGTGTGCGAGCGTGGTCATAATGACACCAACCGTTAATCATGCATAGAAACTGACATTGAGAAGACGACATTGCGTGCTTTCAATGCTTGGGTTTGGGGAAGACAAAAGTGACCATGCTCCAGAGGTGTGTTTTCCGAGGCGCATGGCCACTTGACGGGAATTTCACTTCGCAGCAACCATGGTCTGTTCTCCGCTGTTGCCCTTTGCTTCGAGAGAGTGAGAGCGCGCACTCTTCTCAGCCTTCCCCTGGGGAACATCCAGGTTCAACGAAGAGACGGCGGGGCAAAGGACGTGGCGAAGGAAGTACTGGTCGCCGAACTTGTCAAACACCAGCTTGCTTCCTGAACGAGACTCGTTGTAGCCCTGAGTGCTCACGATCTCTGCGGTTTTGGCGTTGTCCGCACTTCGAAGTTGGACGATATGCGGCAACGGCGATGAAATTGAGTACTCACCGGCCGGCATCCACGTATTGCCGACGGTGAAGTCGAAGGGGATATTCGCTTTGATGATGGACTGTTGAGCAACGGCGCTTCCGCACGCTGCCAGGGAAGCGATGGCGAGCAAAGTGACTGCTGAAATCCTGTTCATGTGAGTCTCCTCTCGGTGAAGCGTCCTTGAACCGAACGCCTTCACTCTCTAAGGCGGAACGCTTGCGAAATTCGGGACACTCATTCGAATCTTTTTTCGATAATTCGCTATCCTGCGTTTGCCATCAAGATAGAGAGGCAACGAAGTGACTCGATCCGCACACGCCAGCAGATGCGACTTGAGCGACAAATTTGCGTCCAAAGGTGTGGGCTAATTTGCATAATTTATGCGCCGCAGACCGGCCCCCATGTTTCTCGTTGGAAATGTGCTCGCAAATTACGCATTGGCAGCGGTTGCATTCTGGGTTATACTCCACCCACTTTATTGGGCCCATCTTCCCCTCCCCCTGGGGAAACCTCTGTGTACGCTGCAGATGCCGAAGCCGGTGCTTTTCTCGTGGCCTTGCGCTCGGCATCGCAAAAGCAATCGTTGTCAGAATGCATTTCATTTGGGACCTCCGTCCTCAAGCGCAAACTGAATTCTCTCGTCATCCTGACTTGTCGGACTTTCGCAATCATTCTCGCTTAAGCAATTGGAAGCTGAAATCTCAAAACGGAGGGAACTGCAATGAAAACTGCAAAGGAAGCCGTTATGGACAAGCCTGTCCATTTTGTAGCCAAGCCAGTCCATTTTGTAATTCACGTCAACCTTGAGACGGACCCAGACGGAGATCAATACACTGTTCCACGGAACATACCTGAAACCATGCACCCGGGAGACACGGTCAGCTATGAAAGCCCCGACGGTCAAGTGACGGTCGAGTTTGTGGCGAACAATGGTCACACCTCACCTTACGTCGGTGCAACCGGAGATCTCCAGACGGTCGAAGGTGGCGTAGTGCTAAATGTTGTGAACACCGGCACTTACTTTGGTAAGTGTTCCATCACGCACTTCGTGCCAACTGATACACCAGGTAAGTTCAAATCGATAAAAACCGGCTGGCAGGAAGACAGTTCAAAGCAAGTCAGTTCAAAGCAAGTCAGTTCAAAGCAAGTCAGTTCAAAGCAAGGCAGTTCAAAGCAAGGCAGTTCAAAGTCCGGTGGCAATCACGTCGTGAAGAACCCGCCGTCCGGGCCATGAAGTAAACCCAACCAGGCCGAACAAGGAAAGCTCCCTGGGTTTGATGTAGGCGACCCTTGAGCAGCGAGGCAGGGAATCTTCGCGTCTTGCGCCCTGTTCATCAGGTTGATCGATTATTGTTCACCAGATGCCAAGTGCAACGCGACACTGAAGTCTCAAACGGAGGTAAACAGACATGCCAGTCCATTTTGAAATTGATGCCACCCTTGAGCCGGATTCAGACGGATCTTCTCGTCGATACACTGTTCTACGGAACATACCTGGATTCTTGCACCCAGGGGATACGGTGCGCTATAGAAGCAATGATGGCGACGTCACGGTCAAGTTCGACCCGAACCACTCACCCTTCGTCGATTCACACGGAAAAGAGATCCTAGTTGTTACCAGTAAGCATCGCAGGGTAAAGGTGGGCAGCAAGAACGGCAAATACTTTGCCAATTGTTCCATCAAAACCACCACACCTCAGGGGGCAATGAGAGAGGTCCGCTATGACAAAGACGCTCCACCGTCTGGCGGCAATCACGTAGTAAAGGGGCCGGGTGGGTAACCCTTAGCCACGCCGAACAAAGAAAGCCCCTTGGGCCTGATGTAAGCGACCGTTGAGCAGCGTGCTGGGGGGGCTTTCGCGTCTTGCGCCCTCCTCATCAGGTTGATCGATTATCGTTCAGCAGATGCCAGGTACAACGTGACAGAGTCTATGGGCGCAGGTCTTGCCATCGGAGATCGATGGATGCTTTCTCGTCACAGCCATTTGGCAGGAAAGGAGAACGAAATGACCGTCCCTGTAATCCAAAGCCGAAAGCCTCCGTCAGGGCACGGAGGTGAGATCCGCGGAGACAATTCAGCTCCGGAACCGCCGCATTTTGATGGCAGATTCGGGCGGATGTTCCGCTTCCTCCCTGCGGCTCAATGGGAAAAGAAAGCGCTCCTTCGTCTCGGCGACGCGATGATCGCACTTCCCGAGAGGGACGACAAGAACAGGGATCTGCCTGCGGCGTCTCTTGAAACCTCCAAGCGCATTCAGGACGAGGAAGAAAACGCCGGAATTCCGGCTGGATACACCTATCTGGGACAGTTCATTGATCACGACGTCACGTTCGATCCGGCATCCAGCCTTCAGCAGCTGAACGATCCGTACGCGCTGTTGGATTACCGCACGCCGCGCCTCGACCTCGATTCGCTTTACGGTCGCGGTCCTGACGACCAGCCCTATATGTATATGCCTGACGGCAAAACATTTCGCCTCGGCGGGCCACTGTTTGAAAACACGACCCCGACGAAAGCACATGATCTCCCGCGCTACGTTGATTTACATGATCCAAAAGGGGCCAAGCGCGCATTAATCGGTGATAAGCGTAACGATGAAAACGTCATCGTCGCGCAGTTGCACGCGGCAATGCTGCAATTCCACAACAAGCTGGTGTGTCATCACCCTAAAGCATCTTTCCGCGACATTCAACAAAAGGTACGGTGGCACTATCAATGGATCGTTGTGAACGATTTTCTGATGAAGATATGTGGCGCGCGAAACTGTACACGATGTATTGCCGCACCTGGGAAAGAACTGTCCTATATGGGAAAATCCTCCGCGATTGGATTTCTTCAAGTACCGCGAGTTCCCCTTCATGCCGGTGGAGTTCTCGGTAGCGGCGTATCGATTTGGCCATTCCATGGTCCGGTCAATTTACCGCCTGAACACAAAGCTTGAAGGAGGCCTCGACCCGCAGAAAGCGACAGCCGATGAGAAACGCCGCGGGATCAACGGCCGATTCTTTATCTTCGCCGGCGTCCACGAATCGAGGGCTGAATGGCTTCGACCAAATTCCTAAACAATGGGCAATTGATTGGAGCCTGTTCTTCGATATCAACGGTTCCATCAAGAATGGTGGCATCAAGCGCGTGCAACCGGCGTATAAAATCGACACGTCACTTGTGAATCCATTGGGCTTCTTGCCGGAATTCTCAAATCCAGCGCTGAAGTCGGGCGAGCTGACTGTCACCGCCTTGCAGAGCGTGCCGGTTGACCCAATCATGGATCTCGCGAATCTCGCGCAAAGAAATCTCTTGCGAGGATTGTCCATGGGACTGCCGAGCGGACAGGCTGTTGCGCGCGCGATGGGAGTCGAGCCAGTTAAGGACGAGAATCTGAAGGTTGGCAAAGCTGTAGTAAAGGACTTCCCGAGCAATCCGACTCTCAAATCAATTGATCGATCATTTGTGGACAACGCGCCACTGTGGTTTTACGTGCTTGCGGAAGCTCAATACGAATGGTTCCACCGGGCAAAGGGCGGCAAAGGGGACGAGGAACCAGTCCATTTGGGAAGAGTGGGCGGTAGGATTGTGGCGGAAACTCTTATCGGATTGCTGTGGAGCGACGGCAGCTCCTATCTGCGTCAGGCCCCGAACTGGAAACCAGACAACATCCGCTCAATGGGCGATCTGATCTCCTTTGCGCTGAAATGATTGGTCTTGGGTCCCGTCCTAATCGAGCAGGAAATTCGACTTCCGACAGCTACTCGCTATGTCTAGCCCGCACACATCAACCAGCCAGGAAGTAGACCAGTGTTAGGATACGCCTGTCATGAATCTGATCCTGGTTCATGGAATCCTAGGATTCCGCCAGAAGTTCGGGGTTGAGTATTTTCGCGGTGTTGCTGAGCACTTCCGCGCGCAAGGATTCGCTGTTCTAGTACCTGAGCTTGACCCAACGCGAGGCATCGAGTTCCGGGGCAACCAGCTCGGCGACCAGATCAACAGCAGCTATCAATAGCGGACTGCTCGATCGTAATCAGAAGACGCACATTGTTGCGCATAGCATGGGAGGACTGGACAGCCGTTATCTACTTTCTCCCGTAAGTGAGAAGCAGCTTGTAGCTCCGGTTCGATCGCTCACAACTATCTCAACCCCGCATCAGGGCTCGCCGATCGCCGACCTGCTTGACAAGCCCCTGGATCTCCTTCCATTCCCTCATCTTCCGTTCAGCCTCGCCGGCAACCCCTTGGACCTCGCGCTGAACGACTTGGGCATTTCTTTAGACGGTTTACGAGACCTGACAACGGCTTCCTGCAAGGCATTTTCTGCCAGGTACTCCAACCACCCAGCGGTTGCTTACCTCTCTGTTGCCGGTTCGGGAAGGGCTGGGTTCGTTACCACGGCATCAGCACTTCTGCTGTTTCACCAATACATCTTTGCGAGTACCGGGAGGCCAAACGACGGGCTGGTCACCGTGGATTCAGCGAGCTGGGGAACATTCGATCCGGCAACGTGGCCTGCCGATCATGCCGAAGAGGTGGGACACAACTTGGATAGTCTCCTCTTGCCGCCCGCCTTTACCTATCTCGCGAACTTCGATCGCATCGTCGCAAATGTGACGATGCTCTGAATTACAGTTCGTCTCCATACGAATTGGAGTCACCGAGCAATCTGGGTGCGCCTGCTCCGGATGCGGCTGTTTCAGCCTCAAGATGCCGTCGCCGTCAGTGACTTTGGACGCTGTCCAATCCGGCGCGCAGTGAAACTGCTTCAAGACAATGACCAGCCACTCCTTGACCTGAGCCCTCCTACGAATGAATAAGCGCCGACCCCGTCGCTTTTTGACAACCCTTCTCGCATTCATAAGCAGCGACGCCTGGTAGTTCCTATCTTGGCGTCGATCACCCGAACGCATCTCGACTGCGCGCCCAGTGGCGCAAGTCGCAGACCTCCGGGGGGAGCCTGCTATGAGTCCGAGAGAAATATTCTTTACCTTAACTGAACTGGCGGTTTGCTCTCTTATCTGCAACGGGCAATTAGTCGAGCCGGGAGTAGCCGAAAGCATGCGTCAGAACACTCCGATGTCAGCAGTTGGTTATGTGTCATCAACGGAGATGGTATTGGCAAAAGTGTTGAGAAAACACAACGATGTTCGAGAAGCTTTGGGCTCGCCGACCACTGTACCGCGAGCGAACCTGTCCGTCCGCCTTCAAATCAAACATCGGTCGATCGCTTCAGAAGCAGGTTACGCCGGTCCCTCTGATCCGGCAGATCCAAATCGTCCGTTGATCTGCAATCCTGCAATTCGCAAGGCCATCGATATTGCGTGGAGTTCCTCAGTTCTAGCCGCCCACCGCCCTCCAAGTTCCTTGAATGACAAAGTGGAGTTCGGATTCGCGGTTGACGAGTCCAAAGATGGCCGGACGGTTGAAGTGAAATCCTTACAGACCTCGAACTTTACGGACCAAAAACTGAATGAATTACATATTGCTATCGACGAAAACACTCTGGCAACCGTGCACACTCACAACGTCGGATCCAGCCCGGTTCCCTCAAGGGCGGATATGAAAGGACCCGTTCCGACATACGTCAAATCCCAGTTCTATCTTTATGTAACAATTCCCGGGGAAGATCGATTCGCCCGAGTCGAACCCAATGGAGTCTGCAAGCCAACCGAAGAGGTAAGTACAGCCAAGTTCTAGCTCGAGCGGCTTGCCGACCAACTGGGCAACATTTGTTTACATCTCCAAGGCTTACACGAAACGATCGCATGTCTTATCTGAGAGGTTATGTAAGACTGGCGAAGGAAACGAAAAGCGAGTTGACACCAGCAGGGACCAGCACGAAAGAGGTGCCTGACGGTGGCCTGAAGATGGATGTAAGGTCAAGAGGATACAATAGTTACTGACAATAAGGGCCTGTAGCTCAACGGTTAGAGCAGGGGACTCATAATCCCTTGGTTGGGGGTTCGAATCCCTCCGGGCCCACCAGATTGACTGTGCGTCTAAAACCAGCGGGAGATCGCAGCCCAACGTGGCGCACGAAATGGCTCGTGCTTGTCGGCGAAGGAATAGCGTTCGGGCTTCCTCGTATACTCATGCATACGCATGACGACTCGGCTGGACACAATTCTTGCTTCCACGCGAGCCTCGGTATTGGCGGCGAAGGCGCACGTTAATATTGCCGAACTTGAAAAGTCGGCGTCCTTGCACCAGCCGCGTGGATGGGCAGCAGCACTTCTGAATCGGAACGCCATCGGGGTCGCGGACATCAAAGCACTCTCTAAGGAACCGGGGCGAAGGCAGGCTCCGGCAGGGGCGGCCGTCATCGCAGAGATAAAGAAGGCTTCGCCATCCAAGGGCTTGATCCGGGCCGACTTCAATGTGGCGTGGCTGGCGGAGCGGTATCAGAGCGGCGGTGCTGCGGCACTGTCGGTACTGACCGATGAGCCGTACTTTCAAGGCAGTCTGCGGAATCTTGAATTGGCTTCTTCTGCGGTTACTCTTCCCTGTTTGCGCAAAGACTTCATGGTCGACGAGTACCAGGTTGTCGAGGCGCGGGCTCATTGTGCCGACGCAATTCTGCTGATCGCGGCGGCGCTGACGAATGCGGAGATGAAGGGGCTTGCTGATTCCGCTCATGGGTTGGCACTCGATGTTCTGGTTGAGGTACATACCGCCGACGAACTGGAGCGTGTTCTGGATGCTCTCGGCGAGGCCGGCGCGGACGCGATCGGGGTAAACAACCGCGACTTGAAGACTTTCGAGGTCCGGCTTGAGACTTCGTTCGAGCTTGTGGAACGCATTCCGGCGTCTGTCGTTCGCGTGACCGAGAGCGGAATCTCTACGGCTGAGGATTTGGAAAGACTGCGCTCGGCGGGATTCGATGCCTTTCTCATTGGAGAGAGCTTAATGCGGCAGCCTGATCCGGGTGCGGCGTTGGCCGCTTTGTTGTCCGGGGCAAAGGTTGCGCGATGAGTATCTGGGTCAAAGTGTGCGCCAATACATCGTTCGAGGATGCGTGGCTGGCAGCTGAAGCGGGCGCGGATGCGGTGGGCTTCGTTTTTGCTCCGAGCCCGAGGCGGGTCACGATGGAACAGGTTGCAGCGATTACGCCGCGGTTGCCGGATGCGATCGAAAAGATCGGCGTGTTTGTCGATGCTCTGCCAGACGATGTTGAAGCGACGGTAAGGGCGTGCAGGTTGACGGGCGTGCAGATACATTTGGAAACTGGACCTGAGATGCAGGCGGAGTTGCGGACGCGGCTGGGGCCGAAACTGCGCATTTTGAGAGTGGTGCATTTTGGTCCGGAAGCCACGGATTCGGTGGCGGTTCTCGCGGACGATCACAATATTGATGCAGTGCTGGTGGATTCACGCACAGCTACGGCGATGGGCGGAACCGGCATTGTTTTCGACTGGGCTGCTGCTGCCCGGACAGTCTTTCAGTGCACGACGGCGCAGAGGCTTGTCGCTGCCGGTGGATTGAACCCGGACAATGTTGCCGACGCCATCGCGACACTGAACCCGTGGGGCGTCGATGTGGCTTCAGGCGTGGAAGCCGCGCCGGGGCGCAAGGATCCTGACAAAGTGCGGATCTTTGTTGCCAAAGCGCGTAGGGCCGCGGAGTTGCGAACACTGCACCGGTAGTTCCGATCGTTTGGCTGGATTTTTCTCCCTTCTGGTTGCTGTTTCACAAAACCATGTAATAATCGGCAAATTTCCACAGAGAATATATATATTTTTGCCCCGGGGGTACCCCCAGTCTCACCTTGGCAATCAACGATCGCAAGCACCCCGAGAAACTTGTTCTGAGGCATCCCTGTTCTTATGGTGCGCCAATCGGGCTTAATTATCTGCAAATTGAAAAAGAAATTGTGCGGGGTCCATTTTTGCCCTGGGGATCTTGCCCTCGACGGCCGAGAAATGCGGGCTAGTAGACTGAAAATGAGCCCGTCGCGCGGGCGGGTGAACAGGAGGTTCTTCCAATGGCATCGGTGATTCTTCCTGCGGTTCCTTCCGAATCGCGCCCCGGCCGGTTTGGCGTCTATGGCGGGCGGTATGTGCCGGAGACGCTGATGGCTGCTCTGCTGGAACTCGAGCACGAATATGAGATCGCGAAAGCGGACGCGGCGTTCCAGACAGAGCTGGCCGGACTGCTCAAGGATTTTGCAGGGCGTCCGACGCCACTCTATTTTGCCAAGCGGCTGACCGAAGAGCTGGGCGGGGCGAAGGTCTATTTGAAGCGCGAGGACCTGCTGCACACCGGTGCGCACAAGATCAACAACGCGCTGGGCCAGGGACTGCTGGCGAAGCGGATGGGCAAGAAGAGGATCATCGCCGAGACGGGCGCGGGGCAGCATGGGGTTGCAACGGCCACAGTTTGCGCGCTGCTGGGCATGGAATGCGTGATCTACATGGGCGATGTAGACATGGAACGGCAAGAACTGAATGTGATGCGCATGCGGTTGCTTGGGGCCGAGGTGCGCGGCGTCTCCTCCGGTTCGAAGACGCTGAAAGATGCCATCAACGAAGCCATGCGCGATTGGGTTACAAACGTTCGCACAACATACTATCTGCTGGGCAGCGCGTTGGGGGCGCATCCTTATCCGACGATGGTGCGCGATTTTCATCGCGTGATCAGCATCGAGATGAAGGAGCAGATTCTGGAGAAAGAAGGCAGGCTGCCGACGGCGGTGATTGCGTGTGTCGGTGGTGGATCGAATGCGATAGGCGCTTTTTACGAATTTATCCCCGATAAGGAAGTGCGGTTGATCGGCGTAGAAGCCGGCGGGCGGGGCACGGCGCTTGGAGAACATGCGGCGCGGTTCAACGGTGGAGCGCCAGGAGTGCTGCAAGGCACCTATTCGTATGTGCTGCAGGATGAGAATGGACAGATCGCGGCCACTCATTCGGTTTCGGCGGGTCTGGATTACGCGTCGATCGGGCCGGAGCACGCGGCGCTGCATGACTCGGGCCGCGCGGAGTACGTCTCGCAAGATGATACCGCCACACTTGAGGCGGTTGTTCGGCTGGCGCGCACAGAAGGGATTTTGCCCGCTCTTGAGAGCGCGCATGCTGTTGCCGAGTGTTTGCGCCTTGCCCCGACACTAAAACCGCGTGACATACTGGTTGTGAACCTCTCTGGACGCGGCGATAAAGATATGGGCATCCTGGCGCGCGAGTTGAAACTGCAGGGAGTGTAACCGCGAAATCTGATGGCGATTCATTTCAATCACAAGCCGGGCCTGGTGGTGTATCTGACGGCCGGCGACCCGGGTATTCACCCCAGCGAACACAAATCGTTCGCCGGGGACCCCGACCTCTCTGCGACGCGCGCCATTGCCCTTGAGGCGATCGATGCGGGTGCGGACGTGATTGAGCTGGGAGTGCCATTCAGCGATCCGCTGGGCGATGGGCCGGTGATTCAGCGAGCGAGCGAACGCGCTGTGGCTCGTGGAACGCGGCTGAAAGATGTGCTGAAACTGGCGGGCGAGATTCGCGCGGCGCGAACCGATGCGGGGCTGGTGATTTTTACTTACCTGAATCCGATTCTTCGCTACGGCCTTACGCAGTTTGTGGATGACGCTGCGGCGGCGGGCGCGGACGGAGTGCTGGTGATCGACATGATCGTCGAGGAGGCCAGTGAGTACCTTGCCGAGATGGAACGCGTCGGGCTCGCGCCGATTTTTCTGGCTGCGCCGACCAGTCCCGATGAAAGGCTTGAGGCCATCGCGACCCACTCCAAAGGATTTGTGTACGCCATATCGCGCGTCGGCATCACGGGCAAGCAGCAGAGCATGACGGCGGACGCGGCGGACCTGGTGGCCCGGATACGGCGATGGACGGGGCTGCCGGTGGCCGTAGGATTTGGCATTTCGAACGCAGAGCACGTCGCGCAGGTGGCGGAGTTCGCAGATGCAGCGGTGATCGGCAGCGCGATTGTGGAGTTGGTCGAGCGGTCAACTCCCGAAGCAGCGCCTGGAGCAGTGGCGCGATTTATCAAGGGCCTGCGCTTGCAACAAGCGGCGCTGGCCCGATAAATCGCGCACTGCTACGGGCGCTGCTTGCGCCGCAGAGTTTGTCCCACTTTTGTTCCTAATGCACCCAGAACGGCAGGCTTTGAGAGAGAAGGCTGCCACAAGGGCGCAACGCGAGGATGGAATGACGCTGGAAGAATTGCGAAATCAGATCGATGCCCTGGACCGCCAGCTCGTGGAGTTGCTGAGCGAGCGGGCCCGCGCCGCGTTGATGATCGGTCATCTCAAGGTCGCTACTTCGCTGCCGGTATACGAACCGGCGCGCGAGAAGGTGATCTACGCGAACGTGCGCGCGGCGAACAAGGGGCCGCTTCCCGACATCGAGCTGACGCATATCTACGAGCGCATCATCGACGTGATGCGAGCATTGCAACGGAACGAGTTGGCATCGGAGAGGAATGCCCTGGCGAATGCAACGGGGTCCCCGGCGACTGGTCCTGGTCCCGGGGTTGATTCGCAGGGCCACGGCACTGGCGCACAGGAACCCCAGCGACAAAAACCCGTCGCTGGGGACCCCTGCGAGACGCCCGAGACAGGGAAGAAGCAATGATCGTTGCAATGCAGGAGCAAGCCACCGAAGAGCAGATCGATTTCGTAATCGAGGCAATGGTGGAAGCAGGAGTCGGTGTGCACCGGACGACCGGCGCGACCCAAACCATTTTGGCTGGCGTGGGTCCAACGGCCAGCGTCGACCTGAACAAATTCGAAGTACTGCCGGGTGTGCTTCACGTACATCGCATCAGCTCGCCTTACAAACTGGCGGGGCGAGGCTTTCGTCCTGAAGGCACGGTGATCGAATTTGCCAACGGGGTGAAGCTGGGCGGGACGCAAGTGGTGGTGATGGCTGGTCCGTGCTCGATTGAGAACGAAGGACAGATTCTGGAGACTGCCCAGCGCGTGAAAGCTTCAGGCGGGACCTTCCTTCGCGGAGGAGCGTTCAAGCCGCGCAGTTCACCCTATGCCTTCCAGGGGATGGGAATTCCGGGGCTCAAGCTGATGTTCGATGCGGCAAGAGCAAACGGTCTTCTGGTGGTGAGCGAGGTAATGGAGATCTCGCAGATCGAACCGATGCTGCCGTACGTCGATTGCTTTCAAGTGGGCGCGCGGAACATGCAGAATTTCAACCTGCTGCGCGAGTTGGGCGCGGTGCGCAAGCCGGTATTGTTGAAGCGAGGCATTGCCGCCACGATCGAAGAGTTGCTGTTGTCGAGCGAGTACATCATGTCGGGCGGGAATTACGATGTGGTTCTCTGCGAGCGCGGTATTCGCACGTATGAGACTGCAACGCGGAACACTATGGACATTTCGGCGATTCCAGTGGTGAAGAAGCTGTCGCATCTGCCGATTGTCGGTGATCCTTCGCATGGAACGGGGCACCGCGATATGGTCGCTCCGATGGCGCGGGCCGCAGTGGCGGCGGGAGCCGATGGGATCCTGGTTGAGGTGCATCCAAATGCGGACAAGGCTGCATCGGATGCTGCGCAGACGCTGTATCTCGACCAGTTTGACAAGCTGATGGGCGAGTTGCGGGTTGTTGCAGCGGCGGTTGGTCGAACCCTGTAGCAGGGTTAGCCGCGCTGCGCGCGCGTTAGCGGCGTTCGCGGAGTTAGTGGGGTCCAGAGGGGTTTGCAGGCAGGTTGAAGCGAGGAACGAACGCATGATCGAGCGCATAGCCATCCTCGGCACGGGCCTGCTGGGAACATCGGTGGGCCTGGCGTTGCGCGCGGCCGGCTTTGGCGGCTCGATCGTGGGCTGGAACAGGACTCGACAACAGGCCGAGGTTGCGATGGAGATGGGCGCGTTGCACTCCATCGCCGGCGATGCATTGCAGGCTGCGCGTGAGAGTCAAGTTGTAGTGGTGGCGGTGCCGATCCACTCGACACTGGACTACATGGAGCAGTTGTCTAGGGTGCTCGGGACGGAACATCTGGTGACGGATGTGGGCAGCACCAAAGCGCAGATCACCGCGGCAGCTAGCCGTCTTTTCAATACGCCGGAGCGCGCGGGATTTCTTCCGGGGCATCCGATGGCGGGGAAAGAGCGTGGCGGAGCTGCGTTGGGTGATGCGAATTTATTTCGCGGCGCGGTGTGGCTTTTCACGGACGATCCGGGGTGGAAGAGATCAGAGGAATCCGCGGCGCTCGCGAAAGGGTGGCGGGAGTGCGTCGTTGCGATGGGTTCTCGAACGATCGATCTCGACCCGGTACGCCATGATGAATTGGTGGCATGGGTGAGTCATCTGCCGCAATTCGTGGCAACGGCTCTGAGTGCGCTGCTGGAGGAGGAAGTAGGGGCTGCGCCAGAGTTGAAGGACGTGGGCGGCCGTGGATTGCGCGAGATGACACGGCTGGGTGCAAGCCCGTTTTCAATGTGGCGCGATATTGCCCACACTAATACGGAGGCAGTGCAGAATGCGCTGATGGCTCTGGAACAGCGTCTGGCTCATATCCGCGAGAATCTGAAGACTCCGGAATTGCGAGACGAGTTTGAAAAGGCGAATCGGTTCAGGCGGGAATAGCAAAAGCGGCGGGGCTTACTCGGATTCTTTTGCTGTTGCAGCGGAGTCTTTTGCCGGATCGAGCGCGTGAAAGCCTTCGGCTTTGGCGACCTCAAGCAATTGGGGTGAGGCGGATACGAAGACGATTTCTGTGCCCTGGAACATGTCGCGCGCGACGAGCGCAGCGCCGAGTTGCAAGGCGTCGGGCCAGCGCAGGGTGGAGCGGTCGAGTAATTGTCGGGCGGCCTCAAGTACTGCCGGATTCAGCGGCTCCTGAACCATGCGGGCAGCCTCAAGGCGCAATATTTCGAGTGCGGCTGCGGCATCTTCGCGGCTGATATCCCCGGCGCGTTCCCGCTTCCGGATGGCCGCGTAGACTTCCAATGGCGCGCATGCGGCGATGAGTTTGCGATTGTCCTCGACAGCTTCCATCAGGCGAATCAAGGCGTCGGTGCCGGGCTCCTGCACAAAGAGCTTTGCGAACGCCGTGGACTCGAGGAAATAGCAGCTCAAAGCTTTCCTCGCTCCTCTTCAATCGCGTCGGCAATGGAGTCGCCATGCACGGCAACCGGATGGAATCGCTGTATCTCGTCGGGCATGCCTGCTTCGGCACGATTGAGGCGGATCGTTGTGGTGGGGTAGGCCGGAGTCTTGGGGTTCGCGATTTTGCTGGTGAGCACCACTCCACGTTGAATGGCTTCGGCGAGCACGGCCTGGCGCGACTCGGGATGCTGATTCCAACGGAACGCTTTGCGCGGCAGGAAAGAGTCGCGGAACCATTTGAGAGCGATGAAGGCGTGACCGCCGCGTTCGGCCTCGGCAAGAGCGGCGCATAGTTCTTTAACGCGGGCGTCGAGGTCTGCTGGAATCGCGGCTTCGTCTTCTTGGTCTTCATGAAAATGGGGTTCAACCGAGGCGCGCGAGCCACGGGATTGACGGCCGACCGGCTCGGCGTCATCGATGCGCTCGAAATAGATGCGCACTTCGTCTTCTTCGGGCGACCAAGTGTCAGCGGAGGCGTTTCGTCTCTTGCTCCGGCCGTTTTCACCGCACAACTCAACAATGGCCTGGTATCCGGGGGGCGCGAGAAAACGCAGCGCACGGACCAAGCCCGGATCCTGCGAAAACGCGAGTTCTCCCAGGGCCTCTTCAATAATCTCTTCAGCATCGGGAACGCTAAGATTGCTAATGTCTACGCTGCCTTGCGCAGCTCTTGTCGATTTCATATTCAACGCTCCGTATAAAGGCACTTTAGGGCCGCCGTCGTGACGTTGTTTTCCAATACTATTTCGAACCTTAGTGTGTGCATGCCGGGCTGTTGGCACGCGGTTGTTTGGACAAAGTATCGAGCCCGGAGTTTCCCGAACAGAAGTAAGGTAATTAACAGCAATCCAGGCTTGAACGAGCCATTGTGACATCACTTTAGCTAAAACTCTTCAAAACCTAACTACGGATTAGTGTAAATGATTGTGCAAGCTGCGGCGATTGAAGATTAATGTCTTATTCCCTGGTTCTATTCTGGTTCCATTTTGGAGCCGTAGTGTCCGGCCGTGGTGTTTTCCGACGCTCATCCTTCGTACAATAGGAGTATGCGGCGTTGTGTTGTTCTTTTTTCCCTGGCGTTTGTCCTGGCATGCAGTGGACTCCATGCCAATGGTCAGGGAGCGGCCCCGGCTTTCGATCTTGTCGGACCGAAGATAGATGTCCATGTGAAGCGGGGAGAAGTGACTTTGCCGATCGGCCAGGTGCCGAACCTTCTTCCGGGCGACCGCATCTGGATACATCCCGATCTGCCGGAAAGCCAGTCGACACATTACGTTCTGATCGTTGCCTTTCTGCGCGGAGTAACAAATCCCCCGCCTTCTGAATGGTTTACGAAGGTGGAAACCTGGACGCGACAAGCGCGGAAAGAAGGGGTTTTCGTGACCGTGCCGGAAGAGGCTCAGCAGGCATTGATCTTTCTAGCTCCGGACACCGGGGGCGGCCTGAGCACCTTGCGGAATGCAGTGCGCGGACGCCCGGGGACTTTTGTACGCGCCACCCAGGATCTACAGGCGGCGAGCTGGGACAGAATGCGTCTGGATGCCTATCTGGCACAGGTAAAGGTTACCTCGCAGACCGATTCAAAGATGCTGAAAGATCGCGCGGAGCGAGCATCCCGGACATTGGGTATCCGGCTGGATCAACAATGCTTTGACAAGCCGACGGACCAGCAGGCTCCGTGCCTGGTGCAGCATACGGACGGCCTGGTGATGGATGACGCCAACGCACCAAACCGCGTGGCACAGTTGACGAGCGGATCGACCGGCGACCTGATGAACCAACTGGCCTACTCACCCCTGGTGGGTGCCGGGGCCTATAGCCCGTATATCGGCGCGATTGTGGATACGGCAAGGATACTTGCCTCTTTGCATACCGCGCATTTTCAATACATTCCGGCGCTGGCGCTTCCGACGAATGACACGCTGAACCTTAGGCTCAATACGGCCCCTTCCTTTCGGGATCCGAAATCGGTGGTGGTGGTTGCCCTGCCGCCGGTGAGCCCCCCAAAGCTGCCGCCATTGCACCCGATCAACCCGTCCGAAGAATATTGCGCACAAAAACCTGGCCTGGTGCTGCCGGCTGAAGGGGCACCGCTCGTCTATGCCACGCCGATGGCCTACGACCTCAAGCTGCACATTGAATCAAAGCCGGATTCGTTCGACCTGCCAATCAAAGCCGACCCCTCTGAGGGCGGATTGGTTTTGGAGCATGGAGCACCCCCCCTCCCCCCGGTGATCTCTCGGCGGTTGTCCGCGGCAAATGGGGTTTCGCCGACTGGGAAGGACCACGCTTCCATCTGCGAACCGCTCGTTCGAGCAAGTGGGCTGTTCCCGGGAGCGACCAATCAGCGCTGGTAGTGGGCCGCGAAGACATACTGCATATAGAGGGGGACAACACGCTGTGCGTGGACTCCGTTGCGGTTCAATCTTCCGGCGCCAACCCCATCAATCTGACCTGGAAGTCGCCGAAGACGGACATGCTGGAGGTCGCAGTTCCTCTTAAGGATGCGGCACCGGGGCCGGTGACCTTAGAAATCAAACAGTTCGGTTTAGAGAAGCCAGACAGGTTGACACTGATGGCGTATTCCGAAGCCGCATCTCTCGACCGCCTGACGGTGAGCTCCGGAGATATGGCAGCGGTGCTGACGGGCACTCGACTCGACGAGGTTGCAAAGGCCTCTTTGAACAAGATTGTGTGGATGCCTTCGGCCTTGAAACGGGTTCAGGATGTTGACCAACTTGAGCTGAAAACCGAGGCACCCACGGCAGATCTGGAGCCCGGAAAGCACTACTTTGCGACTGTGGAGTTGCGTGACGGGCGCAAGCTGAGAGCGCCGGTGCGGGTCGATCCTCCGCGGCCGGAGATTATCCTGTTGAGCAAAGGCACACAAGACGAAGCGTCAGCCGAGCCCTCACCGGTGCGTCTGGGTAGCCCGGATGATTTACCGGTTGAACAGCGCCTGGTCTTCTTTTTGAAATCCAAAACGCCGGCCAATTTTCCAAGAGACCAGAAGATAGAAGTTGCCGCGGTGGATGGCAGTTTCAAGACAATGCTGTCTGTCAGCGACGGCACCCTGATGCTGGAAGATGCGAACACGGCGCTCGGGGTGGTGGAACCGCTGGCACGATTTGGATCGTCGGCGTTCGGGCCAGTGCATGCGCGTGCCCTGTCGGCGGAAGGTGTCACAGGAGATTGGCTGCCGCTGGGAACACTGATTCGGCTGCCGGGCTTCAAGGAACTGCGATGCCCACGCTCAGTTGCCAAGCCATGTACGCTGACAGGAACCAATCTTTTTCTTGCCGCTCTGATTGGCGCAACACCGGAGTTTGACAACGCGACCGACGTGCCGCCGGATTTCACGGGCACGCAGCTTACCGTGCCACACCCGAATAACGGTGTGCTTTACCTGAGGCTGAGGGATGATCCGATGACGGTGCAGACCGTTGCACTGACGGTTACGCCGCTCACCCCGGGAACGTCTTCGCCGTCCTCGGGGTCGAAGGCGACGCCTTCACCGTCTGAAGCGGAGCCCGGCCAAACAAGCGTGCAACCAACGCCACCGCCCACGAAGACTGAACCATAGACGCGCAAAGGCGAGTCTACTGACGGGCAATTATTGGAAGTAGGCGCGGTTCTTTTCGGCGAAATGCGCTTTGTCGGCCGGCAACTCGTCTTCGGTGAAGATCGCATTCTGCGCGCAGATGCTTGAGCAGTTGCCACAGTCGATACATTCATCGGGGTTGATGTAGACCTGAGATACGGTACCGGCGGCGGGATCGCACGCCTGTGGTGCGATGGCAGCAGTGGAACACTCCGCAACGCAAACAAAGTCTTTGGTGCATGCATCGGTGATTACGTAAGCCATGAAAAGCCGCTCCTCATTCCCAGGCGCGGGGATTCCCCTTCGCGCTGACTTTGAGCGTATCGAGCGATGGCTTTGACGCTCCGTGACTCGAATCACAGCAGAACAAAACCCTCCCTGATTGCGGGACATGCAGAGTTTTTGACGTCCCCTGGATTTCGCTGGCCACCGACGTTGCGGCAGATCGGGAGAATCCGCCGCACTTTGGGTTTCGAGCGGGTTATGCTGACAACATGTGGCGGCTGAGATACGAAATCGTTTTGTGCATGGCTGCATTTGCCTTTGTGCTCTATGCCTTTCTGTTCGCGCCTGGCAAAGCTGCAGGCAGATCCGACACCGCTTTGTGGACTTTTGCGGTTTCTGGGGATAGCCGCAACTGCGGTGATTTCGTGATGCCGGCGATCGCGGCGAAAGTGAAGGCGGAGAACGATAAGTTTTACTGGCACCTTGGTGATTTTCGCTGGATGTCACAGCCCGACGAGGACATGCTGGCTATGCGTCCGGCGGGTAGCCCTCTCGCCCTGACGGATTATCAGCAAATGGCGTGGGATGATTTCCTATCTCACCAGATTATGGCGTTCGGTTCTATGCCGGTGTTTCTCGGACGCGGCAACCATGAGAATGTTTTGCCGATGACGCGCCAAGGCTACGTGGACAAGTTTTCGAAATATCTCAACCGTCCCGAGATCGCCGCGCAGCGAACGGCAGATGGCGCCTCAGCAGCGCCGCTCGGCACCTGGTATCACTGGGTCGAGGGTTCGGTGGATTTCATCACTCTGGACAATGCAAGCCAAGACGAATTTTCGGTCGCCCAATTGAGGTGGTTGCGCTCTGTGCTGGATCACGATCTGGCGCCAAACTCGGGGATTCGCGCGATTGTTGCGGGCATGCATGAAGCTCTTCCCCACTCCACGGGAGCGGAGCACGCAATGGACGATTGGGCCCTCGGCGAGCATACGGGGGAGTTGGTCTACAACTGGTTCTACGACGCGCAGGCCGCAGGTAAGTTTGTCTATCTGATTGCGAGTCACTCGCACTATTACTCACCGAATATTTTCAATACGGCATATTGGAGGCAGTACACAATCGCGGGTCGTTCCCGGAATGATTATAGGTGCGGCGGGAGCGCATCGTTATCCATTGCCGAAGGTTGCTGATCCCAATGCCAAGACGCACATTTATGGCTATGTGCAAGGTGCAGTCAAGGCCGACGGCAGCATCGCTTTCAGTCTTCGTGAATTGACGGAGAATGATTTGAAAGATTCGCGTTGGCCCAATGCGCAATTGGATGCTATCCACGAATGCTTCATCCACAACTCGGATACCTATTAACGGGCTTTAGATGCGGAGAAGGGTTACGCGGGTTGTCTCGTTTCTCTGCTCGCTCGAATTATAGTGGCTGGTTCCGTCGATCTTAGTTACAACGGGTAACTCAGATAACTTTCTCCTGGTTTTTTGCGTCTGTTCCTATGTGGGTACTTAGTCGCGTCGGTTACCAGCCTGACCCGGAAGCTAAGCGAGCCCCGAAGTTAGCGCAAAGTGTTTGATAACGATAACCAATAAGCAAACTAGACATAGCATTATCGGGCCACGCTGCTTTGCACATCTGTACCACTTGTTGCCAAAAGGTAGTTAAACGTTGGCCGAGTACGCGCGGTCCGCTTACGTGTCTGTATGCGTATGCCGAGCCGGGAAAGACCGCGCCAAGTCGCGCCAAGTGAGGAAGCGAAGCTATGGGCGAACACGCTGACCGTCTCTGTCGCACTCAACGGCGCTCGAAAAATGGATCCAAGATGCAAGTGGATCTGCCGCTGGTTTCGAGTTGTGTCTTCGTTCGAATTCGGCGCGGCGACCGTGTAAAAGTTTTAGACATCCCTGGAGTTCTTTCCCTTGTGGGAGCCAAAAACTCTCAATCGAATCCTTTGAGGAACGTGGAAATCGAGGCGTGTCTGGTGAGCCTGGACCCGCAGCGGGAGGAGTCGCATCCTCTTGTTTCTGTTGGGCAATGGGCGGGGATTTCGAGGTGGAGCATTGGCAGCAATCGTAGGAATGGTGGTGGCAGGAAAAATAGTTTTCGCGTTGTGCTGACTTTGGAGCTCCTCATGCAAAGTACTGCAGCAGAGGTTGACTCCAGCTCGACTTCTCCTCGATCCAGAAAGTCATCTGTGCGGTCTTTGGAGCGCATGGAATCGACGGCTTGAAAGCACTACATCGCAAGCCCATGCATCCGACTCGGCAAATCGGAAACTCGATTTCGAGGCATGGAAACTAACAAAGTGAGGGTATAGCGAATGCAAGCACGAAATGCCTTGAACATTTTGGAAGCCGATGGGTCGCAGTTCGGTAGTGTCTCAACACTTGGGCTAATGCACGAAGCAATTTTGGCGGCCTCGTGGAGGCGTCCTACACCTTACCTCGCGGCCGCGGTACAACACGCGCTGTCGATGCGTTATGTGGTGCTGAAGCGCACGCTGGATATTCTACTTTCAAGTATATTGTTGGTTCTTTTTTTCCCGATCGGGTTGGTTGTGGCGTTGGCAGTAGCGCTCACTTCTCCCGGGCCAATGTTCTACCGCCAGGAGCGTCTCGGACGTTTTGGCGTGCCGTTCCGCATTATCAAGTTTCGCTCGATGTTTACGCGGCAGCACAAGGACAATGTTCTCGAGATTACAGGGCATCGCAATCACCATGCGGGATATCCGGTGGACAAGGAGCGGCCCGATCCACGTATCACTCCTGTGGGCAGGATTATCCGTAAACTCAGTCTCGATGAATTGCCGCAACTTTTGAATGTGCTGGCGGGGGAGATGTCGCTCGTTGGGCCGAGGCCGATCGTCGAAGCCGAGCGTCCGTTGTATGGCCGAAATTTTGCTTACTATGATCTTTTCCGACCGGGGATTACCGGTCTATGGCAGGTATCGGGTCGGAGTGATGTTGAGTTTGATCGACGCGTCTTGTTTGATAGGGAATATGCGAGCGGGTGGAGTTGTCTGCTCGACCTGAAGATCTTGACGCGAACCATTCCAGCTGTTTTGTCGATGCGCGGCGCATATTAAAACGTATCTTGTAGCGATTTATAAGAGCATCGCGTGCTCTGGCGGCCCAGGAACCCCCTGCGGCCGCCAACGCTTTGCGGGGAATAGTAACTTCAATTACGGAATCTCAAAGTATGAGCAAGGGCCTTCCTATATTGTTTGTCATATCAGGGCGGTCTGTCAGCAAAAAGCGGGCGCACCCAGGTGGCTCAAACTCCTCGACTCCTATCGAAACGCAGATAAGAAGCAGAATTGCATCACCTGCGCAGTTGGCGCCGTTGTTAGCCGGCAATGTACCTGGACCATATTCTCGGTTATGGAGATTAAGATGAGTCCTTCAACTGTCGGCCGATTCTTTTCGCGTGGAGACGTTTAGGTCATGACAAGCTTGCACGGCGACAGAACTTCGAAGGAATTGCGGGAATTGACGCATCTCCCGCGCCTTACGTTGTGGAGGATGAGTTGACCTTTCTGGATTTTCTGATTATCATCACGCAACGAAAGAAACTCATCGCGATCATCACGGTGATCTGTATGGCTTCTGCAGCCGCGATTGCATTTCTTTTGCCCGAACAATATGCGGCCACGGTTATTATTCTGCCGCCGCAGGGAAACGCTTCAGTGGGCACGACGTCTGCATCGCAAGTTGGGGGCACAGAATTGACCGACAAGAAGGGGCAAGGCGAGCAGTGCCCCCAGTTCGAAGAATCTCAATGATATGTATGTCGCGATTCTGAAGAGCCGTTCCGTTGAAGATGCGGTAATTCAGCGCTACGGGCTTATGGCGCAGTATCACAAGAACTATCTTGTGGAAGCACGGAAAGCGCTGGAAGCGCATACGAAGATCGATGGATCGAACAAGGATGGACTTATTCGGCTTGAGTTCAGCGATCGGAATCCCGTCCGTGCGTCGGAGATTGCCAACGGCTACGTAGAGCAATTTCGAGACT
The DNA here is from genome assembly GCA_963737915.1 of uncultured Acidobacteriaceae bacterium. GTDB lineage: Bacteria > Acidobacteriota > Terriglobia > Terriglobales > Acidobacteriaceae > Telmatobacter. The sequence continues at coordinate 151,802 of CAVTUP010000001.1, read as the reverse complement.
TCTCAAAGCACCTGGATCTTACAGAAGCATCGCAGCGGCGCTTGTTATTCGAAACCCAGTTGGCGAAGACGAAGACTGATCTTGAAAACGCCGACGAGGCCCTCAAGCGGGCGCAGTTCGCGATGCCGATGGGTTCAAAGGAATCCTCGAATGAGGACATGTCCGTGCCCAAGGGCACTGTGCCTCAGGCCAGACTCGAATATGTTCGCCGGTTGCGGGACGTGAAGTACTATGAGGCGATCTTTGACGTTCTTGCCCGTCAACTGGAACTGGCGAGACTGGACGAAGCAAAGGAAGGGGCCTTTCAAATCGTCGATCCCGCGGTGCCTCCAGAGAAGAAGTCTTTTCCAAAGCGAGGCGTCATTATCATGTCCGGAACCGCGGCGGGCTTCACATTTGGGCTGATGTTCGCACTGCTGCAGGGGGGACTGGCAAGAATGCAACACAATCCGGCAACGAGGGAGCAAACTCACCCAGTTGAGAGGATTGATCTGGATGGGAAAAACGGCGACCCCAGCCCCTACGTCTGGCGAATCAGGCAAGGTGAGGGACTTGCGCACAAAGCCGGAAGCAACCGGTTAATTGCCAATATCGCCCAAGGGAAGTTCGCAGTAGATCGTTTGCATTTCTCCGACACGGAATTCTCGTCTTACACATGCCCATGCTGATTGAGACATCCACATCGCCGAGGCCTTCCGGTAGTCGATGGTCGGCTTGCGCGACGCCCTGCTCTATAAACTCCCGCATTACATCGGTCTCGATCGGGCCATCGCCTTCACTGTATTGGGGCGCGTCATTCAGGGCCTTGGCAGCGTCGGTATGGTGCTACTGATTGTTCATTACCTGACCGCCGCTCAACAGGGTTACTACTATTCGCTGTGGAGCCTGGTTGCACTACAGAGTGTCTTTGAGCTGGGATTTTCCTTTGTCGTCCTGCAGGTTGCGGCACATGAGCGGGCACACGTCGAGTTCCATGCGGACGGGACGATCGGCGGCGATACCAAGGCGCATTTTCGCCTCGCTTCGGTGCTGCAACGCGCTGTCCGCTGGTATACGAGCGCGGCGCTGGTGATGGGAGTTGTGCTTCTGGTCGGGGGCTCGCGCTTCTTCTCGCTGCAGCAGAACACAGAGACGCCGGCAGTGTGGGTGGGGCCACTCAGGGTTACGGTTATTGCCTGCGCAATCACATTCTCAATCGGGCCGGTGCTTTCGTTTCTCGAGGGCTGCGGGCAGGTGGCGTCAGTTGCGCGAATGCGCTTCTTTCAGTCAACGGTAAGCGTGGCTGCAGCGTGGACGGCAATGCTTACCCATCATGGCCTATATGCGCCAGCCATGGTGCTGCTTGGGCAGGGCTTCGTGGCATGCATTTTGCTTTTCTCGCGCCGGTCACTGCTTTTGCCGCTATTGAGGATGCATGTGGGGGACCGCGGAATCAGCTGGCTCCGCGAAGTGTGGCCCTTTCAGTGGAAGATTGCGGTGAGCTGGCTTTGCGACTATTTCATCTTTCAGCTTTTTACGCCGGTCCTCTTCGCATTTCGCGGACCGGTCGAGGCTGGGCGCATGGGACTCTCGATGAATATCGTCACGCAATTAAGTGCAATGATGCTGGCGTGGATGACGACCAAGGCCGCCCCATTCGGCAGCTTGATTGCAAAGAAGAACATTTCGGAATTGGACAGCCTATTTTTTCGCGCCTTGAGGCAGTCGATTTCTCTCTTTGCGGGAGCCTCGCTGCTTGTTCTCGGGGGCGTATTGCTTGCGCCTTACATCATGCCGAGGCTCGCGCAGAGAATTGAGAGCTGGCCTATTTTCGCACTCCTGCTGCTCACCGCGCTTAGCAGTCACGTTGTTCAGAGCGAGGCGATCTATCTGCGCGCTCATAAGTGCGAGCCGTTCCTGGTGCAGTCGGTGCTAATCGCGCTGGCAACTGCTGGGAGTGTGATTGTGTTGGCTAAGATGTCGGGTGCGCTTGGTGTTTCGCTTGCATACTTCGTTGTGCTGGGAATCGCTGGGGTTATTTCAGCCACGACAATCTTTCACAGTAAACGCGGTCAATGGGCCAGAACGAGGATCTAGATGACGACGCCCATGGCCGCAAAGACGTCCGCCACAGGTATCTCGGTGGTCCTGTGCACGTATAACGGCGGTCGCTATCTGAGAGAGCAGCTCTCGAGTGTCGCGCAACAGACTCTAATGCCGGCGGAGCTTGTTGTCTGCGACGACCAGTCCACGGATGACACGGTGGCCATGGTGAGAGAATTCGCTTCGTCGGTGCCCTTTCCGGTTCGCGTTAGCGTGAACTCTGAAAGGCTGGGATCGACGCGGAATTTTGACCAAGCCATTGGCCTTGCCGCTGGTGAATGCATTGCGCTTTGCGATCAGGACGATCGATGGGCGCCAGACAAGCTGGAACGCCTGTCAGGGGTCTTGGCGGAAAACCCTACGGCAGACGGTGCTTTTTCTGACGCGGAACTTATCGACGAAAACTCCAAATCGATCGGATTGAGCCTCTTCGCGAAGCACAGGTTCACCGCGCGGAAGCAACGGGAATTTCTAGAAAAACCGACCGCAATACTGCTGAAGCATGATGTGGTAACGGGGTCAACGCTGATGTTCAGATCTTCTGTTCGCAGTTACAGCCTGCCGATTCCCGCCTCTTGGGTGCATGATGGCTGGCTGGCATGGATGATCGCGTCGCACTCACGACTGGCGCTCACGACCGAGACCCTCACCGCCTATCGTGTTCATTCAGGCCAGCAGCTGGGCGTGGGGATCCTGGGCGATAGCGGCGGAAGTGAACTCAAAGATGAGACGCGCCGCCAACATTATGCCCGGGTCGCCCGCCAGTTTGAAGATTTGTTAAGGAAGCTTATTGCCGAAGCTGGAAGCGAGAACGATGATCTGATTATGGGAGTACGTGAGAAGATTGCGTTTCTAAACCGTCAGTCGACGCTGTCGCCCAGCCTGGCTGTTCGAATACTTCAGATGACTTGGTTGCTTCCTCAGTATGTGCAGTATGCTCGTGGCATCGGTTCGCTTCGAAAGGATCTTATGCTTGGCGGGGAAGTGTCATGAGCGAGGCGACTGGAGAATTCGAGAATCACGAGCACCCGCTGAGTAGAGCAGTGGTCAGCGCGAATTCAGCGATCTGGCCTCCGGTGGTTGACAGCAAGAGTCACGAACTTGTGCAGGGCGTGCTTAGGGGGCGACGGTCTTTGCCTTTGTTCTGCAATCCCGTCGTGCTGTTCTTATTCAACTGGACGGTGATGCTGGTAACGCTCAGCTTCCAGGTCACCTATGTGACTTATCCCTTCTTTGGTATTCCCCTGTTACTGTGCCTGCTCTCCGTTGCTTCGTTCCTGTTTGGATACCTGGTGGCGCGCACAACTCTTGATATCCGGCCTCGCGGAGATGACTCGCTGTCGTACTCGCTTGACATAACCATGTTGTGGCGACTGAACCTGGTTCTCGGCGGGGCGTCGCTCCTCATCATGATCTTCAACTGGGTGACGCTGGGACCACCGCCGGCAATTGGAGATCCAAGCTCTTACTTGACGTACGGTCGATTCAAACAGGTTCTCTTCCCTTTGTTGATCAGCGTAACGGTCAATGCGACGCTTGACACGTCACGGATTCGCAAAGTGCTTTTTGCGGTGTTCGGCATCGCGGGAATGGCCCTTTACATTACGCGGGGTCTCCTGATGGTGACGCTTATGCAAATTCTCTTCGTTTTCGCGATCAAGACGCAGATGAACAAGCGGAAGCTCTATTCGATTGCACTTGCGTGTGTGGCATTTGCTGTTGTCGCGGTGACCCTGATTGGAAATGCGCGTACATCCCAAGGGGTATTCCTGGAGTACCTGCAGATCCGGCACAAGTATTTCGGATGGCCGATGGCCTATCTATGGTTGACCTCTTATATATCAATCCCTTTCTCAAACTTGTGCTGGCTGTTTGCGAAGGGCGATTTTCATGGTCCTACCCTCTCTTTTCTCTATCCACTGCTGCCGTCGTTTCTCATGCCCGCCGACCCGCACGCTGCCATCCACTACGACTTAAGCATCATCGACGGAGCCAGCACCTATCTCGCCGCGTATTCCCTCGACTTCTCGTATCTTGGAGTTTATCTAGCTAATCTGGCTCTCGGGCTGGGATGCGGATGGCTTGTGGAGAGAGCACTTCCGAAACAGATTCTTGTTTCCGGGATATTTCTCACTTGCCTGACTTTTATCTTCTTCAGCGATATGTTTGCTCCTCTTTCAACGATCATCCAAATCGCGGTCCAGGTCGCGGTTCAGAAGAGATGCTTCCGCTGGGGGACTGCGGACATGGGGGTGGTGCCGGAATGAGTGCCGTTGTGTCTTTCGCCATAGAGAATCGCGGCGCGTTTCGTGCGACCGCGGTCATTGTGCTCTATCGAATGGAGCCCGCGGAATCACCGGCCTTTCAGAGCGCGTTGCAGGCGCGCGCGTCTCTCTCGGAGGGAGACGGGGTGCAAATCCTGCTCTGGGACAACAGCCCCGAAGAAGCGCCAGGAGCACAGCTTCCTGACGGCGTCAGATATGTTCATGATCCGCGCAATCTAGGGTTGGCGTGTGCGTACAATCGAGGGCTGGAGATGGCGATCGATGCCAAGTCAGATTGGCTGATCACTCTTGACCAGGACACCTCGATCCCGGCGGATTACTTTCTCAAGATGTCGTTGGCTGCGGCAGCCGGTGGAGCAATCGCGGGAGTCGGGGCAATCGTGCCGCAGATTTTCTCAAGCGGCAGAATCGTTTCGCCGAATCATTTCGTCCTGGGGGCAATCCCACGCTGGTTTCGCCGCGGATATTGTGGCGTTCCCGACGAGGCCGTCTATGCGTTCAACTCAGCTTCGATGCTGAGCGTCGCGGCCCTGCAGCAGGTTGGCGGGTACGATCCATGGTTCTGGCTGGACAATAGCGATGCGCAAATCTTCAGCCGACTACATCAACATGGCAAGCGAGTTTACATTGCAGGGGATGTTGCGGTTCAGCATGACTTCTCAATGAAGAATATGAGCGAGCGCATGAGTGCGGATCGTTATCGCAACACACTTCTGGCAGAGACAGCCTTTTGGGATCTGAGAATGAATTGGATGGCAGGGTGGGAGAGAGCACTCAGGCTGTTGCTGCGATTGATAAAGCATAGAGCGCGTCAAGACAACATTGAGTTGCGGAGAATTACCCGCGAGGGATTGTTGCGTAGGCTTTTCACGTCGAGGTCCAGAAGACTCGAAGAGTGGAGGCGGAAGACGCGAGAGCGTCTGGGTGATTCGCTGGAGGCAACGGGGTTTCAACCGCGCAAGCTGAGGATTTCTGCGTGTATGGCTGCATACAACGGCGGAAGATTTGTCGACGCGCAATTGAAGTCGATCCTGGCGCAGCTTCGTGAGGAAGATGAAGTACTGATCGTAGATGACTGCTCGAAGGATGACACGAGAGAGCGGATCTCGAAATTCGGGGACCCGCGAATTCGTCTATTGAGGCATATAAGAAACCTGGGCGTGGTGCCAACGTTCGAAGACGCGCTGCGATCTGCAACGGGCGATGTGCTCTTTCTCTGTGACGATGATGATGTCTGGGCGCCTACAAAAGTACAAAGATTTCTCGATGTATTTGAAGAACGTCCCGACGTGGAAATCGTCACAAGCAGAGTGAGTCTGATTGACGAGAATGATGATCGATTGCCGAACTCGCGGATCAACCGCGAAGGAAGGTTCTCCTCCGGATTCTGGAAGAATGTGCTGGTCAATCACTATCAAGGTTCAGCGATGGCCATCCGCGCTTCGCTCCTCGGGCGCGTTCTGCCGTTTCCGCGACGCAAGACATTCCTGCATGATGCGTGGATTGGAACGAGGAATGAAGTGGCCGGCGGGAAAACCGAATTCATTGATGAAGATCTGCTCTACTACCGGCGTCACGAGAAGAATGCGAGTCGCACGCAATCGCTGGTTAGACAAATACGGATGCGACTTGATCTGCTAGTTGCGCATATTTCGTATGCGCTGCGCCTCTCTATCCAATAGAGTGCACACAAGAAGAGGGCGATACGAATGCGGAGTGTGGACGAACAATTTGGGGTTGGCGACGATGCCGCGACTAAGCCTCAGGTCGCACTCATCATCCCGACGCACAATGCGGCGCAGCACTGGAAGGCTCTTTGTGAGGGCATACGAAAGCAGAGCGAATATCCGGATCAAGTCATTGTCGTCGATTCCTCTTCAACCGACGGGACATCGGCGGCTGCGCGGGATGCCGGATTTGAGGTTGTCGAAATTGATGGTCGCGACTTCGATCATGGCGGTACTCGTCAATTGGCCGCGGAGCACGCGTCGAAAGCGGATATACTGATCTACCTTACGCAGGATGCAGTGCCTTCAAAAGCAGATGCATTTCAAAACCTTGTCGCAGCTTTCGAAGATCCTGCGATAGGGGCTGCGTATGGAAGACAACTGCCTCGACACGGTGCGGCTGCCATTGAGTCTCACGCAAGGCTCTTCAATTATCCGGATGTATCCAAAGTGCGTTCGTGGGAGAGTCGCAGGGCGCTCGGATTCAAGTCCATCTTCTTCTCGAACTCATTTGGAGCTTACCGGCGCACAGCGCTCATGAGTGTTGGCGGATTTTCTTCCGACGTGATTTTCGGTGAAGATACGATGGTTGTGGCGCGGTTGCATCAGGCGGGATGGAAGACCGCGTATATCGCGGAGGCGCTTGCTGTTCATTCCCATTCGTACTCCATCGCGGAGGAATTCAGACGATACTTCGACATCGGTGTATTGCATGCACGCGAAGCATGGTTGATCGAACAATTCGGGACTGCATCGGGGGAAGGAAAGCGATTTGTACTTTCAGAACTTAGATACCTTTTGAAAAATGATCTCTTCAGCATTCCTTCCGCGTTGATTCGGACGTTTACGAAATATCTCGGTTATAGAATTGGGCGAAACGAGAAGCAGTTATCGCCGCAGTTGAAGTGTCATCTAGGCTTGAATAAGCAGTATTGGAGCCGTTGACCTCGGAGGGAATCACCCGTCCGCCGCTCATACTTTGGATTCGTTGGGGAGAGTGAAGAAGAATGTCGCTCCCTGATCGACATCTCCTATCGCCCAGATCTTTCCATCGTGGCGGCTGATAATTCTGTATGCTGTCGCCAGGCCGACCCCGGTTCCGGGGAACTCATTATTGGAATGCAGGCGCTGGAAGGGGTGGAACAGTCGATCTGCATATTGTGAATCGAAGCCGACGCCGTTGTCGCGAACGAAGTAAGCGGTGTTGGTCTCCTCTTCTGTGTATCCGAATTCAATTTCAGCTTCTGGCACTTTCGACGTATATTTCCATGAGTTAATGAGAAGGTTTTCCAATACCAACTGAAGCAATCCTTCATCGGCAATCGCATTTGCGCCTTTTGCGATCTTGAATTCGACTCTTCGCCGGCCCTTTTCCGATTCGAGACGAGTGGCAATAGCCTCAGCCATGTGACTGAGGTCGATCGGGGTGCGATGAAGGGGATGACTGCTGGCTCGCGAAAGATTAAGCAAGTCATCGATTAAACATGACATTCGTTTGCTTCCCTCAATCAGCCTTTGAATCAGCAACTGCCCATTGGGATTCAGGCTGTCTTCGCAGGAGTGCTGAAGTAGAAAACCTATATTGTTAATGTGCTGAAGTGGCCCTCTGAGGTCGTGTGCGACGGAATAAGAGAACGCTTCCAATTCCCTGTTGGTCAATGTCAGCTCGGCGGTGCGCTCTTCCACGCGCTGTTCGAGGGCGCTTCGCGATTCCTCAAGGGCACGGTCACGCGCCTGTATCTGCTCCAGCATTTCATTGAATGATTGAACCAGGAAAGATAGCTCATCGCTGCTGGGCGGCAATTTTGCCCGGACGGAATAGTCTCTCTCACGGGTGACAATCTGGGCGGTTTGCGCAAGTCCGGTCAATGGATCAGTGACGAGATGGCGAATGGTGGAAGTGGCAAGCAATGCAATGACGAAGCAGATAATCAGCATGCACGCCGAGATGAGACCGAAGCGCTGGGCGCGGCGGGCAACGTCGCTGGTTTCGGCGAGCAGGTATACTGCGCCGACGGGTTTGCCTTGAAAGTCGATTCTGTGTCCAAGCAAGATGTCTCGCCCTTTTGTCCAGTAGCGGGCCGATTCTCCAGTGGCGAGTCTCTCGTTCATCTGAGGCAAGGTCGATTGGTCACGCAGGTATTTTGCAAGGGGTCCACCATCGGGGCGGGTAATGATGGCAGCCCTGATCTGCGGAGAGTTGTGCAGAGCTGACAGCGTGGCTTCGGCCGCCTGCTTATCGTCGAAGAGCAGGGACGTGACGCTGTTGGCTCCAACAATTCCAGCTTCGGTACCGAGAGAGATGATCAGGTTTTGACGAAGCGTGTACAGGTCGTATCCCAGGAACGAAATATACGCAAGCAGCAGGGCGGTGCCGCTGACGAGGAGTGTCATGCGCATCAGCTTTCCGGAGATGGACCTGGAATTCCAAAGCTTCATCGCAGCTCCTGCTTCGGCGGCTTACCGCCGATCGAAGAGGCGACTCTCAGAAGCTCGGAACTCAGCACGAGATGTGCGCGGTTGAGGGCGTCGAGATTCACGGCGAATCTGACGTGGTTTTCAACCATCACAAATTGAATCATGCCGCCGCGTTTCAGAAAATCCGGCACGTCGCTCACGGTTAGTACGTCCATCCCAGCAAGGATCGCGAGGTCCTCCCGAATGTTTTCCTGCTCGTAGGAACTGATGAAGACGATCGCGCAGGGATTGGCCGCAGTTACATCCGGGAGTCTATTGATTCGGACAGAGCGATTATCGATGCTTTCGTTCGCGGCGATGTCATCGATTGTTTTTCCGATTGGATCGCGTCCGAGGATGCAAATCTCGAAAGTTGGAGTGCGCACATAGTTATCGGTATGACGTAAAAACTTTCCAAAGTTGAAGAGATAAGCGGCCTTAACGTCGTACTCAGATGGTCTTTGTTGCGAAGAAACGGGAGCTACGCAGAAGAACGGCAACAATACTGCCATAGCAAGGGGTACCAGAGAATTCGAATGGAAGCCGAAACCGACTCTGGTTCGCGACCAGAGAGTGAAACACAAGCCCGGCGCAATCTTACCCGCCAACCGTTTAGCACGAGCGGCGCAAGACATGGGAACGATCATCATCAGCGCAAGACGCGCGGAAGACATGGAGAACGTGCACTCCCAATCAATGGGCGGAATAACTCAATCGTTGGAAGCCGTTTTGATTGTAAAAGTTGCCTAAGGATTTGGGAAAACGACTGATCTCGGCATTCAAAAAGCGCCTTCAGAGTCAGGCGGTCTTCGCTGGTTTCGATTCTATGTCCGAATTCACGGCCAGGAGCTTAGCGATCTTCTCGAGCAATATGGCCGGCTCGCCCTTGCGAACGAATCCAGTTACGTATGGCGCGATATCGGAAGGAAGATTCCAGAGATCGGAAAGGACGAGAATTGGAGCTGAGGGATAGAGAGCGTGAATCTCTTTGGCGAATTCCGGAGATGTCTTCACGGAATTGAGCCGGTAGTCCAGGAGCGCCAGAGCGACGCTTTCGCTTTCCGGAAGGTCCGTTCCAGTGAACTTCACAAGTGCGGGCAGAGGAATGTATCCGGCTTGCTTCATCAGAAGGCCATAGATCTCCAGATGCATGGGATCATCATCAACAATCAGAACTTTTTGTTGAGTAGCCTGCATCCCTTCCCTCCGTCGGTGGCAGCGACTGGTGAGCGTTTATCATAGCCTTCTCTCGGCCATGATCAAAGAGGTTTCCATATCTCAATGCGAATGGGCCACTTAACTTATTTGCTTGAGATGTCTTATCATCGACTTGATGTCTTTTCCAGTCAAAATCTGCGTCGTTTGCGGTGAAGAATTTGAGTTGAAACCGGATAAACCCGGGTTTGCTAACCGCTGTCCTGAGTGCAGCACTCCTGAAGCTATGGAGTCGGGCGACAAGAGTCGCTTGAGCGCGGAAGAACGCAAGGCAGAGAGCGAAGTAAACGAGGAACGGCGGCGAGCAATTCGCGATCTTCTTTACCGCAAAGATCGGTAAAGGCTGTTCTTTGGAGTCGAACGGCCGCTTGCATCGTGTCGCTTGAACAATCATGCGACGTGAACGAGGACTGTCTCTGTTGGAGCTGTGCATTTTGCCGGTGAAATAGTTTCAGCGCGCGGTTCGATTGTTGCGACACGGAACGCCCGGATGTAAACTTGCCCGTTCGCCCATTCACATTTTCTGGTGCGCCGGACGGGCTTTGCCTTTCTGCCCGGAGTCATCTTTACGTTTGGCGCGCATCTCCGGAGTAGAAATGAAGCATATTGCACTGCTGGTACTTTTTACCGCCTTGATCTCTCATGCCCAGGAGTACACACGTGGAATCGGTGTCTATCCGGGTGACCCAAAAGAGTACGTGGGCCCAGCGCTGGTGATTGATTCGCACAACTATCGCAATCTCGCGTTGCACCGTCCGGCATATCAATCCAGTGCCTACGACTACAATTTGACCGCGCAACTGATCACGGACGGTCTCAAGGAGACCAGTCTGCCGGAGTGGATCGCCACGTCTACAAGTGACGGGGGTCTAGTAGCGAAAAATCAGCGTGAGGTATTCCTCGACGGAAATGTCACGTCGTCGGTCGACGTATCGGGTGAGAGGCCATGGGTCGAGTTTGATATCGAGGGCGGCGGCGAGCCTCCCAAGATTGATCGCGTCGATCTCTACCTTCGAAAGATTTATGGACGCGCGCTTAGCGGCACCTGGACATACATTGTTTCCGGTTCCGATGATCGGGTGTCGTGGAAAGAGCTGGGAATGGCGAGCGGTTCCGTATGGCCCGACATGAGTGTCCCAGGCCCAAGTTTCAAGCAATCCATCACGCTCACATCGCCCGCGAGGGTCCACTCCTATCGTATTGAACTCTCGGCGCCGACTATTCCCACCTGGGGTGTCGCCGAGGCTGTGTTGTTTGACAGAGATCAAGAGATACGAGTTGCTGGTCCGGAGCATTTCAACAGCGCCTGGATGAGCACAGGGAGCGGAGAAGAATGGGTCTCAGTCGATCTGGGAGCCACGTGTACTTTTGACCGCGTTGCGCTGGCATGGATACGCCGTGCCAGTCAGGGAGTGATACAGGTCTCTGACGATGGGACGCAGTGGAAGACGGTGCAGGCTCTGCAGGCCGCAGCGGGGCCAAACGGCGATATTCGCTTAACAAATCCAGCTCGTGCGCGGTATGTCAGAGTTCTGATGACGAAGCCAGCCGAGCCGGGGGGCCGGTACATTCTGAGTGAGCTTGAGGTTTTCGGACGCGGCGGGCCGGTTGCGGTTCCTCATGCAGCGGTTGTGTCGCGCGGAAATGGCCCACTTTCTCTCTCCGGGGGAAACTGGCGGTTACAACGCGCATCGCTTGTGGCAGCCGGTGGCGAACAACTCTCACTACCTGGTTTCGTTGATAAAGACTGGATGATCGCAACTGTGCCTGGCACGGTCTTGACCAGTTACCTGAACGACGGAGCAATTGCGAATCCTGACTTTGGCGACAATCAGTATGCAATCTCCGACTCGTTCTTCTGCGCGGATTTCTGGTATCGCAATGAATTCACAGTTCCGCCTGCGCGAGAAGCGGGACAGTATACCTGGCTCAATTTTGACGGCATCAACTGGAAGGCCGTGATCTACCTTAACGGCCACGAGGTCGGACGCATTGATGGTGGATTCATGCGCGGTCGCTTTGATGTGACGGCGCTGGTGCATCCGGACGCGACAAACGCGCTTGCAGTGCGAGTCATCCAACCTGCGAATCCCGGGAGCACGAAGGACAAGGCAGCGCCGACCGTGAATGGAGGCGCACTTGGCCGTGACAATCCCACATACCATGCCTCTGCAGGTTGGGACTGGATCTCAACGATCCGCGGACGCAACAGCGGGATCTGGAGCAATGTATCGCTCCGCAACAGCGGCGCGGTCACAATTGAAGATCCGCTGGTGAGTTCTACTCTTCCACTCCCGGATACGAGTCACGCGGACATTGCTATTCAGGCCGCAGTGCATAACCGAAGCACAAAGCCTGTTGCCGGCACTCTACGCGCGAAATTTGGTGGGGTGACAGTGGAGGCGCAAGTGACGATCGATGCCTCTTGGACGAAGACGGTTGTGCTTGACCCGTCGATGTACGCCGCGCTTCGCATTTCTGCCCCGAAGCTTTGGTGGCCTGTGGGATACGGTGAGCCGAATCTCTACAGTGTCGAGCTCAGCTTCATCATTGATGGCAAAGTGTCGGACACAACGTCTTTTCAATCGGGCATCCGCCAGTTCACCTACTCCGAAGAAGGCGGGGTGTTAAAGATCTGGATCAACGGACGTCGATTTATTGCACACGGAGGGAACTGGGGATTCCCTGAGTCGATGCTGCGATATCGTTCGCGTGAGTACGAGACTGCGCTTCGCTATCACCGGGACCAACACTTCAACATGATCCGCAATTGGGTTGGGCAGACTGGGGACGAAGCATTCTATGAAGCTGCCGATCGGAATGGCGTCGTTGTGTGGCAGGACTTCTGGCTCGCGAATCCATGGGATGGCCCTGACCCCGATAACAATGATCTGTTTTTGAGCAATGCGAGGGACTACATTCTCCGCATCCGCAATCATGCATCGCTGGGAATATTCTGTGGGCGGAATGAGGGTCTTCCGCCGCAGCCAATTGACGATGGTCTCCGCAAGCTTGTCGCGACACTGGACCCGGCTTCGCATTACATCTCAAGTTCGGCAGACGGTCCCGTAAGCGGACACGGCCCGTATCGAGTGGAGCCTCTGCGGTATTACTTTGACCACGCACCGACAAAGCTCCACAGTGAGATGGGATCGCCAAACGTTGTCGAAATGGAGAGTCTTCGCCGGACGATGCGGGAGTCTGCGATGTGGCCCCAGGGAAGCCAGTGGCCTCTGCATGATTTCCATGCGGAGAATCCATTCGCATATGCGATCGACAAGCAGTATGGAGGGGCGACGAATATCGCCGAGTGGATGAGCTTTGCGCAATTCGTAAACTACGATGCTTATCGCGGTATGTTTGAGGGTCAGAGCAAGAATCGTCTTGGTTTGCTTATCTGGATGAGCCATCCTGCGTGGCCGTCGCTGTTGTGGCAAACCTACGACTACTTCTTTGATACAGACGCCGGCTACTATGGCGCAAAGAAGGCGTCGGAGCCGCTCCATATCCAGTGGAACGCAGCCACCGATGCGATTGAGGTGGTGAACTACAGTGCAGGCGAGCAGGGCAGCCTCACCGCGCATGCCGAGATTTTAAATCTGGATGGCTCAGTGAAATGGGAGAAGTCAGCGAACGTGGCAAGTCACGAGGACAGCACGATCTCTCCAATCCAGTTGCAGTATCCGCGCGAACTCTCTCGCACTCATTTCATTCGATTGACTCTTTCGCGAGGCCGGCAGGTCTTGTCTTCCAACTTTTACCTTCGCGGTGTCACTGAAGGAGATTACGAAGGCATTCGCAATATGCCGTATGCAAAGGTTGAGGCCGAGACGCGCATCACTCATCACGGATCGCGTTGGGAGATTACTGCCCAGTTGCACAATGTGTCCACTTCTCCGGCGTTGATGGTGCGCGTCAAAGCAGTACGTAGCAAGACGGGAGACCCCATTCTGCCTGCTTTGTATAACGACAACTACGTCGCGCTAATGCCAGGTGAGCGAAAATTTATCTCAGTCGAACTTGAGGATGCAGACACTCGCGGCGAGAAGCCGCGAATCACCGTGGACGGCTACAACCTGACGAACGCAAAGTTGCCCTAGCGCTCGAGGCTGCTGCGATCCCACTGTGCAAGCTGGGCGCCAGCTTCATAGGTGCACTGACAGAACTTGAGCAGCGTATCGCTTGGGGTCGTGGTGCCTCGAACGTCGTCGTACATCAGAATGAATTCGCCGAGGCCTGCATCGTACCGCGCCGATTCTGGAAGAACCTTCGCGTCGCGAAATCCTTCGGGCTGAGGCGCCATGTAGGAATAGAAGGCGGGGTCTGCGATGCCGCCCCCGCCAGGCCAGAAGCCGACACTGCTGACTTCGTGGGAGTACGCTTCACGGGTGATTGGGTCGGCCCCGGGCTTTTCCGGAGCTTTGCGGCCGGAGAATCGGGTCACGGCGAGATCGAAACTTCCCCAGAAGAAATGTACGGGGCTGGATTTTCCAATGAACTGCGACCGGAAGTGCTGCAGGACGGCATCGACGGAAAGCAAAATACGCCAAAACTTCTGAACCGATGCGGGATGATACGAGCGATGCAACTGATCCTTGTCGAAGGGAATCGGATCGGGAATTTCGACGGGCATCGTCCAGATGCTTACGTTGATGTCGGCGGAGCGAAGCATCGTCATGCATTTCGCATAGAAATCGGACACCGGCATGGGCTCCAGGGGAAGCTTCTTTGAGATCCCGTCGCTTGTGTCAAGAACAAGCTGATGCTGGATGAAGTCGAACCAAAGTTCGAACGATCGCTCTCCATAAGGAATGCGCGAGGTGGTCAGGCCCCGCGCTGTCACGTATAACGGAACGTTCCAATAGTGGTTCACGAGTGGCGTCAGGCGCATTCGAATTTTGCCGACGATCTGAGTCCACATGTGGAGGGTGGCGCGTGTGTCCTGCCAGGATTCGAGGGGAAGGGCCGGCCAACACGCCGGGGAGTCCGTGAAGTCATTCAGTGACATTGGGACCTCTGAGTCATCCGTGATCGGGGGATGTGGATGCACTCGAAGAAGGATATGCCTATTCGTGAAAAGGCTCAACAACCCTTTCGCATCTTCGGGGATGTGAAGGACGCGAAACCTCAGAGGTTCTTACTCACGCGAAATTCGCGCACGACGTCGGCTGGATCGCGGTGCTTGCCGTCGATGGCTTCATTCATTGCGCGCATATCGTCTGCAGTGATTTTTTTGGCCAGGGCGTCGAGAGCGGCCTGAATCTGTGGCCAGCGCTGCAGAGCTTCGACACGTACCAAAGGAACGGCCTGGTAGGGCGGGAAGTAGTGCCGGTCGTCCTCGAGCGCAGTGAGACCAAATGCCTGGATCGGTCCGTCAGTGGAATTGGCGGCGATGATATCGACCTGGTGTGCGTTGAGAGCGCGGTAGAGCAGGCCGAGGTCCATGGTGCGTGGCGGGCCTGAGAATCGAAGGCCATATGCGGAGCTCAGTCCAGCCAATCCATCGGGACGTTGCTCGAATTCGTACCCGACTCCAAGGCGCCATTTTGGCGTGTAGGTCGCGGCCTGACTCAGTGTCGTCAGATGCAACTGGCGCGCCTCATTCCCGCGAATCACCATCGCAAACGTGTTTTCAAATCCCAGCGGTTCTGCGACCGTGATGCCGTAACGGGATGCGTAAAGGCGACGGACTGTAGCGAGAACACGATCAGGATTTCGGTCGACTGGCTGCTTGAGAATGGCTGTGAGCGCGGTGCCGGTGTATTCCACGTAGGCATCGATGCGCCCTGATACCAAGGCCTGTTGGCAAATATAGCTGCCAGCAAGGTAAAAGCGACGTTCCACCTTGAGATTGGATTTGGCTTCAATCTCCTGGGCGAGAAGCTCACCTAGAATGACCTGCTCGGTGAAATTCTTTGCACCGATAACGGGATGGTCGGGTCGCGGGGGAGAACACGCAGAAAGGAATGCCAAGATCGAAAGGAGAGGCCAGAGCCAATATCGCTGCCTCATTGTTGCGAGCCCTCGGGAGTGGGAACCCTGAACCAGTGTTCGAAGAGGCCAAGGGTCGCATCGGCAGCCATGGCAAGCAATGCCGCGGGAATTGCTCCGGCGAGAACCAGTCGATTGTCCACCGAGGCGACGCCTCGAAAGATGAGTTCGCCCAGCCCTCCTGCACCGACAGCGGCTGCAATCGTGGCGATGCCGATGCATGTGACTGTCGCCGTCCTCAGTCCGGCAAAGATAAAAGAGGCCGCGAGAGGAAGTTCGACCTTGAAGAGGCGCTGTGAAGGAGTGAGACCGAGCGCGTGGGCAACTTCAAGGACCGAGTGGTCGATGCCGCGAATGCCTGTATAGGTATTGCGGAGTATGGGCAAAAGGGCATAGGCGGTGAGAGCAAGAATCGCGATGCGCGCCGCGCGGTCACCAAGCCACGGCAAGGGCAGGAGAAATCCGAACATGGCCAGAGAGGGAATGGTCTGCAAGATATTTGCCAGCGCGATGACAGGTTTGGCCCACCGAGGTGAGCGGGTGAGCCAAACGCCGGCCGGCACGGCAATCGCAGTGGCAAACAACATGGCTGCCGCGGTGAGCCAGAGGTGCTCCAGTGTGAGGGTGGCGATTTGGCCGCCATATCTTGCAAGGAAAGAGGAGTTCATCTCTTCCCTTCCTGACGGCTGGCGATCGATGTCGATCGGTCTTCGCCGCGATGGTAGGCGCGAATGTAGGCTGCGACCTCAGGCTCTCCGGACCTCATGAACTCCGCTGCGGGGAGATGAGCCATCAGTTTGCCCTCGCTGATGAGCACGATGCTGCGAGCGAGAAAGAGCGCTTCGTCGAGGTCGTGAGTGACGATAAGCACGGTCTTGCTTAGGCTCGCAAGAAGATTGCGAAGCATGTCGTGCATTTCAGCTCGTGTGAGCGGATCGAGCGCGCCGAACGGCTCATCCATGAGCAGGACCTCAGGGTCTGCGGCGAGAGCGCGAGCTACGCTGACTCGCTGGCGCTGACCGCCGGAAAGCTGATGGGGAAATCGATGTGCGAAGGTTGCAGGCTCCAGACCGACGGCATTCAGCAATTCGTGGCTGCGTTGAAGGCGTTGCTGCGACGTGATCCCCTCGGCCTCCAACACGATGCCGACGTTGCGCTCCACGGTGAAGTGGGGGAAGAGTCCTGCCTCCTGGATGACATAACCGATACCGCGTCGAAGGCGGATGAGTTCGAGATCGCGAACGTTTTTGCCCTGCAAATGCACGTCGCCGCTGGTTGGATCGATGAGCCGGTTGACGGTGCGAAGGAGGGTTGTCTTTCCGGATCCGCTGCGGCCGAGAATGGCTGTCGTTGAGCCTTTTTCGAGCGCAAGGGTAATGTCGTCCAGCAGCAGCCGTCCATCCGGTGCTGCGAAGCAAACATGGCGGAACTCGATTCCTGCGCTCATCGAGAGAGCCTCTTGTGTCCCACTAGTGTACGAGCGTCCGCTCGCATGACCACTGCAATCAAGCTAATTCAACGGGGATAAGACACGCCTGCGGTCGATCACCCTTTTCAAGAGATGACGGACAAAGACGACGAGGACCGGATACAGCAGTGCAGTCATGATCGCGCCCAGCGCCGCCCAAATGGCGAGGGCGTGAAGCGTCAGTATCCAGAGCGACCCAATTGCGTTCCAAATACCGGCATGAATCATCGCCTCGATTCCCTTGAGCGAAATCGCCGCGGCGTTGGTTCGGAACAGAAACGCACCCAGTTTGAAAAAGGGAATCAGAAGGATGATCTGCAATGGATATACAACTGCGTTTACGAACTGAATCGCGGGAAGGTTGAGGCGGAGCGTGATGGCAGCGAGTGTACACAACAGGGTCGTCGAGCCGAGCACAGGCGTTACTCCGAGCATGATACCCAGGGCAATGGTCAGCGCGATCTTTTCAGGAGACATGCCTTGACGCAGCAGCTCGATGAAGGGCGCGATCAGGCGATTCTTTGACAATTTAGATGCGCTCGTCCTTCGCAGATTTGACGCCGCTATTCCCGACGAATCGGGCCGTCAAGAAGCGGCTGGTTGAGACCGGACAGTTGAGGAGTTCCTGTTCCTTTTACGTCGAATACAACGATCTGGTTGTCGCCGTCTTTGAGCCATGCGCCAGGCACATAGAGAGTCTGCTGCGGACCGATGTTCCAGAAGCGCCCGATGGCGTGACCGTTGATCCACACCGCGCCTTTGCCAAGCGAGCGAACGTCGAGAAAGGTGTCTCCGGCCTTAGCAAGATTGAATTGTCCCTGATAGAAGCAGGAACCCGTGCACGCTTCATTGTTGAAGGCGAGTTTACCGGGTTCCTCCATGGGCAGAGGAAATATCGACCAGCCTTCCACGGGTTTGCCGCCCCAGAGGACCTGTTTTGTGATTCCGGTGCGTTCGCCACGCAGAACAATTGAGAAGTTCACGCGACCGGAGTTTTCGACGAGTATGTCGAGTTGCTGCCCGGCGTGCGCGACATGCAATGGCATGGACATTTTTGAGATGCGACGGTCGAGTGTTCCCACTAACGCGCCATCGAGATAGACGCACGCGTAATTGTGCAATTGGTCGAGTGTGAGATCTCCATCGCCCGGGGCTTTGAGGGTTGTTCGATAGAGGATGTAGCCGTAGTTTTGACCGATGTCCTCCATGGTGAGCGGCTGTGCGGATGTAACCGGCTCGGGAAGAGACTTCCAAAGCGAGCGGGAAGCAGTCAGCCGGAATTCAGGGATGGCGATTGGATCGGGAGTGGTTGGAACTGGTGGCGGCGTCACGCCGGTGGCCTTGGCGATGATGTCGCGGAATGCCGCGTACTTGGGTGTCGGGCGTCCGCTCTCATCGAGCGTGGCCTGGTAGTCGTAACTTGTTACGTCGGGCTGGTAGCCTTCGTGATCGGAGTTCGCGCCACTCATCCAGCCAAAGCTTGTTCCGCCGTGAAACATATAAACGCTGATGGAATAGCCCTGATCGACGACCCAGCGAAACTCATCGATCTGTTGCTGTGTATCGCGCGCCTCATGCTTGCCACCCCAATGGTCGAACCATCCATCCCAATATTCGCCAGCCATGTGCACCTGGCTGGGGCGAATTTTAAGCACCTGTTCGAAAGATTTCATTGCTTCGCCGGTGCCAAAGTTGATGGCTGCGGGGAGATCGGGGAATGAGCCGTTTTTGAGTTGATCGACTCCATCGGCGGTGTAGAGTTGAGCGTCGCGAAAGCCGCTGTCCTGGATCATGCTTCGAATTTGATTCAGATAGTCTCGATCGCTGCCGAAGCTGCCGTATTCGTTTTCGATCTGAACCATGATGATGGGGCCGCCGCGTCCTATCTGCAGAGGAGCGAGCTCCTGGCCCAAGCGGTGCATCCAGCGTGAGGCGGCTGCGATGAATTTGGGATCGGTGCCACGAACGACCATGGAGTGGTCTTTCAAAAGCCAGGCGGGAAAGCCGCCGAAGTCCCATTCGGCGCAACTGTAAGGGCCGGGGCGGAGATTGACATAAAGCCCTTCCTGCTGCGCCTCGCGAACGAACTCGGCAACATCGCTATTCCCCGAAAAGTCATAGACACCGGGCTGCGGCTCGTGAACGTTCCAGAAAACATAGGTCGTGATGGTGTTGAGCCCCATGGCTTTGGCCTTTCGCAGGCGATCACGCCAATAGGCACGTGGAGCGCGCGCGTAATGCATCTCTCCAGCGAGAACGCGAAAGGGCTTTCCATCGAGCGAGAAGTGATCGCCGTCAACCCGGAAGGAGTGCCCTGTAGCAGGTGTGGTCTGCGCGGCCGCGAAAGATGCGGCGAATAGGCAACCGAGAGCTAGATACAAGATCGTGCGAGGTTTTCTGTCTGAAATCATGTTGTCAACCATTATGAACGCCGCATGAGGGGGATCGAACTGACAATCTGCGGCAGACCGCGCATGCAGGGAACGCCCTTTGCGCCGATATGGAGTCGGAGGCGAAGCAGTTATTCATTTAACTGTTTTGTTTTAAGCAGCTTAATTGCATTGCCGAGGTTGGGAAGGGTTGCGTTATGTGTTCGCAGCCGAGGGTTGTCTCATCCCCTCGAGAACCGGGCGCGGATCGTAGTAAGCGTGAATTGAGACGATCTGGCCGTCTTTGACATGGAAGAACTCGAGGAACGGAAGCAATCCGAAGATCGTGTCGAGTTTTAGTACTGCGGCGCAGGTTTCGTCGTCTGCTGTCAGACGGATTACCTCGATGTTCTTGAGGATCGGAACGAAGTCCGCCAACCCTTTTTGAAAAGCGGCGATACCTTGAATCCTGTTGAGCGGGCTTTCGAATATCATGTCGGGATGCAGGGGGAGAAGCGTGGCGTCGTTGCTGCGAACCGCCTCAATGTACGCTTCAACGATACGGATCACTTCGTCTCGCATCCGTCCTCCTCAATAGAAGGCTCGACTCTACCAAGCGCCGCGGTTGAATGCAAAGCCACACTGCCTGAGTGACTGCAATCACTTGGAACTTCGCACCCCAGAACATAGGATGGCAAGTGGCCGAAGATCGGCTTACTAATCGAGCTGAAGGAGTAGTCATGAATCTGGGATTCATCGAGAGCAAGACATACGACGAGATTTCGGTTGGCGATACCGCTAAGACTGAGCATGTGCTGACGACGGATGACGCGATGGCTTTCGCTTCGATCTCCGGGTTCGATTCTGTGCTGAAGACTGATGAACTGATTGAGCGCGCAGGGGGAGTGCCGCCGACTGGTCCAAACATGTGGTGTGCCTCGCTCGTTTCCGGTCTTTTCAGCATGAATATTCCGGGGCCCGGTTGCACACTGACTGACATTTCGCTCTCGTTTCAGAATCGCATCCGTGTTGGAGATCGCATCCTCGTCAAGGTGCAGGTTACAGAAAAGGACGATGCCACAAAGAAGGTCAAATTCGACTGCGAAGCGATGAATGGCGCAGGCGCGCAGATTTTTTCGGGGACAGCACAGCTGATAGCTCCGCTTAAGAAGCTGCGTTGGTCTACTCTTCCCGTGCCTCAGTTGATTGTGAACAATCCCTATCGCCACTACCTTGGTCTGATTGCTCGCGCCAATGCAAAGTCGGCCGTCAAGACTGCAATTGTCTGGCCTTGCGACGAGGTTTCCCTCGGAGGCGCTATCCAGGCATTCAAAGACAACTTGATTGTTCCCGTTCTTGTAGGTTCCGAAGCGAAGATTGTGAGCCTCGCCGAGAGCATGCAGATTGACCTGGGATCCATTCGGATCGTTGACGTGGGCGAGAGCCGCACAGCCGCAATTAAGGCCGTGGAGTTGGCTCGCAAGGGCGAAGTTCAAATGCTCATGAAGGGGTCACTTCACACCGACGAACTCATGAGTGCAGTCGTTTCACGGGAAGGTGGCATGCGCACCGGGCGGCGGATCAGCCACGTGTTCGCTTTGGATGTGCCTTCGTATCATAAGCCGCTCCTTGTTACGGACGCGGCCATCAATATCCAGCCAGACCTGGAGACGAAGATCGATATTTTGCAGAATGCCATCGACATGATGATTACCCTCGAAGTGGCGAACCCGAAGGTTGCGATCTTGTCGGCGGTCGAGTCGGTTAACGCTGCCATACCCTCGACGCTCGATGCCGCCGCTCTATGCAAGATGGTTGATCGCGGACAGATCACGGGAGCCATTGTGGACGGCCCGCTCGCATTCGACAACGCCATTTCAAGCGATGCGGCGCGAATCAAAAAGATCAAGTCGCCGGTGGCGGGAGATGTGGATCTGCTGCTGGTTCCGAATCTGGAAGCGGGGAATATTCTCTTCAAGCAACTGCAATATCTTGCCGGAGCGTTAGCGGCTGGAGTTGTGTTGGGAGCAAAGGTTCCTGTCGTGCTGACAAGCCGCGCCGATGGAGAACTGGCCCGCATGGCAAGTTGCGCGCTCGGCGTTCTGTTGTCGAAGCCTGCGCCGGTGCTTGCGTAGGCCGTAGCCCGATGTTGTCGCGATAGACGTTAAGAAGATAGAGAGCCATGGACCCCGGTCCACGGCTCTCTTTTCGTTTTGGTGAAGCTTTCCTTATTGGGAGTTACCCTGGATTTGTTCTGCGGCGACGGGGATCAGGTATCCAAAGAGACCCTGTGTTCCCTGCTTGGGGCCAGCGGTGAAGTAGATTTCCGATGCAGGCGCCTCGTCAGGGTCGAAGCTGTTTGGTGTGGCGCTATTAGCGGGGCTCATGCTCCAGATGCCATTGATGGTGAGGGGCTTTCCGGACTCATCCTCGAGCAGACCGTCGAATCTACCGGTTGCGAGATCGTAGGCGGAGATGAATCCGGCGGACTGCGTGTTTCCACCGGCGGCGAAGTTGGAGACGAGCAGGTGGTGGCTGAAGCGTCCAAAGTCGAGAGGAGCAAGCGTCACTCCCCAAGGCGCATTGAGCCAATCGCCATGCTCGAGACGGCGGAGCAGCTTGCCTCGCGACGAATAGATATCAACGAAGCCAAGGCCGGGGCCGGGAGTTTCAAAGGGGTCTCCGGCAAAGTGCAGGGCGTAGGTAACGACGAGGTCGTTTCCAATGGCCTGAATGTTGAAGGGCACGAAGTTACGGGGGAGGTGGCGGTCAGTGAATGGCCTATCGTCATCGTTGTCGTCATCGGAGAAGCGATCGTAGTCGCCGCTTCTTAATTTGACCGGCATGAATGCGTTGTCATAGACGTCGATGCGGCCCTTGAGGAAATTTGCAGCGTAGAGGTATCTCTTGTTGCCGATGAATGCGGACGTGATGCCGGTATAGCCGGATCCATCGGCGCCGCGAGCGACAGTGACTGCATTGGTTGAGGGAGGATTAGCTCCCGGCGTGACTCCGACGCCAGGATTCCACGCGGTGATGGAACCATCCAGGGTCGCGAAGATGAAGGCCGCCGCCTTGTTGGGAGCGAGAAGGAAATCGGTCGGGCTGCTATTGGGGATCGACCCAGTTGGGGTTCCGTTTGGGAAGGTTGGGTCGTTGGGGTGGGATTTGGGAATCTTGACGACGAGAGCCTGTTTGGTTCCAGCGCCGTTGTAGAGAGTCGCAAAGCCGGTGGCCTCGTCGGAGACCCACCAAGTGCTACCGGAGCTTCGCGAGAGGCCCCAACCGTTGACGAGTTGAGTATCGGTTGCTTCGGCGGCTCCGGGTACGTTGGAATCGAGGTTGATCTGCTTGTAGTGCTGCCCAAAGGCGACGGATGAGAACGAGAGTGCAAGCGAGATGCCTGCAACCAGAGTCGGGACAAACTTCATGATGCGGCTCCTGATTCTTGTTTTGCCCTGCTGACTCAGCGAGGTGCTCCGGCAGTCTGCGGTGGATTGTCGGACGCTTGAATCTACGCAGGCAGGGCGGAGCTGCGTCGAAGTTACTCGGTTTTGATTTCCTGCTTCCTGGCACTGGTGTAGCGACCCCGCATCGCACTCGCAACGAGCGGTGACTCGTTCCGATCGGGGTTGAAGCCGGCACGGAATTAGCGTTTTTTATAGATCGCGCGGAGGTGAAACAACTGCGCTCTAGTTGGGATATCGGAAACCGAAGAGGAATGACGACAGGCGGAACAGGAAAGACTTTTTCACTATCGGCCATGGCGATACGAAATGGACACTGTCGCTGCCGGGCCGCGCAGGTTGAGGCGTTTTGGTGCTAAACTTTGGGGCTATGGCGCAATTCGTGATTGAACGCGAAGTGGTGGGAGCCGGGAATCTGTCAGAGCTGGAGCTCCGAGAGATATCGCTGCGCTCGTTGCAAGCGCTGAAGGAGTTGGGCCCCGAGATTCAGTGGCTACACAGTTATGTCACCGAAGACAAGGTCTACTGTGTTTACCTTGCGCCCGACGAGGGTACGATTCGGGAGCACGCCCGTCGCGCAGGAATTCCGGCCGACCGTATTGCAGCGGTGCGCCGGCTCCTTGACCCTGTCAATCTGCAATAGCGGATTGGGGCTCTTCCAACGAATACTGCACGGCCTTGTCCAGGCTCATTGCGGAACCTTCACTCCAGGCGCGCTTGCCTTCGAGCTCGCCGAGGGATTGCCATGCTGGAAAGAGGGTCTGGTCGAGTTTCGATTGTTCTGCCTGCGACAAGGGAGCGCTGATGAGTTGGCGTAGATTGGCCGCGCCTGCAGCCAACGTCAGCGCTCGCGCTGCGTTTCCTTCAGCGAGAGCCAGACAGGCGCAGCCTTCGAGCGCACGCGCTATACCGCGCCGATGTCCGAGAGCCGCGAAGATCTCCATGGCTTCGCGGAATGCCTCGTGAGCGCGTGAATGGTTCTGTTCCTCACAATCGATGCAGCCCAGATCAGTAAGAGATCGACCAGAACCCCACGGGTCTCCTGCTTCTCGAAACTCAGAGAGCGCACGTTCGTATAGTTCGCGGGCAGCAACCACGTTGCCGGTGGCTCGCTCGATATCGCCAAGCTGGTTGATTGACCAGGCTGCTCCGCTGCGGTCTCCCAAGTCCTGGAAAATCTCCTTTGCTTCACCCAATGCCCATCGGGCGCGGGGATAGTCGCCGAGGACTTTGACTACATTGGCGAGATTGTGAAGGCAACGCGCAATTGCCAAGCGGTCGGAGAGCAATCGCCAACATGAGAGGCTCCGCTCAAAGTTGGCCTGGGCCATGGCGTAATCGCCCCGGTCCCGTGCGGCAATTGCAAGAGCATTCAAGGACGCAGCGATGCCGGGCTCATCGCCCAGGTCTTCGTAGAGAGAGAGGCCTTGTTCCAGGAAGTATTCTGCAGCCAGGAAGTCTCCCTGCGAGGATGCGAGGGCGCCGGTGAAGTGCGCCACTCTCGCCCGGTCTTTTGGGCGATCCGAGCCAGCCAGGCGCAAGACGGTCTCGAGCCTGGCACGGCCTTCGCTAAGGTGTTCCCGCATATCCCAGAATCGAAAGAGAGCCGCGCACAGCCGGAAACTCCATTCAAGGTGCCTTGTCTCAAATACCCAGTCGAGCGCGGAACGAAGGTTATCGATTTCCGCGTCGCACTGGGTCAGCCACCGGGTCCGATCTGCGGATTGCAGCTCGGGATTGCCTTCTTCCGCGAGTACAAGGCAGTACGCGGCGTGCGCCTGTCGCGATGCAGCCTGCTCGCCACTGTCGGCAAGGCGTTCCAAGGCGAATTCGCGGATTGTTTCGAGCATCGCGAAACGCGGCTCTGCCTGGCCCCGGTCCATGCGCTGGATCAGGTTCTGATCGACCAGGGACGACAAGCCGTGAAAGAGGTCGATGCCGAGGTCGTTCCTGGTGTTGCAGACGGCTTCGGCCGCCTCCAAGGTACAACCTCCGGAAAACACAGCTAACCGGCGGAGGAGCCTTTGTTCAGCATCGTTCAAGAGGCTGTGACTCCAATCGATTGCCTTGCGCAGGGTTTGTTGCCGCTCTGGGAGGTCGAGCGGACCGCCAGTCAGCAATTGAAGGGGGCTTTGCAGGCGATCGAGGATGGCGGCAGGCGCGAGCACCTTGGTTCGGGCAGCAGCCAATTCAATGGCCAACGGCAATCCATCGAGGCGGGCACAGATCGCCTGGATCGCGGTTCTATTCTCTGGAGTCACCGCAAAATCGGGCCACACGGCCGCTGCACGCTGGGCGAACAATTCGACGGCGGAATTTGGCGCGAGCGGGGCTACCGGGAATTCTTGCTCGCCATAGATATGCAGGGGAGAACGACTGGTAACCACAATCTTGAGAGAGGGGCATGCTTCCAGCGTTTCCGCTACGACGGTGGCAGCCGGAAGGATCTGTTCGAAGTTGTCGAGCAGGAGCAGGAACGGCCCTTCGTGCAGTTGATCTCCAATGAGTTGTGAAAAGGTGCGGTTGCCTGCCTGCTGAATTTCAAGAGCATCGGCGATAGCGGTGGTTACCAGGCCAGGCCGCGTGATCGAGGCTAAATTGACGAACTGAACTCCTGCGGTAAATTGCTCTGTCATGGCCGCGGCCAAGGCAATTGCGAGTCGGGTCTTTCCGGCACCGCCGGGGCCAGTCAGGCTCAATAGCCGGACGTCCTCCCGGAGCAGCAATTCGGCGGCTTCTTTAAGTTGTTGCTCTCGTCCGATGAACGAAGTGCGAGGTGCAGGCAGATCTCGGCGTTTTCTGATTTTTGGCGAGGGCAGAGCCAAACTGCCGGTCAAAGGGAACGCATCATTGGAATGAGCCAGATGGGTCGAGGGAAAGTTGTCGAGTGGCGCGGGGATTTGGATCACAGCGCTGGTGAACAGATATCCGCGGCGAGGCACGGTCTTGAGCAACTGCTGGGTGCGATCTTCAAGTGCGCGACGCAGTTCGAGGGTGCACTGCACGAGCGAATCGTCCGTAACGAAAGCGTCGGGCCAGACCGCCTGCATGAGTTCCTGTTTGGAGATCAATCGCCCGGGGTGTTGAGCCAGATATCTCAGTGTTTCAAAGACTTTGGGGCGCAGCTTGACTTCGACTCCCGCCTTGAAAAGGCATCCCCTGGTGCTGTCCAACAGGAACTCGCCGAATTGATAATTCTGCGGATTCGACTCCAAGATTGCTCCCGTCTTCGGAAGAAGCCATTCAACAGTGAGCGCGAGGTTTTGGCTTTTCTTCGGCGTTCTTTCGTTACTTCTCGCAGCGTTCTCGCTACCTTGAACTTGCTCGCCGAGGGGTCAGCGATTTCATCATCTTCCCCCCGAAGACCTCACGGCGGGCCCTACCACACAGCGGATTTTAGCAAAATGCGATTTTCAAGGATCCGGTTGGCAGCAGATCCAAGGTGGACGACCACCGATCGAACGGGAGACAAGTTCAATGAGCACAACACAAGTACCCGCTGTAGACATGAACAAACTGAACGCCTTTATAGGCCAATTTGTCACTGACCTTGGCGCAGCGGTTCATACGGGCATGGTGGTGATAGGGGAAAAGCTGGGTCTCTACAAAGCGCTGGCCGGGGAGACCTTGAGCTCTTCGCAACTCGCCAAAAAGACGATGACTGACGAACGCTATCTGAGAGAGTGGCTGTCTTCGCAAGCAGCGGGCGGATATATCACGTACGACGAAAAGACAGACAAGTTCAGCTTGAGCGAAGAACAGGCTTTCGCGCTGGCACAGGAAGATAGCCCCGCTTACCTGCCGGGTGCGTTCGAGTTGGCTTTAGGTTCTCTGGCGGCGGTCCCACGGATCGCGGAGTCTTTCCGGACTGGCGCGGGTATGGGTTGGCACGAGCATGTCGACGGGGTCTTCCACGGATGTGAGAAGTTTTTTCGTCCTGGCTATGCAGCGAATCTTGTGAGTTCCTGGATACCTGCCTTGCATGAGGTCAATGCCAAGTTGGAGTCCCGAGCGCGCGTGGCGGATATCGGATGCGGAAAGGGAGCCTCAACGATATTGATGGCAAAGGCTTTCCCCAATTCGCATTTCTTTGGATTCGACTATCACGACAAGTCGATTGAGGCGGCTCGGGAGTCCGCAAGACGCCAAGGGGTTGGGGATCGCGTGACGTTTGCCGTATCAAACGCGAAACAATTTCCAGGCAAAGACTACGATCTGGTTGCGGTATTCGATTGCCTGCATGACATGGGCGACCCGATCGGGGCCGCGGCGCACGTGCGGCAGTCGTTGGCCAAGGATGGAACGTGGATGATTGTTGAGCCCTTTGCCAATGACCAGTTGAAGGACAATCTGAATCCCGTGGGCCGGGTGTACTATTCCTTCTCGACGCTTTTGTGCACGCCGTGCTCGCGGTCGCAGGAAGTCGGATTGTGCCTTGGCGCGCAGGCTGGCGAGACGCGTATTCGAGATGTTGCTTCCGCGGCCGGTTTCCGCCGCTTTCGTCGGGCAACGGAGACACCGTTCAATATCGTCTACGAAGCTCGACCCTGATTTGCCAGGCGCGATGAGTGTGGGATTGGGCGACGATGGCGGAGATTCGCGGCGAAATCCGATCATAAGAATAAAGACCAAAGTTGCTTTTGAGGCGCCGAGCGGCGAGCGAGCCTGCCACAGAAGGAGAAGAACCATGAGACAGGAAGATATTACGGAGTTCAAGAGTCAGCTTCGCGGCGGCTTGATCGAGCCTACGGATGCGACTTATGAAGAGGCGCGCAAGGTCTATAACGCGATGATCAGCCGGAAGCCGCGGTTGATTGCGATATGTGCTGACGTCGCCGATGTGATTACCGCCGTTAACTTCGGCAGAAAAAACAATCTGCTGGTGTCGGTGCGGGGCGGAGGACACAATGCTGGCGGCTTGGGAATCTGTGACGACGGGCTCGTGATTGACCTTTCCCGCATCAAGTATGTTCACGTCGATCCTGCTGCGAAGACTGTGCGGGTAGGCGGAGGCTGCACGTGGGGCGACGTTGATCACGCGACACATGCGTTCGGGCTCGCTGTGCCGTCCGGAATTATTTCGACGACCGGCGTGGGAGGGCTCACATTGGGTGGCGGCATGGGGCACCTGACCCGCCAGTTTGGACTAACGATCGACAACCTTCTTGGGGCCGACGTTGTGCTTGCTGACGGCAGCTTCGTGACTGCCAGCGCGGATGTGAATAGCGATCTGTACTGGGCAATCCGCGGTGGTGGAGGCAACTTTGGTGTTGTCACTTCATTTCTGTTCAAGGCTCACCCGGTATCGATGGTGAGTGCCGGACCAATGTTGTGGGAACTGGATCAGGCTGCTGACATCATGAAGTGGTACCGCAAGTTCATCGTTGAGAAGGCGCCAGAAGAGCTGAACGGGTTCTTCGCGTTTCTCACGGTTCCGCCTGGGCCACCGTTTCCAGAGCATCTGCATTTCAAAAAGATGTGCGGAATTGTCTGGTGCTACAACGGAGGAATCGAGAAGGCTAACGAGCTTCTTGAACCGCTGCGCAAGTTCAAGCCGCCAGCTTTTGAATTCTTTGTTCCCATGCCTTTCCCGATGCTGCAGGGCATGTTCGACGGCCTCTATGCGCCTGGTTTGCAGTGGTATTGGAAGGCTGATTTTGTGAACGAGCTCGGAGATGAGGCGATTGCTCTCCATCTCAAACATGGCGCAGAGATGCCGACGCTGCACTCGACGATGCATCTCTACCCAATCAACGGGGCCGCACACAAGAATGGGAATAATGACACGCCGTGGAGCTATCGCAATGCGACTTGGAGCGAAGTAATCGTCGGCGTGGATCCCGATCCGGCAAACAAGGATCGCATCACCGCCTGGGCCAGGAATTACTGGGAGGCATTGCATCCGTTCGGAGCCGGAGGTGCCTATGTCAATTTCATGATGGATGGCGAAGGCGACGACCGCATTCGGGCAACTTACAAAGGCAATTACGAGCGGCTTGTTCAACTGAAGAAAAAGTACGATCCGAAAAACTTTTTCAAGGTAAATCAAAACATTCGGCCGGACTAGAGCGCAATAATTGCCGCCCGGTAAACCGCTGATCACCGTAAGCAAAGATTGGACTGACCTATGAACAGCGAAAGACACAGCCTCGTCTTACGCTCGCACTTGCTCAGGATGACAACGCTGACTCAGCGGGCTATCGACACCTCCATCAAAGCCTATGAGCTGAACAGTGTTGAGTTGTGCCAACAGGTTCGCAGTACCGATACCGAGTTGCGCACCCTTCAGCACTCCATCGGCGATCGGGGTCGCACACTTCTTGCCGCAGGAACACCCGTTGACTCAAACGCTTCGATGGCATGCTGCACGCTGCGAATCTACAGCACGCTGAGGACTATGTGCACGGCAGCGGTCGAGATCTCGCAAAATACTATGGCCATTCTTGAAAGCGGACATGTGACGGAATCCCCGGCGACCGAAGAAATGGGAAAGTTTGTGAACAGCCTTTTGCGGTTGTGCTCCGCCGCCTTGTTCGAGGAAGAAATACGGCATGCAAAGAGAGTTCTTCTGATCGAAAGAGGACGAAGAAGATTCGATCCGGCGCTCTATCGAGCCCATGACGCTCTCCCCTTGTGGCCGGGCGCACACATGAATCGTGAGCTGGCGATCATGATGTGTCTCAGCCAAATTGCTGAACAGGGCTACGAACTCGCGGACGCAATCACGTTGTGGCTCGAGGGCAAGGGCTGTCTCGATTCCCGACGCGAGTGCGCAGCATAAATGCGATTGCATTCCGATGATTTGTCAGGTTGCTGTTGGGATTGATGCGTATCTTTACCTGTTGATCGGTGAGTGCGCATCAGGTCATTCCACGAATGTTGAAACCAGGAGAAACAGTGAACGCCGGATTGAAAGCGCGAACCTCTTTACTGATCATTGCCATTGGCTTATTTCATTTCGCAAAGGCCGGTGCTCAGAACAACAACTACAGGCAAGTAAACCTGGTATCGGATGTTCCCGGCTTAGGTCTCAAGTTGGATCCGGGGCTTGCGAATCCGTGGGGCGTCGCGCTGACGACGTCGCAGCCGTTTCGAATTGCGAACAACGAGACCGGGAAATTCAAGAGCTATGACGCCACTGGAGCGCAGCACGTGTTCGAGGGCGACATTGCAGTTGCTGCGGGTGATGCTTCCCACCCCAGTCCTACGGGTGTCGCAGCGAACCCGACCAGTTTGTTCGTGCCTCGAGGAAGCCTCGCAAGTCCGTTCTTGTTTGCAACGGAAGATGGAACCATTTCCGGTGAATATGCAGATGAGCGAGGAGACATTCTGCAAACAACTATCCTCGTCATCGATAACTCCGCTCGAGGAGCGGTATATACGGGGCTAGCAGTTTTGTCTCCTGAGTGTTGCGCGCCGTTTCTCGCTGCGGCTGATTTTCATGGCGGCTTCATCGAAGCCTTCACCGGCACCTTCGATCCGCTGTCACCTCCAGGAACATTCACTGATCCGAATTTGCCGCCGGGGTATGCGCCCTACAACCTCGCAGTAATCGGCAATCAGGTCTTTGTCGCATATGCGCGGCAAGATATGGCGAAGCGCGCGCCGGTTGTTGGCGCCGGTAACGGAATCGTCGACGTCTTCGATCTCGCTGGAACTTTTGTGCGAAGGTTTGCCTCGAACGGATCTTTAAATGCGCCGTGGGGAATTGCCAGAGCGAGCGCGAATTTTGGGCCGTTCAGCAACGACATTCTGATCGGGAACACAGGAGACGGGATCATTAATGCGTTTGATCCCGCAACTGGGGAGTTCCTTGGTGCGCTGAAGGACGGGAACGGTAACGTGATTGTGAATCTGGCTCTCCACGGTCTTGTCTTTGGAGAAGGCAATACGGGAGATCCGGATATGCTTTACTTCACCGCGGGGATGGCCGGCGGTCTCAACGGCGTGTTTGGCGCTGTTTCAGTCAACACGGGAGGCGGCGCGCCGGACTTCTCTCTCACTGCTGCTCCACGAAGTGTCACAGTGGTGGCCGGACAATCTGCGAGGTTTTCGTTGACAGCTACGCCGATAGCAGAATTCAGAGGCGTTTTCTCTTTCACATGTACGGCGCCAACGGGTGTCACCTGCAGCGTAGGAACCAGTTCCGTTGACACGTCGACAGGAGCTGCAAAAGTAACGGTTACGACCACTACACCTGATACCGGCATTTCGGCACAAGTGGCGGCCGGATTTGCGTTTCCGAGTTTCCTTCTTGGAGGCTTTGGTCTATTCGTACGAAAGCTACGTGGTGGAAAAGAAAAACGCAATCAATCAACGAAAATCATCTTCGGATTCCCAGCGCTTGCCTGCGTGGCTATTGGGCTTGCCGGCATGGCTGGCTGCGGTTCCGGCAAACCGATGCAGCAATCGACAGGCGATACAGCATCGATTGCCGTTACAGCTACCTCCGGTTCCGTCTCACACAGCATGGTGTTGACGGTGACGGTGCAATGACAAGATTTCAGCGTGACAACGGCGACATTCGCAATGATGCCAACCCAGGTCTGCGCACCAATATTTTCATCATCGCCAAGCACAGTTTTTCAACGAGAAGTTGTCGTGTTTCTTCTTCGATTTGCGATTTAAAAAGATGAGAGCAATGTTTGCCGGGTGCAGCGAGGCCCACAAACGGAGGCTCCGCAAAACAAAAGAAGGAGCAACAATGAAACGCATAATCACAGCAGCCATTCTCGTTCTGGGAATCAGCCTTGGAATCAGCAACCGTGCCTCTGCACAAGATGGTGGAATTCGGGTAACAGTGCCGTTCGATTTCGCAGTCGGGAATCGAATCCTTCCCCAAGGGACCTACCACATCGCATCGGATGGCGGCTTCCTCGCATTCAACAATAGTGACCGAAAGGCGTCGATGTTCGTGCCTGGCGTACGAAACGAAGGGTCCAAGGACGGCAAGTCAATGCTTGTCTTTGATAATGTCAACGGGCAGTACTTTCTCAGAGACATTTACTCGATCTACGCGCGGACGAGCGTAACGTTTCCTAAGTCAAAGCTGGAACAGAAATCCCAGGAAGCACCGGCGATTCGCAATATCTATGCAGAGAACTCGAGCAGGTAACCGCGATAGATCTCTCACATTTGCGAAGCAAACTCATAACTCACTATCCAGGGAGAAGGAGATACTTTAAGCCACGTCCTCTCCCTGGCACGCTTCCCGAATATTGAATAGCTCGTAGGGCCCACTAGGTTATTAGCGCGATCCGAATATTTTCAAACTGATCTTTCAATCGACCTCATTTGATTTCATAAGCAAATCGCCAAAGTACTGTTAAACAGGGGTTGGGAAGGTTGAAGAGCGGGCGACAACCTGCTGCAAGTACCATTTCTCAGGTGTGCTTGATACACAATATTTAGACTCTAGACTTCCCGGGTCCACTTACAAAATCTATCCTGGCACTTATAAATTACAAACTTGTGACAAGTCGAGAGCGAATAACTCCTACACTGGATCTGGTAGTCACTTTCCCTACCCCAACTGTGGTTGAACGCCGCATTTTCGAGTTAGAGCAAGAAGGGCGTGTCGATCCACTTGTTGACCAAGGATGAAAGCAAATATTTCGCGTCATTCAACCATCCCGGAACATCCAGACCATAGGAGACAATTATCGTGGAACTGACGAATTCCCCCGTCATAAGCGCGAGAGAGTTTCGCGTGGACACAGATGCTGATGTGCTTTTCAGCACCTTGTATTCCGAGTTACACAGGTTGGCAAAACGCCAACTGGCCAGACAGTGGTCACCCATCGGCCTTGGTGTCACGACGCTCCTGCACGAAGCGTATCTGAACATCGCCGACCGTAACGAGCCAGAATTTCCGGACCAAGCGCGATTCATGGGTTATGCGGCGCGTGTGATGCGTGGACTCATTATCGACTTTGCCCGAACTCGCAATGCAACGAAGCGAGGCGGAAAATTTGAGATTACTTCGCTCACTCTTGAAACCGCTGAGAATGCGGTTGACGCGAAGGAGTTGTCGAGAATCAGCGATGCTTTGGAAGAGTTGGTCAAAGTGGAGCCAGACCTTGCGACTCTTGTCGACCTGAGATTCTTTTGCGGTTTCTCGTTCTCTGAAATTTCAGCGATGCAAATGGTTTCAGAAAGGACCGTTCAGAGAAAGTGGGAAAAGGCGCGGATCTTCCTGCACCAGAGCCTTTCAGCAGGTGTACCGAATTGAGGGAGTCGAGATCGGCACCGATTTCCGACCGATGGCGCACGCTCAGTCCGCTTCTCGACAAAGCACTCGAGTTGGAGGACGAGGAGCGTTCAATCTGGATGCGCGCCATGGATCCCGACCTGGCTCAACAGCTGGTGACGCTGCTGCGCGAACACGAGGCACTGGCAACAGAAGGATTTCTCGAAAGCCTTGTTGTAGAGTTGCCGGCAACGGGCTCCTCCCTGGCTGGTCAGACGCTAGGCGTTTACACGCTGATATCGCAGATCGGGCAGGGAGGGATGGGCAGCGTTTGGCTAGCGGAACGAAACGATGGGCGTTTCGAACGGCGTGTTGCCGTCAAGTTTCTGAACATTGCCTTCATGGGCAAGGCGGGCGAGGAGCGATTCAAGCGCGAGGGAAGGATTCTTGCGCTTCTCGCTCACGAGCATATTGCAGAACTGATCGACGCGGGCGTGAGCAAAGCCGGACAGCCGTATCTCATTCTCGAGTACGTTGACGGAGATCAGATAGATCGATATTGCGATCGCCATCATCTCGATGCGCATGCGCGCATCCACCTCTTCCTCGAAGTTCTTGAGGCCGTAGCCAAGGCGCACGCAAACCTCATTGTGCACCGCGATCTCAAGCCCTCAAATATTCTCGTTCGCACCGACAAGCATGTTAAGTTGCTCGATTTCGGAATCGCCAAGCTTGTTGAGGGCGATGCGAACACAGGGTTACGATCGGCACTCACTATCGGGGGCAATGCCCTTACGCCGGAATATGCCGCTCCCGAGCAACTGCAAGGCGAGCAAATCACGATCGCCACCGACGTCTATGCCCTCGGTGTCCTGCTCTATATCTTGCTGACTGGGCAGCATCCTACGGGAGCATGTCAACAATCTCCGGTGGACCTCGTGCGAGCTGTCGTTGATTCGGAACCGCAGCGACCGTCTGACATGATGTCCCGAACGCGTGGAGACCCAGACCTGATCGCACTCCACGCGGCGAACATCGCAACCGCGCCGGAAAAGCTCAGGCGATTGCTGCGTGGAGACCTGGACACGATCCTGGCGAAGGCTCTCAAAAAAGATCCGGCAGAACGGTATACGTCTGTCACGGCCTTCGCGGATGATTTGCGCCGCTATCTGAGAAATCAGCCAATCGGCGCCCGTCCCGATGCGATGACTTATCGCGCCGTCAAGTTTGTGCGGCGCAATCGGACAGCAGTTGCGCTTGCCTCGTTGACCATCTTTGCCACGGCTGCAGGTCTGGTCGGCACCCTTCTGCAAGCGCGGACGGCGCGAACACAGCGTGACTTGGCGCTGCGTCAATTAGCCCGTGCCGAACGCACGGCGGATTTAAACGAGCTTCTTCTCAGCGACGTCGCGCCATTGGGGAAACCTCTCGCGGTGAATCAGCTGCTTGAACGCGAAGAGAGCGTTATTGAGCATGAGCACAACCCAGACGCCGTCAATCACGTCGAGCTGCTTCTTTCTCTCGGCGATCAATATTCCGGAGAGGACGATAACAAGAGCGCGCTGCGTGTCCTGAACAAGGCGTATCGGCTCTCGCGAGATCTGAAGGATCGCGGTGTCAGGGGGAAAGCATCCTGTGTGCTGGCGGGTGCGTTGTTGCCGGTAGGAGAGTTGTCGCGAGCGGAAGGGCTTTTTCATGAAGGTCTGAGTGAGCTCGGAGAGACGCCGCAGTTCGCCTCCGATCGCGCATTCTGCCTTTTGCGTGGCAGTGAGACCGCTTATCGAAATGGCAATTCTCAAGAGGCCATTGCGCGCGCACGGTTGGCCGAGGAAACGGTTCAAAACTCTGCTTCTCGATGGAGTCTGAAGGAATTCAATATTCTGGTGAACCTGGCGGGCGCGCTCGGGGATGCCGGCAAGTTTCGTGAGGCGATTCCGACATTCGAGCGGGCATCAGCTCTGATGACAAATCTGGGATATGACGATACTCAAAAGGCAGTAGCGCTCTTTAATGATTGGGCGCTGACGCTTACGTATGATGGGCGCCAGCTCGATGCGGAAAGAATCTATCGGCGCGCCATGGATATCAGCCGCACAGATCAGACCGAGACTACTGTTCCTCCAGTGCTGCTGTATAACTACGCCAGCGTGTTACGTGAACTAGGACGAGCAACGGAAGCAGGATTTTATCTTGATCTGGCCATTAAAAAAGCTCACGAGGTGAATGATCAGGTGCTCGTCGATCAGGCAGACTTGTTGAAATCGAGGATGGACACAGACCAGCACAAGTACTTCCGTGCAGAGGAGCGATTGGCGCAACTGGAGCCGAGAATGCGAAAAAAATTTCCGCCGGAGCATTATGCCTTTGCGGCATTGTCCTCGGAAAGATCCAGGCTCGCGCTGGCGACAGGCGACGTCGCATCGGCCATGCGGTATGCAGATGACGCGATCAGGCTCGATGAGGCATCCATCAGGAACATCGGACAGTGTGCAGCTTACCTTCCCACTCTGCTGGTACGCAGATCATATGTCGAGCGAAAGGCGCAACGTCTGGACCTGGCTGCGGAAGATGCGCGACACGCACTGGAGCTTTTGCAGGCGGAATCGAGATCTGGAGTGCACTCGAGCAATATAGGCCGTGCCTACCTTGCCCTGGCACTTGCATCAAAGGCAGCAGGCAAATCAGCGGAATCGCAGGCTGCATTTCACAAGGCGTTTGAGAATCTGCATGACACTCTCGGGCCGATTCACCCAGAAACGCGGACCGCACATGAGATGAAAGAGATAATCGCCGAGGGAAACTAAGTCAGAGGCAATGTGCCCGGGGAAGACGGAGGCCGCTTTCGGCTTGAGTATTGTTCATTGTGGCAAGCCTCTTCATGGTGAAGTCTCCTTTCGCAAGATTGAAGGAAAGTGCAACGCGAGCCTCTCGGCTCGTTATTATCCGCGCGCTGATCATCTTGAATCAAGGCGCCATGTGTAGAACTGCGATCACAAAATAAGGTTACGAGAACGGTAAGAGTGTGTCTTGCAAAAGGCGACATGGACAAGTTGTGGTTGCAAAACCGTCGGTCCAC
This sequence comes from uncultured Acidobacteriaceae bacterium, assembly GCA_963737915.1. Classification (GTDB taxonomy): domain Bacteria; phylum Acidobacteriota; class Terriglobia; order Terriglobales; family Acidobacteriaceae; genus Telmatobacter. The sequence goes on along the minus strand of CAVTUP010000001.1, from coordinate 115,476 downwards.
GATTGCCACCGTGATTCGAAGGATGCTCGGAGTTCTATCTCTTCCGCGTTTTCCTACAAGTTGCCCGCTCGCGTTCCTGTCTCAATCTCTTCGAGAGACTTCCCTTGTGTTTCAGGAAGGCGGGCAAAGAGGAAGAGGAAGCCCGCCAGACAGATGGCCGCGTAAGTCCAGAAGGTGCCGGCCGATCCAAGCGCGGCGTTCAAGAGCGGAAAGGTGTAGGTAAGAAGGAAACACGCGGTCCACAAAGCGGTTATGGCGATGGACATTGCGCTGGCCCGAATGCGGTTGGGAAAAATCTCCGCAATCACAACCCAGGTTGCCGGGGCCAGGGACATTGCGTAGCAAGCGATGGCGGCAAGCACCAAGACCAACATAGGCAATCCCTGTAGATGCAAGCGATAAAGCAAACCGAGGGCAGCGTAAATTACGACGAGGCCCAAGATGCCCGTCAGCAGCAGAATTCGGCGGCCGAAGCGGTCGATCGTGGCGAGAGCCACAAGGGTGAAGAGCAGATTTACCGCGCCGGTGATTACGATGTTGAAGAGTATGTCGGAGACTTGATATCCCGCCGCCGAAAAGATCTCCTGCGCATAGCTGAAGATTACGTTGATGCCGCACCACTGCTGCAGCACGGCAAGCAGCACGCCGAGCAGGAGAACCTTGGGCATGCCAGGCGAGGATAGCTCCTGCAGCAGCGAGCGTTGTGGCTGAGCATCGCTCACAGACGTGAAATCGGCATACACCTGCTGTGCGTAAGTCGCTCCACCGAGCCGTCCCAAGACTTTGAGAGCCTGTTGACCGCGGCCCGTTGCCGCAAGCCAGCGTGGGCTCTCGGGGATGAAGAATGTCGCGGCCAGAAAGAGCAAGGAAGGAATCGCGGTTGCGGCGAACATCCAGCGCCATCCAAATTGGCCATTCCACGAGACGAGGATTTCGTGCACCGTGGCACCGGATCGTACAGGACGAGCGATGAGCCAGTTCACCACCTGGGCCAAGAGAATTCCAACGACGATTGCCATCTGGTTGAGGGAAACAAGGCGTCCCCGCAAGTGCGCTGGGGAGATCTCTGCTATATACATTGGCGAGATGCCGGAGGCGAGACCGATTGCGTAGCCGCCGAGAATTCTCCATGCCACAAATGCGTCGAAGTGGTTGGCCAAGCCCGTTCCCAGCGAGGAAACAGTAAACACAATCGCAGCGAGTGTCAGCAGCCGTTTTCTGCCAAAGCGATTGCTTAGCCCTCCAGAAGTTAGTGCGCCGATCAGGCACCCGATCAGTGCGCAACTCATTGCCCAACCCTGAAGGGACGGCGAAACGAGATAAAAGTAGATCTCGTAGAAGGGCTTTGCGCCTCCGATTACGACCCAGTCATATCCGAAGAGCAGGCCCCCCAGCGCGCCGGCCGCCGCAGCCAGCCAGACATACCCGGACCGAACCGAGCCGCCTTGCTCGGTAACTAGATCGGTGGCGGGAATGGGTGTAATCATTGCGCGGATTCGCCATCCGATTTTATCCAGTGAAGCATCTCTGTGGCGAACAGATGATTTTGATCTTCAGCGCGCAACAGCTCTAACCGTTGGATGGCTGTTGCCCGATCTGCTAACCCGTGGCATGCCAGAGCGCTCAATAACAACGACTCGACGCGGTTCCGTTTGGCCAGGTCGTCATCGAAAAGAAGCATGTTAGGAAGTGAAGTGGCAAAATAATCTATCTTCGGCTCTGCGGCTAGAAGGCTCTTGGCAAATTCCGCGAGTCGTGAGAAAACCTCGCTAGCGATGTCGTCCTTGCCCAATGCTCTTAGCGCCATCGCCTGGAAATAGGATTGAACGCCGATCGAAGGCAATGGCTCGGCGGCCGCCCTCCAGTAGTGACGTGCAAGATTCGTGTCTCCAAGAGCCTGCGCGGATGAGCCGGAAAGATAATCCAGGTCGCGCTCGAGCGTAAGCAGATGCTTGCCTTCTCCTAAGTTTGGAGGGTAACGTCTTGCGGCCTCAAAGTGCTCGAGAGCATCGGATCCGTTGCCTGCGGCGAGAGCCCCTCTACCGAGTTCGCGATGCGCATATACATATTGGGCCGACACAAGGCCCTCCCCGCCTTCCCAGGGACTGAAGCGCCGTGAACTCAGGCAATTCAGAGCCGCTTCCCATTGTCCGCACTGATTCAGTAGCGTGATGAATTCAATGATCAGATCGTCTCTGCGATCAACAAGCCGCTGAAGATCTATGAGTCTATGCAGACGTTCCTCAGGTGAGATTAATGCGGCCCTCTTCGTGAGCTGATCCCACTCGTAGAGCAGGCGAGCATCGTTGGGGTTTGCGGAGAAGGCCCGCATGTACATTTCATTGGCGGCCTGAGGGTTGTGCTGCACATTGAATTCCGCGATTCCCAGGTTTCGCCACGGAATCGAGAACGTTTCATCGAGCTCAACGGAACGACGCCAGCACCGGATCGCATCGTCATAACGGCGCTTGTCATAGAAGAGATTGCCGAGATAGTAGTTTGCCCGCGCACAAGACGGATTTCGGCGGATAGTGTCCTCAAGCACAATCATTTCTTCCAGGCGGGCTGGAAAGCAATGCAGGGGCGAGGTCGATTCTGCTCGCGCGAGATGGTGGTTCGATTCCTGCTCCAAGCCAAGCGATGATGCGAGCCACGAAAGCGTGTACCAGAACATCGGGTGCTGCCATTGCATCTCTCGATCGCAAGCCTGCAATAAAGTGTAGGAATCTTCGACCAGGCCAGACCATGCCAGATCGTACGAAACATCGAGCAATGTCTGGATGTCCCCATCAAGTGCCGTGAGAAGCGAGCGCAGATCCTCATCGGCGCGAGTCAACAAGAACTGCTCTGCCATCATGCGAAAGTCAAGGCGGTCGAGCAAGAGCGATTCATTGATCGTGGTCTTTGCGTCCGACGCCCGGCCCATGCGACGCAACAAGGAAGCTTTCAATGCTCGCGCCTTCAGGTTCACTACGTTGGTTAAAAGGCTCTGCTCCACTTGTTCCAATGCGAGGCTTGAGTCTCCACGCCCGGTGCTGATTGATGCGAGTGCGTGGTATCCGGCGCTCTGCCACGCGTGATTCCAAACTGCTTTGTGAAAGGCATCATATGCTTCAGCATCTCGGCCTTGATAGAAACGTGCCAACCCGAGGTTATAGAAAGGCTCCCCATCGTATGGGTTTGGATTCCTGATAGTGAGACGGCGAACGGCGCGCATGAAGTGTTGCTCAGCTCTTGCAAACTCGCCCTTGCGCAGGTGCATCAGCCCCATTGCGTTGTTCAGGCGTGAGTCTTCTGGATCGCGCTTCAGTCCTTCGCGCCAGTAGGCTTCAGGAGATCGCGTGGCGTGACGGTATTGTTCCAGGTGAAGGCCTGTCAGATAGAGTTCTTCGATGCTTTGAACCTGTTCCGGAGGCAGCGGTTCGGTGGCGGGATCTGGTGGCTCGAGGTGCTCGAGCTTTTGCGGTTGGTACACGATCAATTCGTTGCCGTGCGCATCCATCACGGCCAATCTGTAGTCCTCGTAGTTGCCTTCGGAAGCATTGATTGTTCGGATGAATGGTTGTCCTGGTGCGATGTCGACCTGTTCGTCCATGAGCGGCTTTGCCTTGCAAAGAAGTTTCACGCGTACATTTCTTCGCGACGTCAGGCAGACAGCCACGCTCACGTTCGCAGAATCGACTTCAAGGTTTACAGCCGCCTCCGTATTGGCATTCTTCGCCGGTCCGATGCTTTGAATTGGGTACCAATATTGACTGAAAGTCTTGGTTTCGTATGGATGCAACCACGAAAAGTCCGGCTGGTTGTCGGTATAGGCGCCAGCCATCAATTCGACATAGGGGCCGTCGCTGTCGGTTAAGTTGCGGTCCCATGCGTGACCAAACTCCGCATTGCCCCAGGTCCATAGCTTCTTTCCGGGTGCGACGTGGTGATTGGACGTATGCACAAGTCCGGCTTGGCGAGCGTGATCATAGCCGCCAAAGAAGTCGTAGCGGGACTCGGTGACCATATACGAGGTTGGAACTGGAATGTTTCTATACCAGGAGATATCCGTACCCGGACTATAGTCCACGCCGTAGTAGGATTTGCGCGCAACCGGAAAGGTCGAGACGGCTCTCTTTGCGTGGTCGGCGACGTAGGTTACGTCGGGAGGAAAGAACGCCTGGTATTGATCGTGGACCCGTACTGCAACATTTGCCCACCAGAGAAAGGTTTGCGGTAGCGGGGTGCGGTTGTAGAGCCTGACCCTCGCCTCGACTATTGCCTTTCCCGGCGAAAGACGGACGCCAACCATGCCCTTCATTCGCAACATGGGATCGTGCTCGCTCAGCCAGACCGTGCGACTCCCGTCGGAATGTTCTTCTATCGCTGAATGAACCTGCATATATGTGGAGGGACGATGATGCTGTGGCCAGTTGAATTCAACGCCGCCTGAGATCCACGGCCCGAGCAATCCAACCAACGCCGGCTTAATGACGTGCTGTCGATAGAAGAAGTCGTATTGGTTGGTCTTATCGAGGCCGGCGTGAATCCGGCCGCCAATTTCAGGAAGGATCATCAACTGGATATACTCGTTCTCCAGCATGATCGCTTTGTAGCTTTTATCCACTTTTTCCAACGAAACACTATCTGTAAATGGATTCGGATATACCTTTCCAGTGCTACCCTGGTAGACCCTCTTCTCAAGAAACATCGGGTTAGGGTCGGCTTCCTGTACCGGATATGTTGGAATGACAACCTGCTGTTCCCAGCATTGGACTGGCTTATTTCCGTGAGTTTCGTCTGTCACCGTTCAACTCCATAGCCCGTGGTCCAGCCTGCTGCGATTGAAGATTCTTCCGCAGCTAACGCTCGCGCTCCCAATGATGCATTGTATTGTCGAGTCACCCTTTTTTGACTTCCTGCCCGAGCGAGTTGGCGGCTCCGACGGTCTGAATTATGATGGCGTCGCTCCTAACGGCGCATTAGCTGCGGACCCTGACAAGTTTGGTGACCCGCCCGGTTCGGTTCCAGTCTGAGACGTAGATGCTTGCGTCTCGATCGATGAAACAGCCATGCGCGGCACTGAATGTGTCCGCCGCTATCTGACCTGGTACGAGATCGTAGTTGGCCCACTGATTCTTATGCGAATTGTCACCGAGAAATGCCACGGGGACATTGTCCTTGTCGAGGATCGTGACGCGACCTTCCAATTCTGAGACCACGGCGTAATCGCCATAAAAACTCACCTGGCAGGGGCGACGCAAGTGCTGAGTCACGGTACGCACGAACTTGCCGTCTAAGTCGAAGTGGCAAAGGCGGCGGTTTTCGCGATCACAGACCAGCAAGAGGGGTTGATCATATCGGATATCGATCGCAAGCCCATGACTGCAATCGAGCATGCCGTCGGAGTTTCCTTTTCCAGCGTAGCTTGCTTTGTAGTTCCCTTTGCCATCGAAGCGGAAGATGCGCGAGTCGCCGTATCCGTTGGCGATGAAGATGGAGCCATCGGGTGAAGGCACGGCCGCCGTCAGACGCCATTCATTCGGTGATTTAAAGCCGGCTTCAGATGGAGCAGTGATTTTCTGTACCACTGTACCGTCTGTCTTCATCTTCAAAAAGATCCAATTCTCTTTTGGAGTGCCTTTCTGCACCGTGACAAAGAGGTACTCGTCGCTGTGGACCATTGAATGAATCTCGGGATATTCGGTGGCGATGGTCCTGATTAGTGCGCCATCCGGGCTATATACCAGAACCCCCGTCTCACTTTGCGTGCTTACATAGATATGGCCGGATTTGTCTTGCGCGATTGCGCCGTGGGTTCCGCCGAAGATTGTTCCTGCCGGCAGTACTCCCCATCCGGGAACCACTTCGTAAGTCCATTCACCGTTCCCAGTCAGAAGACTCCCTTGCGCTTGATTGCGACTTGCGTTATCGCCCTGCGCATTGGCCGACGAGGGTGAGCAGGCTGCCAAAGCCGTCGCTCCCGTCGCGGCAACGAAACGCCGCCTGCTGACCAGGTTGAAACTTTGCCGGGATGGAATATCTTGAGGATTCATTGTGTGCTCCTGGTGGTGGACTGATTGGCGTCCGCGGAGACCGCGGGCTGTGCGGGGGTGTTGAAGAGGTAGACGTGGCGAAGATTCGTCATGGATGCGAGGGGAGCGAGAGCCCCTGAAGTCACCTGAGTCTCGCTCAGATTGAGATAGGTCAACTGCGACAACGAAGCCAACTTTGCAATTCCTTTGCCTGTGACAGAGGTGCCTTCGAGATGCAGACCGCGCAAATGCGAGAACTTACTTAACGTTTCGAAGCTCGCGTCAGTAACCGCCGTTCGCGCGAGATCAGCTTCCACGATGTAGGGCGCAAACCTTTCAAACTGTGCGAGCTGGGCGTCACCAAAGTTGGAGGAGATATCCACTGTGCTCAGGATTAATCCGTCAGAGGCCTTGCTCGAAACTGCCACGAGCTTCGCTCCCTGAGAATTTTGCATGCGGCGGATGTCATTCATCTTTGCTGAGTAATCGCCGACCGGCTGTGGTGGCACCTCGGCCGGTGCTTCTGCGATTGAGATGCCAGCGATTCTTGACATAACAGGGGATGCGCCTTGCTGAATCCACGCTCTTATAAACACAATCTCGTTCGGTTTTAGCGGCGGTCGGCCTTCGGCGGGCATGAAGTGCGGACTATTGGCAGGTTGCGTGACCCGCTGAAGAAGAAGGCTATTTTCCGCGTGGTGCGGAAGGATGACCGGGCCGTCTTTGCCGCCTTTCATCAGCAATTGATAAGAATCGAGGCGCAAGCCGCCTTGCGCCTTGCTTGCTCCGTGGCAAGAAACACAGTTCGCATCGAGGATAGGGTGAATATGCTGTCTGTAAAACGAGTCGGAATTGGAAGCGGCCGCAGCTGCGTCTCCGACACCAGATAATCGCTTCAGCGGCGCCGGCATATATTCGGTGAGATAACTGTCTCCGTGAGTAATTGAGCCACCTTGATGGGCCGTCCACAAAAGCGCAAGCATCATGCACACCAACAGCGAAGGATACACGTGGGGCACAAATCCGGCTGACCACGTGGGGCGCGCAAGTACGCACATGAACAAACAGATCGAGAGCGCGATTCCGCCCCACATGTGTCGCACTACGGTTGTGCCGGTGTCGCCGCTGCCATAGGCGAGCAGATAGCCGAGGACCAGCGTGCCGAAGCATGCAACGCACGCGAGGCCGAGGACAAAGCCAGCGGTTTCTCGCAATGCCGGCCGGAACCGCCCTGCACCTTCGAGGATCGGCACAAGAGCGATGAGCCCAATGGGAAGATGAACTGCAAGTGGATGAAATCGCCCGAGAAACTGCTGCCAATCGGCATGCCTGTTGCCATCGAGCTTGGTGATTTCCGGAAGGAGCAACAACGCAATGCTCAAGAGCAAGGCGACGAGCCAGGTCGCTCGTGTAAGCCGGCTCTTTGGAAAGAACTTGTTGCTGCCTGCGGCCAGGATTTTTGTGACCATCACGCGAGAAGTCCGGGTACGATATTCGCTGGAGTGGGTCCGGTAAGCTTTTGTTCGAGTCCCTGGAATTGATACGTGAACTTGTTGTGATCGATGCCCAGGCAATGGAGGATGGTCGCATTGAAATCGCGGACGTGCACCGGGTCTTTCACTACGTTGTAACTGTACTCATCCGTTTCGCCATAAGTGATTCCCGGTCGAACCCCGCCGCCCGTCATCCAAGTAGTAAAGCAGCGTGGGTGGTGGTCGCGGCCGTAGTTCTCCGGGGTCAAGCCGCCCTGGCTGTAAACAGTGCGGCCGAACTCGCCGGCCCAGATTACGAGCGTGTCATCAAGCAGGCCACGTCGCTTGAGATCGGTGACCAGCGCGTAGCAGCCACGGTCTGTTTCCTGGCAAATGATTGGCAGCACTCCCGTCACGTTATCGTGAACGTCCCAGCCGCGCTTATAGACTTGCGTAAAACGCACGCCGCGCTCTGCCATTCGCCGGGCCAGCAGGCAGTTGTAAGCGAATGTTCCGGGTTCCCTGGCATCAGGGCCATAGAGATCCCACGTCGACTGCGGTTCCTCGCTGAGATCGACGAGTTCCGGGACAGAAGACTGCATGCGATAGGCCATTTCATACTGGGCGATACGTGCATTGGTCTCCGGATCGCCGATCTCCGCGAGTGTCTGGCGATTGATTTTCTCCACCGCATCGAGCATCTTGCGCCTCACCTCGCGATCCACACCGCTGGGATCGGCAAGGTAAAGCACCGGGTCGCCGCCGGAACGTAATCCGACACCTGCGTACTCGGAGGAAAGAAATCCGCTGCTCCAAAGCCGCGATGAGACCGGTTGATTATTTTCCTTTGCATTGACCTTGGTCTGAAGCACGATGAAAGTGGGTAGATTGTCGTTCATGCTCCCCAGCCCGTACGAAAGCCAGGAGCCGAGGCACGGTTTGCCGGCGTTCATATTCCCCGTATTCATCAGCATGATTGCCGGCTCGTGATTGATAGCGTCGGTGTTGGTGGATTTGATGATCGTCAGGTCGTCGACCATACGAGCCGTATACGGTAACAGGTCACTTACCCATGTTCCCGTCTGTCCATAACGCTTAAAGGCCCAATGCGAAGGGGCTATGGGGAAATGGGCTTGCCCCGCGGTCATGCCGGTCAACTGTTGGCTGCCGCGCACGGAGTCCGGGATGTCTTTGTTGTAAAGCGTAGCGAGATTCGGTTTATGGTCGAGCAGATCAATCTGCGGCGGTCCGCCCGACATGAAGAGATAGATCGCCCGTTTCGCTTTCGGAGCAAAGTGCGGCAGTTTCAACTCCTCGCGGGACGAAAGCAGGGTCTGCCCTTTCGTGTCTGCTCCGCCTGGGTCACCACGCCCTATGCCTTCGCCAAGGAGACTTGCGAGCGCTGCCCAGCCGAGCACCTTACCTGAGCGCCCAAGAAAGCGTCGGCGGGTCTCGATGCCGAGCCATTCCCGCTTCAGGCTCGCGGGGACGGGCAGATCCATTACGCCGTCGTTTCGCTCGCAGTCCGTGCACAGCGGGTGTTGCTTCATAACGGGATCCTCAATTACTTCGTTACGGTCTCATCCAGGTTCAGCATTTCGCTGGCTACCATTGTCCAGGCGGCCAACTCTGGCTCGGGTATTGCGGTATCGCGTTTCTTCTCGCCAACTCCGACCAATGCGTGCGCAGCCTTGGGGGCGGCCGAATAATGCTCTTCCATCTGTTTGAGTGATGCCTCCAACACGGCTGCCATCCTGGGAGGCGGATCATGCGACAACAGAATTTCACTCATCATGTTGATGCGTTTCTCAGGCTGGTTGCCACCCTCGAGAATCACGCGCTGCGCGAGCGCTCGCGCAGCCTCAATCCACTGCACATCATTTATCGTCACCAATGCCTGCAGGGGCGTGTCTGTGCGTTGGCGCCGCGTGCAGACTACGTCGCGCATCGGCGCGTCGAAGGCGTCCATGTTCGGCGGAGACGCCATGCGCTTCCAATACGTGTACATGCTTCGACGATAAAGAGCGGTTCCATGTTCCTGCGTGTAATTGAGTGTATCGCTTGTTGGATAGCTAACTTGCTCCCACACATTCGCGGGCTGGTATGGTTTTACGCTGGGGCCGCCGGTCTTCTCGACAAGCAGCCCTCCAGACTGCAGGGCGATATCGCGGAGCATCTCAGCATCCATGCGGAATCGAGGTCCATGCGAAACCAGCAGATTCCTCGGATCCCTTGCAAGCTGCTCGGGAGTCGATGCTGCACTCTGCCTGTACGAGGCAGACATGACCATCAGCTTGTACATATGCTTGACGTTCCATCCACTCTGTCGGAATTCTATGGCGAGCCAATCAAGCAACTCGGGATGCGATGGGCGCTGACCCATGATGCCGAAATCTTCAGTCGTCTCCACGAGGCCAGTTCCAAACAACTCGTACCACATTCGGTTTACGGTGACGCGCGACGTGAGCGGATTTTGCGGACTCACCGTCCATTTCGCGAGGGCAAGGCGATTGTGCGGTTCATTCGCAGGCAATGGGGATAAGTAATGCGGTGTATTTGCCTGCACGCGCTCAGTGCGTGCCGAATACATTCCGCGCGTCAAAACATCTGCGTAGGCGATTGATGGCTTTTCCCACGAGACGAGCGATAGGTCGCCACCCTGTGAGAGTCGATCAAGTCCAACGTTCACGCGTGCAATCTCGGCTTGAACAGATCTGAACGATTGATCGATGTTGTTCAGATAAAAAGCACTCACAGCGTGCCATTGGTCCTCGCTCCATTTCGCGGTTGGCTGGGCAGCCACTTCGGCAACATAGTCTTCCACCGGAAGGCGCTTTGCTTCTTGCGCGCTAAGCGTTTTCGCGTAGAGCCGGATGTCCTGGTAGCGTGTTTCTTTTGCAGGAGTCGCGTCTGGATATCGCCATCCCAGTTGCATGGGTGCCTGGGTCTTGATCGTGTTGCCACCGAGATTGTCGGAGACTACGCGTGTGGCGATCGGCGACCCGTTCACGTAGATTTTGATTCCCGCCGCTCTGCCCGAGCCATCGTACGTAAAGAAGATGTGCTTCCACTCGCCATCGAGGGGCAGGGCGTCGACCGCGGAAACCTTGATCGCAACCACGGGTGTGTTGTCTTTGGCTGACGCGGTTGCTGGTTTTGAAGGTTTCGGCTTGGCTGTCTCTTTCTTCCCTTCGAGCTTTTTCTGTTGTGGTGGTTTGTTTGGCGCTAAATCCCTTTTTGTAAGATCTTGAGGTGTCGGATAGCTGAACGGTTCTTTGGGGACATCGATCTTCTTCTCCGCTGCCTTGTTTTTCTTCTCATCTTCCTTTGGCGACTGGTTGACGAGATCGACGTTGAGAATGCCCTTCTTGATCGAAATGTCCCATCCTCGATTGTGCTCCGTCGTATCCATCTTGGAGATCAGGGCGCCTGATGTGCTTCCGATGGGGTAGTTAGGGGCAGAGCGGAACATGAACCAACCCCCCGAAGAAAATGCCTGATCCGCGTCGTAATCCCCGGCCTGCCCGAGAATTACCCGGGTGCTCGACTGCATCCTGAAATCAGGCCACAGCAACGTTGTCTCACCCCATTCCGGCTTTGCAGTCGTCACACGGAACGTGGAAGGGCTGGCAGCGGGCGCGCTATTTTTCAACAAATCCCCGCTCCCCTCATCAAGACGGAGCCTTACGATGAGCTTGTCAGTTGGCACGGCCTGGGGAGGACTCTGCCGCGACAACAGCCATTGCTTCACCAATTCGCGTTCGTGCAAACGCATCTTATTCAAGCGATCGGCGAGTTCAGATCGCTTCACAAGCAAGCGGTTGTATTCATTTTGGTTCGACGTTTTTGGAATGCGTACAACGGGCGCCCACACGGGCCGGTCGTCGTTGAACGGCTTCTCATCAAGGTTATTGAAGAATGCACTCAGCGAATAAAAGTCCTTCTGGGTGGTTGGATCAAACTTGTGGTCGTGGCAGACTGCGCAGCCCACTGTAAGTCCCATGAAAGTGGCGCCGTAAGCTTCGGTTCTCTCTCGCGCGATGTTTACTCGCAACTCCTCAGGAATGGTTCCGCCCTCGTTGCTACTTACGCCCAGGCGAACATAGCCGCTGCCGATGAGCGGGTCCAGATTCTTCGCCGCCATCAGATCGCCCGCGATCTGTTCCATCGCAAATTGATCGAATGGCTTGTTGCTGTTGAACGAACGGATGAGATAGTCGCGGTATGGCCAGATGTCGCGACTGTTATCGAAGTGCAGTCCGTAAGTGTCAGCATAGCGAGCGTAGTCGAGCCAGTATCTCGCCCGGTGTTCCCCAAAGGCGGGTTTCGCGAGGAGACCATCAACCAGATGTTCATAGGCCTGCGGTGATGAATCACCTATAAATGCTCGCACTTCGCCGGGAGTCGGCAACAATCCCGTCAGGTCGAGTGTTACGCGACGGATCAAGGTCGCTTTGTCCGCTTCCGGCGAATGTCGCAGGCCTTGCTTTTTCATTTTCTCGAGGATGAAATTATCAATCGGCGTCCTGGCCCAGGTGTCTCCTTCAGGCAAAGCCGGCACCTTGGGGAGGGTTGGCACTTCAAATGCCCAATGTGGCCGATAGACCGCACCCTCTTGAATCCATTCCCTGAGGATCGCGATTTCTTCCTGCTTCAAGGGTTTCGCCTCACCTTGAGCTGTCTGCGGCATCAGGTGATGGGGGTCGGTTGATTCAATGCGCTTTACGAGTTCACTTCGATCGGGATGTCCAGGCACAATTGCATCCGGATGGCCTGGGCGTTTGCGCAATGCAGACTCCTCAAGGTCAAGCCGCAACCCAGCCTTACGCATCTCGGGATCTGGCCCGTGACAACTGAAGCAGCGGCTGGCCAGAATCGGTTGTACATCCTGGTTGAAATCAAGATGTGCAGAACCTCCATTGTGCGACTGATTTTGGTGGCAGCCTGAAACCGTTCCCAGCAACATGCCCCCAACCGCAATCCGAAGCACCCACTCAACGCGGTCAGGCATCCGTGGAACTGTCTTAGTGACCGACAACAGGCTGAGAGAGGTTGCTGCCAATTCCATGCACTCCAGAACAAGATAGGTTTCACGGTCTGCTGTAGTCTGGCTTCAGTCGTGCGCAGTCCGCAAAGGGGAGTCTGAGAAGGCCGTTTCCAATGAGCAAAAGTTTGTCACCGGACAATCGAGGTTGTCTATAGCGCCGGATTGGATATTTGTTATGAATGAATTACGCGAATGATCGTATTGCTGCTGGAAAGCGCGCCTTGTGGGACCAAGTCATCAAAATCGACCGCAAATCGACCGCAAGCCAATCGTCCGGATACGGAGTCGATTGGCCGCCGATGGGGAAAAGCAAAGCGTCAATGAGTTGCTGAAGAGACCCGAGGCAGCCGAAAGCATGTAGAATTTGGCTGCTGTATCCCATCCATTCAAAGGCAATTGACCTGCTACAGACTGGTTTTTTGGCTGTGGAATGCAAACGCCAAACCAAGCGCAAGGTCATGGAGGACCACTATGCACTATCGCGTTGCCCTTCCGCACAGTATCTGCGCTGTTGCTATCTTGTTGCCACTTGCCGTCACAGCGTCGCGTCTCAACGCTCAGCAAATGCCGGTGGCTTCACCAGAGTCTGTCGGTTTTTCTGCAGAGCGTCTGCAGCGCATCGAAACGTCTGTGGCCAAGAGTATCGCTGACAAGCAGATTGCCGGCGCAGTTACGATGGTTGTTCGACACGGCAAAGTGGCATGGCTCAAGCCACAAGGCATGCTCGATCGTGAAGCAGGTATTGCGATGCCGGCCGACGCCCTGTTTCGAATCTGCTCAATGACGAAGCCCATCACTAGCGTTGCAGTCATGATGCTTTATGAGGACGGCCGATTCCAACTGGAGGATCCGATATCGAAGTACTTGCCGGAATTCAAGCATCCGAAGGTGCTTGTCAAGCCTGCATCGGGCGCACCTTACACGATTCCCGCGACGCGCGAAATCACCATTCGTGACTTGCTACGCCACACCTCCGGACTGACTTACAACTGGAATGCGGATCTCGGCAAGATGTATCAGGATGCCAATGTCGCGACTGGGCTAATGCCGTACGACGGCACAATTGCCGATAGCGTGCAGCGGCTGGCAACACAGCCACTCCTCTTCAATCCGGGAGAACGCTGGGAGTACAGCCTTGGTGTGGACGTGCTGGGAAGGCTGGTCGAAGTCGTATCCGGCAAACCTCTCGACGAGTTCTTCCGCACGCGCATTTTCGAACCACTTGGGATGAACGACACTTACTTCTTCCCGCCAGAGAGCAAGCTCAAGAGGCTCGCCATCGCGTACAGTTTTTCCGATAGCAAGGGGCTGAGCCGTTTTTCCGACACTCCGATCCAGGAGGGCACATTTGCCTATTCGGCCGACTATCCGTATCACGGCGCGAAGAAAGCTCTTCTCCGGAGGCGGCGGTCTGGTTTCGACGGCCGAAGACTACGCTCGTTTTTGCGAGATGATGCTGGAGGACGGAAAGGTAAATGGCAAGCGACTGCTAAGCCGAAAGTCCGTGGAACTGATGACGAGCGACCAACTTGGCAAGATCGGCCCAGACCAGGGCTTTGGGCTCGGTTTTGGCGTGGAAGGGGTAAAGGGGCCGTTGTCTGAATTGGGCTCTGCCGGCTCCTACGACTGGGGAGGATTTTTTTATACAAGCTTTGTGGTCGACCCCAAGGAACACATGATCGTCATCTTCATGGCTCAACTTCATCCCACTGGAGATATCGACATCGACAAAAAGGTCAAGACCCTCGCCTATCAGGCAATCAACGACTAGAGTCGTTGCACGGTCGAGTTGTTGTGCACACGGATGATTGAGGTGCGGGCTAGTTCTTAACAGGCACAGACGGGTAGCCCTGCCAAACGTACTCAAGAGCTTCCTCGAGTGTCTGTTGTTTGACGGCTCTGTCTACGTGTCCGGCGTTTCGCGCAAATACAAACTGATAATGGTAGTGCTTTGCAGCGAGCACTTTGGCCATCAACTCGTTCGCGAGCACCCAGTCATGCATGTTGTCACGCATCACGTTCGGATTGAGCAAGTCCCGGTCGCCAACTTCCATCCAGATTCGGAAAGGCTTCGCAGGGCTGTTGGGAATCAGATTCTCGTGAAATTCCCAGGCACCATGGGGCGTTTGAGGATTGTAAGGCCATTGCTGGTTTACGAAAGTGCCGGAATAAGTAAGAACACGGTGATAAAGCTCGGGGTGATACCACGCCATGATCAAGGCACACGATCCGCCTGAACTGCCACCCGTTGTCGCCCGTCCGTCCGGATCCTTTGTGAGCTTCACATGGGCTTCCTCTTCCACCCGCGGAAGAACTTCCCTCTCAACGAACTCAGCGTAGGTTCCGGACATGGTGTCGTATTCGAGCCCACGCTGGCTCCCTTGAGCGTCTCCGCCTCCGTTGCCGATTGAAACCGCAATCATCACCGGGACCTTGTGCTCGGCAATCGATTTCTCCAGAGCAGCAAAGAGCAGCCGATCAGGTCCGTCAGCCCCGACGATAAAGGGTGCGACGTCACCTGGAACGTACTGCTTGGGCACATACACCGTCACCTTTCGCATGTATGGAGCCGGGTGACTCGTCGTCACCATGAGCCTCGCGGGATTAGCTGGGTCCACGGTTCCGAAGGTATTTGGCTCGCGCGCGATGCCCGGATAAGATTTGCTTTCCACAGAGCTCATGGTGAATTCAATGACTGCTCCCAACAATTTGCCGTCTTGCGCGGTCACCTCGGCGGTGTTGTGCGTCGGTCCGAGGATGAAATTCCCATCCTCACTCGCAGGGGCATTCGTGCCGTCAGGTAATTCCTTTGCAACCACGTATCCGGGAGTGTTGGGGTCACGCGTGGGCGGTGTTGGACGCTCTGTGTGTTGTGTCGCCGAAGGCGACTGTGCGAAGGCGGCGCTGAGAACCATTGCGAGACAGAGGAAAGGCACTGTACACACAGAACGTGTAGCCGAAGTCATTCCGTCATTTTGCAGCATTATGGAGTCGGCGCAAAGTGTTAAAACCAAATATTAGTGATTCTTAGATGACCAGATCCAGCCCATTATTGAGGAAGTTTGGAGGCGCGGGCCGGGATCGAACCGGCGCATAAAGGTTTTGCAGACCTCTCCCTTACCACTTGGGTACCGCGCCTTGGCAGGGCTGTCTTTATTGAGATCGCTCCATATCGCCGTAGCCAACCCGGCGGGCGCCGGAGGGCGATTTGGAGCGGGAGACGAGATTTGAACTCGCGACCCTCGCCTTGGCAAGGCGATGCTCTACCACTGAGCTACTCCCGCTTACTGCAAGGTTGAGTATACCGGGCTGCAGAAGAGCGGTCAAACCGCCATCGGGGCTCCGCTTACACCTGAATGGGTGTGCCGCCAAGAACGCTATCTGGGCTCGTTCCGCTCTCGACTCGCACAATTTCTCCGTCGCGCATGTGCAGGATACGACTTGCTATAGAGGCGGCTTCGGGGTTGTGGGTAATCATCAAAGTGGTCTGCCCCAATTCCCGATTCGATCGCAGCAACATCTGTAAAACAGCGTCGGAGTTCTTGGTATCGAGGTTGCCCGTTGGCTCATCGGCCAACACGATCGCCGGGCGGGCAATAAGGGCCCGAGCAATCGCCACGCGCTGTTGTTCCCCGCCGCTCAATTCAGACGGGCGGTGGCCCAGCCGGCCCCGAATCGACAAGAGGTCACTGAGATGGTCAAGGTATTTGTGATCCAGAGGCTCCTTGCGCCCACTTATGGTGTGTGCGATCTCAATGTTGCCCATGGCTGTGAGGGTCGGCAACAAGTTGAACTTCTGAAATACAAATCCGATGCGATGTTTTCTAAGCCGAGTACGCTCTGCGTCGTTCAGGCTGGCGAAATCGACCCCGTCAATCACCACCCGGCCACCAGTGGCGCGAGCAAGTCCTCCGAGAAGGTAGAAAAGAGTGGACTTGCCAGAGCCGGAGGGGCCCACAATGGCCACAAATTCGCCGCGGCCCACCTCGAGCGAGACTTGACGCACGGCCGAGACCTGGAGACGGCCTGCGGCGTAAACCTTGCTCAGGTTTTCGGCGAGAATTATGGGAGAGGACGACTCAGCCTGCACGCTTCTATTGTAAAGCCCTCGACTGCAAGGCCGTTCAGCAATGGCGAAGGACAACCGGGCAGTACGCGAGGTGGTCTTCTGCAATCTAATTCCTCATCGGAATCGCGGTGTTACAAATCCAAGGCAGATTGCCGGATGCACTAGAATGGATATGCACCAATCACAAAGCAGGTCTCCTTCCCGATGACAGCAGGTTCAAAAGCAAATCTCGTTAGTTCGATGGAAACAGCGGCGAACAAAGCCGGTTTGAAACTTGTTTCCGTTACGCAAGGCGCTGACTTCCACGGCCAGCCCACGGCAATCTTCCAGCTTGGGCTTCCAGGCGTTGAAGTACGCAATCTACAGCTTGAGTTAAGCGAAGCGTTCGATTTCGGAAAGCCGGAATTGCTGCCCGACATGACGGCGCACCTTGCGGCGGAGGCAAAGCGCCTGCGGAATCCTCGCCCTGAGTGTTATGTGACGCTGGGCGGTCTGCCCCTTGCGTTCGACAAGTTCCAATGGCCCTTTCATCGTTCAACGTCAGGGGCCGATACCTACATCGCACATGGCGAAATTAACCTGGCTGATGGCGGCGCTCACAATCTGCACGCCAAGGTAGCTGCTTCTGTGACTGTGACGTTTGCCGAAATCGTTCCCGCGATGGAGCAGCCTTACGCAGAATCGTTCGTTTACAACGCGATTCGCAAGACGGTCGATCTCGGTCAACTCGAGTTCCTGAAGTCCGGTAATCGCCAGCCTGTGCCGGTGACGACCCGCTACTATAGCCGCTGGCAAAAGAAATTCCTCTTCACCGAGACCGATGATAAGGAACGGTTGGCGTACCTGCTGACCAAGGTCTACTGGCTTTCCGGGGTCCTTGGTGAGGGAAAGCCGGTGTGGATCGCAGATCCTCGCGACGGGCAGTATCTCAATACGACTGAGGTCGATCTGCTGCGCATGGCGGGGCATGAAGCCGGCGAGGGGTTGCTGGTGCTTGATGGCGAGTATGCGGCAGCAACGCCGCAACTGATGGCCCGCGCTGCCGAATATCAGGCGAGGCTTGAGGAATCGCTCAACTTCACCAAGCCTCAGTTCAACGAGTCAATGCGCTCAGGCCAGGCCAATATGTAACGGATTTGGTGGCGTTGCGCCCTCGGGGTTTAGAGGGCCGCTCCACATCCAGTGCAGAACTTTGCTCCTGGCGGATTTGTTTTCTGGCATTGCCCACATGCGGCTAGAGTGCCGGGCGGCGTTGCGGCTGCGGCATATGCTGCCGGGGGCATATTCACGATGACATTCACGGGCTGGCCGAAACCCGGCATTGCAATTCCCAGGGCGGCGGCGATGCCTGCCGCCTGAATGGCGTTGAACTCGCGCACCCGGGCGGGCATGAAGAAGCACTCGATGAAGCCGAGGATCCACGGAAATGGCGTCCAGCAGAAGCAGGCGTAAAGGATTCCCCAGCCCGTTCGCCGCAGATAAAAGTGGTGAATGCCAAATCCGCCGAGAAACAGCGCCAGCAGAATTCCCACCACTTCGTCGCGACGCGCTTGCTCGTACTGCTGATAAAAGACTGCCTGCGCATTGGAATATGGGATGGTGGTCATGGCCGGTTCTCCTCACCTGCTGCAATTGAAGATACGGTAATGGGGCGCGCGGGGTTCCCGCGACCGGAAACTTCGAAGTTCCCGTTCATCCCCAATACCGTAGCATCAAAGATGTTATGCGCGCTCCTTCGGCTGCGGTCAGCGGAACCTTCCAAATCGGCGGCGAGCTTCCGGTGCACCGTCTCGGCTACGGGACGATGCGCCTGGTTGGCGACGGAGCCTGGGGCGAGCCGCGCGACCCCGACGAAGCGCGAGGGGTGTTGCGCCGCGCCGTTGAACTTGGCGTGACGCTGATCGACACCGCCGACGCGTATGGCCCCGAGATCGCCGAACGGCTCATCGCGGAAGCGTTGTATCCGTATCCGTCTGGCCTGGTGATCGCGACCAAGGGAGGCATCACACGGCAAGGTCCTGCGAAGACGGAGTACGTGGGGCGGGCCGGCTATCTGATTCAATGCGTCGAGATGAGTTTGCGCCGGTTGAAGCTGGAACGCATCGACCTGTATCAATTGCATCGCATCGATCCGCGAACGCCGCTCGAAGAGAGCCTTGGCGCACTTCGACAGATGCAGGAACAAGGAAAGATCCGCCATATCGGCCTGAGCGAAGTCACGCCGGCACAGATCGAAGAGGCGCAGAAGATCGTTCCAATCGTTACGGTTCAGAATCGCTATTCGCTTGCCGACCGTCGTCACGAAGAAACGCTGAATTGGTGCGAACAGCGGGGGATCGGTTTCCTTCCGTGGTATCCGATGGCGGGTGGAAAACTGCTCAAATCGGACAGTTCGTCGGCGCCAGCGCTTGACAGCATCGCCGGTCGTCATGGAGCGACGGTTGCGCAACTCTCACTTGCGTGGCTACTGCACCGCTCGCCGGTAATGGTGCCGATTCCCGGTACATCGAAGGTCTCGCATCTTGAAGAAAACATAGCGGCAAGTGCGCTCCAACTCACTGATGAGGAATTCTCAGAAATGGAGAAGGGCGGTCAAACTTAGCTCGCATTTCGCGCTGAGATTCGACTTGAAACTTCACTGGGGCATTGGGCTGTTTCACAATAGCCATTAATTATCTGCAAACTTTCTTCGGTCTGAAGGTTACTACCCGTTAGGGGGGTGGGTATTTCGCTGTTCCCGGCCGAGTAATTTTCGGTCCGCTGCCATTCCGACGAGGAGTACCCCCTAAGTATTCTGTAAATAAGCTCCTTGTATTGTTAGGGTTGCAGGGCAATCGTGGCTGCAAAATCCTCGTATCAAGGAACTTAGGCGCAGATTCCTCTCGTTAGGCGGTCCAAGGAGTTTTAGGAGAGACTTTCGGTGTCCCCCCTCGCTGCCGCAATGCTCATTGCCAGAGAGAATCCGTGGACCGCCCTACAGATATGGTGCAACGGGAAAGGGAAATGTTCTGCAAAAGAGTGCCGGAATTTTTGCGTTTCGATTGAGGCACTTGCCAGAGGATTCGGGAGAAGGGGCTTGACGTTGCAAGGTCACACCGTGAGTCGGTGCGGATAGTTCGGAGTTTCGTTATGTCGGTTGGCCCAACTATCCAGCCGGGACTGCAATTCAAGGTTGACCAGTCTCGATGAGCGCCTCGGCCTGCTATCGACAGTTGAAATTCGAGATGCCTAGCGTTCGGCAAAGCGCGGCTCATTGATAGGCGCGCCGGCCGGCGATGCTTGTTTTGCCGGTAGGAGTGCAAGCAGCGTGCCTCCAATCACGACAAACATCACAATGTCCTGGGGACTATCCTGCCTGTGCATCCCGTGCGCCGCGGCCTGCGCCGACATGATTGTCATCGTGAACGCATGGGCAAGGCTTGACCACGCCCCATAAGCGATCATCAAACGATGCTTGGCCGGCTGCTTAACGGCCAACAACAGACAGACCCCAAGCGCCGTGTTAAGGCTCAGGAACATCGGCATGACGTCACTATGCCCGCTAAGCCACTTAACGTGCCACAGATTGTCGAACAGGAGATAGCCCCAAAAGCAATAAAGCAAGCCCACCAACACCAACACTACCCGTAAGGCGCGTTCACGTTTCATCCCGTCCTCCGTTTTGTGTGATCGTCAGCTGTGATGCGTTCGATACTAAGAACTCTGCGAGTATCCGCAGTGGCTGCAGAATGCTTCTCCCCAGCGAATATGCTTGCCACAGGAGCTGCAAGGCCCGAGGAGAGGCCCTCGGAAGAGAAAATAAAGGATGAATCCAATGAAATTGGGTATGAGGAAAGCGGCAATCACCCAGGCCCAGGCAGGCTTTTGACGCCTTTTTGCGTCCCCGTAGATATATCCGAGGGCAAGGAAAAAAGCCGCGGTGAAAACGCCAAACGTTAAGCCAAACCAAAGCGCGTCCGGCATCGCACTGAGAAATCCTTTGGTGGCAAGTAGGGAACGGCCCTGGCCGGAAGCAAAATAGAGCACCCAAATCGGGATCGCCAGTGCCGCGATGCCCATTGCAGATCGGGGTAGAATCTTGCGCGTTGCCGTTCCCAATAAGACAGCCGCAACTACAACTCCGGCCAAAAACGCTATCAAAAGCACCGCCGATTGCTGTGTCATGCAATACCTCTATTCTCACTAGGCGCCGCGAGCAGACATAAGGCCGCGCAAAGAGATGGCAGCAGCCAAAAGACGAGCACGCCTGCCTGGACTTGAGCAGTGACAAAATGTATTGGGACCGCCAGGCGCTCGGCCATCTGGTACACGAGTCCCGATCCGACAAATGACATCGAGAGTGCTACAGCAAATGCAGCCCAGTTCTTGAATGGCACGCTGTGCAGTCGCATTGTCCCGGTGTCACGCGCAACAATCCCACGGCTCTCTTCCGCCTGCAGCCTGAGGCCTGCCAGAACCCTGGCATTGAGGGTTGGATTTACCTCGAAGGAAAAACCGCTGAGGCCCGCGATAACCCGGTTGCTGACGCTGAGATACTCCCTGCAGGTAGCGCAAGTGGAGAGATGCCCGCGAAGAGATTGTTCCTTCTCCGCTGAGAGGACGCCCGCCAGACTCTCATCGATCATGCGTTGGAAAGTGTCGTAGTGGTCAATATTCATGCTGTGTCTCCCTCAAACTGCGGCCGCAGCGTTGCCAGTCCTCGATAAATTCTGGAAGCTACGGTAGAGACCGGCGCTCCCACAATCACAGATATCTCCTGTAGAGATAAATCTTCTTGAAAGCGCAGTACGAGGGCTTCGCGATAGACGGGCTCTAGAGTTTGCAGCGAGTGGGCAAGCCGCTCGGCATCTTGTGTCCGCGCCGCAAGCGTGTATGGCGAAGGCTCGCCGGAAGCAGGCGATGAGCGAACACCATCCCCCTCATTTGAGTCCAGACTGAACATCGGTCGATTACGTATGGCATCGAGAGCAATATTGCGTGCCACCCTGAAGAGCCAGGGTTCAAAGCGGGACTGCCCGTCGTACGACCCACCCCGCTCCAAGACTCGGAGCCACGTCTCCTGCACGAAATCGTCAACTCCATCGCGTCTGCCCAACAGGGAGACGAGATAACGAACAAGCCGGTATTGGTATTGCTCGACCAGAGCCTCAAGGACGACGACATCTCCCTGGCGCAACCCAAGCGCGATTCGTTGCGTTTCGCTTTCCATGGACGCCCTCGAAGTCAGCTCATAATCGAACATACGACGGGTATACGAACCATGGCCCCGAAATTACGAATAGTAGAACCAGTGGCTATTGGAAACCCGAAACTTGCTTCTGGTGGTTCGATACATTTTCTGGAGAAATGGTCGGCAAGCTGGAAGTTGGCCTGATCGGACCTCAATTCAAGCCAAATTACCGCTAGAGAACCCTCCTCTGAACGCCCTAAAGAGAAAAGAAAGCCTAGACAAGGGAGAGAGAATCTCGGCGGACCGGTTCCTCTCCGCAAATCCGGCCCGATGTTCAGAAAAGCAAAGGCCCCTTCTCGATGTGTGCCAAATCGCCGAGTCACTCACCGAGCAAAGATCGAGTTGTGGGTGGTTAACCGCCGACTCGGAAATTAGCAATTTGGTGGCTGGGATTCGCTGCGCTCAACATGACACAACCAATAATCTCAATGAAATCAGGTTTTGTTGCGGTAAAGCGGGAATTCCTCAGGGGCTGAAGCCCTGGTGGTTTTTGCGGATGCGGCACGACTAAAAAGTCGTGCCCTTTCACAAGACCGCTCCTCATGACGCAACCAATAATCTCGATGAAATCCGGAATGCGCACGCTCGGTCACATTTATTGATTGTCGGCACTTCGGCAAGCAGACCTGTGGGAGAATCGAGGCATCGGCTATTCCCCGTGGAAGAGGTCGCCATGCTGTCTCCAGCCCGCCGCCAGAATCACGCTGTTCGTGCACTGATCCTGTCCCTTGTTGTTCACGGCACGTTCTTTGTGTCGGTGATTTTGTTTGGGACGAGAGCCATGGTCATTGTTGTGAAACCGGTTCAGCCGGAGCGGGTTGCGGAGCTTGCGATGTCGGGCGGGTCGCACAGGATCACAATTGTGCTGCCTACGGAGCAGATGTCGGCGCATGTCAAGAAACCAGATGCCAACGCTGACTCGTCGAAGAAGACCATCATTCCCATGAAGGTGCCACCGGTAGTGAAGTCGGGTGGCGGGTCGCCCAGTGATCCTCATCATGGGGACGGATCGGGCAAGGCGCTGGCCGGGAACGGTAGCGATAACTTCGATATGACGCCGGCGTTTCCGGTGTACTCGCCGCATCTGCCGATCAAGGATCGTTCGCTGTTGCCCGCCACGGAGGAAAAGATCGTGGTGGACGTGACTGTGGATGACGTTGGACAGGTGGTCAAAGAGACTTTGGTGAAGGGGATCGGCAATCCGCTGGACCAGATGGCGCTGAATGTTGTGAAGACCTGGCGATTTCAGCCTGCGAAGATCAATGGCAAAGCGGTAGCCAGCGAGGCGGAGGTAATTTTCCCGCTCAATCGCAACTATCCGATTGCGGATTCTTAGGGCACACCCAAGCAACTCCACGCTAAGCAAACCACTCCGCCGTCGACCGTCGTACCTTGGTGCCCCGCACGCTGGCCTACATTCTCAACGCGATGGCGACGACTTCACTAATTTCCATCCGTGGAATGGCTTAACGGTTGCACAGTTTGGTCCGCCATCCCTGCCGGTCCCTGGGACGTGGGTTTCAAGACACCACTGGCGAATCCGCAGCCCAATCGATCATTTCCGATGTAATGCCTGTGAGCGGAATTTTCAGACGCCGACTCCAGTTGGTGCCCGTCTGGCCGGCGTAAGTACCGATATCGAGGTAGACGAATCGCGCAGTAGGTGGACCCTGAACGAATGGACCAAGGAGATTGGGCGCCGCACCTTTCGCGCCGGCTTTTGCTCGCACGGTGAACTCAAAGTGCAAATCATGCGTTCCCGATCTTTGTTTCTGGATCGTCTCGTAGTCGTTGCTACGCCCCTTCTGCAAACCGAAGTCCACGCCGACGGGTGGTTTTTCCAAGACGATGCGAAGCGTCAATTCGCGTTCCATAAATTCCCCTGGTCCGTTGATGTTTACACTTCAAGCATTGTGCCCGAACTCCCTGGCTACCGGGAAGTGACAAGGCTCGATGGTTAGTGTTCGAGCGGTGCAGTGACAGAAAGAGCCGCGACCCTGGTGGGAAGCGGCTCTTTCTGATCGAGGGCTATTGCGGATCGACCCGCGTGAAGATGGATTTACTCCACTGCGTTCTTCGCAATCACGTCCTTGTACCACTCCGCACTCAGCTTGGGCGTGCGCTTCTGCGTTTTGAAGTCGACGTAGTGAAGGCCGAATCGTTTGCTGTATCCATCGGCCCATTCAAAGTTGTCGAGCAGACTCCAGAGGAAGTAGCCCTTGACCGGATAGTCCTCGGTGACTGCACGATGAAGATGGGTAAGGTGGTTGCGAAGATACATGATGCGGTCGACGTCGTCGATGCGGCCAGCGGACGTGACCACGTCGTCGGATGAGCAGCCATTTTCGGTGATGTAGATGCCTTTGGGCTTCCACAGATCGCACACGTTGCGGACCGCCCAATAGAGACATTCCGGTCCGAGCAGAATCCATGGCGAGGCCATGTGCGGCGTCGAGGTGGGATATGGAACCTGCTCATATCCTTGTGCGGAGTCAGTGGCGCGCACATAGAAGGGGGTGTAGACATTCAGCCCAACGAAGTCGAGAGGGCTGGAGATGGCCTTCATGTCGCCCTCTTCAACCTTGGGAGCGTTGGCACCCTGTTGCTTCAAGTACTCATCAATGTATTTGCCTTCCATCAATGCAGTGAGGAACGGCGCATTACCAACACGGGTAGCCTGTTGCGCGGCCTTGATATGGGCTTCGGTTTCGATCACCGGAACGTAGACGGTTGCGTTCTCGGCGAGTCCCACCTGGGTTCCGCTCGGAGTGTTGGCGCGAATTGCCTGCACGCCCAGACCGTGGGCGAGGATGCCATGGTGACGAATCTGGTTGACAGGGCCATCGGCCAATTTCAGCCCGGGAGCAAACTGCCCGATCTTGTAACCGAGATCGGTAAAGCATACGAACTCGTTGGTCGTCATCCAGTGCTTGACGCGATCGCCGAGGTGCTTGGACACGTAGGCCGCATATTCCCCAAAGGCCTTGGAGGTGTCGCGCGATTGCCATCCACCGGGCAGGGCCTGCGGCAGATCCCAATGGAACAGGGTGACATACGGCACGATGTTGTTGGCGAGCAACTCGTCGACTACGCGGTTGTAGTAGTCAAGACCTTTCGCGTTCGGCTGGCCAGTCCCGCCTGGGAACACTCTCGACCACGAGATTGACATGCGGTAAGTGCTGACGCCGATAGCCTTCATCAACTTCACGTCTTCTTTGTAAAGGTGGTAGGAATCATCGGCAACGTCACCGGTGTCTCCCTTATAGGTTTTTCCCGGCGTGTGTGAGAACGTGTCCCACACGGATGGGCCACGCCCATCGTCTTGTGCGCCACCTTCAATCTGATAGGAAGCGGTCGCGCTGCCCCATAGAAAGCCCTTCGGGTAAGCGAGGCTCGAAGGGTGAGGCTGACCAAATGCGAATTTTGGCAACGCAACGCCGGCATAAGCGGCTGCCGCAGCCGCAGCGGCCGTCTTGCCAAACTGGCGGCGAGTTATAACTTTCATCTGCGATTTCCTTTCAACGAAACAATGCGAATCGTCCCTAGCAAAACGTTTTAGCAGAATTGTGGACCCACAATCAAGTGGAAACCGGCCGAGCGGTGAGAAAGGGTTACGCGTGCCAAAAATCGGGTTGATTCGAGAGGGGAAAGGCCACCAAAAGAAAGAGCCGCAACCCGGAGGCTGCGGCTCAATTCTGTTTTCCATGTGACGTGGATTACATTTCCTTGACGCCTTCGACGAAGGCCTTGAGCTTGCGCGAGCGCGACGGATGCCGCAACTTGCGGAGGGCCTTGGCTTCAATCTGGCGAATGCGCTCGCGGGTGACCTGGAAGCTTTGTCCCACTTCCTCAAGGGTGTGTTCGGAACCGTCTTCGAGGCCGAAGCGCATTTTAATGACGCGCTCCTCGCGTGGCGTGAGAGTACGCAACACCTGGGACGTGTACTCTTTCAGGTTTACGCTGATGACGGCTTCGGAAGGCGATACGGCCTGGCGGTCTTCAATGAAGTCGCCGAGGTGCGAATCTTCTTCCTCGCCGATTGGCGTCTCGAGCGAGATTGGCTCCTGCGCGATCTTGAGAACCTTGCGGACCTTCGCTACGGGAATATCCATGCGGCGCGCAATCTCTTCGCTGCTTGGCTCACGACCAAGTTCCTGGACCAGTTGGCGCGACGTGCGGATGAGCTTGTTAATGGTCTCGATCATGTGGACCGGAATACGAATGGTGCGGGCCTGGTCAGCGATCGCGCGCGTGATGGCCTGACGAATCCACCAGGTTGCATAGGTCGAGAACTTGTAGCCGCGGCGGTATTCAAACTTGTCTACCGCCTTCATGAGGCCGATGTTGCCTTCCTGAATCAGGTCGAGGAACTGAAGGCCGCGATTGGTGTACTTTTTTGCAATCGAAACGACGAGTCGCAGGTTGGCTTCGATCAACTCGCGCTTTGCCTGCTCGGCATCCATGTCGCCCTGAATCATTTCGCGCTGCGTGCGCTTCAGTTCGACGATAGAGACGCCAGCGTCGGCCTCGATCTTTTCGAGATCGACTTTGCAGTTCTTCTGCTGACGACGATATTCCTTTTTCAGCTCTTCGCTCTTCGATGCCTCGTGCTTCTGGTCGAGAGAGCGGATCTGGCGCTCGAGCGTGCGCATGGTGTCGACGGTCTTGTTGACCTTGTCGAGCAGGCGCTTGCGTTCGAGGCCCGTGTACTTCAATTCGCGCACGATGCGCGAGACAAAAACTTTTTCCCGGGCAATCAGCCAGCGCGTCTTGCGCGCTTCTTTGACGCTGGGCTTGGCGGACGCGGCCTGCTTTTCTTCAAGCTGCGCGATGCGCTTCTGGTGCTTGAGCAGGGCGTCAATGCGAGCTACGGTCGAGCGAACGCGGGCCTGTACGACGTCTTCGGTCAACTCTTCTTCGTCGAAGACTACGACTTCTTTTACGTTGCGCACGCCGCGCTTCAAATCCTCGCCAAGAGCGACGATTTCGCGAATCACGATGGGCGAGCGAGAAATCGCTTTCATTACGCGCAGCTGGCCGCGCTCGATGCGCTTCGCGATTTCAACTTCGCCTTCGCGGGTGAGCAGAGGAACGGTGCCCATCTCGCGCAGGTACATGCGCACAGGATCGTTGGTTTTCTCGAGCGTTCCCGGCGTAAGGTCAAGCTCTACGTCTTCACCCTCTTCGAGCTCGAAGTCTTTGTCCGCTCCGAATTTGGGAGCGTCAAGCAAGTCGATACCCTGGGTGCCAATGGTTGTAATCAGATCGTCGAGATCGTCAGCAGAGCCGATCTCTTCTGGAAGGATGTCATTCACATCGCCGTATGTGAGATAGCCCTTTTCCTTGCCAGTCTCGATCAGGTTCTCAATATCGTTTTCGAATTTGTCGTTGATAGCCAAAAGATTCCTACTCCCCCAGCGCGAACAAGTTTTTATGCACCGGATCGCGCACCAGTGCGTGCCCTATCTCGCGCGCCCCAAAAAAAGATTTCCGTGTGGAAATCTGCACATCGCGCGAAGACGAGCCTGCGGTCACCCGCAAAAAAGGCGGTCTCAATAATTGCTCGGAGCAGGATGGCTGCGCTTCAGGGTTTCGCCTGGGTCGCCCGCGAGCCGTAGCTCATATTTGGGGCAAGGGGGCGCGCATCCTCACAGAGATCAATAGATTATCACACATCACTTCGCAATCAAACGGCGAAATGACAGGCGAGTTTCAGGGTAGTAAACCGCCGCCCCGCAACCAGCCCGGGCTTGGCAGGCAGTTTTGCTTCCTCTGCTTGTTCCAGCCCCACAAAATTAGACGCTTACGGTTGAATTTGGACGCAAGAATCAATGGCTTGGCCCAGCATGGGCTATTCGGTGCTGGGCTTGCGAATCTGCAGTTTGCGAAGGCCACGGTCCAGATCGAGCTTGTGCTGGGTCAGGAGGGCTAATTCCGTGAAATCGCCACGCCTTTCGGACTCTGCAATTTGAACCCGCAGATCGCGCAGTGCCGCCTCAAGCTGACGTTGTTTGAGACTGGCGACCGCTCCCTCGACCGCAGAAGAGGAGGGGGGCTCCGTCTCAGCCAGGAGGGATTCGGCCAGCAAAGCGCGCTGGGCCTGGTCGTCAACGGCATCCATGGGATCGAGGGCACCACGCGCGGCCAGTGCCTGAATGGCTGGCAGCGCGCCAAGTGATTCAAACAGTTCGGGTTGCTGCGAGACGGCGTCAATGGCCAGTCTGCGGGCTGACTCGTGTTCAGGGTCGGTAATCGCGAGTGCCCGGAGAACGACTCTTTCAATCTCAGTAAGGGCGGTGGCGCGAACCTCGATGTGATCGCGACGGCGGAGGGCTGCCTGGCGCAATTCCTCGCGGAGCAGGGAGGAATCGATGCCCAGCTTCTGTGCGGCGTCCATGGCAAACTGATCGCGCACGAGCTTTTCGGGGATGCGGCGGATGTGGGGGAGCAGGTAGTTCATTGCCTTGACCTTCTGCTCGGCGGCAGCTCCGGGGAACATTTGCCTGGCGCGCTCAATCAGGTAATCGGACTGCCGTCTCGCGCCGAGCACTGCCTGGGTGTAGGCTTCGACCCCCCGCTCGCGAATGAACCGGTCGGGGTCGAGGCCTCCCTCGAGCGTGACGAGCTTGAGGTTGAAGCCCTCTTCGGTCAGCAGGGCGATGGACTTTTCGGCCGCGTTGGCGCCGGCGGCATCGGGATCGAAGTTGACCACGACGTTGGAGGTGTGGCGACTGCAGAATCGCCACTTGCTGCTCGGTAAAGGCAGTTCCGCTGGTGGCAATCACGTGCTGGATCCCGCGAAGAAAGAGCGATGATGCAGTCCATCTGCCCTTCTACGAGCAGCGCGTAGCCAGCCTGCCGGATCGCTGTCTTCGCCTTGTCGAGATTGAAAAGGACCTGGCCCTTGGAGTAGAGCGGCGTCTCGGGAGAGTTGATGTATTTGGGTCCGGCTTTGTCTCCAGAGTCGAGGGTGCGAGCGGTGAACGCGATGACGCGGCCGCTTTCATTGGCAATGGGAAACATGACCCGCTTGCGGAATCGGTCGTAGATCGGACCCTGGCTTCCATCGCCTTGTTCCTTGGCGCTGAACAATCCGCTTGCCCGCAGTGTTTCCTGATCTGCCATGCCGCTCAACCGATCGCGAAGCGCGTTGAAGCTGTCGGGTGCAAAGCCGATGCGAAAGACCTTGATTCCTTCGGGTGTCAGCCCACGCCCGGCCAGGTATTCGCGCGCGACCGCTCCTTCGGGGCCGCGCAACTGCTCTTCAAACCATGCCGCGGCAGCCTCATGCAGATCGAGGAGCTTTCCACGCATGCGTGCTTCGGCGGCCTCTTCGGGCGAGGAAAACTCTCTCTTGGGCAGAGGGATTCCGCTCTTTTGCGCGACAATCCGCACTGCTTCGGGGAAACCGACGTTTTCGATTTTGCCGACAAAGCTGAACACGTCCCCGGAAACGCCGCAGCCAAAGCAGTGATAGAACTGGCGGACAGCGTGGACGGAGAAGGATGGCGACTTCTCTTTGTGAAAGGGGCAAAGGCCGGAGTAGTTCTGTGCGCCGGCCTTGCGCAGACGGATGTATGCTCTCGATCACCTTGACGATGTCGACCTGCTGCTTAACGGTTTGTGCGAAGTCCGACACGGCTGGGCTGTGTACTCAAGGATAAGGCCCACGTCTGCGCGGCGATGTGGAAGAGGTGGAAAGCTCGTCGGCTTTTGGTTGAGTGAGGTACAGATCAGTGCGCAGCGGTGACGTTGAGATGTACGACGCTGGAGTTCGAAGTGGAAGGCTCGGTTGTGCTTGCGGCGACTACCACAATGTCGTCTCCGGTTCCTGCCGGGGTGCCGGGAGGGACCGACAAATCCACGCGAATCATGCCCGACTGGCCCTGCGAGAGTGACAATTCCTTGGGTTCGGAGCTGGTCATGAAGTGATGGGTATCGACGATGGTCACCTTGAACGTCCGCGGTGAACCGAGATTTCGCACGGCAAAGATGGCTTGCTTGCTTTCGCCTGCATGCAGTTCATCAGAGTCGAGCCTTGATAACACCTCCACGCTTTCCGCATGGAAGAGTGCCGCATTGAATCGCTGATATTGTTTGCCGTGGGTATCGCGCCCTGTGACGGCGACGCGAAATGGGACGTTGGGAAGAGTCAGGGTTCCGACCAGTTCAAGGAATTCGCGGTCGGAATTCACTCTGTTCATATGGATCTTCTGGATCAAATCTCCTCGCTGGCTTACGAGGGAGAAATCGTTGGTCAGTGTCTTCTCGGCGGCGATCGTCGCTTGCAGAGTGGCGGGCGCGCCGATGAGGGGTTGACCATGTATCCGAAACAATCCTTCGTGGCCGGGACGGCCGCCTTCTTTGACGAATTCTGCCTTCAAGAAGTAGATATCGCTCTGCGCCTGTGCCTCCAACCAAAACGTTCCTGCGCCGGAAACCTCAGCGCGCCAGATGCCGGCTTCGGGAGACGTCACGGTTACAATCCTGCCGCAATTCAAATCGGTATTCTCTGTGCGCGGAGAGCCTTGGGTAATCGTCTGTCCGGAAGGCTGCGTGAGTTGGACCTTGCCGCCTTTGGTGTTGACTGAAAACGTGAATGTGATCCGTTGCGTTACGGAGTCCACTGGGATTTCGAAAACGTGCCCCTTGCCATCGAAGGTACCGGTTGCCCACAACACCGTAGACATGTTCTCTCTCGTCGACTCCCTCACGAGTTGGAACGACTTACCCACTTCGGACCGTTGGAGGAACATGGGAACGCCGCCTGTTTCGTTTGCGGTGCGGATATAGGTGGGATCTGCCGGGCCGCAGGCGTCTGGCCCAAAGCTCTTTGAGCGATTTTCAGAGCCGGGGGATTGCACTTGTGACCAGCATGCAGTGATGCCGAATGCGGCCACGAACACGGCTCCGCAACACGAGGATCGCCGTGAGAAGAAAGGATTCATGGTGAGAAGTTTAGCCGAACGCGTACGCACGACATGCATTAAGTGACCAAATTCTCAGTAGTAGTAGCGCGTTTTTGCAGTCCATGGAGAGTTTGGATAACGGCTATGCAGCAACTGAAACGCGGCTTTGCTCACAGCCGTGTTTTGCGCGCCGTTGGTTGAATCGGTGCTCCACTCCAAACAGGCGTAATGCGTGCCGCGAACCGTTAGGGCAAGCGCCTCTGGAATATTGGGATCGGAAGGATTCGATTTGGCGTAGTCGAGGACTTTCGTGCCAAGGTACGAAGGGGCACACGGCAGTTTCCGAAGGCGTTGATACTCGGCGTTCGCTGTCGACTGTTGGTCCTGGGAGAGAAATGCGACGGGCTCCGGATCGTTCGGCGTCCAAGGATCTTTTGTGAACTGACCGTACCAACTGGAGCACCACCAGTTGTTGCGGAAGTGATCGAGGTAGTTGAAGGTCACGAGATGCGAGATTCCCGGCTCAACAAACGGACGCAGGCCGGGGTTGCGCAAGATGGCGAGGATTGCCGGAAAGCCAATGCTGCTGCCTACTGTTTTTCGGATGGAATCAGGCAGATGCGGAGCGAGCTTCGAGGCGCTTGCCGCGTCCGTGAGGAGGACACTTCGCGTCCAAGTCGCAAGCACGAGATCCTGACGGAGGTTCGGCGGCAAGGTGGGCGAAGAGGCGGCTTCGACCAGCATTGCGAGAGGCGTTTGTCGATTGAAAACCAATGCAGCGTCTTCGTCGAATGCCATTGGGTGATCTGGCTCAGGGCAGCGAAACGGGGCGCGATTGAGTTCGGCGTCGTCTCTGCAGGCCCAAACCAATGAGGACGCGCCTTGCGAGTTGGTTTCGAGCAGAGTACGCGGCGCGTAGGAGAGAAACTCGGCAAAGTTGCGGGCGACCGTCATGCGCTGCGCACGAAAGGCGTTGAGCGCGGAACTCGGTGGTTCGCGACGAAGGCCAGACAGAACCTGGTCAAGTAGTGTGCGCGCGTCGGAGGCTCGATTGAGACCGATGAGCAGACGGATTCGGTGAAACGTCACGGTGTCGTACGCTGGTTCGCTCGGCTTGATTTGCGCAGCAGCGGCGATAAGATCGGGGACCACGGCATCGGATGGACTGGCTTTGACGATGGCGAGCACGAAACCGGGAAGAGCGTGGGCACGCTGCCAGTTGGAAACATCGGCGGCCGAAAGGCTCCCACCGCGGAAGGATTGAATCCATGCGAGCAACGCCGGTGGATTTTTTATCTCGATGTGCTTGATCAGCACGTAGTTCAGATCTTTCAGATCCTGGTCGAAGTTATCGTCTGTTCCGGGTCCCGCGAGCGCGGCGCAAATTTCGCTGATGCGCTTCTCAGGTTCGGTACGAATGCGCACGAAATTGAGTTCGTTGAGGATAGCCTGGCGCGAGAGAGCAGGATCGTGGTTGTTGAGCAGAGCTTCCAAAAGGCTTTGCGCCTCTTGCATCGTTTTCATGTCGAAGGTGGCAGTCTCACCGCTCCACGGGTCGGTCTTTGGTGCGAGGGCGAATGCGTTTCGGACCAGCGCGCGAGCGGCGAGATATTGGCCAAGATAACGCCAGGGAGAATTGCGATCCTGACGCAATGGCGTCAAATTGTTCGCGCGCTTCGTCGAACCTGCCCGCGTAGAATGCGGCGGCGGCATTCTGATAGGCGCGATCGGCCTGCAGGAGCGAGGGACTGCCGTCAGGAACAGGAGAAGGCGTGGCTGGACTCTTACCCGCGCAGTTGGCGAAGACAGCGTCCTGTGCGTGAATCCAATTGACTAGCCACGGACTCTGCGTGCCCCATGAAGCGGCGCGATGGTTGAGCGTGAGGGCAGCGGTTTCGAATGCAGGGTCGGGGCATCGATGGCTCTCAGGATCGTAGATGTAGTCCGATTCTCCGTAGTTTTCGGGGAGCGGAGGCTTCGATGGGGCTTGCGAATCCTGGGGCAGATACTTCGCACGCGCGGCTCGCCACGCATTGACGGGCTGCGCCGCGCGCTCGGCTTCGCGTGCAGCCTGAACCTGTTCAGCGGTAGCCTTCGACCAGTCACGCACCGGTTGTCGCGGCGGGGAGTAGGCGAGGCGTTCTTTGTCAGAGAGCTGGCCGCCGTTCAGATATCGGTACGCGACCGCGAGATCATTGGAGTCGAAGCCGGGTTGCAGAATTCCCAATTGACCGGACGCGAAGGCTTTTGTGTCGTCCGGGGCCGAAGATCGGACGAAAGTGTCAGGAGTCCAATCGGGCCCGCAAGCCTGAACCGCAGCAAATGGCATGACGATGATTAACGCCGCACAGGAAATAAGGAGACGGCGTCGCGAAATCATGGAAGCCTCCGTTGCAGATCAGCAATTGATTCGTTGCGCCAGCCCCTGTCGGGAAATACGTAGATTCGCTTGTGAGCCATCGCAGGGGGCCACGGCTCCGTTGTCGAGACGCCTACGGAAGAACGGCAAAGGGGTTCGCGAATTTTGAAATCGTCGAGGCTGGATGGGGCGCGCGTGCGGTCGGGTTCCATTCGAAAGAACATGGGCACCGCTTCGTCGACGGGCAAATTGGCGATCCAATCGTCCCAGGAACACCAGGAAGCGAGCGCGGTGATGGACAGTGGCAGATCGGCCGGCATCTGGCGTCGCAGATCGAAGAGGATCTTGCGGTAGAACGGACGCTGCGACTGAGTGGCGTCAAAATCGATTTGCAGGGCGGAGATGCCTGGAATGGCGGCGCTTTCAAGAATTGCTTCCACGATTTCGCGACGAGCTTCTTCGTCGAGGACTGCGAATCTTGTTGTTTCAATTCTGACAACTGCAATACGCTTGGACGCAGCGGGGTAAGTGATCGGGTTGTGACGGGGCTGGCGATCGACGTTCAAGCCGACAGTCAGGGTCTGGTCAAGAAATGCAATCGCGAACCGGCCCGGGTCGGCTCGGCGAAGGTCCTCGCGACGATCCCACACCCAGAGAACGGTGCCGGAAAGCGACGCCATACGCGAATGCAATTGCGGCGGCGCATCGGATCGCATTCCCATACAAAACAGCAGCGAGGCAAGCGCAATGAGGGTGCTTCGCGAAGACATGAACGATAAGCGCATCGGATGACAGCACAACGATGCCTCATACCGCCTGTTTAATCAAGCCTTTCAGAGATGCGGCGAGTCGATGTAGACAACGAATTCTTCGCGTTGAGCCTTTCGCCCGGAGCAAGGATACGGTCGATGCCGACGTTCGAGGCATCTAATCCGGAAACGAAGCAACTGGGTGTACGTGCGTTTTTCCATTGTGAACTGTACGGGCCATCCGTCATGGAGTGATTCGCTACAGCACACAAACGGGGTGGAAAGTTGAATCGAGTTCAATGTTTACGGCCGCTCGAACGCTTCCGCCGTAGTGCGGCTGCATGGCCTCTGTTGCTTATTCCTCTAGCGGGATGTTCTAACTACGTGGCTAAAGATGGGGGTTCAGTCGAACCAAAGCCACTGGGAAGTTTGACAGTGTCTCCGCAAGGCGTGTGCGTTAGTCCATCCGGGACGCAGCAATTTGTTGCCACTCTGAGAAACGTCGCGGGGGTTGATTGGTATGTGGACAGTGTGAAGGGTGGCAATAGCGGTTCGGGCACGATTTCTGCGGATGGCTTGTACGGCGCGCCGACCACTTCCGGTTCCCATACCGTTCAGGCAATAAGCCAGACGGATGCGAGTATCTCCGCTTCTGCCACTATCAAGGTAACTACGGCACCTCAATTCGCGATCTCCCCCGCCAGCGCAACGGTTCCGATTACCGGACAACAGAGTTTCGAAGGGCAAACTTGCGGTGTGCCGGATCCAAATGTGACATGGGCTGTTGACGACCTGCCCGGAGGGAGTGGGCCGGCTGGGACCATTGCCAGTGATGGAACGTATACGGCTCCCTCGGCGACCGGAACACACAAAGTGAAAGGGACCGACAACGCTCTGAGCAAGAGCAGCGAGGCGGTTGTGACCGTTGCGTCCGGTATCGTCGTCGATTTTGGATCGCGAACGAACAAGCAATTTCCGATTTCGGCAGGGATTCTGGGTGTAAATCATGTCGACTGGCTGCCGACTCCGGCCGATAAGTCGCTTCTATCTGAAGCGGGCTTCACTCTATCGCGAACGTATGCGGAGATCCCGACGGTTTATGAATCGAAGAAGCCCAATTGGGCGAAGATCGACGGAGAGATCGCCGAGTTGAAGGCGGCGGGGTTTCATGTTCTGCTACAGCTCTCGATGACGCCGAAATGGCTCCAGCCTC
Source organism: uncultured Acidobacteriaceae bacterium (assembly GCA_963737915.1). Classification (GTDB taxonomy): domain Bacteria; phylum Acidobacteriota; class Terriglobia; order Terriglobales; family Acidobacteriaceae; genus Telmatobacter. The sequence goes on along the minus strand of CAVTUP010000001.1, from coordinate 80,411 downwards.
ATCCCAATTCCTGCAAAACGGAAAACACGAAAGCACCTCCGAGCAATCCTGCAACCTGGGCGCAACTGGCGAAGGCATATGTAGCGCATATGGACGCGAAGTTTCCCGGAGTGGTGACGGATTACGAGATTTGGAACGAACCGGACACAGGAGGGATGTGCGGGACCTCCGACAGGCTTAAGACCTATCTTGCCATCTATGCTGCGGCGGCGCCGGTGATCAAGCAGCAGGCTGCTGCGGATGGTGCGACTATCCGAGTGGGCGGCCCGGCGACTTCGGGCATGAACGAAACGTGGGTCCAGGCGCTGCTCTCCAACTCCGCCACGGCTCCTTATGTCGATTTTGTGAGTTATCACAATTACATTGGGGGCACGGACGATGTGGATGCCGCGTGGGATACCTACAAAGGCAATACGCCCCTGTACCAATTAACTCAGGACAGCGCAAAAGGCGTGGCTGCGATCTACGCAAATGCTGCGCGGGTGGTCGCAGCCGGCAAGCAGCCGCTGGGTGCGGCGACTCCGATTTATGTCGATGAATTCAACACCAACTGGGCATTCCTGAAGGAATGTTGCCGCAACGATCCCACGTATTCGCCGGTGTGGAATGCGCTGTACGTTAGTGATCTGCTTGACACGGTGTATTCGGGGTCAACGCAGGTTCCCGGACAAGTCACGTACTACGCAGCAACCAACCATCCGTATTTCTGCCTGGTGGGGGAATTGAATAAAGACATGGACTGCACACTCCTTCCGAAGAGTGCGAATGTCCCTTATCCGCAGTACTACGTTTACCAATTGATGGCTTCGCAGGATTTTCTCGGCATGAACAGCGGGGGATATATGGCTGCTTCCATCTCTCCTGTTGCCAGCGGAGCCGGGCTGGTCATCGCCGCGTTCTACACCGCGAAGCAAGATTCCATTTTGATTGTGAACCCCACAGGAAAGACCTATTCCGAAATCGTGAGCGCGCAGAACACAGGGCTTTCCTCGCCGGTTGCGACCCTTTACCAGGTGGTGAATGGGCAATCGATCAGCAGCACACCCTTGACACTTACGCAATCTGGAACCGCTTACAATGCGACCGTCTCGATTCCGCCTTATACCGTTCTCGGGATTTCGATCCGGTAGAGCGATTCGAACGCGTATCGAAGATTTTTATTCCGTGACTCAAGACGTGTGTTCGGCCGGCGGCGAGTTCGAGGATGAACCGGCCGTCGACCTCCAGTCCGGCTGTACAATTCGAGGCGTCATCAATCCAGGCGCAGATGCAACGATGATGGTAACTGCGCAACGACGAGACTGCGGAGAAGAAAGAATTTGATGAAAGCCTTTTTGAAGATCCTTGCAATTGGCATATTGATTTCGGGCGGAAGCGCGATTGCGACTGCCCAAACGGATTACTTCAGCAATTGGCCTGCGGGGACTGCACCGCAAGATGTCGGCAAACGGGTTGCGGAACATTTTGTCACCAGTCCGCATCAGGGAAACGGGACAATTTTCTACGGCGAAGTCGCGACCTGGTACGGCGCACTGACTTTTGCTCAACTCATGCATGACGACACGCTGCGAGGTAGCCTCATTCACAAGTTCGAACCACTGATGCCCGGGGGAGCCGAGGCTGCGAGGATTCCCGTGCGCCATCACGTCGATGACTCGATCTTCGGTGTTATTCCCCTCGAGATCGGGCTCCAGACGAAGGATCCGAAGTATCTCGCTTACGGCCAATCGTGGGCAGACCGGCAATGGGAAAATCCGTCATCGGACGGTCTGTCGGCGGAGACGCGATATTGGATCGACGATATGTACATGTTGACGATTCTCCAACTCGAGGCGCACCGGGCTACAGGAGATTCGAAGTACATGGACCGCGCAGCGTTGGAGATGGTGGCGTATCTGGAAAAGCTTCAGCAGCCGAACGGACTGTTCTACCACGCACCAGATGTGCCGTTCTTCTGGGGTCGAGGGGATGGATGGGTTGCCGCTGGTATGGCGGAGATGCTGCGCGATCTGCCTGCCGCACATCCGCAGCGGGGTCGCATACAGAAGGGCTATACGGCAATGATGGCTGCGCTGCTCAAGTACCAGGGCAAGGATGGCATGTGGCGGCAGCTGATCGATCATGAGGAAGCGTGGCCTGAGAGTTCGAGTTCGGCGATGTTCACGTTTGCCATGATCACCGGGGTGAAGAACGGCTGGCTGGATGCAAGTACGTACGGACCAGCGGCGCGCAGAGCGTGGATCGCGGTGGTCGGGTATGTCGATCAGAACAATGATGTGACCAGCGTTTGCGAAGGGACCAATAAACAGAACGATCTGAACTACTACCTGCAGCGCAAGCGCAGGACCGGGGATTTTCATGGTCAGGCCCCGGTGCTCTGGGCCGCCTCAGCGTTGTTGCGTTAAAGGCTGGCTTCGGGAGTTTACCCCGAGGGGCTACGGCATTTTGGGGAACCTTGCAGGCCCGTCCGCCGTATGCATTGGCAGGAGCTTGCCATGCGAATGTTGCGCCAGGACGTCCTATACGCTTTGCGCCAGATGCGCCTTTCTCCGATCTTCACTTTGACGGCCATGCTGACGCTTGCACTGGGTATAGGGGCGACAACGGCGATCTTTTCGCTGATTCACACGGTAATGCTGAAGTCGCTGCCGGTCGCCGATCCGGCAAGCCTCTATCGCGTTGGCGATGGGAATGACTGCTGCGTGGAGGGTGGTCCTCAGGACAACTGGGGGATGTTTTCATACCGGCTTTATCAGAGCTTCAGCGCCGCTGCGCCCGAATTTGAGCAACTGGCAGCCTTCCAGGCTGGAAGGGCGCAATTCAGCGCGCGGCGCAGCGAGACCAACGAGCAGGCGAAGCCTTTGCGCGGTGAGTTCGTTTCTGGCAATTACTTTGCCACGTTCGGAGTTCAGGCCTTTACCGGCCGGACACTGACGCCCGCGGATGACCAGCCGTCCTCCGCGCCCGCAGCCATGCTGAGTCATCGCTTATGGCAGCAGGAATACGCGTCTGATCCTAAGGTTGTGGGCTCGACGTTCATGCTTGACGGCCATCCGTTTACGATCGTCGGAATCACGCCACCGGGTTTCTACGGGGAAACGCTGCGCAGCGATCCACCAGAGATCTTCGTTCCTTTACAGCAGGAACCACTGCTGATGGGAAAGAACTCCATTTTGAAGCAGTCGAACGGGTGGCTGCGGATTATCGGCCGTTTGCGGCCGGGAGCGAAACCGGATGGACTCGCCGCACGGTTCACCACGATCCTGCGGCAGTGGCTGGTGACGGATCTGGGCGCGGAATTTCCCCAGTTTCTATCGCAGATCAAGGGCATGTTGCCGAAGCAGAAGCTCAACGTAATTCCGGCGGGCTCGGGTGTGGCGGAGATGAAGGCAGGATACAAGGACAGCCTGCGCATTCTGCTTGCAGTCTGCAGCCTGGTGCTTCTGATTGCCTGTGCCAATATCGCCAACCTGCTGCTGGCGCGGGGATCGGCTCGGCGGACTCAAACAGCAGTTCGACTCGCACTGGGAGCTTCGAGGATGCGCCTGATTCGCCAATCGCTCACGGAGAGCGTCGTGCTCTCGGTAATGGGCGGCGCAGCGGGAATCGTAATTGCCTGCCTCGGAGTAAAGCTCATTGTTGCGCTGACATTCCGATCTGCGAACTTCGTTCCGATCGACGCGACACCTTCGCTGCCTGCATTGGCCTTCGCATTTGGCTTGTCTCTGGTCACTGGACTGCTGTTCGGCACGGCGCCTGCATGGTTCACATCGCATACGGAACCAGCGGAGGCAATGCGGGGTTCGAATCGGAGCACGCGCGACAAGTCGTCGCTGTCGCAGAAGTCGCTGGTCGTGGTGCAGGCCACGCTGTCGGTTGTCTTGCTTACCGGCGCCGGGCTGCTGACGCGGAGTATGCAGAAGATGGAGCGCCAGGACTTCGGCTTTGAGACCGATCACCGCGTGAATCTCAGCGTCAACGCGCCCTTCTCCAGCTACTCGCCCGAAAAGCTCGATGCAACCTACCGCGAACTGCAGACGCGTCTCGCGCGAATCCCTGGGGTGCAAAGTGCAACGCTAGCGCAATATACCCCGTTCACGGACAACTGGGGCGAAATGATTGCGCGCGAAGGCAAAGGGTCAATCAACGTCAGTGAGGACAATAACGCGTCGTGGGATCATGTCGGTCCTGGGTACCTGGAAGCGATGGGCCAGCGCATCGTGCGCGGCCGCACCATCACGGAACAGGACACGTCAGCTACGCGGAACGTCGCTGTTGTTGACGAACCGTTTGTGCGCAAGTTTTTCAAGAAGGGTGAAGACCCGATCGGAACGCACTTCGGGCTCAATGATGTGAAGAGCAGCAAGACCTTTGAGATCGTTGGCGTTGTTCGCGAAGCTAACTATACCGATCCGAGTGGTCATTGGAGACCGCCACTATTCTTTGTGCCGCTCGCGCAGCACGTTCACTACGAACAGCCGATGGCGCAGATGATCGATGATCGCACGCACATGATCGAAAGCGTGGTGCTGCAGATGCACGGCAGCACGGACGGGCTCGAGCCGCAGGTCCGCCGCATTTTAGCCGAAGTTGATCCGAATCTGACCTTGATCAGGATGCGGACGATGCAGCAACAGGTGGCAGACAGGCTCGACCAGGAGCGCACCGTTGCTCAATTGACCGGGATGTTCGGCTTGCTCGCGCTGATTCTGGCGGCGGTGGGTCTGTATGGCGTTACCGCTTACAGCGTGGAGCGGAGAACCAATGAGATTGGTGTTCGTATTGCCATGGGCGCGAACCGCGCGGGGGTGATTCGCCTGGTTTTGAAGGGCGCATTTCTGCAGATACTGATCGGGTTGCTGATCGGAATACCGGCTTCGATCGGGTGCTCGAAGTTGATTGCCTCCCAGTTGTACCAAGTGAAAGGTTGGGATCCACTGGTACTCGGCGGATCGGTTGCCGCGCTTGCGATTTGCGCACTGCTCGCGAGCATTGTGCCGGCAAGACGTGCCGCCTCGATCAACCCTGTCATCGCATTGCGCGTGGAGTAGGTTGCGGCTGACCCGACTCTCAAGGGGTGATCAAATCCCTCTAGTCGGCTTCTTTCGCCAAAATAGTTGTTGCAACGAATATCTTGCTGGCGCATCCAAAGTTATGAAAGGAGCCAACCAATGGCCACAGCAACCGCAAACCCCACTTCCACCACTACCTGGAAACTCGACCCGGCGCATTCAGCCGCCGAATTCAAGGTGAAGCACATGATGATTTCCAACGTAAAAGGCAGTTTCAGCAATCTTTCCGGAGTTTTGAATGAAGATCCCGTCGATCCTCGCCAATCCTCGGTTGAGGCTTCGATCGATGTAAGCACGCTCAGCACGGGTGACGCCCAGCGCGATGGGCATTTGAAGAGCGGCGACTTCTTCGATGTAGAGAAGTTTCCTACCATGACCTTCAAGTCCACGCTGGTGAAGAAGATCGGGCAGGATGAACACGCCGTGATTGGCGATCTGACCTTGCATGGCGTCACCAGGCCTGTCACCTTCGCGGTCGAGGGGCCGAGCGCACCGGGCAAAGATCCGTGGGGTAACACGCGCATCGGACTTTTGGCGACGACGAAGATCAACCGCAAGGACTTCGGACTCGCCTGGAATGCAGCTTTGGAAACCGGCGGCGTGCTGGTGGGCGAGGACGTTTCGATCACGCTTGACTTGCAGTTCATCAAGGCCTGAGAGCGTTTCTGGCAACAATAGTTGTTGCAACGAATTTCATGCTCGTGAATCAAATAGATGTAGGCCTGAATGTGAGGCCGGGAGGTCAACCCATGTCGCTTCGCGCGGTGAAACAGATTCTTGAAACCAAGCCCACCATCGAAGGTGCGGGCGTTAAGTTGCAGCGCGCCTTTGGTTTCGGCAAAACCAAGGAGTTCGATCCGTTCCTCTTGTTCGATGATTTTCGGAACGAGAATCCGGCGGACTATCTGGCTGGATTTCCGTGGCATCCGCACCGCGGGATTGAGACGATCACGTATGTGCTGGCGGGCGAGGTGGCACATGGCGACAGCCTCGGAAACAAGGGGAAGATGACGGCGGGAGACGTTCAGTGGATGACCGCCGGCAGCGGCATCTTGCACCAGGAGATGCCCAAGGGCGACGCGGCCGGCCGCATGCACGGGTTTCAATTGTGGGCGAACCTGCCTGCTTCGTTGAAGATGACGGACCCGCGTTATCAGGACATTCCATCGACCGCAATTCCCGAGGTTACGGAAGACGACGGAACCAAGGCGCGGATTATCTCCGGCGAGTTCTGGGGAAGGCGTGGACCGGTAGAAGGCGTTGCCGCTGATCCGAGCTATGTCGACATTTCGGTGCCGCCGGGCAAGCTTCGCCGCATCAAGATCGATGTGACGCGGAACGCTTTTGCTTATGTCTTCGCGGGTTCCGGGACTTTCCGGGATGCTTCCAACCCGCAAGCCGTGTTGACGGAGTCGGCTGTCGATCCGAATGCTCCGGCGAAGTACGACGCGAAAAACCATTCGCTTGTGCTCTTCGACAGCGGCGATGAGATCGTGGTGCAGGCGGGGCCGGAAGGGATTCGCTTCCTGCTTGTGTCTGGCAAGCCGCTCGAAGAGCCGGTCGCCTGGTATGGGCCGATCGTAATGAACACGCAGGCCGAACTGAATCAGGCTATGCGTGAGTTGCAGGATGGGTCGTTCATCCGGCACAAGTGAAGAGAGAAAATCAACCAGGAAAGCGCGGCTGCGATGGCCGCGCTTTTGTTTTTCCGCCCTCACGACTGAAAGTTCAGCAGGTTTTGGGTAGCGTCGGAAAAGATGACTTCATCTGGCGTCAGGCCGCGTTCGCGCAGAGTGCGGATGCTCAGAGCATCGTGTCGCTTGGCAAGGCGCACACCATTCTGGTCTGTGATCAGGTCGCAGTGATACCAGGCGGGATCGCGGAAACCCAAAGCGCGATTTAACAGAATCTGGCGCGCAGTGGATTTGAGCAGGTCTGCGCCCCGGACTACTTCCGTGATTCTCATTTCCGCGTCGTCGGCGACGCAGGCCAGCTGGTAGCTTGGAACTCCATCGCGACGCCAGACGACAAAATCTCCGAAATCGACACCGGCCATATAGCGTTGTGGACCGAGATTGAGATCGTCGAACTGGATGGTTTCGCCGTCGGGCACACGAAAGCGCCAATTCATTCCGGTGGGATTTTCTGTGCTGTCTCACGGGCATTTGAAGTTTGCGCTAGATTCTGTCTGAGACGGGCGGCAGGTGCCGGGGTAAAGAGGCTCGTCGTCGAGAGGATCCTGGACTGCGCTTCGCTCTCGTGAGGAGCGCTCAGGGCCGCAGCCAGATCTTTTCGCGAACAGCGACAGGGATAGAGGAAGCCGCCCTCACGCAATTTCTTCCAAGCAGCGAGATAGACGTCGTGTCGCTGGCTTTGGACGTACGGTGCATAAGGGCCTCCGATATCTGGCCCTTCCTGCCAATCGATGCCGAGCCAGCGCAGGTCTTCGAGCGCAGCCGCGGAATATTCTGCGCGACTTCGATCCGGGTCCAGGTCTTCCATACGCATCGCAAGTGTGCCCGCTGCGGCGATCGCCCGTTTGTAAGCCGCGAAAAATGTGCGTGCGTGGCCGATGTGCAGATAGCCTGTCGGCGATGGCGCTAGTCTGCCGCGATAGGGCGAAGATTGAGGTGAGGAGGCGCTGGCCACGTTGTCATTCAGTGTAGCCAGCTTGAGCAGTTCTCGCGTGGCGCTTAGTTGGACTCGTCGCTGTGATCGCCTTCGTCGGAACCTGTCTCGTGGTGATGGTGTCCATAGTGGGCGACGTTTTCGTCGAGGTGATCGGGATCAACAGAAACCTGAACAACGTTCAGTTCCTGGCCGTCGAGGTCGACAACAAACAGGCCCATGCGATTGCCTTCGGGACGCATGAAGACGAGGCTCTGTTCGCCGCCACTGCGGCTTGTTTCGCGAACAACCCGTTCCCAACCCTCGCCGAGCTTCTTTGCCACCATCTCATTCAGTTCGTTGCCGTCAACGGTGGCGTGGAAGTCTTCAAACTCCGCCACGTGCAGGTTGCCGACGCCTTCGTGCGTGGCCTTGCGCGAGATGAAACTGATGAGGCCGAGGAATGGAATCTGTGTGGCGTGAACACCGTATCTGCTCTCAATGGACCGGACAACGCTGTTGAAGCCACCCTCCCCGCTGCTGGCCAGGACTGCGACGGGAATCAGGAGGGATACGAAGCAGATGGGAATCAGCAATAGACGTTTCATTGGTCACCGTCCTTGTCCTTCTCGCTGGTGGTTTTGTCCTTGTCTTTGTCCTTGTAAGTGCTCTTGCCGTGGGGTCTGTTCTGCACGCCTGGCACGTCTCCGAGAGCGCCCAGACCGCTGAGGCCATGCAATTTGCCCAGATCTTCCATGCGGACGGGCCCGAGGATGAGCACGATGGTCAGCTCTTTTGGTTCCGCTGAAAGGATGAACATGCCGTGGGTTTCGCCATTCACGAGCTTGACCATCACGTCGGTGGTTTCTCCGCCTTTTTTGCTGGTTTCGCGAACGACGGGCGACCATTCCGCGGTCTCGAAATATTGGCGGAGCTTTTGAATCTCCTCCATCGAGTACTGGCCTTCTTTATCGAACTCGTAGGAGCGGACGTAGATGCCATCGAGACCCTCAATCAAATGGCGCGTTGCCTCTTCGTCCTGGTCCTTGCCTTTCATGAATTTGGAAGCGAAGGCCAACATGTTTTTACCCAGAGTCACTTCGGTGACATTGGAGGCGCGCGCGGCCAACTCCTTCTCTACGGGCGGCGGCAAGGGGAGTGGGGATGTATTCTGCGCGAAAGTCGGGACGGCGAAAGCAGCAATACCTAGTACAAAAATTGCGAATCCGGTCTTCATTGAGGGTCTCCTTACTCTTACTGGTCTTTGTCCTGATCGTGAGCCGCGAGCCGTGAATTCATTTGGTCGAGCGCTTGAGTTGTGATTCGCAGGGCGGTCATCACCTGGCGGCGGGCTTCTTCGCCCTTGCGGCGCTCTTCTTTTTGTTGCCATGCATACGTGCCGCCGAGGACGCCCGCGAGCAACAGCGAAGCGGCGAGGCGCTGCCACAGAACAGTGTGGCTGTGAAGTCGTTGCGTGCGCCTCGTGCTGCGTTGCTGCATGATGCGACGTTTCAAACTGGGCGGAGCGGGCCGGCGTTCCATGGCTTGATGCAGTTCGCGTTCAAATTCGTCAATCGGTTCAGGTTCCACGGATGTACTCCTTTAAATGACACGTGGCCTTTGCCCGCAGCAGTTTGAGGCCACGCTGCAGATTGCTCTTGATGGTAGCGAGCGGAGAATCGAGTGCTGCCGCGATTTCTTCCGGCGACAGATCTTCCTGATAGCGAAGGACCAATGCGGCGCGCTGCTGTTCGGGCAGCGTCGTAAGTAGCTGTTCGAGTCGAGAGTCCAGAGGAGAGGTGCGTTCTTCCGGCTGCGAGCCGTGATTCTCTTCGATCTCCACCCACAGATCAACGCCGCGAACTCTGCGCCGGCGAAGCGCGTCGGCGGAGCGGCTCATGGTTACGCGTCGCAACCAGAAGCAGGCGTGTTGTGGAGACTCGATCCGGTTCATACTTCCGTCCAACTCCAGAAAGACATCCTGGGCAATCTCTTCGGCCAGACCGCGGTCGCCGGTCATTCGCCAGGCGAGCGAAAACACCATGGACTGATGCTCGTCCACGAGTTGTTCGAAATCCGGCTGCCAATCGTGGGCCATTGCGCTCGCTTCTACTCTCTTATCCGCAGGGGAACGCGGGTTGGGATGCAAAAGGTACGCGCTGGGGAGGAAAAAGTTCAGGCGGAGTGGTGTTCAGTATCTGCGGGATGGCAATTTCTTGCCCTATTTAAGTGAGGAGAACGTGGCTTTTCGGCTCGCTCGACGCCTTGAAAGTCGTAAGCCGGGGAAAGAGCGCGATCGTCGAGCGAGTCTGGTTCTTCGGGCGGGATTGGCTGGCGGTCGTTTTGGCCGCGCTTTGAAGCGCGGTGTTGGGGTTGACGTCTACTTGGGAGGCAATCCGGTTGTTGCGGACCGAACTTTACTTTCCTCCAACGCCAGGGTGTACGCAACGTAATACTTGTAGATATTGGAGACGTAAGTGACGGTCTCCTGCCCAATTTCCTTCGCTGCAACCAATTCAACGTTACCGAACCAGACGTTGGGGTCGAGGCCTAGCGCTGGAGCCTGCTTGCGCAACCTTGCGATGCGGTTTGGACCCGCGTTGTAGCTGGCGAAGACAAAGAGTGTCTTGTTGAGCCGATCGATCTTCGGGTCATTGAAATAAGTGTCATCGATGTTGCGCAACATTTTTACGCCGGCGTGAATATTTGGTTCCGCGGTTGTCACGTTGGGGATGTTGATGGGCGAAGCCGCCGCGTACTTGGGGATTACCTGCATGATGCCAACTGCGCCGCTTGGGTTTCGTTTGCTTTGATCGATAAGAGACTCCTGGTAGGCCTGCGCGGCGATCATCAGGAAATCGAAGTCATACTCTCCCGCGTACTGCTTAAAGAGCGCAACATTCGTCTGGAACTTCTTCATCTCCGCGGAGGACGTGGATTTCTTTACCCACTTCGTGTTTTGCAGATAGCGGCGGAGCAGGGTATTTCCAAAGGAAGTGCCGACGGCATGCGATGCCAGAAACTCATCGACCAGGGTCTTTAAATGGGGGTTGTTCTTGCGCATGGCCCAGGCGAGACTTTGGCCAGTCGCAATTGTCAGTTCCGGATGTGCATGGACATTGGGCAGGACTTTGGACCAGAGATCGGCGCGTTGTTGGATGGTAACGGTGGCGGGGATCAAGTCAGCATTCACCATTTGCACGAGATCGTCGTCGGTCAAATTCTTGTCTGCGGACTTGATCACAATCGGCGGCTTGCCTGACTTCTTGAGGGTTTCATTCACGGCCTGGAGATTCTGGTAATAGGTGGTGATCGGATTGACGTACACTTCTTTTCCGCCAAGGTCCTCGAGGGTTGAGACAGTTCCGAAGTTCGGACCTGTGACGACGATCTGTTTTACATCGGTCAATACCGGTGTCGAGAATGCGACGAGCTTTTCGCGTTCTGGCGTGACCACGATACCGTTGGCCACGATGTCGCCGATTCCCTCAGCAAGTGCTTTCTGAACCTGGTCGGCCCGCATGGGGATGAACGTGACCTGTACCGGCAACTTGCCCGTCTTCAGCTTCTGGTTGGCGAACTTCTGAAATTCCTCCAGCGCTTCGTAAATTGCGCCCCTGGGTTGCCCTTTGTCGTAAAAGAAGCCGATCGGGTTAAGGATGATGAGGGCGCGGATCTGGCGACGCTTCACCATTCCATCGAGGTCGCTGGTATCGCGCGTAAACCCCATGGGCAACGAAACGATATCGGAACTCGTGGAAGGCAGGCCGTCTGGAGAAATCGCCGAAGGGTCAGCTTTTTGTTGCTCCGCCTTTTCCGGGTTCGGTGGACTCGCCGCTTGTTTGCTGCAGGCAGTGACCAGAACAAGGGAAAGCAGCGGAAGGAAGGAAATGTACAAGCGACGGGGCAAAATCGAATTTCTGAACATTCAGCTTCTCCTCTGCTTCGGCGAACGAAGAGCTTGAGAGTTTCTGGATCGGGGAACAACCGTTTCGGCAGCGTCTGGGAAAATCGCAGAATTAGCATGAAGAAGAACACAGTGCCGGCCGGGGCGTCCACCATCTAACTCGCGCTCGCAGTTGGAGGAGTTGAGGGCCTAGAACAGGTCCGGGATGCTGTGGAAGGCGATTCGTGTGGGGGCGGCCTTGTAGGCGGCGAGCATGGTTGCCGGGGCCAGAGTACTCATGCCGTATTTCTGGTTGAGCTGGTCCATGGCTTCGAGCAGGCGGGTGCGGCTTTTCGCGTTGTCGAGCCCGTCGAAGAGATTGAGGGAGTGGAGACGGTCGGGAACGAGCCCGTTGAGATTTACGCCGATGAAGTACGGCTCGTCGTATCCGGCGCCGGTGGGACGGCTGGCCCAGAGGCGAACTGAGTGCGGCGATAAGTGTCTGGTTGTCCTGGCACTCGCTGAGGCGAACTTCCCCGTGCCATCCGCGGGTGGGGACACCGAAACGGCTCACGGGAACATGCTGGCCACGCGGGACGGAGAATCCTACAGCGAGGCCGATGCTGCTGGCCCACAATCCGCCAGACCGCAGGCGCATGGCAGCTTTGTGGAGCAGTTTGTGCGCGACCGCCCACGCCTTCTCGGCGGTGCGCATCTCGGGTGCGAGCACATGAGAATGGCTGATGGACTTGAGGTGCTCGGTCTCGGCCATGTCGAAGTCCTGACCCTGCAGCCAATGCCATAGGCGTTCGCCCCAGACGGAACCCCAGAGTTCTCCTGCCTGCTCGCAGTTGAGTGCAAGCAATTCCGGCATGGTGTGAATGCCTTTTTCGTTGAGGCGCTTTTCAGTGCGCGCGCCTATTCCGGGTAGATCGCGGAGGGTAAGGCGGCTGAGCGCTTCGGGGAGAACGTCGAGGGTAAGGGCGACGAGGCCATCGGGCTTTTCCATGTCGCTGGCGATTTTGGCGAGGTAGCGATTGGTGGCGAGACCGACGGAACTGCGGAGCATGGGACCGACCTGCTCTCGAATCCGCGCTTTGACCTTGCGGCCGAGTTCCATAGCGGCGAGCAGCGGGCGCTCGCGGCCCATTAAGTCGACATGCCATCTCGTCGATGGAGAGGACCGCGGTGACGGGCAGGCAGCTTTCGACGGCTTCGACGATGCGGTGATGATAGTCGACATAAAGCTCATGACGAGCCTCGACCAGGATGATGCCGGGACACATGCGTTTAGCGTCGGCGACGATGGTGCCGGTTTTTACCCCGTAGGCTTTTGCTTCGTAGCTGGCAGCGATGCAACAGGTTGTGTCGGCCATCATGGGCACGACGCCGACGGGTTGGCCGCGGAGCTCGGGCCGGTCCTGCTGTTCACACGAGGCGAAATAGGAGTTGAGATCGACGAAGAGCCAATTCAGATCGGCGGGGTTTTGGCCGCGAGGGGGTGGCGTCGGCGGATTTGACGACTCCGGGCCGCCCGCGGACGAATGTTCGGGGGAGTCAAGGGGGCCCGGATTGGGTTCAATTTTCACCGTTATATTCGCTCTTTATTCGCCTGAATCTTACTCCACAGTATTCGCCGTGCCAAACATATAAGAAGAATTTTTCGACGTCTACAAGTGGTAAACTTGTGCTGCCGGATAACGCAACTTCAAAGAAGGCTCATCTAACCGTGAAGTAAAGGTTTACTCCGGGATGATTTGAAGTTGTGGTGGAAGAGTGGCTTATGCATACCGTGGTTCATTGGTTCGCTTCGAATGCGACTGTGTTGGCCATCCTGGTGACTCTGGGTGTAGCGGTTCTGCTGGTGTGCTGTCTCGAGTGCACGAACTGTCCGTGCCGCGAGAAAGACGACCTCTTCACTCGCCGCGAAGTTTAGACGCCCTTCAGCCTCGGCCGTCTCAGGTTGCTCGCGTTCCTTGATGGAAGCGCAACAACCATCTGCCAGAATCCTTTGTCCAAAGAGAGCTTCGCAGAGAAACTGCGCGAGTGCCTGTCATTGTGTCGATCCGTATCGTTTTATACGTTGCAAGCACGACACTGTCGGTGATCATGCTGCATTCGAAATCATCCATTGTGGGCTGGATATATTCTTCGGTGGCGAGCTGATCGACAATTTGCTCACGATTCCATGTCTTGCCCGACGCGCCAATTTCCAGGAAATTATCGGCCAGAAGCGCTAACACGCGCGCAGGCTCGCGGCGCACGGCGGGGTCAAGCAGGGCTTCTTCACATTCCCGGATGTGGGCGGCAATCAAAGTTTCGGCGACACGGGTCGCGCTTCTCGGTTGAATACCCATATGAGACTGCCTACTGTGTGGGTGGCTTCAGGTACTGCTCAAACTGAGTGAGAATTCGGTTGTACAAATGCGTGCGGACATCAGGGCCAGCGATTGAATGGGTTTTGCGAGGATAGATCTGGAGATCGTAAGGAATTCCGGCCTCAATCAACTTTTGCACAAACTGTACCGTGTTCTCCATATGTACATTATCGTCGCCAGTTCCATGCACGAGAAGCAGTCGCCCTTTGAGTTTTGACGCGGAGTTGACCACGGAGAAGTTTTTGTAGCCATCTGAGAACTCCGCCGGCAGACTCATGTAACGCTCGGTGTAGATAGAGTCGTAGTTACGCCAGTCTGTAACGGGAGCAACGGCAACGCCCGCGCGGAAGCGATCTGAGTGCGTGAGAGCGTACAAGGTGAAGGTGCCGCCCCAACTCCATCCCCACCAGCCCATGCGCTTGCTGTCGAGCTGCGGATATTTTGCCAATGCCGCGTCTACGACCGTCATCTGATCTTCAAATTGGACGGGCCCAAAGTTGTGGTAAGCCGACTGGGCAAAAGCGCGGCCACGAACGCCGGTGCCGCGATTGTCCGCGTGCAGCACGGCGAATCCATGCTGGGCGAGCAACTGATCGAAGAGAAGGCTGTCGCTCCACCGGTCGGCCACAGTTTGCGGACCAGGACCGCCGTAGGGATTTACGATGAGCGGAACGCTGGCTGGGTCGGTGACGCCGGCAGGCAACAAAAGGGTTGCATAAAGCGAAGTTCCGTCCTGGACCTTCACCTCAAGCTGCTCGGGTGGATGGAAGGAATAGGACTCCACTGCGCGAGTCGACCAAAAAGCATCGCAATTGTGACCAATTGTGCAGAGCTGAAGTAGTGGGGGCTTCATGCGGGAGGAGAATTTGTCGGCAAAACTCCCGCCAATTGGCGCGAAGGTTGCGTCGTGATGCCCTGCACCGCTGGATAGCTGTTTTCGCTGGCCATCGAAGCTGACCTGCCACACGTGCTGCTCAAGCACGGATCCTTCATTGGAGGCGTAGAAGACTTCCTTCCTCGAAGGATCTACCCGATAGACCTCTCCAACTTCAAAGTCGCCCTTTGTGAGTTGCATCTGTAGTTTGGCGGTTGCATCCGTTCTTCCTTCATCGAACTGGTAAAGGTAAATGTGATTGTGCCCATCACTCCAGTTGGTCAATACGATCGAGCCGTGCGCCGCATATACGTCGTAGTCTTCATTGAGGAACTTTTCGTCAAGAAGTTGCAACACGACGTGCGACTGACCGGTAGACGAATCGGCAAAATAAATATCCCGGTGCTTCTGGTCGCGGGTGACCAACTCGATCCAAAGCGTCTTCTGGTCGACCCATCCGAACCGCGGGATATAGTCCTGGCCGGCATGAACCGGGAGCTTGATCCACGAAGTCTTGCCGCCCTTGCTGGCGACTACACCGACCCGGACGTCAGGATTGGGATCACCGGGTTGAGGATAGGACTGTTGCTCAACCGTCGCATGCGTGGGAATCCAATCGGTAATTGGATATTGCGGTACGGCTGTCTCATTCATCTGGAGGAAGGCCAGTTGTTTCGAGTCCGGCGACCAGAAATAGTTGCTGTGCGTATCCAACTCCTCCTGATAAACCCAGTCGACTTCGCCATTGAAGATTCCCGGAGTCGATGTAGCTGCCACGAGGGTCGTGGGCGTGCCTGGGTCGCGAAGGTGGACGACAGCCAGGCTATGGTTGCGTATGAACGAGATGAATTCCCCATTGGGAGAGAACTTCGGATCATCGCCCGATGCTTCTCCGGTGAAGCCAATTTGAAGGCCGGTGCCGTTGCTGAGGTCGTAGATCCAAAGCCGGCCATTGGAATCGAAGAGCAGGTGCTTAGAGTCTGGCGCCCACAGGTAGTTGGCCATCTTGTAGCGATCGCGGTGATCCCGATCCTGCTCAGAGGCTTTGCCGACCGCGAGTGCGGAAATCTTGGCGCGGCTCACGAGCACATGAGGTTTTTCAGAACCGGGGGCAATGTCGACAAGCTCGCCTCCGTCAAGGTACGTGAGATGCTGGCCATCAGGCGACCAGGCGAGATCTTTCGGAGGCGTTCCGATGAGGGGGCCATGCGCAAAGATGTCCTCGACGGTTAGTCGCTTTGCTTGAGACTGCGCGGCCAGAGGAAGGGTGGCAAGAAAGGAACAGAGAATGGCTGAGACCAAGACAGCGGCTGCACGCTTCAAAGGGAATTCCTCCCGTGCGGAGCCGGGCGTACGTTTTAGGCGGGATGAATTCGCGCCTGGCTTCCAGAATCAAAGTGTAAATCAAGGGCAACGTCTACGGTCCCGACGGGTTAGAGCACCTCTACCACGGTTGCGCAGGACGGGGCGACGGTGTATGGTGCCGGTCATGCACTGGACGACTCCGGAGGATCGGCGCAAGTTTGGCCAATCACGTCGGAAGCAGGTTGGGCGACTGGAACATGACGCGCTGAATGTCAAGGCGCGCACGCATACAGCCCTGGCAATGCTCGAAAGAATGGAACGGGGCCGGCTGCCGGCGCTTCTCTCGCTCAAACGCCAGCTCATGTCTCAGTCGCCGTTCGCCTATTTTAGAGGCGCAGCGTGCGTGATGGCGGCGGATCTGGCTGTGGTGCCGAACACCGGCATTGAGGCCCAACTATGCGGCGACGCACATGTGCGGAATCTCGGAGCTTTCGCCGCGCCTGACGGAAGGCTGGTCTTTGATATCAATGATTTCGACGAGAGCATACGCGGTCCATTCGAGTGGGACCTGAAGCGAATGGCGACTTCGCTCATTGTGGCGGGGCGCGAATCGAATCACAAGGAGTCATCCGCGAGGCAGGCCGTCGAGTTATGCATCGGCAGATATTGCGCACAGATGCGTGTGTTTTCAAGGATGCCGATGATTGAGATCGGCCGGTACCAGGTACATCGGCTCGGGGCGATACAACCGATCCATGAGGCGCTGACGAAGGCCGAGCGGGCCACTCCTCTGCATACGCTCGAGCGACTCACGGAAACAACATCGAACAAGCCGGGAATTTCGCGGCGATTCAGAGAATCCAAGCCCATGCTGAACCGCCTTACGCCTGCACTGTCACAACAAGTGCTACAGGCGTTAGACGCATATCGCGAAACGCTGGAGCAACAGAGGCAGCATCTGCTGTCGATGTACAGGCCAATCGATGTCGCATTCAAGGTGGTGGGCACAGGTTCAATCGGATTGCGTGACTACTGTATTTATTTTGAAGGTAATGGACCGGGAGATCCGCTTTTTCTGCAGGTCAAGGAAGAGGCACCCTCGGTCTACTCTTCCTATGTTCCGAACGCGCATCCTGTTCCGCACAATGGCCAGCGCGTAGTCATGGGGCAACGCGCCATGCAATTGCAGTCGGACCCGTTTCTCGGGTGGACGAATGTCGGGTCACGCCAGTTCATGGTGCGTCAGCTCAATGATCACAAAGGATCCATCGAGCTTGCGGATCTGGCTGGCCCGGGCCTGGCAGCCCTTGGAGAGGTCTGCGGAGAGTTGCTGGCGAGAGGTCACGCGCGTTCGGGAGACCCGCGAGTAATCGCGGGTTATCTTGGAACCGGAAGTACTTTCGCCGAAGCGTTGGCCAATTTTGGATCTCTTTATGCAGATCAGACCGAAAGAGATTGGCAGGCTCTGCGACGTTCCGGCAGGGCAAGAACGAACTAACGAGGAATCAAGTTAAAGGAGAAGCACGAATGAATCGCCGCATGTTCACCCAAGTTTTAGCAACGGCAGCCATGGGAGCCGCCGCGCCACTTCCTTCGATCGCGAGCCGGTCGTCGGCAAAAAACAACGATGCATCGGCGCCTTTTCCGGTTTCTGTGATGCTGTGGACCGTGTTTACCGATTTGCCTTTTGAGCAGCGACTGGCAAAGGTTGCGGAGGCAGGCTACACCAATGTTGAACTGGTGGGTGAGTACGCGAAGTGGTCCGAGGCTGATTTTGCCAACGCAAACGCAGCGCGCAAACGACTCGGTATCCATTTCGACGCGACCGCTGGGTTGCGTCATGGGATTGGCAACCCGGCGGAGCGTGATGCGTTCCTGGCGGACTTTCGCGAGGCTCTGAAGCCGATGGAGACGCTTGGGTGTCCGGCGATGATTGTGCTTTCCGGCAACGTGGTTCCCGGGATGTCGCGGGAGGCACAACATCAAAGCTGCATTGATGGGCTTAAGGCTGCGGTTGCCCTGGTGGAAGGCAAGCAGATCGAAGGTCAGCCGGTGCGATTACTGCTGGAGTGCATCGACCCGGAGGAGAACCCACGCTACTATCTGCAATCGGCTACTGAGGCTATCGAGATTGTGCGCGCGGTGAATCATCCGCAGGTCCAGTTTCTCTACGATTTCTTTCATGAGCAGATCGCCGAGGGCAACCTGATTGAAAAGCTCGATAAGAACATCGATGTGATTGGCCTGATTCACGTAGCCGATGTTCCAGGGCGCCACGAACCAGGCACAGGAGAAATCAACTACGGAAGCATTTATCGCAAGTTGGCGGAGCGGAAGTATCGTCACATTGTGGCGATGGAGTTCCACCCAACAGGAGAACCGGTGGCGGCACTACGCACGGCGAAACAAATGGCAGAGAGGGCTGGAGGAGCCTAATTTTTTCCAGGCGTTTTGAGGCGCTAGGTGGCGAAGGGCGAGGGACCGAGAAGTTCCATGCCGTATCGACGAAAGAAAGCCGCGTCTTGATTCGGCGGGTTTGGAATGGCGGTGTCGCGAAGGAACTGTTCCATGTCGCCGGCTGGGGTGAAGGCGATCAAAAGGCGCCCGGGTGCTTCGCCAGTCGCTGCGAAAGTGTGCGGAACGCCGCGCGGACCGAGAATGGAGTCACCCGGCTTAAGACGCTTGCGGTTGTCGCCAATCTGAAAGTGAACTTCTCCCTCGATCACATAGAAGTATTCTTCCTGATGCAGGTGGAGGTGTAAGGGAGGGCCGCCCTTGATCAAGTTGAGATGTTCGATTACAAACATGCCGTTGCTGGTTTCGCGGGGCAGAACTTTGAACAGAATCGAGCTGTAGCCACGGGAGTGTGACTCTCCGAGCCGGTCTTCTCCCGCAGCGATGACGTGTGGCTGATCAGAAGGGGACGGCGCTGGGGTTTGGCCGAGCGAGAATGACTCGAGTCCTGCGGCGGGGAAGAGTGCGGCAGCGGTTTTGAGAAAGGAACGGCGCTTCATGCGTTCTCCGATCTTGAATGGAGCAGTCGTAGGGGCGCCGCTGACTGCCGACGCGATGTTTCGATTCATTCTCGGGCACAGGGGAAGGAACGAACTCAATTTAACTCAACTGAAAACAAACCACAAACGGCGCTAGCCTATGGGGACGAGGTCAGGCGCGAGCGGTTTCTGCGGTGCGTTCTGAAGGCGGGGCCTCGTGGGCGTAGCGGCCAGATGGAGAACCCTCTCGCTGGCCTCGAGTCGCATCAGCAGGTTGGCTTGATCGAAGGTGAATGAGAAGTGTTGCATGGGGCAGGATCCGAAATTCACCTGGGGAAACGCCGAATTCACCTCAACGAAAGGCTGCGAGAACGTGTACTGCCCGACTTGCACGTCCGACCCGAGGATTCCGGCCTTGATCAAGAAATGAGTAGAAAGGGATTCCCCGTTTCCGAAGACGACAGGTTCGGCGGAGAACTTGAGCTGCGAAGCAAGCTGTTCGGGAAGGCTGAGGCCGGTGCCGCCGGAGTCAAACAGTGCGTCGACCTGGAGATCGCCGATCCGCAAGCGGGCGACGGGAACTCCGTCGGGCATACGAAATGGGAGGACAGTGTTTTCATCGTCAGGCTCCAATGAGCCGGAAGCCAGTGTCAGGCGCTGGTTGGGATAGTCCAGGGTCAACAGATAATCTTCGAAGATCTTGAACCCGAGGACTCCCTGACACTCTCCATCGTCGCCGTAGAGTTTGTGGCGTACGGCTTCGACACCGATGAAGTCGGCCCCGCCTACGGTCAGTTTGTCGATGAAGACGATGTCAGCCCGCCGATCGCCCTGTCGGCTGGGGTCTGTGATGCGCGTATCGCCGACGGTTGGAAGCTTGAGTTGATCGGCTAGTTGCTCGGTTACGATTGCCTGGCCTCCCGTACCTGTGTCGATCAGAAAGCGGAATGGGCCGCGACCATTGACCATGACCATGACGTATGGCTTGCCACGGACGACTTCCATGCGGGTGGAGTAAACGAGTTCCTGAGATTCTGCTGAAAGGATGGATAGAGAGACGAAGAGGGCGCAGCCTCCGAATTTTGCCAGGGTCCGCATGGCGTCCCTCCTTTTACGCGTCCAAGGGGACGGCGTTGGGGATCGTTTGATTCTTGGACGTTGCCGACGGACGGTCGTTGTTCTTTTCTTTTCTCGATGCCCGTCCCGATGAGGATTCTACTGTCCATCACAACGAGAAATTGTACGGATCGTTTTCATGCCCTGTTGGACCTGGAGCCTGCCTTTGGTGTCATGCGGACTGGCGGAACACAGGGCGGCCGGGTTCTACAATGGATCGGTATGCCCACTACAGTTCGTTCGCATGCAAAGATCAACCTTGGTCTCGGGATCGGGGCGCCCCGTCCTGACGGATTCCACGCCCTGGCCACTGTATATCAGACGATCGAGCTATATGACCTGGTGACGGTATCGGTGTCGCCCGCAACAACAACAACGATTGTTCTGACCTCGAATGATGGGCGGGTCCCGACTGATAGCCGCAATACTGCCTGGAAGATGGTCAACCTGGCGCTGGAAGCTTTGCATATCAAGGCCTCAGTGGAACTGCATATCGAGAAGAGATTGCCGGTTCAGGGCGGACTGGGAGCGGGCTCGGCGAATGCAGTGGCTGCACTCGTGGGGCTGGAAGCGGAGTTGGGGATCGAGGCCGATGGAAGCGGGCTCCCCCCGTTCGAACAAAAGGCTTTTGAAGGATGGGGCAGCCATATCCGATGGTCGGCAAGACGGCTGGAGATAGCGGCCCAGGTCGGCTCTGACGTGCCGCTTTTTTTGATCGGGGGATCGGTGCTTGGGCTTGATCGGGGCCAGGAGGTTTACCCCCTTCCAGACATCGAACTCTTATGGTGTGTTGTAGCTACATCTCGACTGGGAGTTTCTACCCCGCAGGCATTCCGCGATTGGGATAAACTCTGTGCTGCTGAGGGTTTGACTGCAGAGGCCAGTGCAGCTAAACTCAAGGAGTTGAGCCGCGCCTATGCCAGCGCCTTTTCGGGAGCAATTCCGGGAGGTCGGCAGGGAGTTGGTTCCTCCGGTGTCCTTTCCAGTGGAGAGGACCTGGCCGGACCTCAAGAGTCCGCGCTTGTCCGCACCGGGATCAGTAGCTGGATCCATAACGACTTCGAACAGGTCGTGTTCAACCAGCATCCCTCCCTTCGCGAAATCAAGCGCCTTCTTGCGGCTTCGGACACCCCGGAGGCAGCCCTCCATGCTTCGCTGTCCGGATCCGGTTCGGCACTCTTCGGGTTGTACCTAACCCGCGGATTCGCAGAAGCGGCCCAGGAACGGTTGAGTGCGGCAGGCGTTGAAAGTCAACTGACGCGCACGATGCCTCGCCGGGAATACTGGGACAAAATGCTTCTGCAATAAGGGGTTGACAGCCCGCATTTGCGGGAGAGAGACTCGCGAACGGCTGTCGAAAGCAGTGTTGTCCAGGGCAACCTGGAGATTTGCGATGTTGGGCGATCGTCTAATGGTAGGACAGTGCCCTTTGGAGGCACTTGTCTAGGTTCGAATCCTAGTCGCCCAGCCAAAGTTTGCAGTAGGAAGCGGGAATGCAGCCAAAGCCAACCAGCTTGGAGGTACCTCGGAGATGGAAGTGGGAACAGTACCGGTAGAGTCGGAAGACAAGCAGCAGGAAGGCGTCTCGATCACCACCCGCGATGGAGGGGTGAAGGAGGCTGTGCAGCCTGAGGCTGGTTCGAAAGCGAAGGAAGCCAAACCGGCTGGCGAGCGCAAGCGGACTCGCAACCTGAGCGAAGACCGTCGTTTCAAACTCTTCAGCGGCTCGGCCAACAAGGCGCTGACGGATGAAATTGGCCGCCACATCGGAGTTCCCGTGGGCGAAGCGAAAATGCAGCGCTTTGCTGATGGCGAAGTCTACTTCCAACTGCTGGAAAACGTGCGCGGCGTGGATGTGTTTGTCGTGCAGCCTACCTGCTATCCCGTCGACCAGAACCTGATGGAACTCCTGATCATGATTGATGCGCTGAAACGGGCGTCGGCGGCCAGGATCACGGTGGTAGTGCCGTACTATGGCTACGCTCGCCAGGATCGCAAGGACCGCCCGCGAGTGGCGATCAGCGCCAAACTCATTGCAGACCTGCTGACCACCGCGGGAGCGAATCGAGCGCTGTTTGTCGACTTGCATGCGGCGCAGATTCAGGGCTTCTTTAACATCCCAGTCGATCATCTTTTTGCCAGCCCGGTTCTGGTGAGTTACTTCCGTGAGCTGAAGTTGCCCAACCTGATTGTTGTCTCGCCCGATGCAGGTGGCGTCGAGCGGGCACGATTCTTCGCGCAGAAGATGGGAGCGCCTCTGGCCATCGTTGATAAGCGCCGTACCGATATCAACGTTGCCGAAGTAATGAACGTGGTCGGTGATGTGGCCGGCAAGACTTGCCTCATTATTGACGACATTATCGATACAGCCGGGACGCTGGTGAAGACCGTGGATGCGCTTTACGCGGCGGGTGCCGCTGCGGTATATGCCTGCGCGAGCCACGCGGTGCTATCGGGTCCGGCGATCGATCGCATTGCTAATTCGCGACTGGAGCAGGTGGTATTCACCAACACCATTCCGCTGCGCGAGGCAGCGCAGAAGGTTGCAAAGATCAAGGTGCTTTCCATTGCCGGCCTTTTGGGTGCGGCGATCGAGAGCATTCACATGGAGACCAGCGTTAGTTCGCTGTTTTCCTAGGAATCACCTCGGCGGTCGCTTCGACTGCCGCGAGCAAAGGGAGCGGACCTCAAGACGGCCGTGCCCGAAGACAGAAACGAGAGATGAAATGCCTGAAGTAGTCGTAGCCAAGCCCCGTGAGGGCAAGTTCAACAAGAATGCCGCTCGCCGCGTGCGGGTTGCCGGTAAGATTCCCGCCGTTTTGTATGGTGCAGGCCACGATGCCGTAGCCGTAGAGGTGGACCCCAAGCAGATTTCCCGGATTCTCTTCTCTGAGACCGGGCACAACACGATCTTCGACGTTGAAGTTGCCGGCGTGCCGGCGGCCAAAGCCATGATCGTGGATTGGCAGCGTGAGCCGCTGAAGGATCAGCTCATTCACATCGACATGAAGCGAATCGCGCTGGATAAGACGTTGCGCGTCAGCGTGCGCGTGAAGCTTCTGGGTGTGCCGGTGGGCGTTAAGACGTCCGGGGGCATTCTGGATCAAGTGATGCGCGAAGTAGAAATCGAGTGCCTGCCTGCGGACATCCCGAACCACATTGATGTGGATGTCAGCAACCTCGAGTTGTTTGCCTCGTTGCGCGTGAGCGATCTTCCGCATTCCGACAAGATCAAGTACCTGACTGCCGAAGACGCAACGGTTGTTCACGTTATCTCGATTCGCGAGGAAGTTGTCGCGGCTCCGGCCGAGGGTGAAGCGGTTGCTGCTGTCGAAGGCGCCGCGGCACCGGGTGAACCGGAAGTTGCAAAGAAGGGCAAGACCGAGCCTGAGGGCGGAGCTAAGAAGGCGGACACTGGAGCGAAGAAGTAAGCAGTGGCCGAAGAAAGCGAGTCCGGCGGACCGACAGGTCCTTTGCCCAGTTCAAGTTCGTCGGGTCCTTTTCTGGTGGTGGGGCTTGGGAATCCGGGCCTCGAGTATCTGTGGACGCCGCATAACGCGGGGTTCATGGCGATCGACCGCATCGCCGAGCAAGAGGGCGTTGTGGTGCAAAACCGGCGTTGCCGGGCCGTTACTGCGACCTGCCGATTAGCAGGGCGCAATGTGATTCTGGCCAAGCCGGAGACATTTATGAATCTGAGCGGGCTGGCTTTGGCCGCTCTGGTTCGAGAGTTTGAGGTGGACCCGGCGCGGGACCTGCTTGTGATCTACGACGAGTTGGATCTGACGCTGGGTACCTTCAAGATAAGGGAACGAGGTTCGCCGGCCGGCCATAACGGAGCCCGGAGCGTTACCTCGGCGCTAGGCAGTCAGGAATGGCTGCGATTGCGGATCGGCGTTGGGCCCGATTTGCCACCTGAGGCTATAGCGGCCGCAGGCGGCAAGAGGCCAGGCAGAGACTACCTTCTCTCGCCGATGCGCAAGGCGGATCTGGCGGTTCTGGACGAGGTGCTGGATAAGGTGGCAACTGCCACGCGGCGCATCATCCAGGATGGACCGGGGGCCGCGATGAACGAGTTTAACCGCCGCGAGTAAAACAGCCCGGCGGAGCAGTAATCGGGGAACGAAACCGCCAAGGCATTTGCCGGCGGGTGAGGCTGGAGATCAGGGTTTCGATCCTGAGAGGTCCGGCGGAAAAGGAAATCGGATGTCTCGTGTGTATGAGGTTATGTTTATCGTTCGGCCCGACGTGGTCGAAGAAGAAGTTGACAAGCTGATTGCCGGCTTCTCAACCAACGTCACCAATGGTGGCGGAGTCATCAAGAACGTCGACAAGATGGGCCGTCGCAAACTTGCCTACATGGTGCGCAAGTTCAACGATGGCAACTACGTGCTTATGACGATCGAGGCCAATGGAGCGGTGGTGTTGGAACTCGAGCGGCGTCTGCGCGTTACCGAGCCAATTATCAAGTTCATCACGGTGCGAATCGATGAGGAAGAGAAGCGGCTGGCCAAGGTGAAGGCTCTGCGCGGTGTCCGACGCAAGGCAACTCCGGAGCCCGCAGCAGCGCACGCACCGGCGCCGGCTGAGGCAGCTGCGGAGCCGGTCTCCGCGACCGCTTAAGGTCTTCAACAGATTGTCGTTTCCGGCTCCCGATTGTGGATTCGCCGGTTGCGACCCGAATACCGCATTTCTGTGCTCGTTATGGGATCAGGAAGCGAAGAGAGTGAAGAGGAAACAGCATGTCTGACGAAACTCCCAGCAGGGCGCCCGAAGCGAGCGCACCAGCATCAGCACCACAAGGATCCTCGGGTCCCGGTTCCGGACCCCGGTCCGGCGGACGGCCTTCCGGCGGTCCTGGCGGTCGCGGAAAGTTCTTTCGCCGCAAGAAGGTGTGTAAGTTCTGCACCGAAAAAATCGACGCGATTCCATATCGCGATGTTCGTCTGCTGCAAGGGTTTGTGGCTGAGCGTGGCAAGATCGTGCCTCGCCGGTTGACTGGCGTTTGCACCACGCACCAGCGCCGGCTAACTCGAGCGATCAAGCAAGCTCGGAATATCGCGCTTTTGCCATTTGCAACCCGGCACTAGTCAGCGATTGTCGCTTAGATTACCAATGGCGAATTAGTTGTATTCAAGGTGCCATTTGACAGGCGACGGACTTGCAAAGGCCGTTGTAGAATCTGCGCGGCGCAACTCATCGCGAGACGCCTGTGTCTAACACAAAGGGCGGACGGCAGGTCTGGATCGCCGCCCGCAACATGGAGAGTTTCACATGGAAGTTATCCTGAAAGAAGACGTAGCCAATCTCGGCCACCGTGGAGATGTAGTCAAGGTGGCGGACGGCTACGGCCGCAATTTTCTGCTGCCCCGGAAGCTGGCGCTGCAGGCAACTTTGGCCAACAAGGCCGTCATTGAACAAATGAAGACTGCCGCCGCTCGTCGGTCCGCGACAGAGAAAGCACAAGCAGAGCAATTAGTCGCGAAGCTCGAACCCCTTGTGCTCAGTTTCACCCGCAAGTCGGGCGAAAATGGTCAGCTCTTCGGCTCGGTGACATCGGCTGATATCGCGGGGGATCTCGAGGCCAAGGGCTTTGAAGTGGATCGCCGCAAGATTCAGTTGACGGAGCCGATCAAGAGCCTGGGAAGCTTTGACGTGGCGATCAAATTGCACCGCGAGGTGACTGCGCACGTTAAGGTTCAGGTCGCGGCAGATGCTTCAGACGTTGCTGAAGCTGCTGAGCCGGCGCCAGTGCCGGCCGTAGCCGACTAGCAATTGTTCTTCGGACCACTCCGCCTCCCGGAATTGCCGGGGGGCGGTGGTGTATCCGGATGATCCGCGGATGAACCGGAGTCCATCATCCACAGGCGCAGGAAGATTAAGTTTGAGCATGGCAATCCTGCTTGATCGAAGGATTTGCTAGCTGGTGCAGCCTGAGGGTGTAGCGATTGCATGCGCGTCGCAATTGACGATTGTTTGATCATCTCCGTCACTGACAATCTCCATCGAGTCCGCTCGACTAACCTTCAGCGAATACGAAAGTCAATTGCACTCGTGCCTTCATTCGACATTTTGAGCGCGGGGTTGTGCGCCAGTGGTGACTGTCGCCAACGGTAGTTCGCGGTTGGTGCGCAAGGTGGGAACAGCCGCGAGAAGACTGCGAGTGTAAGGGTGGCTGGGCGCGGTGAGCAATTTTGCGCTGGCGCCGGATTCCACAACTTCTCCGTTGCGCATCACTGCCACGCGGCTGGCTACTTCTCCAACGACCGCCAGATCGTGAGAGATGAAGAGCATCGCCAAGCCATGACGGCGTTGAAGATCCGCAAGCAGTGCAAGGATCTGGGCCTGCACCGTCACATCCAGAGCAGTTGTGGGTTCGTCTGCGATCAATAGCCTTGGTTTATTGATGAGCGCCATGGCGATAAGAATGCGCTGGCGCTGCCCCCCTGAAAACTGGTGCGGATAGTCGTTATAGCGACGAGACGCTTCGGGAATCGAGACGGCTTCGAGCGCAGCGATTGCCGCGCGCTTTGCTTCTCTTCCTGTCCATGATCGAGAGTGAGCCTCAGCACTTTCGGCTACCTGCCGCCCAATCGACATTACGGGATTGAGCGCGGTCATTGGCTCTTGAAAGATCATTGCAATTTCTTGTCCGCGCAGAATACGCATCGCTGCCTGCGGTTGACGCAAAAGATCAATGAACTTGCTGGATCCCGAATTGGTCGCACCAGAAGCACGCCATAAGATTTGGCCGGAGACAGTTGCCGTGGGGCCGAGGAGGCCGAGGATCGCGAGCGCCGTGGCACTTTTGCCCGATCCGGATTCGCCAACGATGCCGAGCACTTCGGCATCTTCAAGTTGAAGGCTCGCGCCCCTAACGGCTTCGTTCGCACCGAAACAAATGCGTAGATCGCGGATGTCGAGCAACGGAGGCATGAGCAATCGTAGAACATCGCACTGCTATTCACAGGGTTGTCTGAATGCGCGCAAAATTGCGGCGATGAATGTGGCTTTTCGCGGCGCGGAGCATGCGCGTGGAAATCTCGCGGAATAAGGCGTTTGCAATGGTCACTTAGCGATCGTCGTTCCCTAGAAATTGTCAGAACATACAACGCACGGGCGATAGGGCTCATCTGAAGTCAAGGAAACTGGAGGTATATATGAAAATTAGACTGCTTGCGCTTCCAATATTTGCTCTCTCTTTAGGTTCAATCAGCTTTTTAAACGGTCATGCCCAGGGAGCGTTGACAACGCCACCTTCAGCGTATGCGCAGGAGCGTGGTGACCGTGGTGACTGGGAGAATCCCCCAAGCGAGTTTCGCGAAGTTGAACGTCAGGGGTATCACGACGGCGTCGAAGGAGCACGGAAGGATTACAACGAGCATCGTCGTCCGGATGTGAATAACCGCGAAGAGTATCGCCATCCCCACGTTGAGCGGAGCGCCGAGGGAGACTATCGCGAAGGATTTCGCCGGGGATATGAACAGGCGATGGACCACATGATGAGTTATCGCGACCGCCATCACGACCACGATGATCATGACCACGATCACGACAATAAATAATGGGTAGAAGAGAATTGAAATAACCGCTAATCAAATAATCAAACCTAGTCAAACAAAAGCGGGAATGTCGGAAAAGTTTCGGCGTTCCCATTTTTGTGTCCACAATAGACCTTGTCAGGGTAGTTGTTTCTAGCTTGCCGGAAGTTCGGTCAATCCCACACGCAGCCTGCTCCTGAATTGCGCACGTTACTGTCGCGCGTTATTTGAAGCGGAAGCTCATTTCCGCGATGATTCGCGCGTCTACAATTGCCTATACTTGTGGGCAATTCGACAATTTTCAGGCAGTTCCAGCGTGCGATCACGACTTTCATTTGCAAACAGTGTTTCGAAGAAGGAAGGAGATTTCATGATGAATCTCAATCGGTTCAGCATTCCAGCTCTTGTGGTTCTGTTGGGAGTCACGTGTTTTTCAGGGCCGAAGGCAAACGGGCTGGTCCAAGGGCCGCCCCAGGGGTACGGCCAAGACCGTGGGGGTTGGGATGCGCCTCCGGGGGAATGGAATGAGGTTCAGCGTCGCGCTTTTCACGACGGCATTGAGGGTGCGCGCAGAGATGCCGACAATCACCGCCGACCCGATGTCAACAATCGCGATGAGTACCGCAACCCAAATGTTCCCTCAGAATATCGTCACGCATATCGCGAAGGGTTTCGCCGCGGATACGACGTTGGCGTGTCCCACTTGATGAGCGGATCTGGATACGAGATGCGCGTCGCGGAACGCTCGTGGGATGCTCCGGAGAGTGGTTGGAATGAGATGGAGCGGCGCGGCTTCCATGACGGAATCGAAGGGGCGCGCAGGGATTTCGACAACCATCGCAGGCCCGATGTGAACAACCGCGACGAGTACCGTCATCCGGATGTTCCACACGAAGCGCGGAATGCTTACCGTGAGGGATTCAGACGCGGATATGACAGGGGCGTGTCGCATCTGATGGGTGATCGCGGCCATGATCATGACCGGGATCACTACTGAACTGAAAAGGCAGGTTCGGGTCAGAAGAATATCGGCTCTTTCGGGAGCCGATATTCGTTTCTGTTGCTTCTTAAGTTGCGGCCAACGAGGCCTCGCTGAGGCACGAAGGTGCTCGCCCCATCGGCATCAGCACGCCTTTTGGGGCTCCTATAGCCGCGCGATTTCAGCGGAGCGCGGGCTCACCGACGGCAAACTCAATGTGGATCTCAGGTGGCGACAAGCAGAGTGTTATGAATCAGGCAGTGATGCACCGAACGTTCCAGACCGGCAGTTTGGTCTTCGGTAAGTTCGGTCGGACATGTCACCTGAATTCGAAAATTACCCAGACGCGCAGGCTGCTTTAGCTTTTCTGCGGAAACCGTGACTTCGACCCCCTCAGTCGAGAGATTGCGAGCGCTTAGATACTGCACTGCATAGAACTCGGCGCAGGAGCCTAGCGATGCAAGGAGCAGTTCCGGCGGGGTCATGCCTGCGTCGTTGCCACCGTTTTCGGCAGGCTGGTCGCAGAGGATCGAGTGAGAGCGAGAATGTATGGCAAATTTGAAATGATCGAGTTGTGTAACTTTGACTTCCATGAGGAGCCTCGTACCTTCCATAGAAGAAAGACACGGATCTCTCGATTCGTTACATGGTCGCGATCAGTTTTTCCGGATTGGGTATTCCGAGCATGCGCAGGAACTCGGCGGTAAGGAGTGATCGGAGCCTCGATGCGACAATGGGGTTGCAGGAAACCTCGAGCGCTCGACAGCGATCGATGGCGTCCCGCAAGCTCCGCAAGAATTGAATACATGCTCGACAGCCGTCCATATGATGGCGCATCTGGTCGCAGGTCTCCGGTTCTGCCCTGCCGTCCAGATACTCTGAGAGTCCCGCAAAGAGCTCGCGACATTCGGGCGGCCGTTTTCTGGGGTTCGAGGCGTCAAGGATTTGTTTCAACACGGGCAGTGCTGGATCTGAAAGAGGAGGCGTGGGGTCAAGAATCGCGCTCATTTCCTTGCGTACGGCAAGCCGGGCGCGGTGCAGCCGCACACGCACGGTTCCAGGCTGCAGTTTAAGAACCTGAGCCACCTGCTCGGTAGCCAGTTCTTCCATATCGTGGAGGACAAGCACGATTCGCAGCGGCGCTGGAATTCGCAATACTGCCTGATGCAGCAGATCGTGCCGCTCGGTATGTAACAGAGCGCCCTCAGGGTTTTTCGCGGCATCCGGGACCAAGCGACCCAACTCCACGTCGTCGGGCATCAATTCATTCAAAGAGAGAGTTCGTGCTGGTGCGCCGGCAGGTTTGCGCCGCATTCTCCAGCATCGATTCCGAGTCACGGTGTAGAGCCAAACGGCCAGTGCTCGTGGATCTTGAATCTTCGCCAAATGGCCTAATGATCTAAACAGGACTTCTTGCGTGGTGTCTTCCGCGTCTTCGGGGTGCCCGCACATCTTCATGCTGAACGAATAGACCGTGTTCTGCAGAAGCCCGATTGCCTCTTCGAGCGCTTCGGGAGTCTTGTGTTGCAGCAGTTCGGCTGCTCTCGTGAGTTCGGGTCGCATGGTTTGTGGCTTGGCCCAATACCAGTATAGGCGTCGATCCAGTCGACGGCGGTGGCTCCCAGCGTGTCGAGCCAGCGTAAGGAAGTTCCGCATTAAGGCCCAGGCGTCAGCAAATCAAGGACTTCGGCTCCTCGATGGCACAGCACACTAAACCGGCGGTAGAATCTTGGCACTGGTACGCTTCCGGGCGGCCTCAATGCGGCCGGTTCGGATCGAAGAGTCCATTCCCCAACGTTGGAGGTCTTATGAATCGCAGGAAATTCATAGCCGGTGCAGTCGCTGGCCTCGGGGCGGCTTATCTCACACCGGGAACGCTCGCCGAGGGGCTTGATGCGCCCTCTGGTACGGAAAAGGTCGAGGCCACCGATACGGTTGTGTTGGGCAAAACAGGCATTCGCACCAGCCGTCTGGCCATGGGCACGGGCACAGTCGGATTTGGCGGTTCGTCGAATCAGACAAGGGAAGGCTCACTGGCGCGTCTGCTTCGTACCGGGTACGATCGCGGCCTGACATTCTTTGACACCGCCGACTCTTACGGATCACATCCCGATGTGGCAGAAGCTATCAGCCGCCTGCCCCGCGAGAAAGTGATAGTGATGACCAAGTGCGATTCGCGTGATCCGAAACAAGTGAAAGCTAACCTTGACCGCTATCGACGGGAGCTGAAGACGGAGTACATCGATATTCTGCTGATGCATTGCGTCACAGAGGCTGATTGGACTGACCGGTATCGTGCAGTGATGGACGTGTTCTCGGAAGCGAAGCAAAAGGGAATTATCCGTACGCACGGTGTGTCGTGCCACAGTATCGAAGCCTTGCGCGCAGCGGCTCGTTCGCCGTGGGTTGAAGTTGACCTGGTTAGACTGAATCCGGTTGGTGCGCATATGGATGCGGATCCGCAGACGGTAATCGGCGTAATCAAGGAAATGCGCGCGCAGGGCAAGGGAATTATCGGTATGAAGATTCTGGGCCAGGGCGCGATGCGAACTCGCCAGGATGAAGCGATTCGCTTCGCACTCGGATCGGGCGTTCTCGATGCCTTTACCATTGGCGCTGAAAATGCGAACGAGCAGGCTGATCTGATGAAGCGTGTCGCGGCGGCTTAGCCACTACTCCACATCGGAACCATATAAGTTGAGCTTCCAATTTGCACTGGCTACTGGACGCCGTATCCTGCTGTGCTCGGCGAAAGCCTCGATAAGTGGACTGTATCCATGTGTGACAATATCTCTCAGGAATTTTCCGCCAATGGCGTCCGGAGCGTCGTAGCCTCGGCGTGCCCAAGAAATGGGATAGATGCAACGTAGAGATCTGTTAAAGATGGCTGGGTCCGGAATGGCTGCGTCGGTTGTTCCGGGAGCCGAATCTGCGTACGGGGTGCAAGATGCCGGCTCGGGCCCGACGGCGTCGGGAATCGTCTGGCACAGCGTTCGTCAATATGGCGCAAAGGGGGATGGTGCGACCGCAGATACCGCTGCCATTAATCGCGCCATCGATGCTGCGGCGGCATCCGGCGGAGGCACGGTATTTTTTCCAGCAGGCGTCTACCTTAGCTACTCCATTCATTTGAAGAGCAAGGTGGGACTTCACCTTGATCAGGGCGCAGTGATTCTTGCCGGTCCAACGCCATTGGATGGAGTTACTACTGGTGGATACGATGCCGCCGAACCGCAGGGCGCGTGGGAACCCTACCAGGATTACGGGCACAATCACTGGCATAATTCGCTGATCTGGGGCGAAGGTATCCATGACGTCTCCATCACCGGCCCGGGGCTGATCTGGGGAAAGGGCCTCACGCGCGGTTGGGACCGCGAGGCCGGCCGGGCCGACACAACAAAACCGGGAGTGGGAAACAAATCGATCGCGCTGAAGAACTGTCGCAATGTCTTGCTGCGCGATTTCAAAATCCTCGAAGGCGGCTGGTTCGGCGTGCTGGCGACAGGCGTCGACAACTTGACGATCGACAACCTGCTCATCGACACAAATCGTGACGGGATAGATATTGATTGTTGTCGCAATGTACGTGTTTCGAACTGCACGGTGAACTCCCCTTGGGACGATGGCATCTGTCCGAAAAGTTCATTCGCGCTCGGATACGCGCGCCCAACCGAAAACCTGACGATTACAAACTGTTATGTGACGGGTGGCTATGCACTCGGTTCGGTCCTTGATGGTACGTGGAAGCCGATCGATGGACAGAATCGGTTTTTCACCGGGCGCATCAAGCTCGGCACAGAGTCGAATGGAGGCTTCCGCAACGTTGCGATTTCCAACTGCGTCTTTGAGAGTTGCAAGGGCTTTGCGCTGGAGTCGGAAGATGGCGCGCTTGTGGAGGACGTGACATTCACCGGCGTCACCATGCGCGACATGCGGAGCGCGCCGTTCTTTCTACGTCTCGGGACGCGCATGAGAGGGCCGCGCGATGCGAAGCCCGGCGTGATACGGCGCGTGATTATGAGCGACATCACCTGCACAAGTGTGGCGCGGTTGCCGGGGATATTGTCAGGCGTTCCGGGGCATCCTCTGGAAGACATCAAGATCAGCAATGTGTTCTTTGAGCAAGCCGGTGGCGGAACCGCGGAGATGGCTGCCCTTCAACCCGAGGAACGCGAAGCCGCCTATCCCGATCCGGACATGTTTGGCGAATTGCCGGCTACGGGAATCTTTGCGCGTCATGTACGCGGCCTCGACATCAGCAACGTTGAGGTTGTGTCGCGCGCATCCGATGCACGGCCCGCATTCTGGCTGCGCGACGTTGAGGGTGCGGACTTCTTTAACGTGCGCGTGCCTCAGGGTGCTGCTGCCTTCGCTCTGCACAAGGTGAAGGAGTTTCGCAGCTTCGGAAGCCGACGTCTCGCAGACGTGAACATCGGCAGCGCCGATGAACGCAGCATCTAAGACACAAATCGTCTGACGTGGCGGCGGTGAGTCTTTCGCGCGAGAAGCGAACTCGCCATTGCTCGCAGTCGGATCAGACGACTTCGCGAATCTTGTTTTCTGCGATTGTCGTGATGATTTTTATCGCATCCTTTTGACCGCGCGAGAGGGCCTTTGCCAAATGGAGAGCCTGCTTTGTGGTTGCTTTGCCGGGCATCGGGGGTTCGTTCGGATCGACTACAGCCTGTACTACGGTGGGTCCGCGATGCGCTAGGGCAGCCTTGAGTACTTCCTCTGCATCTTCGGGACGTTCGATCGTGAAGCCGCGGGCCCCGCATGCCTCGGCTACTTTTGCAAAGTCGATCGGCTCGAGCTCGACGCCGAACTCGGGATTGCCGTCAAGAATCATCTGCTCCCATTTGATTTGTCCGAGCACGTTGTTCTTGATGACAACGACACAAACACTCAGCTTGTACTTCACCAGGGTGGCAATTTCGCCCATCAGCATGGCGAGGCCGCCGTCGCCTACTACGCACACCACCTGCCGGCTGGGATATGCGACTGCTGCGCCAATGCTATAGGGAAGTCCATTGGCCATGGTGGCAAGAGATCCGGAGAGAGAGAATTTCATATCTCCGCGAATCTCAATGTAGCGCGCTGCCCACGTAGAGATGGTGCCACTATCTGCGGAGACAATGGCATCGTCGTTGAGTAGACGATTCAAAGTATGCGTCACAACCTGAGGTTTCATGGGCATATCCTTACGTGTGCCACGCTCCTGCATGAGGTTATTCCAGTCCTTCATGCGATCCTGCGCCTTATTCAGGAACCTGTTGTTCTTCTGCTTCAACAGCGGGAGCAATGCCTGTAGTATGACCTTGGAATCGCCCAGAAGTCCGATATCGACAGGGTGACGCAAGCCTATGCGAGTTGGGTCAAGCTCGATCTGGACGCACTTCGCCTGCCCTGGCTTTGGGTAGAAGTCCATGTAAGGAAAGCTGGTGCCAATCATGATCAAGGTGTCGCATTCTTCCATCGCATCCACCGAGGGCGATGTGCCCAACAGGCCGATTCCACCGGTGGTATAGGGACTGCGGTCGGGGAGCACGGCCTTGCCGAGCAGGGCTTTCACGACCGGGCCGCCGACGATTTCTGCGAGTTGGGCAACCTCTTCGCGGGCACCGAGCGCGCCTTGTCCGACAAAGACCGTAACTCTGGATCCAGCATTGATGACGTCAGCCGCTTGTTGAAGAACTGCGGCGGCGGGCCTGGCAGACGAAGGTGCGCTCCAGTCGCCGCTATGGCGGGCGACGTTGGCGCTGCTGCGGTGCTTGTCGGAGACTTCCCACTCCTGGATGTCCTTCGGAATGCAAATGTGGGAGACGCCGCGTCGGCCGTACGCGGTGCGAATCGCCATGTCGACGACGTTGATGGCGTGGGCGGCGCCCATAACGCGCTCATTGAAAACCGAAACATCCATGAACAGTTTGTCTAAATCCACATCCTGCTGATAGTTCATTCCAATGAGATCGTGGAACGTGTGGCCGGTAATTGCCAATACCGGCTGCGAATCACATTTGGCATCATAAAGGCCATTGAGCAGATGCACCCCTCCGGGACCTGATGTTGCACAACAGACGCCAATGCGTCCCGTGTACTTGGCGTAGCCCACGGCTGCGAGGGCTGCGGCCTCTTCGTGACGGACCTGGATGAATCGGAGTTCTTCCTGATGGGTGCGCAAGGCTTCAAAGAATCCGTCGACGCCGTCGCCGGGAAGTCCGAAGATGGTGTCGACTCCCCAGTCGATCAGCCTTTCGACGATAAGATCTGAGATTCGCTTTGCCATAAAATGTGCTCCTGTTCATTTCAAGTCTCGCTTCAGCAAATTGTGACGCCTGTGCGTCAGAGGCATGAGATGAGGTCGAGACCCCACGGCGGAAGAAGAAGGAATACTGTAAGCGAGCAACAAACGTGTCGATCTAAGGGCGAGGGGATCAATAGCTTCGTAAATTGGTATGTGCCGCTCCTGCTCGGCTGGCATAGCCCATCAGTACGATGCGAAGCGGATTGGAGGCGTTGCGTTGCAAGTGCTGAGCCAGTCGCTGATTTCAGATCAAGCCAGACAGCTTGGGATCTGAATAAGCTTCGAGAAGAGCACGCGCCGCACGAAATGAGGAACTACGGCCCTCCACAACTTCCTGTTCAAGTGCTTTCATCTGCTCACGGACAGCGGAATGCGACTCAAAGCGATGCTTTAATTCGTGCTGAATGATTTCGTGCATCCACTTCTGTGCCTGCTGTTGCCGTGAAAGATTGAACCAGCCGTTGGCTTTCGTTGTTGCAGCATATTCTGCGACGCAGTTCCATAGCTCCGGAATGCCCATTCCGTTCTGTGCTGAGCACGTGAGCGCGCGCGGAGTCCATCCCGATGGTGCGCATGGAAGATAGTGCAGTGCATTTTGCGTTTGGGCTCGCGCACGTTGTGCGGCACCAACGTTCGGCCCGTCGGCTTTGTTGATTACCACGATGTCAGCCATCTCCATCACACCGCGTTTCATACCTTGCAGTTCGTCGCCCGCTCCAGCCAGCATGATCAGCAAGAAGAAGTCCACCATGTCGTGAACTGCAATCTCGGATTGGCCGACTCCGACAGTCTCAATGAAGACGGTTTTGTATCCGGCAGCCTCACAGAGCAGCATCGCTTCGCGGGTACGCTGCGCAACGCCACCAAGCGTTCCGCGAGCTGGAGTGGGGCGGATAAAGGCCATGTCGCTCGATCCAAGAGCGTTCATGCGGGTCTTGTCGCCCAGGATGCTTCCGCCAGAAAGCTGGCTGCTGGGATCGATGGCGAGCACGGCGACCTTTTGCCCGTGCTCTCGAATCAGGTAGGTGCCGAGCACCTCGATCACGCTGCTCTTGCCAGCACCGGGAACCCCCGTGATGCCAACTCGGATTGAGCCGCCACTTTGCGGAAGGCACTCTTCGACGATTTGCTCGGCCAACTCCCTGTCGGATTCGCGAGAGCTTTCGATGAGCGTTATGGCCTGGGCAAGGATGGTGCGGTGGCCACTGAGAATTCCATCGACATAGTGTTTGGGTGGATGAGGGCGATGTCGGCTGGAGGTTCGCGCAGCGAGTTCCTGCGGCAGCTGCGGTGCGACGCATCCCGGGCGAACTCGCAACGCGCTTTTCGCCTTGTCTTGCAACTAAGAAGGCCCTCCAACCGGACAGGCATTCAGGATTTCGAGAATCCGCTGTGCAGCAACAGGGATCACCGTGCCGGGGCCGTAGATTCCGGATACTCCTGCACGATAGAGAAAGTCGTAGTCCTGCGGCGGAATGACGCCGCCCACGACCACCAGAATGTCATCCCGATCGAGCTTGCGCAGTTCTTCGATCAATTGCGGAACGAGTGTCTTGTGTCCCGCAGCTAACGAGGATACGCCTACAACATGCACATCGTTCTCGATCGCATGTCGTGCAACTTCACGCGGCGTCTGGAATAGCGGCCCGATGTCAACGTCGAAGCCAATATCGGCGAAGGCGGTGGAGATGACTTTGGCGCCGCGGTCATGGCCGTCTTGTCCCATCTTGGCCACGAGAATGCGGGGGCGCCGGCCATCTGATTTTTCAAATGCAGTGACCATCTCGCGGGCTTTTTTGAATTCTTCGGCATTGCCGCTCTCCGCTGAGTAAATGCCGGCGATCGTCCGAGTTGTTGCCTGATAACGTCCCCAGACATTTTCGAGTGCAATGGAGATTTCGCCAACGGTGGCGCGGTTGCGAGCGGCATTAACTGCGCAGTCGAGCAAGTTACCGTCGCCCGACGCTGCGCACAGCCCGAGTCGTTCGAGCGATTCGCGGACGGCGTCGTTGTCGCGGCAACGCCGCAATTCGGCAAGACGATTGACTTGCGATTCGCGGACGGCATCGTTGTCGATATCAAGAACGGGAATAAGCGTCTCTTCCGGCGAAAGATAGGCATTGATTCCGACGATTACGTCAACACCGGAATCGATGCGCGCCTGCCTGCGCGCCGCCGCCTCTTCGATGCGCATCTTTGGTACGCCTGTTTCAATTGCCTTGGCCATGCCGCCGAGTTGTTCGACTTCTTCGATCAGCGCCCACGCCGCGTGCATTAGTTCGTGAGTCAGCCGCTCTACATAAAAGGACCCGGCCCAGGGATCCACAACGTGGGTTATGCCGGTTTCTTCCTGGAGATAGATCTGGGTATTGCGCGC
Source organism: uncultured Acidobacteriaceae bacterium (assembly GCA_963737915.1). Taxonomy (GTDB): domain Bacteria; phylum Acidobacteriota; class Terriglobia; order Terriglobales; family Acidobacteriaceae; genus Telmatobacter. The sequence continues at coordinate 42,979 of CAVTUP010000001.1, read as the reverse complement.
GATGCGTGCTGAGAAATCCGTGGGCAATGCGATTGCTTCATCCAATGCGTTTGTGTGCAGAGACTGCGTGTGCCCCAATGCGGCCGCCAAGGCTTCGACGCAGGTTCGCACTACATTGTTATATGGGTCTTGCGCTGTTAGGCTCCAGCCTGAGGTCTGCGAGTGGGTCCGCAAGGCCAGAGATTTTGGATTCTTGGGATTGAAGGCCTTAACCAATTTTGCCCACAGCATGCGCGCCGCTCGCATCTTGGCAATCTCCATGAAGTGGTTCATGCCAATTCCCCAGAAAAATGAGATGCGGGGTGCGAAGTCATCGACGTCAAGGCCGGCCTTCACGCCGGTACGTAGATATTCCAGGCCGTCAGCAAGCGTGTAAGCAAGCTCAAGATCTGCAGTGGCTCCGGCTTCCTGCATGTGGTAACCGCTCACGCTGATGCAGTTGAACTTTGGCATATGCGCTGCGCAGTAGCGGAAGATATCGCCGATGATTCGCATGGAACCTTCGGGGGGATAGATATAGGTGTTGCGGACCATGAATTCTTTTAGGATGTCATTCTGAATAGTCCCGCTCAGCTTTTCGGGGGGCACTCCCTGCTCTTCGGCCGCAACAATGTAGAGCGCCATGATAGGGAGTACTGCGCCGTTCATGGTCATCGACACCGACATCTGATCGAGCGGAATCTGGTCGAACAGAATTTTCATATCGAGGATAGAGTCGATCGCCACTCCTGCTTTGCCGACATCGCCGGCAACGCGTTCATGGTCGGAATCGTATCCGCGGTGTGTCGCAAGATCGAACGCGACCGAGAGTCCTCTCTGTCCGGCGGCCAGGTTGCGTCGATAAAAAGCGTTGGACTCTTCAGCAGTGGAAAAGCCGGCATATTGGCGAATCGTCCAGGGATGCATGGCATACATCGTGCTGTATGGTCCGCGCAAATAAGGTGGAGTGCCCGCCGCGTACTCAAGATGTTCAAGCCCTTCGAGGTCTCCGTGCGTGTAGAAACTCTTGATCGGGACGTGCTCAGGAGACAACCACTGTTCGCTCTCTCGTTCCTGCGTTCGTTCCGCCGTGGGCCTGTAATCGATCTTTGAAAAGTCCGGACGCATGTCTAGTCCTTGATCCCTAGCTGTTGCTGCCATCTGGAAAGAAACTCGATGGGGTTGCTTCGGAGATGAACGAAATCCGAGACCCCGGCTGCTTGCAGATGTTCCTTCGTTTCGGGATTGCCTGCGACCAGTATCGGGGTCTCACGTCTGCGCGATTGCAACTCGGAAGAAAGCAGAGTTGCGATTCCCAGATATTCCGCGTCGGAACTGCAGAGCACGATGAGATCGGCATCGATGGCTGCAATATCCTCTATCCGCGAAAATTGCTGGTTGACAATCTCGAAGCCGGCGCATGCGAAGAAATCGGCTGCAAAGCCGGAGCGAGCCGTCCGCATCTTTGCATCGCCAATTGCGGCGAGGAGCACACGCGGGCACTTGTATCCTTTTGCGACGTGAGTCTCGGTGCGCAGACGGAGCATCTCGTAGATTGTCGTGCCGCGTCGTCCTGAGTCGATACGAGAAGGATCGATGCGATCCAGCGCCTTCTCGGAGGGATTGGCGAACTTATTGGTTCCGGCAAATACCCTTACCCGAGACGTTATCGCTTTCTCTTTCGCAGCCCTCGAGCGCTCTAAAAGCTGCTCGATACATTTCTCTGCATGAGCCTTGCGAAACCCGCCCGCAGATTCGATTCCCTGCATCGATTTCCATGCCTGCTGCGCGATGGAATCGGTAAGGACTTCGAGATAGTACGATCCACCCCCGGCATCGCCAACCCGAGATAGAAGAGCCTCTTCTTTAAGGAGTATCTGGGTGTTTCGAGCGAGGCGTCGGCTTGCCTCGTCCGGCGCCTTGTAGCACTCATCAAAAGGCGACACTGAGATTGAATCCGCGCCGCCCAGGATTGCGGACATGGCCTCCGTTGTGGCGCGCAGGATATTTACATGGGGGTCGTACACGGTATTGTTCCAGCGCGAGGTACGGGCGTGGACGTATGCCTTAGCACTTCCGCGCGCTCCGCCAAAGGCTTCGACGGCTCTTGCCCAAACAAGACGAAAGGCACGCAGCTTGGCAATCTCAAAGAAAAAGTTGGAGCCGATCGCAAAGCCAAACCTCACCGAAGCTGCGGCCTGATCAATCTTGATTTTGCGAGATTGCATTTCAGCCAGGAAGTCGACCGCGGCGGCGAGGGTAAATCCGGCTTGCTCAATGGCCGTCGCGCCTGATTCTTCAAACTTCTCGCCACAGATGGTGAATGGCACTAGCCCGGGTGGGGCGATCTGGATAATCTCCGCTGCGAGGTCTAGATTGGATAGCGGATTCCAGCCGGTCGATATCGGTGCAGGCCGCGGCCTCTTCTTCAGGCGGTCAATGAGGAAGCGAAATTGCGGTTCTCCTACATTTCTCGAGATGCAAGGGGATTTCGCGCAAATTGGCGTCTAGAATTTCCAGAGTCGGAAGCATCTTCGATCGCTACGTCGAGAAAGGATATTTTTTCTGCTCCCGCTGCAACAGCACGGCATGCCGCGCGATTTGCTTCCTCGGGGTCGACGATGTCTATCTCTTCACAAATGTGCCAACCGGCTGTGGATTGCGAGCCTCGCAAATATGGGAAATCGCCGGGAGTCGTATCGAGATATTCCAGACCTTCAATATCCTCGGCTCGATAGTAGGGCTTGATCCGAAGTCCTTCGTCTGTCTGCCATATCAGTTTTCGGGCGTAGTCGGCGCCCTTCAAATCTTTCTGGATGATCTCCTCCCAGGTCTGAGTACTTACCGGAGGAAATTCCTGGAGCAAGTTGTGTGTGGACATGCAGTTCACATACTTTCAGGGACTTCAACAATTTCAATGAGCAATCCGAATGGGTTATCCGCTCTCGACTTGGGATGAACGAAGAAAACCGTCGTTCCTCGCGAGCCCTTTCTAGGAGCCTTGTCTATCAGTTGAAATCCGATTTCGCGCATAGCGTCGAAAGCCTGTTGCGCGCTTTCCACTCGGAATGCGACATGAGCCAAGCCGCCGCGCCCACCATTTCTCTCAATCAGCTTTTGCACGGGAGAATCCGGAGTGAGGGGCTCGAGTAGTTGAATGAGATTAGGGCCGTCGCCAATTTGCAATAAGGCTTCTCGTACCTGATCACCGCCGAGCACCTCTTCGCGGTGAACTTCTCTGAATCCGAGCATCTCGTATGCCTTCACCTGCCCGTCGAGATCACCGGCCTTGACCGCGATCGCAACGTGGTCTACAAATTTGATTCCGGGAACCTGTTTTAGATCTTCGTGAACCTCAGTCATCGATGGCCTTTCAATCGGCTCGGGTGCTTTGGAGAACATGTCATTCGAACTCAACGAGTACTTGATTCAACTTCACCGAGTCGCCGGGCGCAACTTTCACGCTCTTCACTTTTCCCGCATGGTGCGCGGTGATACTCGTTTCCATCTTCATTGCTTCGAGCACGATAATCAGTTCGTTCGCTTCGACCTGCTGGCCCGGCTTCACGTTCACTTTGATAACCAAGCCCGTAAGTGGGCTGCGATAGAGTTTTTCGCTAACGTCGATTTTGGCTGACGTGGACGCCGGAGTGTACGCACCGATAGGAGGCATGGGCGTGGCGGAAGTTGATTGATGCGAATCAGCGCCTGATTTTCGCGTGGTTGAGTCGTCTTCAAGAACCTCAACTTCAGCCGTGTAGGTTTTTCCGTTGATTGTTATCTGAAGCTTCAAACTGCCGGTTCCTTTCCTGAATCTGGTGCCGCATTGTTTTTATCGTCTTGATCGCGGGTTGTGAGAGGCGTGAACAGATGCGCGACCCTGGCGCGACCATCGGCTTACCGGTCCGCGCGATGAAGATGTCAACTTCAACGGACACGAGCCGCGCACGAGCGCCTAGAAATGCGGTCGTAGCGGCGACGATCACCGCGAGAATTTCGTCGGGGATTTCCTCGTCTGTGGTACCTAATTGCTTGCTTTACGGGTTTTTTCATTGCTGCCACGCACTGCTCCTTCTTATAACGGGATCAATCCGTGCTTCTTCTGCGGGCGCAACTCGCGCTTTGTATGCAGCGATTCAAGAGCCTGCGCGAGATATCGCCTGGTCTCGGCGGGCTCGATGATGTCATCCACGAGCCGGCGTCCGGCTGCCACAAAGGGATTGGCAAACGTGTCTCGATAAGCGTCGACCATCTCCTTTCGCCGGCCTTCCTTGTCCTCGGCACTATCAATTTCGCGGCGGAAGACAATTTCGGCGGCGCCTTCAGCTCCCATCACCGCGATTTCTGCCGTCGGCCATGCCACAACGCGGTCCGCACCGAGGCCTTTTGAACACATCGCGATATAGGCTCCGCCATAAGCCTTCCGCAGCACCACCGTGATTTTGGGAACCGTCGCCGCCGAATAGGCAAAGAGCAGTTTGGCGCCGTGGCGAATAATGCCGCCGCGTTCCTGCTCTACTCCAGGGAGGAAGCCAGGAACGTCGACGAAAGTGAGCAGTGGAACGTTGAAGGCGTTACAGAAACGAACAAATCTTGATGATTTGTCTGAGGCATTGATGTCGAGCGCGCCGGCCAGAACGCAGGGCTGGTTGGCAACGATTCCGACGGGCCGTCCTTGCAATCGACCAAAACCAATGACGATGTTCGGAGCAAACCCAGGTTGAATTTCGAGAAAGTCCTGATTGTCTACGACGCGCGCAACGACCGCCCTGACGTCGTAGGCGATTTTGGCGTCAACTGGAACGACCTTGTTCATATCCGAGTCAGGCTTCACCCGCGCATTGAAAGCGGCGCGGGGCGGATCTTCAAGGTTGTTTGAAGGCAGGAAGCTCAGCAGCCGTCGGCACAATTGAAGTGCTTCTTCATCATTTCGTGCGATCAGGTGCACTACGCCCGACTGGTTCATCTGCGATTGCGGACCACCCAACTCTTCAGCGCTGACAACCTCGCCGGTTACCTGCTTGATGACTTGTGGTCCCGTGATGAACATTCGACCCTGCTGGGTCTGAATGACGAAATCAGTAAGAGCTGGGCTATAAGCGGCCCCTCCCGCACAGGGTCCGCAGATAAGAGAAATCTGGGGTACAGTTCCCGAGAGCATCACGTTGTTGTAGAAGACGCGGGCATATCCAGCCAGACTGTCGATACCCTCTTGAACACGTGCACCGCCGGAGTCGTTGATCAGGATGAACGGGCTCCCGGTCTTGAGAGACATGTTCATCATCTCTGCAACCTTATTACTGTGTGTTTCGCCTGCGGCCCCGCCCACTACGGTGAAGTCCTGGCTGGCCATGTGTACGAGGCGCCCATCGACGGTTGCGCAGCCAGTCACCACGCCGTCGGCCGGTAACACTTTGTCGGCCATCCCAAAATACGTCGCGCGATGGCGAGCGAACAGTCCGATCTCTTCGAAACTGCCTTTATCAACCAGCTTTGTGATTCGTTCGCGGGCAGTCAGCTTGCCAGACTCGTGCTGTTTGTCAATGCGCTCCTTGCCGCCGCCGAGTTCCAATTCGGCACGCATGGCGCGCAGAACGGAAACCTTGTCGGCCGTGGTTGCCTTTTTCTGGCTGTCTACTTGATTCGCCATCCCTACTCCTGGATCAGTCGATATGAACTTGCATCAGTGGTTCGAGGGCTCCAGTTCCCGCGCTCTGTGCAGTTCAGCACAATCACATCGCGGCCCTCGGCTTCAGTTCATGTCCGCCATCGCACGGCGGTGATTTCGGCTCCGGGTGCTGGCCGGAAAGACCCTTGCCAGGTTCTTGCGGCCTGGAGTCAATTCGTGAGGACTTTCGGCTCGCCTTCGGCGCGAGCCTGATATCTCCTCACGGCGGAATTGTATCCCTCGTCGAGACGGCACAGATGTGATCTAGTTCACTCGACTCGCAGGACGCTCGATAGCGATAAACGGCTTCGTTGCAAGTGTTTTGGTCGAATCGCCCGAGCAAATGCGGACGGTTCCCAGCCGCCGTTAGCAGGGCTGGCATGCCGAGGAATCTCAATGCCTGATATGGTTTAGGGCGACTCTTGAAGGAAATGACATGATCATCATCGGGGCTGTCGATATTGGCGGAACGAAAATCGCCGTCTGCGCGATTCGGGAGGACGGAACGATCCTGAAGCGTGTTGAGTGCCCAACAGAGCCAGAGAAAGGATTTCAGCATGCGATGCAACGAATCATCGCCATGCTGCGCGACATCTCCGACGACGGCATTCGCCTTGCGGGAATTGGCGTTGGATGCCCCGGACCGCTGAACCCATTCACTGGAGTGATTGGCGAGGTTGGAACACTTCCCGGATGGCAAGGGGGAAGCCTCGTGGATGAGCTTCAATCGGGATTGGGTATTCCAATTGCAGTTGAGAACGACGCCGACTCGGCTGTGCTTGGGGAAGCGAACTGCGGAGACGGCGTTCCGGGCGAAACCTTCATTTATGTCACAATCAGCACCGGCATTGGCGGCGGAATCCTTATTGACGGAAAGCTCTACCGCGGAGTGGACGGCTCCCATCCAGAGATCGGCCATCAAATACTCGATCATTCCGGGCCTCGCTGCTACTGCGGAGCGCGTGGATGCTGGGAGGTTCTGGCCAGCGGCCCAGCCATGGTTTCATGGATGCTCGAACAGGATCCGGGCGCGAGAGTTTCCACTGCCGCCGACATTTGCGATGGCGCGAGACGCGGCGTTCCACTTGCGCTTCGGTGCGTGGAACGCGAGGGATTCTATTTGGGCCTTGGGCTCGCAAATCTTATCACGCTGTTCACTCCACACAGAATCGTCTTGGGCGGTGGCGTCATGAAAAGCAGCGACCTCTTCATGCAGACTGCCCGCAGAGTGATCAGGGACGTTTGTACGCAAGTTCCCTGCGAGAAGACGCGCATCCGTCTCGCTTCGCTCGGACCGGACGCCGGACTCCGCGGCGCAGCCCAAGCCTGGTTGCTGAGATATGGTCGATAAACGTTGATCACATTCGAATTCATACAACAATAAGAAAAGGAAGTTGACGAAGCATATGTGAAAAGGACCTGGGATGCGAGAGAGGCTGAGAATGAGCGAAGACGCTCTTGAAGAAGCGGATGCAATGAGAAAAGGAGCAACCTCCCAGACTCGATTCTTTCAGGATATTCTCAAACAACCGACACAGCTTGCGGCGTCGCTGTCGCATATGCTCGGCGCCGGAATGCCCGCGCTGGCAGAGGCAGCGAGAGTGATGCGCTCGGGCAGGACCATCGTCATCACGGGCATCGGAGCCAGTTGGCACGCGGGAATGGGGATGCAGGCAGAACTGCTTGCCCACGGTTTTTCGGCTCTGCTCGTCGATGCTTCGGAACTGCTCCACTTTGTCGAAGTTCCCGAGAGCGCTACGGTGGTTATGCTGTCGCGCAGCGGGAAGAGCACGGAGATCGTTCAACTCATCCGAAAATGCCGCGCACGCTCTGCAACAATCATCGCAATCACCAACCAGCCTGACAGTCCCCTTGCTCAAGGTGCAGATGTTGTTCTGAACACAAATACAGATTTCGATCACGCGGTTTCGGTTACCACCTATAGTGCGATTGCTCTGGCTGGGGCGTTGTTGGCACGCGAAGCCACCGGCCAATCCGTCCGATCGGTGCAAGATGAGCTTTCGCAGCCGCTGTTGGAGGCGAAGGCAGCGATTCCTGAGTGGTGTACCGCGATTGACCGGTCAGGCTGGCTTGGCGATGGCAGCGGCTTCACCTACTTTCTCGGACGCGGTGCCAGCCTCGCAAGTTGCCACGAGGCCAGACTGCTGTGGGAAGAGGCCGCTAAGAGACCTGCGACTGCGCTGACTTCGGGCGGATTCCGTCATGGTCCGCAGGAGATCGTCAGGAACGGCTTGCGCATAGGCATATGGATTGATGCGGAGCGAATGCGCGCGCAGGACATCGAACTGGCTCGCGACCTGACGAGGCTCGGTTCTAAAGTGCTCTTGATCGGGCAGGGACTTGAGGAGAGCGCGGCCCACTGTGTACTCCGTCTGCCAAAGATCACAGCTCGGTGGCAGTTTCTCATCGACGTCATTCCAATCCAGATCGCCGCCGAAAGGTTTGCTGCATTGCTCGGCGAGGATCCCGATTCGTTCCGGCTATGTTCCTACATTGTTGAAGATGAGGGCGGATTGAGCAGGCCCGCTGAGCGGCCAGCGAGTGAGCGTACCTAGCCAATGAGACTGCCAAGGTGGCTGCTGCTTTCGATCACTGTGCCTCTGCTGTGGGGGCTGTGGGGAGCTCTCACGGAGATTCCGGAGAAGTGGCTCAAACCAACATTTCCACCTACGCTCGGATACGCGGTTTGGTCTCTGACCATGCTTCCCGTCTCAGTGATTGCCTTCCGCAAGATCAACTGGAAGCTGACCCTCACGCGACGCTCTGTCGTATATGGTTGCGCGGTGGGATTCTCAGGCGCGGCAGGGCAACTGATGCTGTTTTGGGTGCTACAGCAGGGACCGGCATATCTGATTTTCCCGATTGTCTGTCTCTCGCCTGGGGTGACGATCGTGCTGTCGTGGATGATTCTGAAAGAACGAACATATCCCCTTGCGCTCACCGGTATCTTGCTATCGCTGCCTGCAATTCTTCTTGTCTCTCTACAGGAGCCATCGAACGGCCCGGTTCGTGGGAGTCTCTGGCTGGTGGGGACAATCACCATCTTTTTCCTTTGGGGTCTGCAGGCATACTTCATGAAATCGTCTGCGAATGCAATCAGCGCGGAAGAGTTGTTTCTCTACATGACAGCGACCGGGCTTGCGCTGAGTCCGGTGGCGATCATGATGGGCCCCGGCCTTCATAGCGGTTCCAGAACCGGGTTTGTACTCACGTTTGCGATTCAATCTCTCAATGCAGTCGGCTGTTTGCTGTTCGTTTATGCCGTCCGCTATGGGAAGGCGATCGTAGTCGTTCCCATGGTGAATGGAATGTTTCCGCTAGTCGCGATAGTTGTCTCGTTGCTTATCTATAAAGAGATTCCCAGTAAATACAATATGGCGGGCATGGTGCTGGCCCTCGTCGCAGTTCTCTTCATGGCGTTCGATGAGGTGAGGCACAGTCCCGGAGATGCGGCCTAGCGCATTGGTGTGGCCGCGCCGCAATGGCCTGACCCTAGTAACATCCAATTCAGGACTTCGATGTCCTCGCGGACGCGGCTGCTGCTCTTCTGTCTCTTTCTCTTCAATTTCCCGGCAGCCGGTGAGACAACTTTGCCTGCGAAGCTGGTAGATTCGAAACTCAAAGGACATCTAAAGAGAAACCCATGCGCCGCCCCGCTTTCTTCCTGCTTCTCCTTGCCTGCTGTTCTTCCGTCTCGAACTCTCAGCATGCGGCTGACAAACAGTCACTTCCCGGCAGCCGCTCGGTGATGGATGCACATAACTGCTACCCCTATGACGAGTGGTGGTACGACCGCATAGACCGTGCACTCTCTGTGGGTACACCTGTTGCCGTTGAGCAGGACCTCTATTGGTATACAGATCCAAAGACCCGAAAATCGTGGTCGGTCGTAGCCCACGGAGCTCCCGTCAGCGGTCATGAGCCCACGATGGAAAAATACTTCTTTGACCGCATCCGCCCCATCGTCGAGCGGGCTCTAAAAGAGGGAAATCACGGCGACTGGCCACTGATCACGCTTAACCTCGATTTCAAGACCGAGGAGCCCGCGCATCTTCAGGCTGTGCGGGAGCTGCTTACCAAGCATCAGGATTGGATTACGACTGCGCCGAAGGGCGCAAACCTTGTGAAGGTCCAGCCACTCACTGTCCGTCCCCTCCTTGTTCTCACGGGCGAGTCGGACGTTCAACAGTCCGTCTTCTATGATGACGTACGTGTTGGCGGCCGCCTTCTTGTCTTCGGCGCCGTGCATACCGATATGACAGACACGATGGCCGCGCCTCAGGTACTCGAGCCAGAGCCTGCGAACAACTACCGCCGCTGGTGGAATAATCCCTGGAGCGTGGTCGAAAAAGGGGGCCAGGCGCACGCCGGCGCATGGACTCCGGTTGCGGAGGAACGGCTCCGCCTCCTGGTGCGCCACGCGCATTCCCACAATCTTTCGATTCGCTTTTACACCCTTGACGGAGCGACGGACAAAGAAGAGAGCTGCAATGGATGGTTTCGCAGCTACAACTTCGGTACGCTCCGCGCTGTCGAAGAACGCTGGCGAGCCGCGCGATTAGCCGGAGTCGACTACATCGCCAGCGACCAATACGAATTGCTGGGAGCCTTCCTGCGCAACTCCGGTCAAGCTGCATCAAGGGGGGACGCATACGACCGTCAGCTTCTTCGCAATCTACCCAACACGAGTGCATTGCATGTTCAATCTTCGGCTCAATCTATCGCCCGATGGGAGTAATTCGCGATTAAGAAGGACAAGATGATTTTCCCGAAGATTCAGAAGGCAAATGCGGAATCGACGGATGATTGTTGAAGGCCTGAGGGAACGACCTTACACGCCGGAGGCAGCTGCGAGCGTGCTCACGATCGCAGCGGTCCCTTCATCGAAGTCACGACCATCGGGATTGGCTTGATCGACAGGCAAGGCTGTCGCGGGAGTAATGCCTGCGATGGTTCCATCCCAAACGGTTGAGATCTTCCCATTGCCTCCGCCGGATAATGCATCCTGAATCACAGTGAATGAGCTTCGGGCTTCGCTCAGCGCTACGAACGATGGCTGAGTCGAATCGATCGGGATGCCCAGGCGGATGGCCATCAGCGCGCGCCGGAAGTTGCGAATGGCGGGAGATCGGCCATTCTCTATCAGAGTGTCAGTAAGAACCAAATCGCTGCTGCCGTCGAACGTTAACCCACGCCGGCGGAAAGAGCAGCCACCGATCATTGCCCAGTTGTCGTCGACGACGACGACGTTCGTTTCAACACGGGCGAAACGCCCAGGAAAACCGATGGGGTGGAAGAGAATGAATTGCGAGGATGACGGCGGCGACGTCTGAGCGGCAGGCATACGCTGCACGATGGAGAGCCGGTCTTGGATCTCGAAGCTGGCCATGCCTTCGTATCCGGCTGCGAAATCGGGTACCTTGCTCACGCAAACCACCACCCGAAGACCTGGCATTTTGGTCATCTGCGTTTTCAGAGTCTCGATCAAGTCAGCCGCATAGCCCTTGAGATTTGTAGATGGCGAGCCAGATGTCTGCGCAGTCGAACAAAAGCCGGGCGTCTCGATATAGATGAGATGGCGAGCAGTCTGTAGCGCCGATTGGAGCGCCCACTGAGCATCGCGACGGCCAAAGCGAACGCTTGTCAACTCGCGCTCCAACTCGATTGCGATCCGCCGCGCGGAAGCCTCTTCCTGGCCGAGGATACCGGAGCCGGGGGAGTCCTCAGTAGCGGGCTGAGGAGGTGGCGGAGTGTTCTGCAGAAGTTGGAGAGCCGTGGTCACAGTTGAACTGTTTGGAATGTTATTCGTAATCCACTCTGTAACCGCGGTGCTTACGACCTGACTATCCCAGAGTTCGTTGAGTTCCGGACTCTCACAGAGAGGCGCAACTGTTTGGAGCACAGCGCCTGCAAAGGTTCCATTGGCCGCACCCGCCTGTTTTCCGGGCGGAACGGCGGTCGCCTCTTCCGGAATATTCCAACTGCCGGATCCAAGCGTAATCAATCGCGGAATAATTTCCTGTGACCGGCGCAAGGCGTGCCGAGCAATGTCAAAGGCAAGGATGCCGCCGTGCGTCGCAGCGCCCACTACGGAAGTCTCACGTCCTCCAAAACTGCCCGGTGCGCCAATACGCGTGTCGGCGCAGACGGTCTCCGGCTGAATTCTTCCGCCCGCAATCACTCCCGTCCAGGTTCGTGAGAACGCCGGGGAGCCAGACTTGGTGTCGGGCCCTGCGCCCGAGACGAGCAGTTCACGGCGCGCCATCGTTGGCAACCGAGGAGCGTCTCGTGGCTTCCCCTCTCCTGTGAGAGCTTCAACCCATTGCTGCAGGCTTGTTGGAGAAGGCGATATTTTTCCAATATGCCCGAGGCCAAGTATTCCGGCGTTGCTGACACCCTGAAATGTCGCGGAGCCACAGGGGTTAGAGCCGCTGTCCAAAGAGAGCGGGGGAGAAGTGATCACGGTGGGGTCGATCTTCACGGTGAGCCCGCCGTAGATGCGCGTATTCGAATTGGGGAGAACGACGACCATATCGAACTGAAGCGTAGCTGCACCCGGAAGAGAAATCTGTCCCGTCAGCGGATCGCGTAGCGAGAGGGGATCCTTGAGGTCCATGACGACTGTTCCGGTGGCCGGGACCTCTCTGCCCTGCCCATCGCCGCGCGCCAGAGACGCGTTGGGCAGGAATTGCCTTGGATAGACTCGTACCCATGCTGAGGGCGGTAGGTTACCGATCTCAAGGATGACGTCTCCCGTGGTTGGAGTGTTCACAGCCGTGGTGGCCCAACTCGCAAGCAAAGCGACTTGCGTCTTCAGGTTGATCGAGAGCGTGGCGTTCGAATTGACCGTGATTCCGCGAGGAAAGTGCGGCCAGTGAGCAGTAGTACCGGGTGCCGTGGGAATGGGAAAGTTGCCATCGAGCGCCTGGGCAACGACGAGCGTAAGGTCCGATTCCGGCGGGGAAAAAATGGAAGAGGAAGAGGGGGACCCGGAATCGAGAGCAGTGTGGATCGCTCCCAATACGTCGTTTCCGTCGACCAGGAACGAGATGTTCTCGTTGACTCGAACCGGTGCAATCCGCTGGACGGCAACTGCCGGGTCGGAGTTCTGGTCAGGCCACTTTCCATTCAAGTAGAGCTGAAGCTCCACGACTCTCAGGGTGTAATAGTCGCGGGCAAGACTAACCGCCGGACTCGCGGAGGGCAGCTGAGGCGGAGTAAAACTGTCCGTTAGTCGGCCGTTCGTCGCTGATCCGAAAACCAGCCGGTCGTGGTCGAACTGAGTGAAGTTGGCGTCTACGGAAGCAAGGTCGATGACCGCAGGGCTGGCGGAGATTTCGTAGAGAGCAGACTGTTCATCGACCGCGGTGAGCCCGGTCAAGCGTAGAGGGCTCGCCTTGAACGGATTGCCGGCGGGATCCACAAGCCGGATACGCGTCACAGTTTTGGCTGCAAGAGGCGAAGATCCACCAGTCAGGTAATTCGTGAGGGGAATCGGATTCAGCGGTTGCGCCCCCAGATCCACTGCCTGCAGTCCGGGATAGCGGGTCAGAATCGCCTCAAACGCCGCCATTGCTGCGACGGGATCGATCAGCAGGCCGTCGCCATCAAAGATGCGGGCTGCGCCACCAAATCCGAGGTCGTCTCCCGCTCTTGCCAGACCGGAAGTAAAGTTCGGGCTTGAAACGGTGATGCTCTGGTTTGGAAAGAAGAAATAGCGCGGCACTGGCCGGCAAGAAAGGCCGCGGTCTCGCTCCGGCCGTGTCGTTTCGCTCTCCTGCAGAATTTCGCAATAAAGCCGCCCCAGTCGAAGCCATTCCTGATCGGGAACAGTCAACAAGACGCCAGGCGAACTCTCGGCTGCACCTGAAGCCTGCACGAGAGTCACTGGCATCGGTTGACCTTCGGCAAGCAAGAGATACGTTGAATCGAGCGGTGCGGCCCAGTTTGCAGCCGCAGTAATCGTCATGACCGGAGGGTCAGAGGAACTGGCGGGAGTGGTGTCGGCCACAGTAAAGCCCGGATTTGAGGCGCCGCTCGGAGACCAGTCCGGTGCGAGCCTGGGCATCGCCAGACCAAAGGCTTGCAATTCACCGAACTGAAGCGCCTGCGCGATTTGTTGTAAGTTCATCGCATTTCCTCGCGGTCAAAAAGAGACTGTGGACTGGCGAGCCAACGGATCCGTTAGACGCACGATAAAGGTGCCGGCGTCCGTGGAGGTATATGGAATGAGCATGGAGAGCGTCCAATGCTCGTTAGCGTCCGGTGCCGTGCGCGCGAATCTAACCGGGCCCACCGGGAAGTTAATTGGCGGAGGCGCGATGACTCCTATCGGAATCTGATCGGGTGGCGACGAGTGAAGCAGGCTAAGCACCAGTTGACCGGGCGGACTGCCTGGGACAAGCCTAAGCAATTCGACAAGAGCCGGGCCAACCGGACTGGCTGCAGCTGCCGGCAGATCAGTGGTGAGCTTGAGGAGGGCGACATGCCTGAAGGGCACGACAGTGACGTGAAAAGACGCGATGAGAGGCTCATGAGCGGGGAGTATATAACCGGCCTGCGTGCTGGAATATGCAGACTCTCCGCTGTAGAGTCCGTTGGCAAGGTCTTGCGCCCCGACGGCGGTTGCGCGGTAGTAGTAGGGATACCAGCTTGTGATCGCGGCAGCATCGAGGACGGACTTTCCCTGGAGCAAGTTGCCTGCCAACGTAACGCTGGCGTAATCCTCCCATAGCGGGGAGAACTCATCGATCTTTGCTGGACCCATGCTGGATGGATTCATGGAGAGAGCCTGGTTACGCACGCGGAATAACCGGAATCCTGCGGGCGGCGCCGCGCTCTGTACGGGTAGAACAATTACTTGGAGGCTGGGTGGGGATCCGGCACTCGATCGGAGCATGATGCGTGGCGCTCCCGGGACGTTCCGGCGCGGCACACCGAAGATGGCGACATCCGGTGAACGGCCGCTCTCGACATTGTTGTTGCCGATTGCTGAGATGCGGAAGGCGTACAGGGTCGATGCCGATCCCGGCAGAGCGATCTCGGTCCGGTTAGATGAGATCGGATCTCGCGTAAGCCGCGCAAATCCGTGCAGGGACTCTTCCTGCCAGGTAGTCACAAGGCTTTTCAGAGTGCCTGCGCGAGTTGCGTATGGCGTACTGGCAGGTGGCTCTGGAGTGCCACCCGGACTTCCCGGAGGCAGAAGATGCAGGAGCGCGCTCTCGGTAGCTTCCCACACGAGGTAACCGGCAGCGGTTGGGTCGGCTTCCCATTCCAGTAGTCCTCGTGCCACGCCAGCGGCATCTGGGAGAGCCGTCCAACTGATCGCAGGCGGGGCGAAAGTGACGGTCGGCGGATTCGGATTGAAGGCGCGAACGATCTTGCCGACCAGAAGTGGAGGCTGTGGTGGTGACGTGTTTGATGTTGGCTGATCGGTGGGATCGCTCCAGACTCCAGGCTGGATTTCCTCGGTGGCAGTTGCGTAAATCAGGAAGTCAATCTCGTTGGAAGAAGAGAAGTCTAGTTGCATGCCCGTGAGTTCAACGCGGTATTGAACCTGGTCTGAATTTGTGGACGGACTTGGAGGCGGGCTGCCTTCGCCGAGGATCGTCACTGGGCCATTGCTGGCGTGACCACTGGTAATGGTGGGGACCACCTGTCTCGCACTTACGGTATCCGGGTTGACGCCTGAGTAATCGAAGGTGAGGATCACTGCCGGTCCGATAAATCCCGTGTTGCTTTTGGGGAACCCTCCAAGAAAAGGTGGATCAAGCGAAGTAGCAGGCGAAGGAACGAAATGAGCGGTGAAGCGAATCTGGCCCGGAGCGCGGTCCTGCCAGTTCCAGCCGAAGTCAATTCGCAAGGATGCGGGGACCACTGGGGAGGGTGGACTCCCGATGTTCGCCGAGTACAGGAACTGGGCGTTGATGAGTCCAGGCTTCGTTACTGGCGCCGGGGAAAGAGTTGTGTCGGTTTCAACCCAAGTTGGACCATTGCCCGAATATGTCCTGTGCCGCGACAAGGTAACGATTGTTGACGGGAGGCGCCGAGAGGGGCAGAGCACACTCCACATCAGAGAATGCGGGGTTCTGCAAGTCTGGAGGAATATTGGGATCGGGATTGAGGGGTGGCAATCCAACGAACACGTCGAATCCACCCACTGCGGCCGGACGCACAGCGTTCAGAAACTCGGATTGGTTTGGGCTGCGGCTGGCGAGAATTCCGTATCCCTGGGGGTTGTCGGGAGCCTGCCATGTGATTCGCACAACTGCCGGAGTTGCCTGATCGCGTAGAAGTGGCGCATTTACCTGGCTCACGGCGGAAGCCAGAAATACCGGCGCTTCTACGGGAGGTTGCCCAACGGATAGCGCAGCAAGCGTGAGCTTGAGACCGAACGGAAAAACAAACGGCGCGGTCACCATATAGTCATATGCGCCATACACGTCGACCGGCGGAAACGCGGGAGGAATGTTGGACGCCCTGGGCCTGTCAATTAACGGGGCCGAGACGATTGGCGGAACGGGGATTGGAATAGGCGGCGGAATTGGAATGATCTGAACAATTGTGACCGCGGCCTTGTCCGACTTCGTTGGGTCCTGCGCGCTGGTTACGGTCACTACAACGACATTGTTAGGCGGAATGGTGGAAGGGGCGCTGTAGATCCCTGTTGATGTTATGGTGCCAATGGTGTTATTCCCTCCGGCGACTCCATCCACGGCCCAGATCACGGTCGCATTCGTTTCTCCCGTGAGCGTCACAGTGAACTGTTCCTTTGCGCCTGGCGCAACTCTGACGCTAGTCGGCGCGATGAGCACCGTGATCCCTCCGCTCCCGGGGGTAGGAGGGATGTCGAGCGTGCCATAACCAAGCGAGACGGCCGCATAGGGATCGGTGCTGACAGCAAGCATAGTGATGCCGGTAATCGGGAGAGTGACCTGGCTCGGTTGTGTTCCCGGCGACGTTGCTCCAATTTGACTCAGCCCATCGGTGGTCACTGGTTCGGTGTAAAGCGACTGCATCTTCTGCGCATTCGTATCGTCGGAGACTTTGAGACAGTTCTCGATCATCGGCACGATATTGTCCGGCTTACGGATGTTGGAAACGTAGGCAGACGCATTCGGCTGAGCCCATAACGGTAGTGGGAAATCGGTGATGCCTGTTGGCGGCGGCGCGACCTCAAGCAGCGCGGTGACGAGTGTGCGATCAATCGACGCAACCACACCGTTGAGAGTGGGTGGCGTGAGCGGGGTGCTCCAGAAGCCCTGGGGAAGTGTCTTATAAGACGCGCCAATCTCATTGTCGAGAAGTGGCAGCCCAACTGTTTGAATTTGTGTCCAGTCGGGCAGGTTGGCGTACGTTGTCTCACCTACTGCTTCGATCGGACCTATCGTTCCTGAACCGGAGACGGCGAGTGCAGCAATCCCCGGGCAGCGGAATTCGATTGGTCCGCTTACTGTCCGCAACAAAACCTGGTTCGGAATCGGTTTCCCGTTGGCGTCAATGGCCTGCACACTCACGCTGCTCGATGCGGCTACAGCGACGCTGGCAATGACGATATAAGAGGCGTCTCCACCCGCCAGAACAGGAATTGTCTGCTGCTGCACCGTGACGGCAGTTGCATTGGCCAGCACGGTGACAAATGCCGTGTTTTCGATCGTGTTCCTCAAGCGTCGATAAACCTGGAAGGGCTCTCGCGGGAAGCCCAGTGAGGGCGTGCACGACCACCGCAATGCAACGGCTGTATTCCCGATGCTTGAAACGAAGAATTTGTCACGGATCGCGGGAAGACTCTGATTCTTTGAAGCCGCGATCAGATTGCCGGCGCGAAGCGTGAAGAGATAGGGCCAAACGAATCTAGACATGGTCATTCTCCCAAGGTGCCTGCGGCAGAATCATCAATGTGACGATGGGAGCAGTCTCGTCAGGATTGCCGTAGACGGAACTGGCAGGTCGATGCAATTGCAGAGTGACCAACTCTCCTGATGCCGGAGGCGCGAAGCCTCCGACGAACATTGCGATAGTCCGAGTGCCGCTGGGCGAAGCAATGAAACTGCCGATCGTCGAGGCGACAGGCGATCCGGGCGCCTCGGTGACTTCGAGAGACGCGACCGGATTGATTGTTACGATCTTGAACGACGGATCCGACGGAATCGGCGTGGTGAAGCCAGGCTCGGAACGATATCGCCAGAGCGGCTCGATCGCGTCAAGGAGGATTGCGTGCGGCACATAGCCTCCCTGCGATGCCAGCCAGTAGATCACGATGGAGTTTCCCGCCGGGGCGGGGAGTGCCTGTTCCCCAGCATTCAGGAATCCTTGTTGAATATCTGCATCCTTCATAACCTGAGCGCCACCGGTGGTTGGGAATGCCAACGCCGATGTCAGCGGCCGGTGGGTGACCGTCACAGAGCCAAGAGCAGCAGCCAGCGTATGCATGTGCGGGTATCTGCCGGTGGAGAAATTTCGCCGGAAGAGAGGCGTGGCAGCAGATCCTGGTGAACCGGTGCTGCTGTTCGCCGGCGCTGCCGGGTTGGTAATCAGGTCGAAGGTGTAGCCCATGAGCGGGCGCAGGAAGACAGGAGCGGTGAACAACTGATTCTGGTACTGAGTCAGGGAGCCGCCCAGACATTGCAGTTGCATTGCCAACTGAAGCATCGCGTCATATGTTGCAGTGCCGATCCCATTGATCGCCTGAAGCGGAGAAGGCGATCCGGTGAGGCTGGAACCGGCCGGCGAACCCTCAGGCAGCCCGTCTGCTGCATGCAGAGAATAAGTCAGCTGGTATTATATGCCTCGAAGAGCGAGAACACCGAGTTGTCGTTGAAGACAATGTCCAATGGATCCTCGTAGAAGGCGTACGTGTCGCCCTGTGCAGGCGAACTGCACAGCACGTACGGATCGAGAGCAGCTGGCGGTTGGTTGTCAGTCTTGAACTGGTAAGCCTGCGTGTTGCTTGTCGTAGTGGTGCTGCTGGAGCCGGGTTCGGTGTCGACTACGTCATACGAAACCGTGAGAGTGTAGACGGTATCCGGCTCGAGCAGCGGCACAGGTGTTCCGCCATCGAGATAGGTATTGATCGCTTCGATCGTGCTCTCCTGAATCTCGACGCCGTTCTGGAAGCGGATGAATTCGCTCGTTGGGCACGATTCAATTGCGCCAACAAAGACTTCCCCCTTGAATGACGGGGGTGACGTGATAATGACTTCGATGGTCGTGGTCGTCTCTTTGGGCTTGAACTCGATAAACAATGTGTTCGTGACCGGCTGCCCGAGCAGGATCTCAAGGATGTTTGTAACGTCGGCACGCCAGGGACTTGTCGTCGCCGTCCACGTCGAGGGCAGCGCCGTGGTCGCGTTGGCTGTGGTGATCTCCGTCGGGTTGAGGGCCATCAGCGGATGCACAGCCACCAACGATCCCGTGGTATCCAACTCCTGAATTGCCACCCAGCCAGCGTTAGCCGGGTCGTGCATATGCTTGAAGAGAACGGCATCCAGCGTAAGAAGTACGCGAATGCGCTGTGAGGCGCCGGTCTGGAAACGGAGCCAGCGGTTTTGAGTAGCAAGTTGCAGGGCGTGCTTCTTCGCAGCGGCCGCGCTTTCACCGGGAAAGCCTGTCAAGAGGCCTGCGCCGGGACCGGTTTGGAAACCGAGAGTGACCAACTCGGGAAGTTCTACTGCGCGCAAACACGGCAGCCGCCGGCTTGGAGTCGAAATACCAAAGCCAATGACTTGCGCGGGAGCAAGCCCCTGGCCGTTCAAGGGCAGGCCCAGGCTGAGCAACAGCGCATCCGCGGCACTGAGCGTCGGTTGCGTGACTTGCATCTGAGTGGGTACCGGTGTCAGGCGAGTGGTGTTCGGCGGATCGGGCCATGGGATCCCAATTAGCAGCCAGCCATTCGGCGAAGGGCCAATCCGCTGTCCGCAGAAAGCCCAGAAGACGCATGCGGCAGGCGCGATTACGGCACACGTGTCTCCCCAGGTCGCCGTGAGAAGGTTGGTGAATTGGTCTGAGCGTTCGAGTGCGCTGTTCGTGACGTTTGGGTTACGGCTGAAGAGCGCCAGGTCCACCTGCGTCTGCGAAGTATCGCTCGAGGGCTTGTTGGGCCGCCATGCCACAGGTGGCACAGGGAATCCAGTTGGAAGCGGCGGCGAGATTGTGAGGCTGGTGATTTGGTACTGCGCGAATCGTTCGCCACCGAGAGTAACTCCCGGCGTGCCGGGATACGTGGGACACGTCGGAAGTGGTTGAGTGAATGTCGTCGTTACCGACGAGACATCGACACCGTAGAGCATCTGAATTACGGGCACCGTATTGATGGGCACTATCGGAAGCGGAGTATTCCCGCCAAGAACGACCGCGTTACCGAGACTCGCGTCAATGGGCCGGACACCCTGGCCTTGCGCGATGACCGGGGCGAAGCTCTGCAAGTAGAGATTCGAGATAAGCGGTGGGGGTGGCAGTGGAATAAAGTCGTCGCCGATCGTAAAGTCGACGCAAGCCGAGATGCTGAAAAAGAAGAAATCGACCGAACCGCAAATGTGCACTTTCATGAAGACGGGATCAGGCGCCTTCAACTCAAAGTCGCCTGTCGCTCCGACATTCACGATGAGCAGATGCAGCGATCCTTCAAGGTGAACGTCTCCGAGGATGAAGAGAGTAGGTGAAAACGAAACGCCGAAGTCGGCCGACGCTGCGACCTTGAGATAGATTCCGGCCGATTCACTGCCCCAAATGACCGACGCTGAGATGCCCATGGCCACCGCGACACCAGGAAGCGCGGTATTTGAGCCAGGTGGAAACGGCTGGATCGCCTGGCCTCCGATCATGAAATAGCCGCCGCCGCGAACAATCCCAAGAATCTTCGCGCTTGCCGGCGCCTGAATCGTTCCAATCCAGAAATGCCAGGACGAAGAATCGTTCCAGTCGTAGTAAAGCTGAATCGGTATCTGGACCGACAGCAACTCCTTGATCTCGAAGTCGAGCATGACTCCAAGGGTGATCTGTCCCGCGCCGATGTCGATATCGAGAATGCCGATGATGCCGACATCTAGCTCGGTGGTGTCCATCGAGTCGGGCGAATCTCCGGGCAGATCTTCAATGATCTTCAGATTGACGGTGATGATGATGCGCGGACCGGGAAGCTCCAGCAGGAGCATGCCACGCATATTGATCAGATACCCGTCGGAGCTGCCAAGAATTGCGCCGAGCCCGAAAGCCCAATTGTCGATCTTCGGTGCCCAGAATTGCGTGGTTCCATCCAGACTGCTGATCAGATATGGCTGGCCTTTTGTGCCCATGAGCCAGCGGAGATCCGGGCCCACTGCATCGCCGGGAATGGGAGCCGCAAGCACGCGATCGTAGTGCATGCCAAAGAGGCCGAAAACTCCGAATAGCGAAAGCCCGGTCGTGCCAAGGGTGATCGGAGATGGGAAATCCACCTCGAAGCCGAAGAAGAATGCTGTCGCCTCACGCGAACCCTGGGAAATATGGTGAACGCCGACTGAGGCCACCATGCGGAGGCCGATGCTGCAGATGGTGAGGTCAAGCGTCCCGTCAAAACCGCCGTCGGTGATATTCACCAGGCCACTGCCGGTGATCGTTTCAGGGATGTTTAGCTTGATGCCCGAGGGCACAATGGTTGGCGCACTGGAGCCGTCGAGTGCCACCTTCACCTTGAACTTGTCGACCGTGATGATGCCTAGGTCGGCCTTGATCTCGATATCGACCTCGAGTGTGAGGGGATTGAAGCGCGCGATCCTCGCTCCCGCAATCTTGAGCAAATCGCCCAGGGCTCCAGGCAAATTGAACAGTCCTGGATCGCTGAGATCGAGCGAATAGCCCTTGCTGGTATCCAGCACAATCTGGAAGTTGACTGGATGCCCGAAGTGAAGGCTCACGCCCACGGCCTTGTAACGGACCTTCAGAGGCTTGGTGGACTTGATGTGCAGAAGATCAATCTCGATGCCGAAATCCACTTCGTAATCGAACGTGAGCGAAGCATTCGAGAATTTGCCGGCGGGAATGTTTTCGCGCAGTTGCAGTGACCCGCCAAACAGAGTCACGCCCGTGGTGCGGATGATGCCGAGTGAGCCGATCAGCACGGGAACGCCGAGATCGATCGCAATCTCGCTCCACTGCCCCGCATCGGCGGGGTCGAGCGCGGAGGTGGCTGCGCTGAGGATTGGTGTGAAGATGAGGATCGCTCCCAGGATGTCCTTGAGTGTGCTATCGCTGGGATTAGTCATCTGCAACAGGCCATTGATGTCAGCCGGTGCTGCACCGAGGCTAAGTGTCTCAGTCAAGTTGCCGCTGGCGATGTCGTAGGTGACGTTGAGCGTGAAGTCAACAATCCCGCTCGGCGGGCTGGCCACCGTGGATGCTGCGGGAGTGTTGGTAATCCCGAGGGAGTTGGTGGAACTTGGAGGTGATCCGCCGGGAACGGCTGATTGCATCTGCGACCCGAAATCTACCTCTCCCGAGACCTCCGCGAGCACGATGGTCGTCTTCTCAAGGCGCAGGCGAACGCTGAGTCGGCGCACCGTCTTGGGTTTCGGATTGGACGGCGGTGCTGGAGGCGCGGGTGGTGTGCCGGTCGAACCATTCGATTCCGTTACCGTGAAGCTGAGATTGTTGACATACTTCTGGGGCGTAGGTTGCGTGGAGTCCGTGACCGTAATCAGCAGAGATCCAGTCTCTTGCGGCCCCGGGGACGGCGCAGGAGGCAGTGCCAGCCGCTGCGCATCATCCCAGAGTTGTTGTCCACCCGCAGCTGGTGGAGAGACCGGTCCCGGGCTGAACACGACCGATTCCTTGTAGGGTGGAACACCTCCGGCGACCTGCAGATAAAGAACACCGTCTGAAGGCATGGTCAGCGATCCGCCATGAAAGAGTGAGGGGCTGAGCTGTGAGCCAGGATTGACTGTCAGAGACTTCGAACCGTCATAGGCAGTGACGTTCACTGTGAAGGCATCGCGAATAAGATCGAGCTCCGCCTCAAGCCAGATATCGCCCGAAAAAGAGATGAGGGCGTCACGGACCGCGAAGTTGAGCGCGAGGTCCTTATCCTTGTCGGTGTAATAGACCTGGATCGCCTTGATGTAAACGCCCTCAAAGCTTTCGTCGGTGCCAAAGTACTGAAGGATTTCCGGGGGAGTTCCGTTGTCGCTCAGATCGAGCACGATGGTGTCGACACCGAAGGCAACCCGTCCGGAAGAATGGATCGCCAGTGGTGGATCCATCGTTGCCAGCTGGCCTTCGGAGAGGTCGTTCGGGGCGTCGAAGCCCGGATCTCCCCATGCTGCAAGCTGGAATTTTCCCGCCGACTCGGGATCCTGAGTCTTCGTGTATCGCAGAAGTATCTGCGGCAGCAGGACTCTAACGTCGGTCTTAGGGGGAGAGCCGGGATTGGGCGAAATGGTGAAATCGGGATTCTGGATCGCCGGCAGCCAATCCGGGCCAAGATGAAAGGTGAACAGATTCACAAGCAGATCGAGCTCGAATGCGATTCCAGGGGAGTCACTTGGACCTGAAGGCGAACCCGAAGAGCCGAAGAGGTTGTCTTTAAGAGGCTGGAGTGACGGAGGGAAAACCAGTGAAGGAATATCGTTGACGGCGGTGTTGATGAAGTTAGCCCCGGCGCGCGGGATCAGAAGCCGGAACCGGAAGTTCACGTCATGGAAGTCGAAGATGGCTCCACTTGGATCCTTGTGCTGCGGCAGCACTGGTGGCTGCCCGGGAGCCGAGGGGAAATAGACTGTTCCTGTATATAGAATGGATTCTTCATCACTGGTGGACTGGAAGTCGGATACCGAGAGCAGAGAGAGATATTCATCGACATGCTTGGGGAATGTGAAGCCCAGCAAGAACTGCGGAGCGAGCAAGTCGTAAAGACCAAGCGGACCAGGAGAACTCATACGGCGCCGTCCTCAAGCGGGGGGAATGACTGCGTGGCTTCCGGGCTGAATTCTGTGCAATACGTTGTTCTGAGGATAGCGAGCCGCTATTTCAACATTGCTGGAAACAGGGGCAGGTCCGCCGGTTCGTGCAGGGCCTTCCATTTGAAGCTGGAAGGTACCCAATGGATATACCACGCATTGTCATGATTTGGGCAATAAAAAATCCCCGAATCTCGTGGAAAAGAAAAAAATCGTTCAGACCGGAACGCGGGTCCGTTGCGTCTGCCTTGCCGCTGGCATGAGATGGGGATATTTTGCCAGCCGAAAGATGAACGTCGCCTCTGCAATGTGCTTCCAGCGCACGCGGTTCTGCAGAAAGTGCTGGATCATTTTCCAGTCCCAGGCGAGCTCCCGGAATGGCAGCCTGCCGTCGAAATGGCGCTCGAAAAGCTCGCGGCGAAATAAGGGTTGTCCAAGATCGATCCGGCCATAGGAGGGCGGTGCGTGGTTCAATGTCACACGGCCGTCATAGAGACAGCCGCTATAAGCAAAACCGAGGCCAGGGTCCGCGTCAAGCGCCGACACGAGCCGCTCGAAGTGCTCCGGCTCGTAGCCGTTATCGTCTGACAGAAAACAGACATACTTACCTGCCGCAAGGGAGAGTCCGGCAGAGGCTGGACTGATTCCCCAGTCGTTTGCGCGCGTTCGCAGTGAGACAAAACGCAGCCTTTGACGTCCGGCGTAGTTCGATTCGATCATGTCGCGAAGCTGGTTAATAGTCGGCAACGGCGGTGCGTCGCCCACAAGGATGTGCTCGTAACTTTCAAATGTGAGCGCCCGGACAGATTGGAGGCAGGCCTCAAGACACGACACGCGGTCATAGACCGTCGTGATGATACTGACGGCGGGCTCGTGAGCGAAGTCAGAATCTGTCCCGGAATCATAGAGAACATCGAAGACAGGAATTCGGTCATTCACCTGTTCCTGTTGCAGATCACTCGTCGATTTCCTGGCGGTCGCCTCATCCGGCGCAAGCGCCGTGACCTTGATTCCGCGCACCCTTGCAACGCCAGACTTGATGCCGAGAAAACAGTAGCCGGAGCTGAGAGCGCTGTCCTGGATTCGGCACTCGTTCTTGCCATCGACCTCAACATCCAGTGTCCCGTTGTTACAGATCATCACGACGGAGTGCCAGAGATTCGCCTCAAATCCGATTGACTGGAATATCTGGTTGTGGCGGGCAACGTATGCATTCCCGTCCTTGATCATCAGGTGATACGAATTTGAGGCCTGGTTGCGCTGCTCGAGTTGATGGACCTTGGCGACAAAAGTGGCGCCACGCTCTGTCTGCACTTCAAAGGACAGCAGAGCGCCGGCAAGTTCTGTGGTTCCGATCAGTCCCTCCTCACTGCCCGGCGTTGCAGGTTTGCACGCCCGGAAAGTCAACACATCGCCATTTATCTCTACGCACGAATTTTCCACTTCCCAATCTGGAAGCAGATACGTGCGTGGAGCAATCGTTTGCGGAGAATGCGACGGCTGCATTGGTCCAGTTACCGGAAACGTCACAGCCGATGATGCGACCCACGTGTGCGCAGTTGGTTCTTCGGTCGCCGCCATAACGGCTGTGTAAAGTCGGTGTGCGTAGGTATGGCCAGTTAGCCGGCGAATACAGGCTTTCCTAATTCGCGCAAAACGAGCAGGGTCGGCAAGAAGCTCCTCGATGATGCAAGCCATCTCGTCCGGACTGTCGAACACCGGCATTTCGGGGCACAACTGCTCGATCTCGGGGCGTCGCTCCGAGACCACGATGCAGCCGCATGCGAGCGCCTCATAAATGCGGGGATTCATGGAAGCAGCTGGTATGTGTTCACGGTTGAAGTGGTGTGCGGTCCGAAAGACGTTTACGACAATTTGTGTCTGCCTGTACAGGTTCGCGGTCTCAATCGCGGGAATGTTCTGTGCGGGAGAAAGGCGGCGCACTTCCGGCGTCCGCCATGGACCGCCGATCGCATAGGAGAGCAGTCCGCGACGAGCAAGCTCCGCAAGCATCTGTTCGCGGGCAGGATTGCCTCCACCGACAAATCCTACGCGATGTTCCCGCGACCCCGGATGATACCAGTAGTTCGCTGGGTCATAGCAGACGGGGAGGAAATGCGCGTTCTTGTGGCGGTGAATTGTGCCGGGGTCGCAGACGAAGGTGGTATCGAAGAGATTTGAGAAGCGGCCGGTGTCATCAACCTCATACGGCTCGTCAAGGAGCCACACCGCAGACCGCAGGCCCTTGTGAAGCGAGCTCTTCCACCGCTGACTATAGTTGCGTCCGTGAACGACAAAGTGAAGATCAGGCCCGAAATCTTCAAGCTTGGCGGGGAGATCGGGATCGTCCCAGAGGGCAGAAGAGGCCTTGATTCCAAGATCCTCGGCGGCGTTCCGCAGACCTTGGGAAAAAACCTCACCGCAGGAGAGAAACCTATAGTTGACGAAAAACACTTTCTTGCCGCGCAATGCAGACGCGGCCTGCGCTGATACGAGCGAAGAGCGGACAAACCGCTCCGGAGACATCTTCGGAAATGCCGTCAGGCGGCTGTCCACGCTGAGGTTGAGGATCTCGACTCCGCGCTGTCTGCAGCTTTGTGCAAGAGCTCCATATTCGTTGTCGATCTGATGGAGTTCGCCTGCGAGGGGATGACGCCCAGTCGCAGCGAAGAAATGATGTTCAGTGAAATCGACGCCAATCAAACCGACGCGCTTCGCTCCCATGTAAATCGCCAGGCAAAGTGCCACATAGGGCGAATTCCGCGTATAGGGCAGGGTGCGGGCGTTGCCCACGTCAGTACCACCACGCTTTCCCAGATGGAACCGAACAACATTTGGGTGTTGAATGCCAAGGTCAAGTTGGGTGAAGACGGCCTGGGCATTGCTCGCTTCGACGTACCGGAAACGATCGCCCGAGAACTGGTTGCGCGGGTTAATGACCACGAGGTAATCGGGATCGAAAAGCCGGCCGACGTCATTTACTCCTATGGTGGGAAATCTTTCCGGGGATACGATGTTCCGGAGCGAAGTCCCGCAGCCGCACACAAGCATTGTTTCGCCCTCGTGATAATTCCGGAACGACGCAAAATCGCGAGGCAATTGGCCGCGCGAGCCATCGACCGCGGAGCAGTACGGAGAGTAGGGCGACAATGGGACTGAGTCAGAGGCAGCCTTGGTGGCATGTCTCTGTTCGATTCGTCGCTTGAGTTCCGGCAGGAAGTGCCAGATAGTTCGGTCGTCGACCTCAACTGCCTGAAGGGTCTCGAACTCGGAGGGCGACCGGGATGCTGCTCCATCCGCGTTGCCCCTCGCGATGCGGCGCATATACTCCTCTCGAGATTTAGTGTGGTAATGGTTGATCCGCAACCGGGAGTGCGTGGGATGCGTTGTGAACGCGCCCGTGAGCCGGTGGCCCAATTCACTAAAGGTCCCGCCTCTCGTATTGAATTGGTGTGAGTTGGGTCCGGCCGATTGAACTCGATCCATGCGAACAATGCTCTTGATATGCTTGTTCGGCGGAAAGTCATTCGAAGGACGCAAGGTGAAACGCTCGATAACTGGTCTAGACGTCGCCTCTTCCTGCCTCGAGGCACCGAAGCACATCCAGTTAACGCCGATCGCTCCCCAATCCTGTGATGCGATGGATTCGAGCGCTTCGCCTATCGTGGCGTGGCAAGGCGAAAAGAGAAACTCATCGCAATCGAGAAAGGCTACGCACCAAGGCTTGCCCTTATGAAGCGAAATGAAATGCTGGTAGGCCTGAATCTGGCATGGAGGCAGCTCTGGCCATTCGGTGACCTGAACCAGACCCTCCTGAATATACGGCTGCAGCACGGACTGATAGCCGTCGTCTGACCGGTTCTGATAAAGATGAAACTGTTCGACCCCCACCAGCCGGTGAAACTCGATCCATTCACGCAGGTATGGCGCTTCATTCTTGAAAATGGCGCAGATTGCGAGATGCATCGTTCTAAACCCCACCTGATGAGTTGAGATCAGAGGAAGAACTCAGTCAGCTTGCAAAGGTCATCGTTGGCGAGAGCAAGATGCTCCTTAAGGTGCAAATACTAGCATAGGCATCCAGAGAATATGGGTCAGATTCAGACTCAAGTTAGAGAGGCCAACATATGCATGGATCTGCAATGGAATATGGAAGGAAATTCTTCGAGCTCTATGCCTCTGGAGCCCACGGTCTAACCATAGTCGAGATCGGGTCACAGGATATCAATGGTTCGCTGCGATCGGTCGCGCCACCTGGCAACGAATATATTGGTCTCGATGTGGCCGAGGGAAAAGGAGTTGACGTCGTCATCGACGATCCATATGCTCTTCCGCTTAAGACGGATACGGTAGATATCTGCATCAGTTCATCTTGTTTTGAACACGCTGAGTTCTTCTGGCTTTCTTTCAATGAAATCCTCAGGATCCTGAAGCCGCACGGAATCTTCTACCTGAATGCGCCGTCCAACGGGGCTTTTCATCGCCATCCGGTTGATTGCTGGAGGTTTTATCCGGATAGCGGTATCGCTCTTCAGAATTGGGGGCGCAAGAATGGTTATGGCGTTGTCTTATTGGAATCCTTCGTGGGCTCGCAAAAGGATGATGAGTGGAATGATTTTGTTGCGATCTTTCTGAAGGACTCCGAGTATATCGACAACTACCCGAACAGATTGCTTGCGTGCGATTCGGACGTAACGAACGGCATCCGCCATGGCGAGAACAGCTTCATCAATCCACAAAGCTCACCTCAGGACCAGGAAGCGCACCGAAAGCTGAAGGAGATTTTGAGATCGATCGAACACAAGCGAGCCTAGGTTCTTGAGCCTAATCAGAAAATTCACGAGGCGATGCCTCAGTTTGAAGCTGCGGCAAGCCTCACTAAGAATGGCGCCCCGGCGATCTCGCCATGCTCTGGCCAAGGCGTCTTTCTGCCGCCGACCCAGCCTGTTGCGCCGTTACGAGGGCTTTCGTGTTCTGCCCCCGTTTTCGATAGGTGGCCGGAACAATATTGCTGTATCAAAATCAACGATCGTAGCGAGTGTATACAGGGCTTTGCCTGGGGACTACACGATTACAAACGACAACGGACAGTGGCCGAGCTCTCCGTTGAACCTGACGATCACGGCGGCAGCTATAGCGGAACTTATTACGGCACGACACCCGCGCTTTCCAGCCTCTCCAGTGCTAAGTCGCCTTCGTAACCTGCACGAACACCCCCGCTGGCTCCAGTCCGGTTGACGCAACAATCTCGAAAACCCCAGATCACGTTTCCGGGTTTTTAGACATCCAATATTCGCTGTCGCAGTTTTGGTCACTTACAGGAATGGGCCTCGAACAGAAGCAATAAGTAGTCGCGCGGGATATGGGGACTTGCAAGAAAGGAGTCTTGCCATGAAGCAAGAGGCTCCGCCGCCGAAATACGAAGAGGCATTCATTGATGTGGCCGGCGCCCGCGTGCACTATCTCCGTGCCGGAAGTGGCAGACCGATCCTGCTCATCCATGGATTGGTTGGTTCAAGCGAAAACTGGCGGAATAACATTGGCGCCCTCGCCAAGGAAGGCGGCGTTTACGCTATCGACTTGGTGAACATGGGTAAATCACAACGGGTCGCGGGATTGGATGCCGGGCTTTCGGCCACTGCCAACCGCATCGTGTCGATCATGGACGCGCTCAATCTCGCTGAGGCCGATATTGTCGCCCATTCACATGGTGGTGCTGTCGCGCTGATGCTTGCGGCGCTGCGGCCTGCGCGTGTGCGCAAGCTTATTCTTTTCGCACCTGCCAACCCCTACAGTCGCTCAAGCGACATTATGGTGCGCATCTACGGCACCCGATGGGGAGGGCTTCTCGCAAGAATGCTGCCCTATCTTCCAACACCGAGTTCAGCGCGTCGCTCTCGGAGGGATGTATGGAGGCCCCGACCGCGTTGTCGATAGATGTATGCAGGAGATTGTCACTGGCCTACGAAATCCCGATACTTTGCGCCATGTGCTCTGCATTATTCGCTGCTGGTACGCCGAGATGGTCAAGCTCAAAGCGGCGATCCGACGAGTGAAGAGGATCCCGATACTACTAGTGTGGGGCGATCGCGATTGCACTGTCAGTCTGAGCTCCGCCATCCATCTGAAGCGTAAACTGCGCGCCTCAGAACTTATCGTGCTCCCTGGCTGCGGCCACTCTGTATTCGAGGAGAACCCCGAGGAGTCGAATCGCATCATGTTGGAGTGGCTCGGCCGCGATTCATTGCCGACACCGCGTCCAGGCAAAGTGCAGCGGGCCCCCTCTATTGCCATAAGAACCAGCCGCTCTGCCGCTTCGCGGCGCTTGTCGCCCGGAATATGAAACATGACATCTTGTGGCGTAAACGTTTCCGACTGTCGCCTCACTGGCGTTCGAAGACCTGGATGTTGGGCTTCGCCTGGCCGGGAATGTGTGTGGTGATCGTGAGAGTCTTGCCGTCCGATGACACCTCAGCCTGCTGTGTGTCCAGAACCTTGCCGTCGATCTTGTCTGTCAGTTCGACGGCGTGATCGCTCAAACGCCGGCCGGACGTGGCATAACCCGCCGGCAGATTGGGGCCCTCCGCTGCATAGTCTTTGCCATCAAACTTTATGTTCCTGGTCATCTTCTGGGCCGGATTGATAAACGAGAGACCGTCGTCGGCGAAGGTTTCAAGTTGCATTTCGTAGACGGAGTTGACCTGCTCAGCCGTGCTCTCCCAGGTTCCGGCAAAGCCCGACGTGCCAGCAGTTCGCTTGTACTTGTAGACAAGATTGCTCGTGGAGCCGTCAGCCCGATAGCCGGTGAAGTTGTCGGTGAGGGTGTTGCCGTCGGAGGAGAGATTCCAGATGGCAGAAATGGTCATGTGGCCGTCGGTCTTGCGCACGAGCTTCCATTGATTGGGAGACAGGACAGTGACGGCGAAGGTGGTGCCAAAGATGCCGGCCTGATCGGTGCCGTCGGCGACGATGCTCTCTTTGTTGTCGCCAGAAAAGATGAAGGTGTATTTGTTGGGGCCGGCTGCTTCGACCTTCATCTGGTCGGTGAGCTTGCTTTTTGCGGGGTTCAGCTTCCAGGTCCCTGCGAAGGGATCGGTGGCCGCCCACAGTGTACCGGTGAACAGAAAGACGACGAGGAGTTGACGAAGGGATCGCAGGGCCATGAAGTTCTCCGGAGGTGAATTGGGGATTGGTGCCATGGCTTGAGAGAAAGCATGTTCGGGGCCAATCGCAGAACCGGGTGCTGGGGAGAAGCGGAACGGTATTTGAGAAGTGCAGGCCACGCGGTGGGATTGCGAAGTACGGTCGCGGCCGCGATCCGGTGGGCGAGGATGGACGAGAGACGCGGTCGACGCTGTTCGCTAGCGGGCGGTGCTGTGCCGAAAGCGGACAGGAGAGGAGCCTGCATCGTACTAACCTGCTTGAGCCCTGAACTGCCCCCGACGAGAAGCCGATAATGGAGGCGCGGTCGCAGGGCAGGACGGTCGGGTGATGTTCTCGCAAGACCTGAAACCGAACGAGGAGCTTCCACGTGAACGATCTAAGCGGAAAGATCGCGATAGTCACGGGCGCCAGCCGCGGCCTGGGCCGGCGTATTGCCGTACGGCTTTCTCAGCACGGCGCGATGTTGGCTTTGCTCGCACGCAGCGAAGCAGGCCTTGAACAGACCCGACAGGAGATCTCGACCGTGGGAACGTGCGCCCTGGTTGTGCCTGTCGATCTCGGAGACGCCGAATCCGTCAAGGGAACCAAGGAGGTGATCGAGCGTGGCTTGGGAACTCCATCCATTCTCGTTAACGCTGCGGGCGTCTTTGGTCCGGTTGATCTCGTCAAAGACGGTGATCAGGACGCTTGGATCGAAACAATCAAGGTCAACCTGATCGGTCCATACCTCACATGCAGGGCATTTGTCGGGGGAATGATAGATAGTGGATGGGGCCGCATCGTGAATGTAACCTCCGCCGCGGCGTTGCACCACCCCGGCCCTGTGAACAGTGCATATGGCACAAGCAAGGCTGCCCTCAATCAGTTCACGCGTCACCTGGCATCTGAGTTGGAGGGAACAGGAGTCACAGCAAACGTCATCCATCCGGGAGATGTAAAGACCGATATGTGGGCAGACATCAAAGCGGCGTCGGAGCGTCTGGGTAATGTCGCTGACGCATATATCAAATGGGCAAATTGGGTACAGGAAACGGGGGGCGATGATCCCGAAAAGGCAGCAGATCTCGTCTCGGCCTTGATGAGTGGTGACGCCGCGGACGTGAACGGCCAATTTCTCTGGATTAAGGATGGCTTGCAAAGCCCAATTCCGAGCTGGGGCGAGCCGGGCGAACTGCAACCCTGGCGAAAATGACCGGCGGACACAACGCCTGCATTCCAGGGACGCGATGAACCGCGGCGAGTGGTCAATATGCAACGAGCGCGCCTTCGAACAGGCGGCTAAGTTCCTCAGGCCCGGCCGGACGGGGCGAGAGTTTCGTGACGCGATGTTGCGGCAGAGTGCCTTCGACCAAAGCGGGAATATCAGATGACGTGTAGCCCAGCGCGCGCAATCCGTTGGGCAGTTTCAGCCGCGCAATGAACCAGGTGATTCGGTCTGCGAGCACGTTTCCCGCATCTGCGGGAAGCACGCCCGATACATCGGCGCCCAGCGCCGCTGCGGCTTCCAAGTGTCGCTGCGGATTCGCACTGGCCGTGAAGCGAAAGACCGATGGAGCATTCAGCACCACGGAATATCCGTGCGGCACCATTGCGTGATCGCCGGGATATCCAGGCGCGAAATAGCTCGTCGCCATGCCCGACACGGGGTACGACATTCCGTGCGGCAGGTGTACACCCGCATTGCCGAAACCAATTCCCGCGTAGGTTGAAGCCAAAAGCATATTGGCGCGGGCCTCAAGGTCAGAAGGATCTTCTACCGCTCGTACCAGGTACCGTGCGACCATGCGCAAGGCCTGCAACGACCACACATCACTGATCGGATTCGATCCCTGATACGCCGGCCGCGCCAGCGGGCGATCCGGCAGCGGGCGATCCGAGTATGGCAACGCGGTATACGATTCGATGGCGTGACTCAGCACGTCCAGGCCAGTCGCGGCGGCCACTTGCGCCGGCATCGTGCGGGTATTCTCGGGATCGAGCAGTCCCAGGGTGGGTTTGAGCCGACGGCTGGCAATGCCGGTCTTGGCGCGCATCTTGCTCAAATCGAAGATCGCGACGCCGGTGGTTTCGCTGCCCGTGCCCGCCGTCGTGGGAATCGCAATTAACGGCTTCAGAGGACCCGGCACCGGTAAGCCCTTGCCGATGGGCGGATTCACGTAGTCGAGAAAATCTTCAGGTGGATAGGTGGTGTAGAGATTCACTGCCTTGGCCGTGTCAATCGTGGAGCCGCCGCCCACCGCAACAATCGCATCGTAGTCGCACTGGTTGGCAAAGCCGATCGCATCCAGAAACGATTCGTCGCTAGGCTCGACCCGCACACGGTCAAAGAGAGTGCTGGCGATGCGATTCGCCTCCAGCGATTCGAGTACCGTCTGGACAGGACGCATGCGCCGCAGGAGCGGATCAGTGATCACCAGGGCATGACGAATTCCAAGGTCCGCGAGATCCATTCCAACCTCGCGCGTAACGCCCGCGCCGTACCGCACGCTGGACGAAGCCATCTCAAAGGCGATTTCGTGATTCATTGATTTTTCCTGGATGTCCTATTTGGGTTCCGGGCTGTAGACGAGTATAGGCGGAATCCGCTGGCCCTTACTTGCCACAGACTTCCCAGTGTCCGGCAGGCAGTTCGCCCGAATAGAATGCTTCGATGCAGGAAGACCGTTCAGTTCGAGCGAGCAAATCACCAGGGAGCGATAGGAACAGACCTATGAGCGTGACGCGACGCGACTTTCTTCTCAGTTCCACTTACGTTGGCGCAGGGCTTGCGATGAGCGGGACAATCGGGCCAATTGAGTCGTTGTTCGCCGCCGAGCCAGTGCGGTTGGACACCTATCTTACCGGGTCGAGAATGGCGGCAACACCTGCCACGACGTATCGGGCATATCGTTCGAGGGTGGTTACGAATCCTGAAGTCACAACCTGGGTCCAGGTGGATCTGGGCAAGAGCATTCCTATTGATGCCATCCAGTTGTTTCCCGCATCTGAACGCATGTATCCGGGACGCGATCAGTATTATGCGGGCGAAGGCTTTCCGCTTCGATTCCGGATTGAGGCCGCGGACGATGCGAACTTCAGCGCCCCTCTCACCATTGCCGATCTCTCGCAGTCGGACTTTCCGGATCCCAAAGATAACATCACTCAATACGCCGCTTCCGGGGCCCACGGACGCTTTGTAAGGTTAACGGCAACGCGCCTCCGCGCTGTCAAGGCGGCTCCGTCCGAGAATCTTCCTTCGGGCTCGGAGCTGAAAGACAGCCCCGACTACACGCTTACCCTTGCCAGGATCGCCGTGCTTTCCGGCTCCCACGACGTTGCGGTAGGGCGCTCGGTCACTGCCGATCATGAATACGGGAACACCGAACTTCTCGCTCAATTGACGCGTCCGCCCCGCCAGGACGGAGAGGAAATTCGCCGCGACAATCCTCGCTATGTCACCGATCCTTCGACTTGGAAGCCGGCGAAGTATAGGGCTCGTGCGCCAAAAACTGGAGTGACTCTCAATGGGGGTTTGTTCCAGACCGCAATGCAGAACAACATCGAGTATCTGCTGGCTTCATACTCGACAGACGATCTCTTGCGGCAGTTCTACGAGCGGACTGGAAAGATCAAGAACTTCAAACCCACAGGCTCGCAGGTCTTCTGGGAAGAGGATCTTGCCGGATCCAATGCCGGGCGCTTCCTGATGGGCGCGGGAAACACGCTGTGCTGGATAGATAACCCCGAACTGCGCCGCCGAGTCAATGTGGTAGTCGATGGCATCGAAGAGTGCCGTCTGCCCAACGGTTACATCATGGCTTATCCGGAAGATACGATCTTCTACTCCGAGCGCGCTGCCTACACACGCGCATGGCTTACGCACGGATTGCTTGAAGCGGCATACAGCGGCAACGACAAAGCTTTGCCGCTGTTGCGCGGCTACTACGACTGGTTTAACCAGCAGCCATTTCTGCCCGACATGCTCCGCGGCGCAATTCAGGGAGGCCAGGGCATGATTGCCAATACACGCGTTGGCACGAGCCCGCTGGGTAAGCCGGCCGACGCACAGGTGATCCAGCGCTACTATCAGGAAGATGCCTGGCTAAAAGGTCTGGCAAAGCGCGAGAAAGAACAAGTCTGGCAGTATCCATATGATCGCCCTCACTGTTATCTGCTGACCAATCTCGAGGCCTACCTGGACTTGTATCTCATTACGGGCGACCCGCTTTATCATGATGCCGTGTCGGGTGCCTGGGAACTCTATCGCGCCCACTGGCAACAGGCGGGCGGGAGCATCTCCATCATTGAGTTCGAGAAGGATCCTCCGGATAGCAACTATCTCCGGCAGAAGCTCGGAGAACTATGCGGGAACAGCTTCTGGGTCTTCCTAAGCCAGCGATTCCAATTGCTGAACCCCGACGATGAGCGCTTTGCAACTGAGATTGAAAAATCAATCTACAACGTGGGCATCGCCAACCAGGATGGCGGGACTGGCTTCCGCTACCACGCCATATTGGAAGGCAAAAAGGAGAAGGCGACGCACGAAAATACATGTTGTGAAGGACAGGGAACGCGGCTGCTCGGTTCTCTTCCGGAACACATTTATTCGATCGCACCGGACGGATTGTATGTGCATCTCTACGAGCCGTCGACGATTCGCTGGCAGCAGGGAGCGCAGCCAATGGAACTGATAATAAACACGCGCTTTCCTTTTGAAACAGCGGTTTACGGTTCAGTAAAGACAACGATCCCCACGCTGGCCAACCTGCGGATACGGGTACCTTCCTGGGCGGCCAGGGAGATGGAAATATCGGTCAATGGCAAGCCTGTGGGTAAAGGCGAGCCAGGAACATATCTGGCTATCAAGCGGGAATGGTCTAACGGCGACACCATCGAATTCACCCTTCCGGCGGCTTTACGGGTAAATCGCTATGTAGGGGCCGATCAAATTGCGGGCAAAACTAGATACTCCGTCGAGTACGGCCCTATCCTTCTCGCCGCCGTGGGCTCCTCGCATGTTGACATCTCTGTCGACAGCGGGCGTGATGCAGAACATTTAGCCAATCACCTGGAGCCGATTGAAGGCTCCCCCTTGCACTTTACTGTCCGCGGCAATTCCGGCCAGAAGTTTATGCCTTACTGGCAGGTGACAGAAGAGGAATTCACTTGCTTCCCGACCATACATTCGTTGGCGTGAGGACGGCTATTTGGATCCGGCTCCCGTGGAGGGTTCTGTCACGTTTGTGAATTTGCAAAGCTTCACGGATTGTGGACGAATCGAGTAGTGTTCCTGAGTGAGCGAATCTGGAAAATTGGGTTATGTGATTTTTCTGGGATGTACGGCGGCCTTAGGCGGCCTGCTCTTTGGATTCGACATCGCTATCATCACCGGCGCGGGGCCCTATCTTGCGAAGGAATTTGCTTTGAGCGACCTGGGATTGGGCTGGGCGTTCAGTTCTCTGTTGTTTGGTTGTGCGCTTGGATGCATTGTCGCGGGGAAACTGACAGACCGCCTGGGCCGCAAGAAGCTGCTCCTGCTGATCGCATTGCTATTTGCAGGAACGTCGATTGCGACGGCTTTATCTCCGAATTTTACAGCTCTTGTGACATCCCGGTTTCTGGCAGGGCTCGCGGTGGGTGGGGTTTCGCTGCTATCGCCTATGTATGTGGCAGAGGTTTCTCCGCCTGCAATGCGCGGTCGTCTTGGAACGATGTACCAGGCGTCAATTATCGTCGGGATTCTGATTTCGTTTGGGCTGAACTATCTGTTGAGAAACATGGGCGCGAATAATTGGCGATGGATGTTTCTGACCGGAGTTGTGCCGTCCGCGGTGTTTTTT
The DNA here is from genome assembly GCA_963737915.1 of uncultured Acidobacteriaceae bacterium. Classification (GTDB taxonomy): domain Bacteria; phylum Acidobacteriota; class Terriglobia; order Terriglobales; family Acidobacteriaceae; genus Telmatobacter. The sequence goes on along the minus strand of CAVTUP010000001.1, from coordinate 6,398 downwards.
CTATTTGTCGCCATGGCTCCCGAAACGCCGCGGTTTCTGGCGATGAAAGGAAGAGAGCACGACGCTTTTGCGGTATTGGAACGGATTGGGGGTGGCGCCAATGCGCAAGTGCAACTGGCAGAGATCCGGACCAGCCTGACGGGGGAAACTCGAAGCTGGCGCGGCCTTTTGCGGCCTGGCGTGAGACGTGCGCTCGCGGTCAGCGTGGTACTGGCGATCCTGATTCACGTCTCAGGCATCAATACCATCATTGATTACGCTCCTGCAATTTTTCAATCGGCCGGATGGAAGATCGACAATGCCCTGGCTTCGACATTCATCGTGGGCGTTACGGAGTTTCTATTCACCCTTGTTTCGTTCTGGGTAATCGACAGGTATGGGCGCAGGCCGCTCTATATTGTTGGGTCATTCGGTATGACGGTCTCGCTGGTTTCCCTGGTGGTTGCTGTATTGACCGACAACTTTCATGGCGCCGTGGTGCTGGCGCTGATTCTGACCTACATTGCTTTTTTTGCCTCATGCATTGGACCGGTCTTCTGGACCCTGGTGCCGGAGATTTTCCCGAATGACATGCGCGGCTTGGCGATGACGTTTCCGGTGTTGACGCAGTGGATTGCGAATGCGTTTGTGGTGCTTCTCTTTCCGTTGGCGTTTCACGTGATTGGCAAGGCAACGACGTTTGGTTTTCTGGCTGTGATGGCCTTGGGGCAGGGGATTTTTACCTGGCTGTATGTGCCGGAAACCCGGAACAAGTCGCTAGAGGAAATGGAGAACCACTGGGCAGGTGCGGCGGCAAAGACCAGCAAAGCCGTTGGCTGATTAAGAAAAGTGGACGGCGGTCCAAAGCCCCGGATTCCGAGCTAACAGCATGTTAGTTACAGAGCGTCTACCTCAACAGGGGTAGACAATCCTTAGTGAAAGCAGCTGTCGAACGGAGGGTATATGAACTCGAATCGGCTGACCGAAAACCAGTTGAAAGCGTACGAGGAAGACGGGTACTTGCTGGTGCGGAGCATGCTGGACCCGGAAGAGGTGGAGATGTTAGGCAGGTCAGCCCGGGAAGACCGTGTGCTTGACCAGCACTCGTTTGGAAGGGCAGATGGAGAAGGAGGGACCGTTCGCTTGTCCCTGTGGAATCACCCGACCGAGACGATTTACGGGATGATTGCGCGAAGTGAATCGCTTGTTGGGTGCGCTGAGCAAATATTGGGCGGCGAGGTTTACCACTACCACTCAAAGATGATTATGAAAGACGCCAAGATTGGTGGGGCATGGACATGGCACCAAGACTACGGCTATTGGTATCAGAACGGAGTCCTGTTTCCGAATCTGACGAGTGCCTCGATCGCGGTGGATAAGGCTACTAGGGAAAACGGCTGCCTCCAGGTAATTCGCGGCTCTCACAAAATGGGGAGAGTGGATCATGTGCTGACCGGCGACCAGGCAGGTGCGGATATGGAGAGAGTGACGCAGTGCCTGGAACGTCTGGAACTCGTCCACATTGAGATGGAGCCGGGGGATGCTCTGTTCTTTCATGCGAACTTGTTGCATCGGAGCGATCAGAACAAGTCAGACAAACCGCGCTGGTCGATGATTTGCTGCTATAACTCCGCGCGCAATGACCCCTACAAGGAATCGCATCATCCCCGCTACACCCCGCTGAAGAAGGTGGCAGACGCGGAGGTGCTGAAGGCCGGAAACAAACGGTTTGCGGAAGGGGCAGAGGGTGATGCGGCGTGGCTGGTCGCAGAGAAGGATACAAGCGCGAAAAGCCTGGACAAACAGACTTGAGGTTAGTCGATGCGATGTTGGTTCAGTTGACAGTCGACCAAATCGCAGAGTTCTGGCTTTGAATGACTCATGCGCTGATCTGGCAGCGTGGATCGTAGAGAAATTCCGCGCTTGGGGCGATTGTGGGAAATATCGAATCTCGATTTTCCATGAAACGAATTTCAAGCGCTGGCGGGGATCAGGCAAATGGGCGACTCAAGGGGAGATTAACTACGCGGCGAAATTCTCTGGTGGAAGATTTGAAAATAGCCCCCGCAATCGGGGGAATTCAATCAACGTAGGCTATTGATAATTAAGTTAGTTGAATCACTGGCGGTGGATGGAGTCTTCCGCGAACCCGTCTCCAGAATCACTTCCCTGCTAACAGGGAAAAATACGCATCAAGCTAGGCGATACCATGTTGATTCTTCCTTGCGGCATCACGTTGGAGAATCACAGGGAACCATCGGGGCGGATTCCGGGATTTGGGTTCCGGTCGAGTCAGAGCTTTTTCCCGACGGCATTCGGGGCCGTTCAATCATTAAGTCAGTTTCATTTGCGGAATTCGCTGAAAACGGAATCATGGTCGATTCGCTTGGCGTGGCAGGCGGCACAGGCCGCTTGTCGCTCGGCGGTTAACTTCCCATAGGCCGGGTTGCCACCTGGGAAACTCATAAATCCCCAACCTGTGGTTGTGAGATACAGCTCGCTCTGCTTCACCATGACATCAACGCGGCGTGTTGGCCCTTCTATGGTGTTGCCCGCAATCTCCTTGGTTTCAAGCAAGTCATAGACGATCACCGAGCCGTCAGGAAACTTGCCAGTCATATAGCCTTCAAGAGCTTTCTCGTTTGCGTAAATATGGTGGATTCCCCCTTCGGTAGGAAAAGCGGCGCTTTGGGGCCCCACCAGCACACTCTTGACGTGCGCCCACTTGCGGAATTCCTTGGGAAATGGAGCTGTATCGTCTACTTGCGCCCAGAGAGTGAAACCACCAGCGGAAACTGCGGTGGCAAGTAGCAAAGCCATGTTTCTTCTCACTTGTCATCTCCAAGCAAGGGTAGTCTGTGCCACACATGGCGCTGAGAAAAGCAGATTTTGACCAGGCGGTGAGATGCTCTGACGAACTGGACGGCGCAAAGGTCAGAACGGATTGTTGATCAGGCCCTCAGCGTCTGCAACCCATACGGCTTGATTGGCGAGAACATGGAGAGGCGTTGAACTGCTGACTCAAGACAGATGTAAATGGTGTCGGCATGTTCTTCATCCACGAACGATCGGGGGATATCGAGTCTCAATTTACCAAGAAGGAACATCTGACCTCGACAGGGATCGATCAAAGTTCCACAATCTCTGCTGAACAGAGAAATGGCGACTCAAGGGGAGATTATTAACTACTATTCCATGGCAGAAGACTGTGTGGAAATAGCCTAGAAATCGAGAAGCCTTGACCTCACCTGAGAAGCTGCTTTCGAATTTGAGCGATTACCTTCCAGATACGGTCAGCGTGAAGTTGTTTCTCAACCTTGGTCTCTGCGGTTCAATAGATTACTGCATGACGTAAGTCGACCGCTTCCTTATGAAGGAACCGATCTCACGATTCGCAGGCGATTTTGCTGGCACGGCGAAAGCGCTTCTAGCGAAGCTCGATGCGACTGTAATTGCTCCAGCTGAAGCGAAAGCTAAGACGCTCGCAGGGGCATAAGGTCGGCAGCTGTGTCTTCAACGACTGCTTCTAACCGTATATAGCTTCGGTTTGTAGTTGGACTCGTGGGAGGAGGATCCGTACGGGGGAACCTCTGGAGGACCTGATGCAGAGGAGTCTCTCATGAATTGGTCGAGACTTAAGGCACGCGATTTTGCAGGCGACGTCCCCTTTAGCCTGTCCCGGGTTTTCTTCATCGCTCAGGCGGAGTTGACTGGTCTAACCCCATACGTATTGGCGCTGGATGCATTATGAATGGAGATAGCGCTTTGAGGTGAAGAGCCAAACCTCCGGCGGAAACGGGAGACGAAAATGGAGGATCAAGAAGCGGGCAGGACCCGGGGCAAGGTGGCGATGGTTACGGGCGCAGGCAGCGGCATCGGTCGGGCCGTCGCATTGGGCCTGCAGGCTGCCGGATATTCGGTTGTGCTGGCTGGAAGGCGCATGGCCCGCCTGGAAGAAACAGCCGCAATGGTGAATGGGATGGGCTCACGCATGCTGGCGGTGGCGACGGATGTGAGTCAACCCGACTCGGTGAAGCAACTGTTTTCGAAGACACGCCAAGCGTTCGGACGGCTGGACCTCTTGTTTAACAATGCCGGGGTGAGCGCGCCAGCGATTCCCATGGAGGACCTGAGCTTCATGCAATGGAGCGAAGTGGTGAACGTGAATCTTACCGCGGCCTTCCTGTGCGCGCAGGAAGCGATCAGAATGATGAAGTCGCAGCAGCCCCGCGGAGGGCGCATCATCAACAATGGATCAATCTCGGCGCATGTGCCCAGGCCCCATTCTGCGCCTTATACCGCGACTAAGCATGCCATCACCGGGCTCACCCGGAGCATTGCGCTGGATGGGCGACAGCACGATATTGCCTGCGGGCAGATTGATATCGGAAACGCACACACCGATATGATGGCGAAGGTGGAAGAAGGAGCGTTGCAACCCGATGGCGAGATGCGGCCCGAGCCGACGATGGATGTGAAGCACGTGGCGGAGGCGGTGCTTTACATGGCCGGTCTGCCTCTGGAAGCGAATGTGCAGTTCATCACGGTTATGGCGACGAAAATGCCGTTCATCGGCCGCGGTTAGTCAGCTGCGATCCCCTTTCCGTCGCGCGCTTCCAAATAAAAATAGAGGTCAACATTGGTGCTCGCGTAGAAGCCCGCTATGCGCTCAAAGCAGGGAAGAACGTGATTGCACACGAAGCAATTCGCGTAGACGTCGAATTTCAGACCGCTTCCCGTACGGGGAAGCGGTCGATTCCGACGGGATTAGTCTTTGCAGAGCGAAATCCGGATGAGCAAACCTTTGGATCGCTAACGGAACCGCATTCGGGGATCTCGGGCGCATATTCGCCTCAGTCCAGGCTGCACCGAGAGTGATTTCGACCCGTCAGGACCAAGAAATCGGGGAAGACCGACTTGGTCTGAGACGATAGCGCGGCGCTCCAAGGGAAGCGCGGCCGGAACACCTATTGTCACATCGAGGTCATTGAGTTCCAACATTCGATACTCCTCGCCATTTCGTTCCTCGCGTCGAGCATTGGGTCGCGCGTGCAACGCTTTGCTGCATGCGGGGTTTTACCTTCGACTTTCAAAACTCTCGATGAGGTTTTGCAAGCATTTGAATCTAAAAGATCCGATTCTCTGCTGTGGAGCTTTCGGCGAAGTCTCCATCATAGTCGGGACCATCGAAAGAGCGATCTATCCCAAAGTTCTACTGCTCTCTGGTCGATCAGACAACATGTCCCCTTTCCGTCGTGATTTGCGCCTTAGTTAGTAGTGGAGGTGCGGCATGTCAATCTTTGTTCGATTGCGGCGCTTCATTATTCCGGCGGTGATCGGGCTGCTCTTGCTGGTCGCGATCGCGTTCTACAACCTTTCCGTTTTGCCCGGGGAGCGTTCGTACCTGGATGAGCGAAACTTCCGTGCGCTCAAGACACTCAGCAATCAAATCTTCCAATCCATCAACACCTTCGACAAGATGGTGGACAATGCAACTGCCGCGGGGTTGAACGGGAATCCTTGAAAACCTACTTCAAGAATCAGAGTTCGCATTTGGAAGAATTTTCATACCAGGACAGCAAACAAATTGTTGGTGATGATTACGGCGATCCGCCCAAAATCGCAGTTGCAACGGATGAGGGAACGCACTTCCTGTACCTCGCGTTCAGGCGCAAAGAATTGCCGAGGTTTGTGCTTCGTACTGATCTGGAAAAGTTGATCAATAGGATCTCATCGCGCTGCCCTTTTGACATCGTTGTGCTTGCCCAAGCCGACGGTACAGTTATCTATCAGACCACGCAGCGTGGCATTGGTGTGGCGCGTATCAATGCACTTGAAAACGCGTCAGGAGATGCAAAGCGTGGAAAAGCGGATAAGGTGATAGCACTCGATTCGCTATCCGAATCAAGCAGGCTTGAGAAGGTGTCGATCGCGGGTACAACTTATCGACTCTACTCGCAGCCGTTGCAACTACCGTTCGCGCAGGCCAACCCCCGCATGAAGCGCGGAGCAGAGAGCGATAACCTATTGACCTCCAAACCGTGGATTCTCTGCGGTCTGGTGAGTGACGATAGATTCCGCGCCGAGAGCCAGGCATTTTCCAACACCGAGTTCTTGTGGCTTTCGGCCGCCATCTTGCTTGCGATCGCTGCATTCCCATTTTTGAAGTTCCATTTGTCATGCGGGTCGAACGAGTTCGCCGGTTTGATGTGGCCGCCGTTGCCGTTTCGACCTGCTTCGCGGCTACGATTCTCGCATCTGTATTTCTTGACCTCACTGAATGGAAAGAGCAACAAGACCAAGCGAGAGACAAGCAAATGCAAGATCTCGCTCGTGCCATCAACGGGAAGTTTGACGAAGAAAGGCAATCAGCACTTGACCAGTTGCGGGAATTCTCTAATGGAACAAGAAATTGAAGT